>NZ_FNZB01000002.1 GCF_900109205.1 Sphingomonas sp. OV641 | reverse complement strand
ATGTCCCTTCATCTAAACCAACAATGTCAAAGAGCGACAAAAACCGACGCCCAGTCCAATCCCTCTTTCGTGGGACGACCTCGGCGCCTGGATTTCGATGACCACCGCGGCAACCGTTCCGGCCACCGCTGCGGTGACACCCATCTAGGGCGACCGCCCAATACCGTCAAACACTTTTTGCAACTTTCTTACAGTCCCACCCAAAATGCCCGGATTTCCGCCACTTTTAACTTGTCGTGAAGTCACACACCTGTAGCCCAAACACCATGCCTCCCGCCCCCTCCAACACGAATCAGACCCAGTCCCTCACCCAACAAGTCCGAAACGCCGTCATCTGGCGGTCAGGCTCACAAATCGCCGCCCAGATTGTGCAATGGGCATCCACGTTTCTGGTGATCCGGATCCTCGCGCCGAGCGACTATGGCCTCTTTGCGCTCACCGGCGTGGTGATGGCGTTCCTCAACATGCTGAACGGATATGGGCTGGCGAGCGGGCTGGTTCGCGAGGCGGAGCTTACGACGCATCAGATCCGCCAGGCGTTCGGCATGCTGATCGCGCTGAACGTAGGACTTGGCGCGATTCAGCTGGGCCTGGCTCCCGCCGCTGCCGCTTACTACCGCCAGCCTGAGGTGGCGGCGCTACTTCGCGTCCAAGCGCTGATTTATCTGTTCACGCCCTTCATCGCCCTGCCCCAGGCGCTGCTCAGCCGCAGCATGGACTATCGCCGCCAAGGGCGCATCAACATCATCTCATCGGTTGTTGGCGCCGGCACCGCGCTGGTTGGCGCGTTCTCCGGCTGGGGCGTGTGGACCCTGGTGATCGCCCCCATGGCACTCTTCGCCACACGCGCCGTCGGCATGACCGTGGCGGCAGGGTCGATCATGATGCCCTCGTTCGACTTCAGAGGCGCGGGATCACTCGCGCGATTCGGCGGGGTCATGGCCGCAGGACAGCTCTTCTGGTTCATACAAAGCCAGATCGACGTGTTCATCGCGGGGCGGCATTTGGATCTTCATGATCTTGGTATTTATACGACCAGTCTGTTTCTGGCGCAGATCTTCGTGTCCAAGTTCGTTCCGCCGCTGAACGAAGTGGCCTTCTCGGCCTATGCGAGGATCCAGCACGATCGCGCCGCGACGGCCGCCGCCTTCACGAAAGGCGTGCGGATCGTGATGCTGGCCGCCCTCCCCTTCTATTTCGGACTGGCCGTCACAGCGGACCCGCTAGTGCGGGTCATGCTGGGCGAGCAATGGGCCGATGCCGCGATCATTGTTCGACTGCTGGCGATCGCCATGCCGTTCATGACCCTTCAAGTGCTGTTCTCCCCGGCGTGCGACGCGCTGGGCCGACCAGGCGTGGGCGTTGCGAATGGCGCGGCGGGCTCGGCGATCCTCGCCGCCGGGTTCCTCGTCGGCATCCAATGGGGCCTGATCGGCATCGCCGCCGCCTGGATCGTCTGCTATCCCGTCTACCTGGCCGTAAGCTGCTGGCGCGCCCTACCGGTGATCGGGGCGCGTGCACGCGACGTTGCCGCGGCCGTTGCGCCGTCACTCCTGGCCGCAGCGGCGATGGCGATCGCAGTTACAGCATTGGATCATTCGATGGTTCTCGCGCCGCTTCCCCGCCTCTGCCTGCTCGTCACGGCCGGGGCAGCGGTCTATGCGGGATGGCTGGCGCTATTCGCCCGGGGCGTCGTGCAGGAGACGCTCGCCCTGATCCGCAACCGGCGATAGCTGCGGTCAGACCTGCTGGATGTAATCCCGCATGGCGGCCGCATCGGCCTCCACCCGCTCGATGCGGTATTTGACAAGGTCGCCGATCGAGACGAGCCCGATCATCCGCCCGTCCGCGACCACAGGAAGGTGGCGGATACGACGCCGGGTCATCAGCGACAGCGCCCCCATCACCGGATCATCGGGAGAGACAGTCAGCGCCGGCGCGGTCATGACATCCTGCACGGGGCGGTCGAGGACACCCGTATCCCCAGCCTTCAGGCAGTAGATGAGGTCGCGTTCCGAGAAGACGCCGAGCACCCTTTCTCCGTCGACCACCGGCACCGCCCCGATCCGGCGCTCCGCCAGCAGCGCCACTGCCTGGCGGACCGTATCGCGCGGAGCCACCACGATGGTTTCATGGCCCTTGCCGCGCAGGATTGCCGCGATCGTCATCGCCTCTCTCCTCATTTCAGACCCTGCCGCCGATCAGCCGTGAAGGTCACGGCGGCGTTGTTGCTGGAAGAATGCGCCATTCCACGGCAGATGGAAAGCATGAGCCGGCTCGACGATCCTGAATATGCGCGATTCGCCTGGAAACGCTTCCGGCGCCTGCTCGCATGGAGCGGGCTGGTCGGCCTGGTCGCGTCCGCTCTCGCCGTGTGGCTGGTCGGGCGATCCTATGGCGCTCTGGACTGGGTGGCGACCGTGGCGATGATCGGCGGGGTCACGGGATCGGTGCTGATGGCAGGCGCGCTGATGGGGCTGACGTTTCTGTCCTCCGGTACCGGACATGACGAAGCGGTGGACACCCGGGACTTCGACGACCTTCGCTGAGGCGGCACAGGCGCGGGAAATCCACGCCTCAACATCTTCCAAGTTTTAAGCGACGGCGCTCGCGACAGGCCTTGTTAGAGTCTGATCCAGCTGGATTGATCCGCTTCCCCGGCGAAGGCCGGGGTCCAGCTGCTCAACGAAGCTGGAAGGCACACCCGCTTTTCCAACGCTTTCCCACCTGGACCCCGGCCTTCGCCGGGGAGGTGCTTCAAGGGACCGGGATCAAACCCTGGCCAAGGGAAAAGTAACCCGTCTGCGACAGCGCACAAACGAACGGGCCGGCTTCGCATTTGGCGAAACCGGCCCGTTTCTGTTCAGCCAAAGCTGAAAACGTCTTTTACGCTTCGACCTCTGCCGGTGCAGCAAGGGTGCGACGACGCCGCGGCTTTGGTGCCGCTTCCTCCGCCACAGCCTCACCACCAATCGACGGCGGCAATGCGCTGGCGTCAAAGCCGAGCTGCTCAGCCGCATCCACCGGCGCCTTGCGCGGCCGACCGCGACGCTTCGGAGCGGCGACGTCCACATCGCCATTCATTTCAGGCGAAGGATGTGCCGCAACGGTCTGGGCGGTTTCGACAGGCACCGTTTCGCCGTTCACGGGCGCGGCTGCACGCTCCTCCCGACGATAGTCGCCACGGGCGTTCGAAGAACGCTGCCGGCGATCCTGGCCATCCCGCTGGCGCGGCTCACCACCATCGGCACGCGTGCCTTCCGCCCGAGCACCCTCGTCGCGATCGGACCGGCTACGCCCGCCATCCTGCTGGCGATTGCCGTCATACTGGCGATTGCCGTCGCGTTCCGCACGCTCGTCGCCGCCGCGGCCCTGCTCCTCGGCACGGATCGGCTCACCTTCGTCGCCGTAATCCTCGTCGAGATCGAAATCGTTCTGCGGACGACGCTCCCGCGCCTGATCCTCATAACGGCCGCGCTGATCGGCGAGGACGCGGAAGTAGTGATCGGCGAACTGGAGGTAATATTCCGTGTTGACGCGATCGCCCTGCCGCTGCGCGTCCGACGCCATGTTCTTGTACTTTTCGTAAAGCTGGCTGGCGTTGCCACGTGCCCGGCTGTCGATCCGATTGCCATTGTCACGCTGGCCCTGGCTGCTTCCGCCCTGCGAACGCTGCCCACCACGGCCACGACGGCGACCGTTCTGACGGTTGTTGATCAAAATACTGTCCTCGTCCTCAAACCAAAAACGGCCTTGCTCCCGGAACAATCGGTGCAACAACCCCCGGGCTTCGGCGGGTCGGCGCAGATACGCCTTGCCTCCAAAAGCCTGCCATGACCGCCGGACTGCAGCGGTTGATGACGAAGGGTGGGCAAGCCGCCCAAAACTCAACCAAAAATGTTGATTTTGCGTGCCCCTGCGCTTGCCATAGCCGCTGAAGGGGCATTCTCAAAGAGAAATATTGGGTAAAATTCGCTGATTTCAAGGTGTGACGACTTCAAGATGTCACCACAAGGCACCGGTCCCGTCCGCCAAGATCCCGTCGCACCGTCACGTTCAAGCCCGCCGCCATGAACAGCGCAGCCGCCGATTGCCCCTGTGATGCCCCGATTTCCACGCAAGCCACGCCGCCAGGTGCGATCTGCGACGCGAGGAGGGGTGCGATGGCGCGGTAATCGTCCAATCCGTCGCGGCCGGCGTAAAGGGCACTCTGCGGCTCCCATCGCGCCACCTCATCCGGCACGGCTTCGCCCGTCGCCACATACGGGGGATTGCACAAAATCAGGTCGAACGCCGCGCCGGTACCCGCCCAATCGCCCAAGCGGATCTCGGCCCGTCCCGGCGCGATCCGTTCCGCATTGCGGCGGGCGATCGCCAGGGCCTGCGGCGACGCATCGATCCCGACGCCGCTCGCCCCTGGCCATTGATCCAGCGCAGCCAGCAGCAGGGCGCCAGAACCGGTGCCCAGGTCAAGAATTGTACCTGGGCCAGGACCGGCACCGAAATGGTCGATCGCCGCCTCGATGAGGGTTTCACTGTCGGGGCGGGGGATCAGCACACCAGGGCCCACATCAAGGTCGATCGTCCAGAACGCCCTGCTTCCCGTGAGATAGGCGATCGGTTCATGCCGCTCCCGGCGCGCCACCAGATCGGCAAACGTCGCGGGCACCGGCTGGTCGCCAAGCGTCAGCAACAGTCGTTCACGGCTGATCCCCAGGGCATGGGCAAGAAGCAGCTCGGCATCGAGCCTCGGCGTTTCCGAGAAACCGAACCGCGCCGCCGCCGCGGTCAGCGCCGCACGAGCCACGCCCACCCCGGCGGGTGCCAGGTGATCAGCCATCAAGCGTCGCTAACCGCTCGGCCTCGTCCTCCGCGATCAGCGCGCCGATCAGTTCATCCATGTCACCGGCCAGGATTTCCGGAAGACGATGCAGCGTCAGGTTGATGCGATGATCGGTTACGCGCCCTTGCGGGAAATTGTAGGTCCGGATTCGCTCCGACCGGTCGCCGCTGCCGACCATCGACTTGCGTGCGCCCGCCCGCTCGGCATGGAGACGCTCGCGCTCCATCTCATAGAGGCGGGTGCGCAGGACCTTCAGCGCCTTGGCCTTGTTCTTGTGCTGGGACTTTTCGTCCTGCTGAATCACCGTCAGCCCCGTCGGGATATGAACGATGCGCACGGCGGAATCGGTCGTGTTTACCGATTGCCCGCCCGGACCTGACGAACGGTAGATGTCGATCCGCAGATCCTTGTCGTCGATCTGCACGTCCACATCCTCGGCCTCGGGCAACACCGCCACAGTGGCCGCCGACGTGTGGATCCGGCCACCGCTCTCCGTCACCGGCACGCGCTGCACCCGGTGCACGCCGCTTTCGAACTTCAGCTTGGCGAACACACCCGAGCCGGTGACGGAGGCGACCACTTCCTTGTAGCCGCCCGCATCGCTGTCCGACGCGGAGATCAGCTCCACCCGCCAGCCCTGATTTTCGGCATAGCGCTGATACATGCGGAACAGGTCGCCGGCGAACAGCGCGGCCTCGTCACCCCCGGTGCCGGCGCGCACTTCCAGCATCGCCGAGCGTTCGTCCGCCGCGTCGCGCGGCAACAGCGCCAGCGCGAGCTTGCGGTCGGCCAATTCCAGCGCGGCTTTGTTCTCGCGCAACTCCTCCTCGGCCATGGCGCGAAGCTCGGCATCGGCATCGCCGGTCATGAAGGCGAGACTGTCGGCCTCCTGCCGCAGCCGGCGCACCTCCGCCGCGGCCTGAGCCACGGGCTCAATCTCGGCATATTCCTTCGACACCGCTACGAAGCGATCGCCGGGAAGATCCCCGGTGGCCATCTGCGCGGCAAGCTCGTCCCGCCGCGCCTCGATCTGGCGGATGCGTTCAAGCGAAATGGCGGTCATTGCTGCGCGACGACCATCGGTTCCACGATCGCGCGGACGCGATCAAGCGCATCCTGATCCGCGCCATAAGCCCGCTGGGCATGGGTGAGCGCGCCATCCCGCAACGACAGGCTGTACGTCTGCGACGGCTTGCGCTTCAGCGCCTTGTCGAAGCGCTTGCGCGGGCTGCCCTCGATCGTGGCCTCCGCCGCGATACCGGCGCGGCGCAGCGCCGCCACGGCTGCCGTCGCCGCCAGCTCGAGGCCGGCACTTTCGGCAATGACATTGACCGGCCCATCGAACGCGGGCTCCTCCAGCAGCATGGCGAGCCGCTCCACACCCGCCGCCCAGCCGACGCCGGCCGTGGCAGGCCCGCCCAGGCTTTCGATCAGCCCGTCATAGCGGCCGCCGGCGAGCACGGTGCCCTGCGCGCCCAGCCGATCGGTGACGAACTCGAACGCTGTGTGGCGATAATAATCAAGCCCGCGCACCAGCCGCGCGTTGCGCGTCCAGGCGACGCCGGCGGCCTCCAGTCCCCTTGTGACGCTCTCGAAGAACGCACCGGCATCCGCGGTGAGAAAGTCATCGATTCCCGGCGCCGCATCGGCCACGGGCCGATCGCGCGGGTCCTTGGAATCGAGGATGCGCAGCGGGTTCTTGTCCAGCCGGGCGAGACTGTCCTCGCTCAACTCGCCCCGATGCTGCTCGAAATGCGCGACAAGCGCGGCGCGCCACGCGTCGCGGGTCGCAGCGTCGCCCAGCGTGTTCAGCTGGAGCGTCACGCCCTCGGCAATGCCAAGTTCGTGGAGCAGCTGGTCCGCCAGGGTCAGGAGCTCGACATCCGCCGCCGGTTCGGGCGCGCCCAGGATCTCTGCGTCGATCTGGTGGAACTGACGATAGCGTCCCTTTTGCGGGCGTTCGTAGCGGAAGACCGCGCCGCTGGTGGCAAGCTTCAGGGGCGCAAATTGTTGCCATCCCTCGGTAAGATAGGCGCGCGCCAGGCCGGCGGTGAATTCCGGCCGCAGGGTCAGCGAATCACCGCCACGGTCGGGAAAGGTGTACATCTCCTTGGACACGACATCGGTCGTCTCACCAATGGAGCGCGCGAAGACCTCGGTTGCCTCGAACACTGGGATCTCGACGCGCTGGAAGCAATAAAGCTTGCGCACCCGGTCGAAGGTGTCGAGCACGTGCGCGAAGCGGCGCTGTTCGCTGCCGAAGATGTCCTGCGTGCCGCGCACGCGGTTGGGAGTCTGTATCCGGGCCATTGCGGGCGCATCTAGGCGCCACGTTCGAAAGCGGCAATGCAGTGATGTGGCAGCGATGCGGGCGCCAGGTCATTGAGCTTCGGGCAGACGCTCGCTAGCGGGGCTAGCCATGATCCGTTTTGCCTTTGCGAGCGTCCTGCTCGCTTCCGCCGCCGTCGTCACGGCCCAGGTACCCGCCGGAAACTCCGCGCCGCAGCCCGCGCCCTTCGCGAGCTCCATCCCCGATCCGGTCGATCAGCCCTATCCGGGCACGATCGCGCTCAATGTTGACGCCACCGACGTGGCGCGCGGCATCTTTCGTGTCAGCGAGACGGTTCCGGTCGCCAAGGACGGGCCGCTGGTATTGCTCTATCCGGCCTGGCTGCCGGGCAATCACGCCGCGCGCGGGCAGATCGAGAAGCTGGCGGGGCTGGTGATCAAGGCGAATGGGCGGACGATCCCCTGGACGCGCGACCCGGTGGACGTTCACGCCTTTCACATCGACGTCCCCACCGGCGTGCGCGAGATCGAGGCGAGCTTTCAGTTCATCTCGGCGACGAAGTCGGATCAGGGCCGGATCACGATGACGCCGGAGTTGCTAAGCCTTCAGCCGAACTCGGTCAGCCTCTACCCGGCCGGCTATTTCACCCGCCAGATCCCGGTGAAGATGACGGTGAAATATCCGGCCGGCTGGACAGCAGCGGGCGCGATCCCCGCAACGGTGAGCGGATCCACCTATTCCTATGCGCGGTCGAACTACGAGGTGCTGGTCGATTCACCGATCCTGGCCGGTCGCTATGGCAAGACGTGGCAACTCACGCCGCGGGTGTCGCTCGCGGTTTACGCCGACACGCCCGCCGAACTCGCCGCGACCCCGGCGCAGATCGATGCGCACAAGCGGCTGGTCGAACAGTCAGTGAAGGCGTTCGGCAGCCAGCACTACGACAAATACACCTTCCTGCTGTCGATCAGCGACAATCTTGGCGGCATCGGGCTGGAACATCATCGCTCCAGCGAGAATGGCGTCACGCCGGGCTACTTCACCAAGTGGGACGAGGGACCCGGCCGCCGCAACCTCCTGCCGCATGAGTTCAGCCACAGCTGGAACGGCAAGTTCCGGCGCGGCGCGGATTCGTGGACGCCTGACTTCCGCACGCCGATGCGCAACTCGCTCCTGTGGGTGTATGAAGGGCAGACGCAATTCTGGGGTTATGTGCTTCAGGCGCGATCGGCATTGGTGTCGAAGCAGGACACGCTTGATCAGCTCGCGGCCATTGCCGCACTCTACGACAGCCAGCCGGCACGCCAGTGGCGCGACCTGATCGACACCACCAACGATCCGATCATTTCCGCGCGCCGACCCAAGGGCTGGGCAAGCTGGCAGCGCAGCGAGGATTATTACAACGAGGGCCTGCTCGTCTGGCTCGAGGTCGATTCTCTCCTGCGGCAGCTTTCGGGCGGCAAGAAGTCGATCGATGATTTTGCCCGCGCGTTCTTCGGCGTGCGCGACGGCGACTGGGGCGATCTGACCTACACGTTCGACGATGTGGTCGCGACGCTGAACGCCGTTCAGCCGCATGATTGGCGCGCCTTGCTGACACAACGGCTGACCGAACATGGCAAGGGCGCGCCGCTCTCCGGCTTCGAGCGCAATGGATATCGCCTCGTCTATACCCCGGATGCACCGGCATCCTTCCGGCATGGCGAGAAGACGCGCAAGGTAGCAGACCTTACCTATTCCGGTGGGTTCGTCGTCGGATCGGGCGCTGAGATCACGTCCGTCATCTGGGGATCGCCGGCATTCGACGCGGGCCTGACGGTGGGTACCACGATCGTCTCCGTGGGCGGGATGGCCTATTCGGACGATCGACTGAAGGCAGCGATCGCCGCTGCGAAGGAAAACAAGACCCCGGTTCAAATGTGGGTCAAGAAGGGCGAGCGCTATTGGCAAGTCTCGCTCGACTGGCAGGGCGGCCTGCGCTACCCGCGCCTCGAAAAGATCGGCACGGGAGAGGCCGGTCTCGATCGGTTGCTTGCGCCGCGCTGACCCGCGGCACGAGTCTTCACTTCGTCATACAAAGCAAAGGGACCGAACATGCGCATCGACAAGGTGCCGACGGGTGACAATCCGCCGCACAGCCTGAACGTCATCATTGAAGTGCCCACCGGTGGCGAGCCAGTGAAGTACGAGTTCGACAAGGCCAGCGGCGCGCTGTTTGTCGACCGCATCCTGCACACGCCGATGCGCTACCCGGCGAACTACGGCTTCGTACCGCACACGCTGTCGCCGGATGGCGATCCACTCGACGCGCTGGTCGTCTCGCGCTCGCCCTTCATCCCGGGGTGCGTCGTGCGCGCCCGGCCGATCGCGGTGCTGAACCTGGAAGACGAAGCCGGCGGTGACGAGAAGCTGGTCTGCGTGCCGGTCGACCAGACCTTCCCCTATTATTCCAACGTCGGCGAGAAGGACGACCTGCCCGAGATCGTCTTCCAGCAGATCGAGCACTTCTTCACCCACTATAAGGACCTGGAAAAGAAGAAGTGGGTTCGCATCGGCAAGTGGGGCGGCGCCGACGAAGCGCGGCAGATCACCGTTGAAGCGATCGAACGCTACAATGACGCCAAGGCAAAGGGCGAAGAGCCGCACGACCATGACGTGCCCGGCCGCGACTGAGGGATGATTGCGCCGCCCGTCATTTCCGCCTGATCGGAAATGACGGGCGGCGCCCCTTCGCCCCTCAATGCGCGGTGAGCTTCAGCCCCGCGATGCACAGCACGACACCGAAGATCAGCGCAATGCGCACCGGCGTCGCCGGCTCGCCATAAAGGGCGATGCCCACCAGCACCGTTCCCAAGGCGCCGATGCCGCCCCAGACCGCGTAGGCGGTGCCCATCGATATGGAGCGGGAGGCGAATTCCAAGAGCCCCATCGACAAGGTGACGGACAGCAGGAAGCCCGCCGTCCAGCCAAGGTTGCGGAATCCCTCCACATGGCGAAGACAGGTGGTGAAGCCGACCTCGAACAGACCACCAAGCACGAGCCAGAACCACGCCATCAGTCGCACCCCACGTGCGGACGACAGACAGGTCCAGGCGTTGGCACGGTTCGGCTCAACATCGGCTCATGATCCCTTTCACATTCTGCCCGGCGCCCTTCACCGGCCGGCCAGCATGCGGAGCGCCGTGCCGGTGACGCGCTGGGTCGTCCATTCGTCCTGCGGAAGTGCGCCCTTGGCCCGATAGAATTCAATGGCAGGCGTATTCCAGTCGAGCACCGTCCATTCAAGGCGCGGGCAATCGCGATCGATCGCGATTGCCGCCAATTGCCTCAGGAGCGCCGTCCCCCCACCGGCACCTCGCGCCTCGGGCGTGACGTACAGATCCTCCAGCCACAGGCCGCGCCGCCCCGTCCATGTCGAGAAGGTGTGGAAGAACAAGGCAAAGCCGACGCTCTCCGCCTCGCGTTCCGCGATCAGCGCTTCCGCAGCGGGCTCAGGGCCGAACAGCGCCGCTTGGAGCATCGGCTCCGTCGCCTCAACGGCGTCCGGCTCGCGTTCGTAAGCGGCGAGCTCACGGATGAAGCGCAGGATGGTTGGAACGTCGTTCGGTGTCGCCGGCCGGATGGCAATGGTCATGCAGCTTGCTCCAGCGTCTGCGCCGCGATGTCCCGGCGACGCGCGGCATAGACGCAGGCCGCGACGATGACGATGGCGCCGATCAATGTGTAGCCGGAGACGCGCTCTCCGAAGACCAGGAAGCCGAGCACGGCGGCATAAACAAAGGACGTATATTCCGTCATCGCCAGATAGCCCGCCTCACCATGGGCATAGGCCCAGGACAGGAGCATCATCGAGACAAAGGCCAGCAGCGCCGCGCCGCCCAGCGGCAAAATGGTCGCCGCGGGCGGGATCACCGCAAGCCAGGGAGCAGCCATGCCCAGCAGGCACAGGATGACGAGCGACTGGAGGCAGGCAGTCTCCGCGGGCCGGGCGGCGAGCGACTGAAGCCGAGTAAGGATCAGGTTCACGGCGTAGAGGACGGCCGACGCAAGGATTGCGATTGCGCCATCGAACGCGTCGGGCCCGAGCGCCGCCTGCGCCTGCCCGATGAAAATGGTCATGATGCCGAGGCTCGCCACCAAAACCGCCATGACCGTTCGCAGCGAGACCCGCTCCTTTAGCCACCAGGCGGCCAGGATCAGCGCAAGGATCGGCGCAATATAGGACAGGGCAATTGCCTGCGCCATCGGCACCCGTGCGAGCCCCCAGAAGAACAACAGGGCCATTGCACAAGTTACCGCGCCGCGCGTGAGGTGAAGCACCAGCGCTCGTCGGGTCGGACGGCGGATGCCGATGGTCGCCCATGCGATCCCACCCAGGGCAACATTGCCGAGCGAGCGCCACAGCATCGTGTTGTACACGCCGAGCGCCAGCACCAACCCTTTCATGACGGCGTCCATCACGGAAAAAAGGCCAATGCCGAGCGCGCCGATCAGAAAAGCGACACCGACAGGCACCATCTCACGCGAAGAATTGGTCATTTCAATGCATTAGATCGTTAAAGCTGCGTTGGCGAGCATTGAGCAGCCTTCCGTCAGGTTAATACCGTATGAACAATGGGCATTGGTGTTGACAGGCAAGCAAAGCGATAGATCGAAAAAATCGCAGCGCGACATCGGTTTAATAAACCGTCATAACAACAGGCGCGCCAGTTGACCTGCACAGACGCCACGCTAAAGCAACGGTAAATGTAAGGAGCGTCGCATGACTGAAGATACCGTTGACACCAATGCCGTTGAGCTGGCTACCGAGCTGACCATCGCATGGCTGTCAAATCCCAATACCCGCGCGTCCAGCGATGAGGTACCGGGATTTCTGCATAAAATGCATGAAGCGGTAAATCAGCTGTCGACCAACACCCAGCCAGTCTCGGACGAAGAGCCGGCAGGCGATTACACGCCGGCGGTTTCTGTCCGTAAGTCACTTGCGTCAAAAGATCATATTATCTCGATGATCGACGGCAAGCCTTACAAGACGCTGCGGCGCCATCTCGCCGGCCATGGACTGACGCCGACTGAATATCGTCAGCGTTATGGTTTGAAGCCCGATTATCCGATGGTTGCAGAAAACTATTCGGAAGCGCGCCGTGCCATGGCCAAGAAGATCGGCCTGGGCCGCAAGCCCGGCATGACCCGCAAGGGTTCGGACGAGGCAGCACCGGCCAAGCGCGGCCGCAAGGTCCCGGCGATGGCGGGAGCCGGGGAGGAATAAGTCGCATGGCGCGGGCGGCCCCATCGCTGCCCGATATGCGAAGTGCAATCGGCGGGCGCATTCGTGCGCTCGTCGGTTCCGGATCGGTCGACCTGTCGCGGCCGCCGGGTGATCCGGGCCTGTTCGGTCCCGGATCCATGGCATGGCGGGTCCATGCCGATTTTTCCGCAATGATGATCGGGGGCGTGTCGGCCCTGCTGCTTCAGATGCTCCATCCCCTGGCGCTTGCCGGCGTTTGGGATCACAGTGACTTTCGCCGCGATCGACTTGGCCGTTTGCGCCGCACGGCACAGTTCATCTCCCTAACCACCTTTGGCAGCACCAAGTCCGCCAATGCCGCGATCCACCGGGTGCGCGCGATCCACGAACGGGTGACGGGCACTCTGCCGGACGGCACGCCCTATATGGCGAGCGACCCGGCCCTGCTCACCTGGGTGCATGTAGCGGAGGTGGACAGCTTTCTGCGCGCCTATGTCCGTTATCGCGAGCCGGGCCTGCCGGGCGCGGAGCAGGACCGATATCTTCGCGAGACGGCGATCATCGCCGAGAGGCTTGGCGCACACGAGGTGCCGAAAACGCGCCGGGAACTTGAGAGCTATTTTCGTGATGTCCGACCGCAGCTTTCCTACGACAATCGTACCCGCGATGTCGCCGCGGCGCTTTTGGCGAGCGGCCCCGATGCGCTGACGACCGGCGCGCTGGCAATCGTCACGCCGGCCGCGCTTGAACTGCTGCCGCCGTGGGCCGCGGCGATGCACGGCCGCACACCCAGCGCGATCGGCCGCCCCGCCATCCGACTGGGCGCGCGCGGGATGAGCAATGTGCTGCGCTGGGCACTTCGGCGCTGAGCCGCAGCATCAGCCCCAGCCTCAGCCTCAGCCGGTCAGCCCTTCCGACGGCTCCGCATCGCTCGCAGGATCGACCCGCTCGCGCCGCGACAGCGTGATCGTGGTGGCGAGGTCCCACATCACATTGCCCAGCGTCCGCATGATGTCGGGCAGCGTCTCGACGGCGACCAGCAGCCCCAGCGGCGCGGCCGGCGCGCCGATCGTTGCGCAGACTGGCGCGATCGAACTGACATAGCTCACGGTGCCCGGCAGGCTCACTGCGCCGAGCGAGGTCAGCGCCGCCACCATCGTGCCAACCGCCAGCGTGCCGAAGGACAAAGGCACGCCAAACCAATGCGCAATATAGATGGCCACCGCGAAATTCATCGCCGGCCCCGTCGCGCGCAGCAGCGCCACTGCCAGCGGCAGCGTGACGCCAGCCGTGGCGACCGGCGTTCCAAGCGACCGTGCCCCCGCCAGCATCGCCGGCAGCGATGCCAAGGACGATTGCGTCGATACCGCCACCGCCTGGCTGGGCAAGGCGGCCCGGGAAAAGCGCGCCAGAGACACGCGGCCGCCGATGATCGCCATCGGATAGGCACAAAGCGTGACGATCAAGCCGACACCCGCGACGATCAGGATATAGTGGACAAGCGCGTGGAAGGCTCCGCTCCCGGCCTTCGCCCCAACCACGATGGCGAGTGCAAACACGCCGAGCGGGCCGATCCACAAGACCCAGCCGATCACGACGAGCATGGTATCGCGCACCGCCGTGAAGAGCCGCACCAGCACCTCCCGCAACCCCGCCTCGATCCGCATGAGAGCAAAGGCGAAGATCAGCGCAAAGATGATCATCGACAGGAAATTGCTTTCGGCCGTGGTCCTGACGATGTTGCTGGGGATGATCCCCGCGAGGAACTCACCGAGCGGTGGCACTGGCGGATTGGGGCCGACGCCGGTCAGCGCCGCCCGCAGTGCGGCGGCGGAATCGACCGGCAACGGCGCGAGCTCCAGCAACAATGGTGTCAGGAACGCTGCCGAGACCGCTGAGGCGACCATCACCGCGACATAGAGGCCGACGGCACGACCGGCGAGCCGCCCGGCCTGTGCCGCCGCCGCCGTCGCCGCCACGCCCGTTACCAGAAGCGAAAAGACGAGGGGGACGATCGTCATCTGCAGGGCATTGAGCCACGCCTGGCCGATCGGCTGCGCAATGGCAACCGTCGGCTCCACCGACGCGGGTGCATAGGCAGCGATCAGAATGCCGGCGACCAGCCCCACCACCAGCGCCACCAGAATACGAGTAGATTGGGACATCACGCCTTTCGAACTCTTCGTCACCCCGGACTTGTTCCTAAGTCCGCCAAACGGCAAGAGCTAAGGCAACATGGTTGTGCGGCACCACCGGTGCCTGAGCAAGCCGCCTGCGGCGTATCCGATCGGCGCCGGGCGGGAACATTGAACGATTTGGAGGTTGTCAGTGGCGCGCAAATACTTCGGCACCGATGGCATTCGCGGCCTGACCAATATCGCGCCGATGACGGCCGAGATGGCGATGAAGGTCGGCATGGCCGCCGGCGCCTATTTCGTGCGCGGCGACCATCGCCACCGCGTGGTGATCGGCAAGGATACGAGGCTGTCCGGCTACATGCTGGAAAACGCGCTCGTTGCCGGATTCACGGCAGTGGGGATGGATGTGGTGCTGGTCGGGCCCATGCCGACGCCGGCGGTGGCGATGCTCACCCAATCGATGCGCGCGGACATCGGCGTGATGATCTCCGCCAGTCACAACCCCTTTGCCGACAATGGCATCAAATTGTTCGGCCCCGATGGGTACAAGCTGTCGGATGAGGCGGAACTGGCGATCGAGGCACTGATCGACGGTGAAGTGGCGCTCGCCGCGGCCGGTGACATTGGCCGCGCGCGCCGGGTGGAGGATGCCCGGGGGCGCTACATTCACTTCGCCAAGTCCACCTTCCCCGCCGACCTGCGGCTCGATGGCATGAAGGTGGTGATCGATTGCGCCAATGGCGCAGCCTATCAGGTGGCGCCTTCCGCCCTTTGGGAGCTCGGCGCAGAGGTGGTCGCAATCGGGGTCGAACCCAACGGCAAGAACATCAACGACAAGGTTGGATCCACCGCGCCGCAGACGCTGTCGGAAACAGTGGTCGCCAGCGGCGCCGCGATCGGCATTGCGCTGGACGGGGATGCGGACCGGCTGATCGTGGTGGATGAACTGGGCCGCATTGTCGACGGCGACCAGCTGATGGCCACCATCGCCACCGGCTTCGCGCGGCGCGGGGCGCTGGCCGGCGGCGGGCTGGTGGCGACCGTAATGTCGAATCTGGGACTGGAGCGGCACCTGTCGGCGCAGGGGCTAGGGCTGGTGCGGACCGCCGTTGGCGACCGCTACGTCCTGGAAGCCATGCGCGCGCGTGGCTTCAATGTCGGTGGGGAGCAATCGGGGCACATCATCCTGTCCGACTATGGCACCACCGGCGACGGGCTGGTCGCGGCGTTGCAGATCCTGGCCGAGGTGAAGCGCGCCGGCGCACCGGCAAGCGAGGTACTGCACCGGTTCGAGCCGCTGCCGCAGCTGCTCAAGAACGTGAAATACGCCCGTGGCGGCAAGCCGCTGGAAAGCGACAGCGTGCGCCGGACGATTGCTGCGGCCGAGGCGGAACTGTCAGGCATCGGCCGGCTGGTGATCCGACCGTCCGGCACCGAGCCGGTGATCCGCGTCATGGCAGAGGGCGATGATGCGGCGCAGGTGGAGGCGGTGGTGGACCGCATCTGCGACGCCGTGCGCGCCGCAGCCTGAGGGCAGCACCTCTCGCGACGAGGCCAGGAGGCAGCGCGGGGCTCCGGATCCTATCCGGGGCGCCCGCGTCGGCGGCTCAGTCGCCTGTCACCTTGGCGGGGCCCAGATCGCCCTGCCCTACCGTGCCGCTGGCCATGGCGAGCATGGCATCAAGGCTCTTCTTCGCCTTGATCCGCAGATCCTCGTCCATCTCGATCCTGGGGCTAAGGTCGCGCAGCGCGAGGTAGAGCTTCTCCATCGTGTTGAGCGCCATGTACGGGCAGATATTGCAATTGCAGTTTCCGTCCGCGCCCGGCGCACCGATGAACGTCTTGTTCGGCAGCGCCTTCTCCATCTGGTGGATGATGTGCGGCTCGGTCGCGACGATCAGCGTGTCGCCCGACATCGCCATGGCATATTCCAGGATGCCGCGGGTCGAGCCAACGTAATCGGCATGATCGAGAATCACCGGCGGGCATTCCGGATGCGCGACGATCGGCGCGGAGGGGTGCTGCGCCTTCAGCTTCAGCAGCTCGGTCTCGCTGAACGCCTCATGGACGATGCACACGCCAGGCCACAGGATCAGATCACGCCCGGTCTTGCGCGCGAGATAACCACCCAGGTTACGGTCCGGCCCGAAGATGATCGGCTGATCCTTCGGGATCTGCGACAGGATCTTCTCCGCCGAGGACGAGGTGACGATCACGTCGGAGAGCGCCTTCACCGCGGCGGAACAGTTGATATAGGTCAGCGCGATCGCATCCGGGTGCTGCGCGCGAAAGGCCGCGAACTGCTCCGGCGGGCAGCTGTCTTCCAGCGAACAGCCCGCATCCATATCGGGCAGGATCACCGTCTTCTCAGGAGAGAGGATCTTGGCCGTCTCGGCCATGAAGCGCACGCCGCAGAAGGCGATCACATCGGCGTCGGTCGCCTGCGCCTTTCGGCTGAGATCAAGGCTGTCGCCGACGAAATCGGCCAGATCCTGAATCTCGGGCTTCTGATAATAATGGGCGAGGATCACCGCATTCCGCTCCTTGCGAAGGCGATTGATCTCGGCGCGGATATCAACGCCCGTGAGGTTCTGCGGCTGTTCCATGCCGGTGCAGATGGCCCGGCCCGGCGCTTCGATCAAGGCACCGGTGCAAAGGGCGGCGGAAATGGCGGGTAGGCGAGCGGATCGAGCCGCGCGCCGGGTGACCCCGACGTGACGAAAGCATAGAAACCGGTGCCGAGCGGGCTGATCGTGATCACGTCCATTGCCACCTGCATGGCGACAAGAAGC
This sequence comes from Sphingomonas sp. OV641, assembly GCF_900109205.1. Classification (NCBI taxonomy): domain Bacteria; kingdom Pseudomonadati; phylum Pseudomonadota; class Alphaproteobacteria; order Sphingomonadales; family Sphingomonadaceae; genus Sphingomonas; species Sphingomonas sp. OV641. The sequence continues at coordinate 657,177 of NZ_FNZB01000002.1, read as the reverse complement.
GCGCTGCCAACCCACCACGCCGGGTGAACCCGCCCATAGCGGCGTGTGTCATGAACCATGCCGGTCAGCGGAAACAACATGGTTGCAGCGAAGATGCCCCAGGCGGCCCAGGGGATCATCAGCGGGCCGGGCAGCAATCGGCCGAAGGCCGGCCCCATGATCGCGGTCATCGCCACCATCACCAGCCGGCGGTGCCAGTGGGTACGCCGCCGCCACGCCACTGCCCACCACAGCACACCGGCAAACACCAGCACGGACAGCGGGTTCATGACCAGAAAATAGCCCGGCATGAAGAAGAACGGGGCGCGCGCGGCGCGAACCATCGCAACCGTGGCGGCGATCCCCAGCACCACCATCAATGCCGCCCAGCCAGCCCCGAGCCAGCCGAGCAGCCGGTGCTGGTTGATCCGGCCGTTCGCCACCAGCCACGACTGGAATACGAAGAAGCCGATCCAGCCCATGAAGGCTAGGGCATGGGCATGGACCAGCGCCGGCGCGCCGAACGTGGAACGTCCCATGGCAAACTGAAGCCCGAAACAGAAGACGTTGGTGAGCGCCATCGCGACTGCAAGACCAAAGAAAAAGCCGCGATCATCACGGATGCCGACACGCGACGGTGCAATGCTGGCCATGGGGACTCCCCTTCCCGATGGAGAGTTATTGTAGCAGAAGCGGGTCCAGCATAGAACAGCGGCGTGCCATTACTGTCGCACGCTGCGTGCCGGCCGAAGATTCAACTACTTGACGACACCGTTCCGAGGCACGGGCCAGCCCACATCAGGCAAATATCTTATGATGTTCGCGGGAGAATTCGCCGGAGACCGGACGCAACAATCATCGGAGCCGGTTCGAGTCGCGAAGCGGCGAAACACGTCGCTCATGCCAACGGTCATCAGCCTTCCGGCGCGCTCGGCTCTCGAAACCAGGCCGGGCAACGCTGCGCCTTAACGCTGGTTGCCCAGCACCTCCTCGAGACTTCGGCTCATGTCCCACCGCTCGCCGTCCGACCCGCCTGGATCGCCGGCGAACCGCACCTCGACGCGCACCGGCAATCCTGCTGCGCCCAACGCGCCTCCAAACAGCCGCTCGATCGCGCGCCGGCCATTGTCGCGTGCCTTGGCCAGATTTTCTGGATCGCGCGCCCGTTCCGCGACGACGTTGCTGGCCGTTCCCGCGACGCGCCGCTGCAGTTCCGCCATGGCATCGCGCGAGACATAGACGCCGGAGGTCTGATCCAGCGTGACCCGCGCGTGATCTATATTGGGCCGGCCGACCACCACGTCAGGCACCTCGACGGAAAGCGTGCGCGCGGCCGGATCATAGCGGAAATCGGCCGTATCGAGCCCGCGGACATCCACGAAATAGTCCACCTCGAAGGGCGCCTTGACCACGCGGCTCGATTTCAGCCAGCCCCACAGGCGGCTCGTCGCCCCCGTGGCCTGCACCGTGCCGGTCAGCCGGCTGACGCGAAGGTCGGCGCTGGTGTGCAACGTCGCCGCAACCACACGCGCCACTGCTAGGCCGCTGTCGTCCGTCTCGACAACATGGCGATCGTTCCACCAGCGGTAAGCCGCAACCGTCGCGACGATGATGGCAAACGCAACAGCGATGCCAATTGCTGCGGTCGCCACCGACCGGCCGTCAGGCCGCATCCATGCTTTCCCACACGTCGCCAATCGGGCGGACCAGCGCCCGCCGCTCCAGATCGATGAGGTGCGCCAGCACCGAGCGCTCGGCGGCGGGATAGAGCCGCGGATCGACACCGACGTACATCTTCTCGACCATCGCGGGGATCACGCCCGTACCCGCACGAAGCAGGCGCAGGATCTGCCCTTCGCGCTGCTTGCGATGGCCGAGCAACCCGCGCACCAGCCGTTGCGGTCGCTCGATCGCTTCGCCATGCCCCGGATAATAGATCCGGTCGTCGCGACCGATCAGCTTCTCAAGGCTGGACATATAGGCCGTCATGTCCCCGTCCGGGGGCGAGACGACGCTGGTTGCCCAGCCCATCACATGATCGCCGGAGAAAAGCGCTTTTGTTTCCGGCAAGGCGAAGGCGAGATGGTTGGACGTATGGCCGGGCGTCGCGATCGCCTCCAGCGTCCAGCCTTCGCCGGCCAGCGTCTCTCCCTCCGCCATCACGCGATCGGGCGCATAATCGTGATCGAAGGATGCGTCGGATTGTGGGCCGTCATCCTCCAGCGCAAATGGCGCTGCGCCGACGATCGGCGCGCCAAGCTCCGACGCAAGCCGGGGCGCGCCCGGGCTGTGATCCCGGTGATGATGGGTGATGACGATCGCGCGCACCGGGCGGCCGGCGACCACCGCCAGCAACGCGGCATGATGCGCCTCGTTCGCCGGGCCGGGGTCAATGATCGCCAGGTCGGCGATACCAACGATATGCGTCTGCGTACCCGTATAGGTGTAGGCCGAGGCATTGGGCGCCAGCACACGTGTGACCAGCGGCTCGAGCTCGATCGGAACTCCGGTGGGCGGTGCCTCCATGCGATGCCAGATGGCCGGTTACTTCCGGGATGGCAAGGGCACCAGGCGCCGCCGCCGATCAGTGCTGGCCGTCATCGTCGATCCGCCTGGCTTCGCGATCGAGCGCCGCCAGGGCGTGTTCGCGCTCGGCGGGCGTGAGATGGTCAATGTCGCGAAGGGCGGCGCGCGCGGAGCGGATGCCGGCGCGGGCGCTCACCATGGCGAGCTGGCGCGTCTTTTCGGCCTGGCGCAGCGCGACCTCGACGCGTGCCTGCGCCTGAGCCTGAGCACGCGCGCTGCGACGCTCGATCCGATCGGTGCAGATCGTGATCCGCCGACGCCCATGATCGGTATCATGCACAACGGTCGGCTCCACCACATCGCCGGTGCAGGTGGCGGACCGGACTTCCGGCACCATGACGGAGACATGGCCATCGTGCGTCCAGGTGGGAGGTGCCGGTGGTGTGGGCGGCGTGGGCGGGGTTGGCACGGCAGCCTCAGCCGAAGGCGCGACCGCGGGGAGAGGGACCGGTGGTGCCGCGGGCGCTTCGGGAGAGGCCGGCTCTGCTGGTAGCGGAGGCTCGGGTGGTTGCGGCGGCTTAGGCAGCGGGTTTGCCTCCACCCAGGCGCGGGCAGCCTCGCCCTCAAGCACCGTGCGCTTGCCATCGCGCTCCACTACGACCCGCACGTCCTTGGCAGCCGGCGCCATGGCCGGAACCACCGCCGGGATCGCCGCCTTGGCCGCCGTCTCGACACTTGCGCGCATCCGTTCCGCCGCCTGTGTGCCCGAAGCGGTTAGGCCGAGCGCGCCCGCACCGGTGGCGAACACGGCGGCAAGCCCCACCAGTGCGCGCGGACGCGAGATCCGCCCCATGCCCAGCATCCGCAAGCGTCCCTTCAGATCATCCACGGTATGCAGGTGGCAGGCGGCCGCGATCGCGCCGCCATGCGCCGCCTTCACGATCGCGCAGGCATAAGCGTGGCGCGCGTCCGCTCCGAGCCGCGCAAGGACACGCGCGTCATTCGCCATCTCCTGATCGGCGCGGAACGCGCGGAAGGCATACCAGGCCAGCGGGTTGAACCAGTGCAGCGCGAGTACCGCCAGCGCGAACCAATTGGCGACGAGGTCCCCGCGGGCATGGTGGCCAAGCTCATGCGCCAGCGCCAGCCGCTGCTCATCGGCATCATAACGCGCGGCGAAATCGCGCGGGAAGGCCACGAAGCGGCGAAGGACGCCAAACGCAAGCGGCCCCGCCGCTGCCGCACTTTCCACGATGGTGACGCCATCGACCTCGTCGACGACGCCCGCCCCCGCCAGCAGGCGATGGCGAAAGCGACGATAGGCAAGCATGTGCCACAGGATGAACGCCGCCGCGCCGATCCCCCACAAAGCGGCAAGGGAAAAACCGAGCGTGAGGAACGACGGCGCGGCAGCGTCGCCAGCGGCAGGCACGATCAACACCGTGACCTGTCGGCCGACCTGGGTGATGGGAGTGGCAAGCGCACCGGAGATGGGCGCTGTCACCTGTTCGCGGACCGTTTCCGGAAGGGGCGGCAGCACCAGTCGGAGCAGCGGCAACGACCACAGCGCATAAGCGACCGGCGCGCCGAACGCCCGCCGGACCGGGGCACGCACCAAAAGGACCAGAAGGATCAGGAGAGCGGAGGCGGCGAGCGCCTCGACCATCCAGGAGACGCCCGTCCACTCACCGCCGGCGCTCATTGTTTCAGCGCCTTCAGTAGCGTTTCGATTTCCGCAATGTCTTGCGCGGACAGCTCATCACGCTCGGCCAGATGCGCGACCAGCGGGGTGAGTTTGCCACCGAACAGGCGATCGATCAGCCGCCGCGATTCACCGGTGACATAATCGCCGCGCTCGACCGCGGGCCGGTAAAGATAGCGGCGCCCATCCTCCTCATGCGTGATCGCATTCTTGGCGAGCAGCCGCCCCAGCAGCGTCTTGACCGTGTTGGTGCTCCAGCCACGCTCGGGATCAACCCGCTCGGCCACGTCCTGAGCGGTGAGCGGGCTATCGTCCCACAGCACCTCCATCACCGCATGTTCGGCATCGCTGATCCGCTCGGCCACGATTCGACTCTCCTGCAACTACACCTGTGGTCGCAATGATTACGAACGTAGTCAATAGCGGTGCGACGAACCGGCGACCTGTTCCGGGCTGAGCTTGCAGAGGATCAATTAGCGAGGCGCCCGGCCGACACCCTCCGACAAGCTCCGGGCGTACTGGTGGTGCGTTCGAGAGGGCGGAAGCCGGGTGAAACCCGGCGTCACGCCAAAGCCTCAGACCGGGTGACCTTCCGTGTCGCGCAACACCTCGCGGCGACCGACGTGATCGGGTCGGCTGACGATGCCGTCCTTTTCCATCCGCTCGATCAGCCGCGCCGCGGAATTGTAGCCGATGCGCAACTGGCGTTGGAGCCAGGAGGTCGACGCCTTCTGGCTCTCGCATACCAACTGGATCGCGGCGCGATATTGCTGGTCCTCGGCCGAATCCTCGCCGGTCGGCGCGCCCTCGATCTCGAAGCTCTGCTCCGGCTCCTCGGTGACGGACGAGATATAGTCCGGCGTACCCTGCGACCGCCAATGGTCGGTGACGCGCTGCACTTCCTCGTCGCTGACAAAGGGGCCGTGGACGCGCACGATGCCCTTGCCGCCGGGCATATAGAGCATGTCGCCCTTGCCCAGCAGCTGCTCGGCGCCCTGTTCGCCCAGGATGGTGCGCGAATCGATCTTCGAGGTAACGTGGAAGCTGATGCGCGTCGGAAGGTTCGCCTTGATGACGCCGGTGATCACGTCCACCGACGGCCGCTGCGTCGCCATGATAAGGTGGATGCCCGCCGCACGCGCCTTTTGCGCAAGGCGCTGGATGAGAAATTCGACTTCCTTGCCAGCGGTCATCATCAGGTCCGCAAGCTCGTCGACGATCACAACGATCTGCGGCAGCACCTGATAGTCGAGCTGCTCCTCCTCATAGACCGGGCGCCCGTTCTCGTCCCAGCCGGACTGGACCTTGCGGCCGAGCGGCGCGCCCTTGGCCTTGGCGGCGCGCACCTTCTCGTTGAAGCCGCCGAGGCTGCGCACGCCGAGCGAGGACATCTGGCGATAGCGATCCTCCATCTGCTCCACCGCCCATTTCAGCGCGCGCACCGCCTTGGCGGGATCGGTGACGACGGGGGAGAGGAGATGCGGAATGTCGTCATACATCGACAGTTCTAGCATCTTGGGATCGATCATGATCATCCGGCACTGGTCGGGCGTCAGCCGGTACAGCAGCGACAGGATCATGCCGTTGAGGCCGACCGACTTGCCCGATCCGGTGGTACCCGCGACCAGCAGGTGCGGCATGGGCGCAAGGTCCGCGATCACCGGATCGCCGGCGATGTTCTTGCCAAGGATCACCGGCAGCTGCGCATTCTGGTCCTCGAATGCCTGACTGCCGATCAGCTCATGCAACGAGACTGTCTCGCGCTTCGCGTTGGGCAGTTCGATGCCGATCACGGTGCGGCCGGGGATGGTGGCGACGCGGGCGGAGATCGCACTCATGTTGCGGGCGATGTCGTCGGCCAGGCTGATGACCCGCGTCGCCTTGATGCCCGGCGCGGGTTCCAGTTCATACATGGTGACCACCGGCCCTGGGCGGACCTCGACGATTGATCCCTTGACGTTGAAGTCGTCCAGCACCGTTTCCAGCAGCCGCGCGTTGCGCTCCAGCGCGGTCTTGTCGATCTGTGCATTCTGGGAAGGCGGCGCTGGCGTCAGCATTTCCAGCGTCGGCAGCTCGTAATCGTCACGCAGGGCAAGCTTTGTCTGGCGCGGTTCCTTCGTGCCGCTGCCGGTGGCCGGCGGCGCGGTGCGATCGTTGATGACGGGGGCCGGGCGATTGTCGGGCGCCGCCACCGCGCGCGGTGGGACCGCCTTGCGCGGCAGATCGGCGGCCGCTTCATCATCTGCCCCGTCCCACTGATCGTCGCTGCCAGCGGGCGCGAGCCTCGGCCGCCGGCGCGGGATCCAGCCGCGTGGCAGATCCACCTCCAGGCTGCGCCCCCAGACGATCGCACCGGCAAGCCCCGCCACCACGCCCAGCGCGACGATGCTCCACCATGTCACTTGTGGATTGTTCGCGAACGAGAGCGCCCAGCGTGCGGCCGCGACGCCACCCAGGCCGATTGCGCCGCCCCAGCCGAACGGCAGCGCCAGCACCGCATCGTCGGACACACAGGCCAGCGCGACCGCCATCAGCGCCACGCCGAGCAGCGCTTGGCGCAGCATCCGCTTCCACGCACCCGCCGGCTGATCGCGCCACAGGCGCAAGCCGATGACCGGGCCGATCGGCAGCAACAGCGCCACTGCGGGACCGAAGATGGTAAGGGCGAGATCGGCGAACCACGCGCCCGGCACGCCGAGAAGATTGCCCGCCACGCCCGACGATGCGGTGTTGAGCGACCCGTCGCCCGGTCGGTAGCTTGCCAGTGCGAGCGCCGTCAGCACGGTGACAGCGAACAGCACCATCGCCGTGGCCAGCGCACCGCTGCGGATTGCTCCCGCCTTCACCGTCTCGCGCCACAAGGACGTTTGCGCCCTGCTCGCCATGCCTACAACGCCCCCGAAAATGTCATGAAATCAGCTGCTGGATAATCTGCCCCGGCGAGTCCGGCGTCAAGCGGCGCGCCCGATGCGCCCGCGCGTTCCCGGCGCAAGTGTGACGGCAAGGGCACGCCATCGCCGATCAGGCGACCGCGTGCCGCGACAATCGGCCATTCTGCCTGGCAGCGCACCTTGCTAAAGGCCGGCATCACCGTTGAGAGCGCCGACCACCAATGCCCGGATTGAAGCACGAACGCCTGTACCTCGCGCCCGTCGTCGGCGTGGACGAGGCAGGTCGTGGCCCGCTTGCCGGCCCGGTCGTGGCGGCGGCGGTGATCCTGCCGGCGCGCGGCGTGCCGCGCGGCATCGACGATTCGAAGAAGCTGCCGGCCGGCGAGCGGGAACGGCTGTGCAGGCGGATCAGGGATTGCGCCATGGTGGGCGTGGGGATCGTGGAAGCGGACGAGATCGACACGCTCAACATTTATTGGGCGACGATGAAGGCGATGACGCTGGCGGTGGATCAGGTCGCGGCCGCGCTTGGCTGCGCTCCCGGCCACGTGCTGGTCGATGGGAATCGCCTGCCCCGCTGGGGCTATGCCGCGACGCCGATCGTCGGCGGTGATGCGCAAAGCCGCTCCATCGCCGCCGCCTCCATCGTCGCCAAGCACACGCGCGACACCATCATGCTGGCGCATCACGAATCATATCCGCACTACGGCTGGGCCTCCAACAAGGGTTATGGCTGTCCCGCGCACCGCCGCGCACTGGCCGAACATGGCCCCTCACCGCTCCATCGGCGTAGCTTCGCACCGGTCGCACAGACGGTTCTTCCGTTCTGAGTCTTTTGCGCCACACCCCACCGATTGAGTCAATGGCCCCGGGCAGACTCAATATCTGGGATGGTGCGCGAAATGTTCCGCCCGGCGAACGAAATGGCTCGCGGCGGTACTATTCACTGAACGCTTGACGGCGAGTCCACCCCGAAGCGACGGTCGCGTGCGAGAAGGGGGAAACGCATGAGTGTCATTGAGAAAACGCGCGTGCGTCGGGCCCGGGCAGCTGCGCCGGAAGAGACGGTCGTGCTGCCGCTGAACGAGATCCTGATGGGGGATTGCATCGCGCAGATGCGCGCGCTTCCGGCGAAGTCGGTGGACATGATCTTTGCCGATCCACCGTACAATCTGCAGCTCGGGGGCGAGCTGTTCCGACCAGACGGCAGCCATGTCGATGCCGTGACGGACGATTGGGACAAGTTCGACACGTTCGCCGCCTATGACGCCTTTACCCGCGCCTGGCTGGCGGAGGCGAATCGCATCCTGAAGGACGACGGCACGATCTGGGTGATCGGCAGCTATCACAACATCTTCCGCGTCGGCGTGGCGGTGCAGGATCTGGGCTTCTGGATCCTCAACGACATCGTTTGGCGCAAGAACAACCCGATGCCCAATTTCCGCGGCACGCGCTTCACCAACGCGCATGAAACGCTGATCTGGGCGTCGAAGGGCGAGAAGGCGAAATACACCTTCAACTATCGCTCGATGAAGACGCTGAACGACGAGTTGCAGATGCGCTCGGACTGGGAATTCCCGATCTGTGGCGGTCAGGAGCGGCTGAAGGGTGCGGACGGGCACAAGGTGCATCCGACGCAGAAGCCGGAGGCCTTGCTGTACCGCATCCTGCTCGCCTGCACGAAGCCGGGCGACGTGGTGCTCGATCCGTTCTTCGGCACCGGCACGACTGGCGCGGTGGCCAAGCGGCTGGGGCGCCGCTGGATAGGGATCGAGCGCGAGAACGTCTATATCGATGCCGCCCGCGCCCGGATCGCGGATGCCCTGCCGCTCGATGAATCGGCGCTCACGACCATGCAGAGCCCGCGACAGCAGCCCAAGGTTGCCTTTGGCGTGCTGGTGGAAAATGCCTTCCTGCCGGCGGGCAGCGTGGTGACCGACGCCAAGCGCCGTTACCGTGCGACGGTGCGCGCCGATGGCAGCCTCGCCAGCGACTGTGGCTCGGTCGGATCGATCCACAAGCTGGGCGCGACCTTGCAGGGCGCGCCGGCCTGCAACGGCTGGAGCTTCTGGCATTACGAGACGGAAGGCGCGCTGAAGCCGATCGATGCCCTGCGGCAGACCTATCTGCTGGCGACGCAGGTCTGAGCAGCTTTGGCGACTCCAGGTCCGGCCGTTCAAGCGAAGCCGGCCGGGCATCATGGGTCGCCAAGGTGCGTCACGATCCTGCACAAGGGCGCACCCTGCCCGCCTTGCGCGGGTGACGCACCTGCGCCACACGCCTGAAGCGTCGCAATCCGAAGGCCCCCCATGCATCTCCGCCCGATCCACTTCGTCGACGCGCCATTTGCCTATCCGGACGGCGCGGTCGCCCGGCTCGCTGGCGGCATGCAGTGGTTCGCCGACTATGAGGTGAGCGAAGGGGGCAGGAGACGCGCCGTTCCGGTCGCCGATGTCACCAGCCTTGGCGCCAGAGCAGCCGAGCTTCACCGGCGGATCACGACGGCACGACCTTCATGGACGCTGGGCTCACGGACGCTCCGGTTCGATCAGCCGGTCGTCGCCGGCATCCTCAACATGACGCCGGACAGCTTTTCCGACGGCGGCGTCCACCGCGACGATCCGGCCGCTGCCGCCTCGGCCGGGATGATCATGGCGGGCGCCGGCGCGGGCCTGATCGACGTGGGTGGTGAGTCCACCCGCCCCGGCGCGGCGACGGTGTGGGAACAGGACGAGGCCGAGCGCGTGGTGCCGGTGATCGAGCGGCTCGCGTCCGCCGGCGCGCTGGTGTCCATCGACACGCGCAAGGCGCTGGTGATGGAGCGCGCGCTAGCGGCCGGAGCGGCCATCGTGAACGATGTTTCCTCGCTGCTGTGGGACAAGCGTGCATTGGACGTCGTGGTGCGCACTGGCGCCCCGGTCATCATCATGCATTCGCCGGATCCGGAGAAAGGCGGTCACGGCAGCGGCGGCTACCGCGATGTCGTGACCGACGTCTTCGACTGGCTGGAGGCGCGCATAGAAGCGCTGGTGGGCGGCGGCGTGGCACGTGACAGGATCTTGGTGGATCCCGGCATCGGCTTCGGCAAGTCACTGCAGGACAATCTGGCGCTCATCAACGGCCTTGCGATGTTCCATGGCCTGGGGTGCCCCATCATGCTCGGCGCCAGTCGCAAGCGCCTGATCGGCGCGCTGTCGAACGAGGCACCCGTTGGCGAACGGCTGGGCGGGTCGGTGGCGCTTGCGCTGAAGGGTGCCGAGGCGGGCGTGCAGCTGTTGCGGGTTCATGACGTGGCCGAAACGGTGCAAGCGGTCCGGGTCTGGCGAGGCCTGCGCGACCGCGCGTTGGTCGGCTGAAGCTGTGGCCGCCTCCATCAGGTGCATGAAGCCCCATCGCGGGAGTTCCCGGAGGCGCGCGAAAGAAGGTAAGGGCGTCGGATGATCCTTTTCCTACCTCGACGCGGCTGATGTGTGTCGTTGCGCTCGCGCTGGCGGCTAGTCCACGCTGGCACCTCGTGGTTGCAGGCAATCGCGACGAGTTTCATGCACGCCCCTCGGCGCCGTTGATGCGGTGGGACGATGCGCCTCACTTCCTGGGCGGGCGCGATCTCGTGTCCGGCGGCGGCTGGATCGGCGTGTCCGAACAAGGCCGTTTCGCTGTGGTGACCAACGTCGCCGGTTATCCCCGCGGTGGAGCAGCCCCATCCCGCGGCGCGCTGGTGGCGGACTATCTGCGCACGGGCGACTTGCCCGATGATGCCGCGCTGGACGCGTTCGGCGGTTTCAGCCTGATGACGATTGGCGATGATGCGGCATTCCGCAGCAACCGCCCCGCCCTGGTGCATCAGCCGCTCGCACCCGGGCTGCACGGCATCTCCAACGGCCCACTCGATCCGCCCTGGCCACGTACGCGGACGCTTACCCAGGCGCTCGGCGCATGGCTTACGCAGGATCGCGCGCCCGAGGACCTGCTCGGTCTGCTTGCCGACGAGCAGGCCACCGTGGAGGGAGAGCGACCAGTCTTCATCCGCGACAGCGTTTACGGAACGCGCTGCAGCACCGTGATTGCCATCGCTGCCGATGGAACAGGCGTGATCATCGAACGGAGCTTTGCTGCGTCGGGGATGGTCGATGGCGACACACGGCTGGATTTCGCCTGGAGCCGCGCCTGACCGCGCATCTCGACCGGGTGATGGCTCAGCCTTGCGGATTTCACGGCTAGCCCGTGCCCGCGCGGCGGCCAACCCCTAAGGGGTGGTCACGCAACCCATTGCCGCGGCCTCACCGTTGATGGCATGATCCGATCACACAGGACTCGGAGAAGGTCGCCATGTCGATCGCCACGGCCATCATGCCTGACCGTTTCTCGATCATCACGATCGGCGCCCCCGGTGTGGAGTCGCCGGCGTGGAATGCCCGCTTGCGCTGGCCGAGCCAGGGTGACGAGCACGTCATCCTCGAGGGCGGCGAACGGCGCAGCATCTGGGCAGCGCAGCTCGATGCAGCAGTGATGCGCGCTGATCGCGCCGTGGTGCTCGTGGCGGAAGGGATCGGGTGTCACGCCGCCTCGTGGTGGGCGCGCTTGTCGCCGGCGTCCTATGTGTCCCGCGTCGCCGGCGCGCTTCTGTTCGATCCGCCCGCCAACCAGGCGGACAAGCCAGACGCCTTTGCCTCTCCTGCGATCGCCCTGCCCTTTCCCTCGCTGGTGCTTGCGCAGGATATTCCGAGCGCCACTGGCCCGGCGATCGAAAGCTGGGGCAGCCGCTTGATCGATGGGCACCGCCGTCGCGATGGCGAGTTGCGCCCGTGGCGCAGCGCGCACCGCTTGATCGAGCGGGTTACCAGCCGCGTCATTGAGCGGGATGTGGCGCGCGTCCTGGCGTTGAACCCAAATTCATACCGCTAGCACCGCCTGACCTCAGCGTCTTCCGCGCGCCAACATAATGCGCGGTGCCCTCAGGCCGGCATGGCGGCAAGTGACAGGTAACCGCCTCTCCTCGCCGCCACGGCGGCAGCTTCCTGTTGCCCTCGCCATTGTCCCTCGCTAACCGCCGGAAATGGCGCACGTCGGCATCATCATGGGCTCGACCTCCGATTGGGAAACGATGCGGCATGCCGCCGAGACGCTGGAGGCGCTCGGCGTGCCGCATGAAACCCGGGTCGTCTCCGCGCATCGCACCCCGCAACGCTTGTATGATTATGCCGCTCAGGCAGCCGATCGCGGCCTGAAGGTGATCATCGCGGGAGCGGGCGGGGCTGCGCACTTGCCCGGCATGACGGCGGCGATGACACATCTGCCGGTGCTCGGCGTGCCGGTAGAATCAAAGGCGCTGAAGGGCATGGATAGCCTGCTGTCGATCGTTCAGATGCCCGGTGGCATTCCGGTCGGCACGCTCGCGATCGGCAAGGCTGGCGCGATCAACGCTGGCCTGCTTGCCGCCGCGATCCTGGCCGTCAGTGACGAAGCACTGGCCGACCGGCTGAAGCAATGGCGCGCGGCGCAGACCAACAGCGTCGCGGAGCTGCCGGCATGACGCCGCTGCCTCCCGGATCGACCATCGGCATCCTGGGCGGCGGCCAGCTCGGGCGGATGATCGCTGCCGCTGCGGCGCAGCTCGGCTATCGCACCCATGTGCTCGCGCCTGATCGGGAAAGCGTGGCCGCCCAGACGGCCTCGTCGCTGACCAGGGCCGATTACCACAACCGCGTGGTGCTGGCCGACTTCGCCGCGCAATGCGATGTGATCACCTACGAGTTCGAGAATGTCGCCGCGGAGCCGGTGGAGTGGCTCGCTGAGCGCAAGCCGGTTCATCCTTCCCCCGCCAGTCTCCGCGTTGCGCAGGATCGGCTGGCGGAGAAGGCGTTCGTGGCCGAGCTGGGCGGCACGCCGGCACGCTGGGCGGCCGTGGCGACGCGTGAGGCACTGGACACCGCCGTTCACGAGATCGGCACGCCTGCCGTGCTCAAGACGACGCGCATGGGCTATGACGGCAAGGGACAGGCGCGGCTGTCGACGCCGGCAGATGCCGATCAGGCATGGGCCACGGTCGGCGGAGCCGCCGTGCTCGAGGCGTTCGTGACCTTCAGCCACGAGTTTTCCATCGTGCTCGTGCGCGGGCAAGACGGCTCCATGGTCAGCTATCCGCCGCCGTGGAACGAGCATGCGGACGGCATCCTGGCCCGATCCACCATCCCCGCACCTTCGCCGATTGCAGCGCAATGGACGCAGGCCGCGGCGTTGACCGGGCGGATCGCAGACGCGCTCGACCATGTCGGCGTGCTGACATGCGAGTTCTTCGCCACGCAGAACGGTCCGGTGTTCAACGAAATGGCGCCGCGGGTCCATAATTCGGGGCATTGGACGATCGAAGGCGCAGTGACTTCGCAGTTCGAGAACCACGTCCGTGCGATCTGCGGCCTGCCGCTCGGGGACACTGGCCTGACTGGTTCGGGCGTGACGATGGAAAATCTGATCGGCCACGACGTGGATCGCTGGGCTGATCTGCTCGGCGAACCCGGCGCGCACGTTCATCTCTATGGCAAGCGCGAGGTGCGGGCTGGCCGCAAGATGGGGCATGTCACCCGGATAACTCGGCCGTAGGTCTCGGGTTCGCCCCTCCAACGACGTAAGAGCGAGCACGGCCGGAGTTACATCGCAATCATGTGCATGAGCTGCGCTGCATAATCCGACGCCTGAAAGCAGAAGCATCCGTCGAACAGCCAAGGGCTGGCTGCTCTGAGCGTCAGCCAGAGCCGGCTGAGGCGCGCCTGAAGCGTATCCACTTGCCCACGCACCCAGACATGAGGTCACACGAGGGCAGTCTGGCCACGGTTCGGACGACCTTCGGCAAGGAAAGCCGGTCTGCGCGCGTTGAAGCACAGGAACGTGACTCGCCGCCATGATCGGCGTGGCGCAGACAGACAGGTTATGAGATGCATTAGCGCGGCCGGTTGCGGGCGGCACGCTCCTGCGCCTCGGGCGCTGCTGGGGCGGGGTGCATCGAGTATCCGCCTGCCGAGAATGACCTGAAGCCGCCTTCGAAGCTCCGAGCCACCCGGCTGAGATCCTGAAGCGCGACCGGCACGGCAGTCGCCGCGGCACGCTGATGCTCCGGCGTCAGGGATGTATGACCGAAGCGTAACGCCAGCGAGGAACAATGCACCGCAGCGCGCGCTGCCTCTGGCCTGTGAACGGACCTAGTCGAAGGCCACCGGCTGACGAGCGCCAGCCACCCGACGGTAATTTGATCCATCCATTCGCCGCGACGGTCGATCGCCCGCGCCCATAAACAAAGAGGGGCCGGAAATATCCGACCCCTCCCAGTTCGTCTGGTGAGACGAAAGGTCTTACATGCCCGAACCCGGACCGTAGGTGACCTCCACGCGACGGTTCTGAACCTCGCGGACGCCGTCTGCCGTGTCGACGCGCGGGCGGCTTTCGCCGAACGCTTCGGTCGAGATCACGGTTTCCGGGATCGCCTTCGAGGTCAGGTAGCCCTTCACCGCGTCGGCACGGCGCTGCGACAGGCCGACGTTGTAGGAGGCCGCACCCGAACGGTCGGCGTGGCCGGCCAGCATTACCTGCGCGTTGCCGCACGACTGGTACTGCGTAACCGCGTTGTCGAGGATCGACGCTGCTTCCGGCGTGATGTCCGACTTGTCCCACTCGAAGAAGACAATGAACGGACCCGGCGAGCACACCACCTCAGGCGGCGGCGGCGGCGGCGGCGGGGGAGGCGGCGGCGGCGGCGGCGGCGGCGGCGGCGGCGGTGCCGGCGGCTCGCCGAAGTTGTAGGTCAGACCGCCGAGGATGCTGTGCGACCGGAACCGGCCTTCGTAGCCGCGGTTCGAGAAGTCGACGAGCTCGACGTTGCTGGCGTTGAAGAAACGATACTTCAGCGTCGCGTCCAGGTTGTCGGTCAGCGGCGCACGAACGCCGGCGATGCCCTGCCATGCGAAGACCGTATCCGAGTCGTTCAAGAAGCTACCGCGCTGGTTGATCGCGATGCGGTTCTTGACGCGCGCCACACCGGCACCACCGCCGATGAAGCCCTGGATGCCGTCATCGTCACCGAAGTCGAGCATACCATTGACCATGAAGCTCAGCGCGGTCGAACGGCCGCCTGCATAGTCGAAGGTACCCGGAGCAACGTTCACGACGCCGCCTGCGGTGCCAACCGGAACGCCAACGGTCGACGTATAGCTGTCGACAGTCGCGGCCTTGTAGGCAACTTCGGCCTCGAGGCGGAAGCCACCGAAGTCATAGCCAGCAACGGCGCCGCCGTCATAGCCATAATCGTGGTCGACCGTGCTGGTGCCAGACGTCACCGACGAGATATCGTAGTCGATGTCCTCGACGATCATACCACCGAACTCGACGCCGACGTACCACGCGTTATCGCGGGCAAGTGCAGGCGAGGCGAGAGCGGTAGAAGCGAGCGCCAGAACTACGGCAAGCTTCCGCATCATATTCCCCTTTCCATGGTGTCACTACGGACAGCGCAAACTCACTATCGAAAGGAAGGTTTCCGTGCAAGGCGACAAAAAGAGGCGACTGTTGCGCAGAAAACACACTTTTTAGCGCCCGATCAGATGGTGATTCCGCAACGTTTCCAACACTGCTTCAAGCACTTCGCGCGCTTCGAGGTCGATCGTGGAACCTCCTGATGCACCGGCGATCGGCGACTGCTGGGCGGCAAGCATCGGCGATCCCGCGATTACGAGGCTGGAGGCGCACAGTTCGCCGATCCGCCACGCCGCATCCTGATAACGGGCAGTCAGGCCATCCTCGATACGCCACACCGTCATTCCCGGATGGGGAGCAAGGAAGCGCCAGCCGCCGGCCGTCCAGCCCGCCAGTGATCGAGCCTGGCCGGCCCATGCGCCCACCGGTGCGTCGCCAACCACCCAGCAGGCGCCCTCAGCGGGCTCAGCCGGCGGCAAATCGGCGCCCATCGCCGTCACCGCCGGCTGCACCGCCATGTCGAGCAGCGCCAACGCTTCATTATGGTCTATTTCCTTCTGCGCCTGCCCTGCATGAAGCAGCGGCAGGCGCCAGCGCGCCGTGGCATTTTCCATCGTGCTCATGATTGTTCTTCTGCCCTTTCGTCAGAGGTGCAGCGTTGCCGCTTCGGATAGGCCGTGGGTCCCGATCTGCTGCACCGCGACATGAACGGGGGCGCCGCCGATTGCCGCCAGCGGCGTTGCGAGATGCGGATCGCCGGTCACCAGCGTGGTGCGCCCGCCCGCCGCGTCGATCGTAACCTGATATCCCTCGCGTTCTTCGATCAGCGCCGCATCGACGCCATCGCGCCAGCGCCAGTCGGCGCGGCTGCGACGCCGCCACGTACAGTGCAGGACATGGTCGATGATGCGGCCGGTCAGGTGCACCGGCGCGGGCGGGACCAGGGAGCGCCCGGTCAGCCGGCATATCGCCTCTGCCGGCTGCGCGTCGCCAACGCCATTCGCCATCACCAGCACCGGCTGCGTCAGGGCGGCGTCGGCCGGAAAGCTTACAACACTGTTACCGTCGAGCAACACGAACGGAGCGTCATCGTGCAACAGGTTTCCCGACGTGCCGAACTTGCCGCGACGCAGCAGCGTGAGGCGCCAGGTTCGCTCCCCTAGTTTGGCCGCCTCGCCGAACTGCAGAAGCTCCTCCCCGACCAACGCTAGATTGGCACCCGCGTCGAGCGCACCTGCATCCGCCGCCCTCAGATGCATGCCCCCATGCGCCAGCTCGACCTCCAGGTTGTGGACGCGGTCGATCAAGGTGCTTGGCGCTGGTCCGCACGGGCTGATGACGCGGCCGATCACGCCAGGCGCAGCGGTGGCGCCGGCGGCGGTCCAGCTCGCCCCGCCATCCAGGCTGTAGTGCAATGCCGCGCGTCGCCAGCCGGGCGATGTTCCAGCGGCGACCACTGCAACCCGCGGGCGCGAGGCGTATTCACCCGAAAGGTCCGGCAATTCGGCCGCGTGAATAACAGTGCTTCCGGCCGGCGCATCCGCTTCGCGCAGCAGCCGTCCGCCACTCGCGCTGGTCGGCAACGGCGGCGGTGCCAGCGCCACCAGATCCAGCGTCACGCCAAAGCGTTCCACCGCGACCGCTACGACGCGCCAGGCGGCGCCTTGCGCCTCGCCCTCGATCGCGATCACGGCCCCCGGCGCGATGTCGATCGCGGATGCGTCGAGCACCAACTGGCAGCGCGTACGCCCGGCCTCAGCCCGCGCCAGCATGGCGGTGGCAATCGTCTTCGCCGCCGATGCGGAGATCGCGGCGGGCAGCTCGATGGTGGCGGCGGCATCGCCCGCGCCGGGCCGCACCGCGCGCTGCGCGCCCGCCTGCCAGTCACGCGCCGGATCATAATGGGAGACGAGCATGGATCGCGGCACGCGCTCGGCCGGTGCCAGGCGGCGCGATCGTCCGTCGTCCGGCACGGTGCGTGTCGGAGCCGTGTCCGCCCGCATCGATACGCCGTGGCCTGCCGGCGCAAACCAGGCGCCTGACACCTCGGCCAGCGTCTCGATCACGCCGCGCGCACTGTCGCCATAGGCCGAAAAGCCGTCGAGAAGCTGCTGCGGCCCCGCGCCCGTCAAGGCACCGCCGCCAAGCGCATGCGCGATGCTGCCGACCGACACCGGCCCTGCATCGGCGATCACCTCGAAGGTGAGCGAGGGAATGCGGTTGCCAAATTGCTCCAGCGGCAGGTTCTCGAACACGGCATAGGCAAGCCCGCGATACGCCGGCGCGAGGTCCAGCCCCTCGGCGCTCGCGATCATCGGGTCGGGCGCCTGTTCCTCGTCGCCGTGGTACAGGCGAAATCCCGTTGCGACCTTCCAGTCGCCGGCCGCTCCGCGCAGCAGGTTTCCATCCGCCCAGATGCGCCCGACATCAAGGATCGGGCGGCTGGAAAGAGCGACGGCGAAGCTTGCGGAATAGGAGAAGCTGGTAAGGCTCGGCTGCCCCTTTCCGCCGCCCTGCTGCTGCCGGTGCTCCACCAGGTCCGCCGCCCAGATCACCTGCCCCGCCACCCGCATCCGCCCGAACAGTTGCGCGATCGGCTGGCCGTAACTCGACGTCTGCACCGACAATTCGGTCAGCCGCGGCCCCTGCCGTCCCTTGGGCTTGAACAGGACGTTTCGGTCGACGGCCTGCCCGATCATGCCGCCAAGTGCGGCGCCGATCGGGCCGCCCACCAGCCCGCCGACGGTTGTCAGCACCAGAGTTGCCATCAGCTTTCCCCTATTCGCCAGGCCATGAGCACGGGCCAGGGCAGCGCCCCCGGTCGCTCCACCACGCGCCTCAGCCCCGCATCGGCATGTACGACGCCGGCAGGCGTGCGGACCGCGAGGTGCAGCTGGCGCGGCCCTGCCAGGCAGAGCAGCACGTCGCCGGGGCGGCTCCCGTCCGCGTCCGCCAGCCCGGCCCAGCATGATCGATAGCGCGCGGCATCGCCGCATCGCAGGCCATAGCCCGCCGGCACCGGCCCTTCATGGCCGCCCGCCGTCAGGGACAGGGCCACCACGCCGACGCAGTCGAGGCCGCTCTCCGGATCGCGCCCCTGCAAGCGGAACGGCACGCCGACGGCCGCCTGCGCCGCCGCCGCCACGCGATCTGCCGGGCTCATGCGCCGGGATATCGCGTCAGCAGGTCGATACCCGGCAGATAAGGCTCGCCGCGAAAATTCGCGACATTGGCGAACCGTGCGCGGCAGGTGGCAACGCTCTTGTCGCAGCCTTCGGTGATCTCCACCAAAGTGCCCGGCGCAACCGGAAACGCGGGGGTCATCCGCAAGGTCAGCATGGCACCGGCCGACTGGCTGATCGCGCCCTCCAGCCCGCGCCCCTCCCCGCTCATCCAGCGCAGCCGTCCGCCGCCATAGGCATCCGGCGTCGGCTCCACGCTATCCAGCGTCAGCGTCATGCCACTCACCTCCTGCACTCGGGCGAGGCGCCGCCGGCCCGCCATCGGCACACGGCACCGCCGATCCCCCAGCGCGGCGCGACACTCCGCGCTGGTTTCCTCCGTAACCGCTCGCTCAAGAGCCGCGGCAGGACCGCGCAATTGCGCCGTGAAGCCGCGATCGTCGATCTCGATCTCGCCAATGGTTCCGCCGCTCAACACGCTCGGCGCGCCGCCCGCGCTCCAGTCAGCCACCGCCACGGTGATGCGGGCGCCGTCCCATCGACCCGCGAGCAGATCGCGCTCGGTGACGGCCGCATGGGTCAACGCCCCGCTCGCCTCGGTCACGGCGGGGTCCAGCCCGTCGCCGCGCTCTATCGCCGCCGGTGTCATCCCGGGCGCCGCGCGATACACGCGCCCGTCGATCACCAGATCGCGATCATGGTCGGTCAGCCCGATCGTCACGCCGTCACGCCGCTCCAGCAACCAGAGCAGCGCCAGAGTCGTCAGCCGGTCGCTCATGCCTCGCGCACCTCGATCAGCGGAACGGAAGGCGCGGCGCCCGCCAGGAACGTGGCGCGCGATACGGTCAGCCGGTCCTCCGCAAAGCGCACCGGCACGTCGAAGGCGAAGCTTGCCGTTACCGCCACGCCCGCTCCAGGCGGCACGTCAAGCACGACGATGCCGAGCGGCTCCAGCGAAAAGCCCTGCGTCGCCGCGCCGTTCAGTCTCACCACCAGCGTGCCGGCGACCGGCCGGGTGATCCGCCGCGCCGCGCCGCCATAATGTTTCACCAGGTCGAACCGGCGGTTGATGCCATCGCCCGCCCCGATCGCCTCGTCGTTCGCTTCGGCGTCAAACGGATCGCGCAGGCGAAATGCCCGCGCCGGGCCTCGTTGTGCGCGAAAGAAGCCGATCAGCGTCGCAATATCCGCCTCGCTGCGCACCCCCGGCCCCGCATCATAACGGGTGCGCGCTTCCGCCCAGCTCGCGTTGCGGCTTTCGTGCCCGCCAGCGCCCGTCATCACCGCCGTGGAAAACTCCGGCGTCACCTCCGCCTCCGCTCCCAGCGCCAGCGGGAACAGCACATCATCGAACGCGTCCACCGCATCCTCCCCCTCTTCCAGCGATCCCCAGTGTACGAAGCCGTCGCGCATCACCTGCGGCAGCGCCCAGACATGAACACCGCGCACCCCGCGCCCCAGCGCCGTCACGGCCGCCGCATCGATCGCGCGCCACTGCGCCCTGTCGCTCGGCCGCAGGACGAAGCCGCTGAGGTAATCCTGCCGCTCCGGCGGATAATTCAGCCGCGCCTCGGCCAGCGCCACCCCATCGCGCGTCGATGCCGTGTCGCCGGCCGTGACCCAGTCGTAATCCTCCAGCTGAAGCACATCGAATGCCGGGCTGGCCCAGCCCAAAGGCATGTTCATCCGCTTGGCCTCGGGCGCGCGTGCGTCGAGCACGGTCGGCAGATAGGTGAGCAGGTGCGTTTCGCAGCCCGGATGATCCTCGCGGACGGCCGCGCACAGCGCCGCCGTCGATGCCGCCAGCATCGCGCCCGCCGCATCCAGCGTGGCACGCTGCTCCCCTGAAAGGACACCTCGGACGGTCGGGATCGGCACCGGGTCGAACGCCGCCACGGCTTGGGCATCATACAGGCACGGCTGCCCGTCCGCCGTCACCCACCACCACGGCTCCCCCACCTGGAACCGGGGCGCAAGGCCCGCCGCGGTGCCGATCGCCACAAAGGCGCGCGCGATCGTCTGGAGATAGGCCATCGCCGCTTCATTGGCGGGGGACAGCAAGGTGGAGGGCGGCTCCCACCCGGTCAGCGCCGGCGCACCGTCCGCCCGCCGCTGCTTCCAATCTTCCGGGCAGTGCGCGTCGAACAACTCGTAGGACAGCGACCAGATCACGTCCTGGCCCAGCGCCTGCGCCTGTTCGGCGAAGGAGCGATGCCACGCCTGACACGGCAGGTTCAGCCCGTCCGCCACCTTGAGCATGCCATTGAGCCGGAAATAATGGCTCATGCCCACATAATGGACGATCGCCCCGCGATAGCCGAGGTGAAGCACGTTGCGCAGCAGCCGTGCCGGCGTCAGGTGATAACTGTCGTCATAGCCGCTCGCGATCTTCAGCGCATGTTCCGGCAGCACCGCATCCCCGATGCCGATCACCGATCCCGGCCCGGTGCACCGGATCTCGCTCAGCTCGGCCCAGCCCTCTGCCAGCGCCTCGAGCATGGCGTCGCTCCCGTCATAGTCCGGCGCCACCAGAGAAATGAACATGCGATCCACGTCGCCCGCCCACACCGGATCCGCCTCGTCCGGCAGCAGGAATCCGCCGGTCACATCGGCGAAATCGATCGTGATCAGCGCATCGTTCGGCGTGCCCAGGGCATAATTCCACAACCGCACATACCAGGATCGCGGCAGGCCGGACGCGTCCCGCCCCTCGATCGTCAGCACCGGGCCATGTCGCGCATCCAGCGCCCGCACACCGGCCGATCGCCAGCGAAACAACAGGCGGCATGTTCGGAAGTCCCGCTCCGTGTCATAGGCGAGCAGCGGATGGTCGTGCCGGTCCTCCGCCTCCCAGATCAGGCCGGCGAGATCGCTCTTGCGGTAAAAGGCGCAGTCCACGCGCAGCGCATCGGGCGCGATGGTCGTCACGGCCGCCATCGTCGGGCGCGGAAAGTTGACCGTCCAGAAACGTGGGTCGAACCGCGAGATCACGTCCGATACGTGATGCGGCTGACGCTGCGGCACCAGGCAATGCGCCATGTCAGTCCTCCATGCCGGCAAGCGCCGCCTTCACCGCACGCGCCACCTGGCGACTGGAGCGTGCCAAAGCGGCCGGGGCCGCGTCGCTCGCGGCATTCACGTTGATCGTCACACGCACGTCGCGGCTGCTGCCGGTGGGCGTCGGCAGCACCGTCCCGCTGGCGGTCGGCACGAACAATTCCGGTCCGCGCTCACCCACCCAGAACGGGCGGCCAGGAGAGACCGGGCCCCCGGTCGCCCTGCCCGGTGCGCCCAGCGCGGCGAGCAGCGCTTGGGTGATGCCGCCGCCAGCCGGCGCCACATTGCCCAGCAGACTGCCGATCCCTGCCCGGAGCGCGTTGCTGGCGATGTCGCCAAGCGCCGACAGTGCGACATTGCGCAGATCCTCGAACCCCAGCTTGCCCGTTCGCACGGCCCGCGCCAGCGTCGTCTCGATCGCTCGTCCGGCGCGCTCCGCTCCCGCACCCAGCGGCCCTTCCAGTGCCGCGCGCATTTCCGCCACGTCACGGGCAAAGCCGGCGGTGTCGGCGCGCACGCTCACCACCGTGCGCTCCCAATCGTCATCCATCAGGAAAAGCCTCCTTCAACCGGGCGATCGTGCCGGCATCCGGCACCGCGATCGGATCTTGCGCGGTAAGCGCGCGGACCAGCGCGCCCAGTTCGGCCGGCGTGGCCCGCCAAAAGGCGTCCGGGGCCCAGCCGAACGCCACGCCGGCGCAGCCTGCCAGCCGCGCGGCACTCTCGGCGAAGGTCATCGCCCCGCCAGTATCTGCCCCAGCAGCACCTTCAGCGCGGGCAGCGCGGCGGTCAGTCCCTGCGCCGCCACCGCATCGCCAAACGCATCGCGCGTCAGCGCCTCCGGCCGATCGCGCAGGCAGTGCCAGAACAGCGCCACCATCTCACCAAGCGCCAACCGCCCCTCGGCGGCCCGCTCGACCAGCGCGAACAGCGGCCCCAGTTCGGTTTCGGCAGCAACCAGCGCCGCGAAGCTCGGCCGCAGCACCAGCGCTTCGCCACCGATCCGTATGGCCGCCTCGCCGCGCGCGGCATTGGCGACATGCTGCGTCCCGCTCATGCCGCCACCACCGGGCCGGAGCTCTCAAGGTTCACCGTGTAGCTGCGCTCACCGTTGAAATCCCCGGCATAGTCCAGCCGCGTCACCAGGAACCGGCCGGTCAGCATCTCCCCGCTCTCGAAGCTCAGCCGGTAATCGTCGATCGTGCCGGCCAGCGCATTGTTCTTCACCCGCGTCTCTGCCGCCGATCCGGTGAACACACCCGCCGCCGACACGCTGACGCTGCGCACGCCCGCGCCGGACA
Organism: Sphingomonas sp. OV641; assembly: GCF_900109205.1. Lineage (NCBI taxonomy): Bacteria > Pseudomonadati > Pseudomonadota > Alphaproteobacteria > Sphingomonadales > Sphingomonadaceae > Sphingomonas > Sphingomonas sp. OV641. Next base: position 634,076 of record NZ_FNZB01000002.1, on the reverse strand, counting down.
GCAGGTCGCGCCAGCCGCCCGATCCCTTGTGCGTCACCACCACTGCCTCGCCGTTGATGCTCAGCTGCGTCGTGCGCATGCCCGCCACTGTCGCGAATGCCGGCGTCGCCGCGCCGTCGCCTACCTTCAGCAGGAAGGCCGAACCTTTCTCCACCGCCATCGTCATCCCTCCCGATACAATTTGACCGCAAATTCCCGCGTCGCCGTCCAGCGATCCCCGACACCACCGCTGCTGCCGCCGCCGCTGCGTTGTGTCCGGCCGCCAAGCAGCCGCACCGCCACCACGCGCCACCCCTCCCCGATGTCACCCGCCAGCGCCGTCGCGGCGCCTTCAACAGCGGCGCTCGATGCGCGCAGCCGCGCCGGCCGCTCGCCCGCATCGTGCAGCACGATGCGCACGCGCCCCTCGCGCCCGTCGATGCCCGTTCCGCCCCAGCGCGCGAGCACCGCATCCTCCACCACGGCATAAGGCAGCGCCCCGCGCACCGGCGGCGCGTCGAACGCCCTCGCCACCCCCTGAACCGCCGCCAGCAGCGCGGCCTGCAACAACACGGCCGGCTCCCCTGCCCCGCTCATCGCCCCCCCGCTCATTGCCCCCTTCCCCATTGATGGGCCTCTGCCATCAGGCGCATTCGCCGGTACGGCCGCCACAACGCCGCCACCGCCGCCGGCGGCGCGCGGCCTGCGTCACGGTCGTTGAACAGATGCGCGATCAGCATCGCCACGCCCTGCGCCAGCGGCGGCGGCAGCGCGGCCCAGGTCGCCCCCAGACCGGCGGTGTAGCTAACGGCCACCCGCCCCGCCGCGCCGGCCGCAATCACCCGCACCCAGCCGCGCGCATCCGCGTCGACATCCACGGCATAGACGCTCGGGGGCAGCACGAAGGGCGCACCCTCCGCCGGCAGACCGGTCATCCCGCCGATCGCCACCACTGGCGCCGCCGCCAGCAGCTGCCAGCCCTGCGTGGTGGCGGGCAGCACATCCTCCACCGTTCGCGTCACCAGCAATGTGCCGGTGAACGCCTCCGCCAGCGCGATCGCGCTCGCGGCCAGGCGCTCCAGCAGCGCCTGTTCCGCCTCTCCCTCCAGCCGCAGATACGCGCGCGCCTCCCCCACCGCCGCGGCGATCGCGGCGGGCGACACCCCCGAAACCGTCATCATCCTCTCCCTTTCGCGCACCAGACGCCCCTCCCGCTTCGTGGGAGGGGCGAAGGAAGGATCACGACGCGGCGAACTTCATCACCTTGATTGCCTCGCTGTTCGAAACGCAGCCACCCACGCGCTTGGTGGCGTAGAAGCTGACAAACGGTTTGTTGGTGTAGGGATCGCGCAGGATCGCCGTCTCGCTGCGCTCCGCGATCAGATATCCGGCCTTGAAGTTGCCGAAGGCGATTGCCGGCGCGTTGGCCGCGATATCGGGCATGTCCTCCGCCTCGATCACCGGATAGCCGAGCAATGTCGCCGGCTGCCCCGCCGCCAGGCTCGGCTGCCACACAAAGGCGCCGTCGCTGGTCTTGAACTTGCGGATGCGCGCCAGCGTGGCCGCGTTCATCACGAACACCGCGCCCTGGCGATAGGGTGCGCGCAGCGACTGGACCAGGTCGATCAGTCGTTCCTGCGGGTTGCTGCCAAAGTCACCCGCTGCGCCTGACAGGATATGCTGCAGCGTGCCGAACGGGCGCGTCGTATCGCCGGTCGCCGCCGTCGCCTGCTGCAGGAAACCCTTTGGCCGGTTGGTGCCATTGCCGCTCACGAAGGCCGCGCCTTCCGCCTTGGCGAATTCCGCCGCAATCTCGCCTGCCAGCCATTCCTCGACGTCGAAATGGGCGTCGTCCAGCATCGCCTGTGTCGCGGAGGGATTGGCGAACAGCTCGCCCATAGGCGGCGCGATCTCCACCATGATCGGCGTGCCCGTCTCGGCCCGGCCTTCGGTTTCCGCGGCCCAGCCCGATGGCGTGCCGCCCGTCGTCACCAGCTTGCGATAGCCGGCGCTGCCGACCTGCACGACATTGGCGATGCTGCGGATCGGCGACGCGGCCTTCAGCGTCGCGTCGATCACCGCATCAATCTCCTTCGGCACGGCATAGCCGCCCGCATCGCCCGTCACGCCGGAAAACGCCTTCATCTCCAGCACCGCGCCGCTGCGCACGAAGGCGCCGAACGCCGCGTCGCGCCCCGCGCCCACGATTGCCGACGCCCCGTCCAGCACCGGCCGTGCCATCATCATCTCACCCATGTTCTTCTCCCACGCGAAAAATCCTCCCCAAGCTCGCTTGGGGAGAGGGACCATCCGGCACATGCCGGATGATGGAGGGGCAGCGCCGCGCCGCCCGACCCTTCAGATCTCGATCACCGTCTCCACCCGGGCCGCCGCCTGCATCGGCACCGTCACCAGGCTCACCTCCGCCAGCGCGGCGCGCAGCACCTCGCGCCGCGCGCCCTGCCGTGCCGCCAGCGCGCGATAGCCCACCGAAAGACCGCGCAGCGCGCCGCACCGCGCCAGCCGCGCGACCTCCGGGTCCGTCACGCACGCCTCGATCCACAGCCCTCGCGCGTCCTCGCCGATTGCCCAGATCTCCCCCACCGGGCTGCCGCGATGCTGCATCAGCAATGGCACCGGCACGGCGTCGGCGAACACGCCCGCGCGAAACACGTCCCCCGCCCGGTCGACCCGGTCGAAGACCGCCGCATAGCCCTGGATCCGCAGGCTCAATTCACCCACTCCCCGAACCCCAGCTTCACCGCCATCAGCGCCAGGAACAGCGCCGCCGCCCAGCCGGCGAACGCCTTCCACGCGCTGCGCTTCGCATCGCGCCACGCGGTCAGCAGCTCGCGCAATTCCGCCAGGTCGCGCGATGCCGCATCGTCCGACAGGCCCAGCCGCGTGATCGCCCGCGTCGCGCCGAGCTCCCCCGCTTCCTCGGCGATCGCGCGCAGCGTCGCCATGTCCGCTCCCGCTGCCGCGCCCTGCGCGATCAGCTGCGCCAGAACATTTCCCGTTCCCGAAGAACTGGTCATTGCGCCCACCCCACCATCTGCCGCTTCTCGTCGGCGGAAATGAAATCGGCTGCGGACACCATCGCCCACAGCCGCTCACGATCCTCCACCAGGGCCGGCACGCGATCGGGATCGATCTCGATCCGCGCCTCGGGAAACCACGCCCGCAGCCCCGCCGCCAGCGCGCCGAACACCGCATCCGCCAGCGGCAGCACGGTCAGGCGCCACAGCGCCCGGTTCGCCTCGCGATAATTGGCGTAGGTCGCGTCGCCCGGCAGGCCGAGCAGCATCGGCGGCACGCCAAACGCCAGCGCGATCTCCCGCGCCGCCGCCGATTTCAGCCCCACGAAATCCATGTCGGCGGGCGACAGGCTCAGCGCCTGCCACTTTAGCCCGCCTTCCAGCAGCATCGGCCGTCCGGCATTGCCCGAACCGGCAAACCCCGCCTCCATCTCCTCGCGCAATCGGCGGAACTGCTCCGGCGACAGCGCGGAGCCATCGCCCGGGTCATAGACCAGCGCACCCGACGGCCGCGCCGCATTGTCGAGCAGCGCCTTGTTCCACTTGCCCGCCGCATTGTGCACCGCGATCGCGCCAGACGCTGCGCCCAGGCACCCCAGCCCGTAATGATCGTCCAGCGGGTGAAACCCCCGCACATGAATCACCGCGTCAGGCCCGAGGTCGCTCACCCGCCCGCCGACCGTATAGCGATAGCCGGCCGGCCAGCCGCCCGCGTCCAGCACCACGCTCACCCGCTCGGGACGCAGCGGATAGAGTTCCGCCACCGTCCCGTTCTCGTCGCGCAGCACCTGGATGAAGGCGTTGCCGTGCAGCAGCACTTGCGCCGCCACCACTTCCGCCAGCCGCCCGCCGCCGGCCCTGGCCGTGACAAGCGCCAGCAGCGCGGGATCGCTCGCGTCCAGCGGCGCGGATCCCACCGCCTCCGCCACCAGCCGCACCGCCCGCTGCGCCACCGCATTGCCAAGGTAACCGGCGCGCACCTGCGCATCATAACCGACCGGCCATTCGCCCTGCGCCACGCCGGGGCCCCACCGGGCTCCCGATTGCGACAGCGCCGGACGCGACGCGTCGCGCCCGGCCTTTGAGCCGAACCATTTCATGATCATCTCTCCCGAAAAAGCGCGTCCGAAGACGCCAGCTCAGGCGACCCGCCAGCCTCCCCCGAACCGTCATCCCAGCCCCGCGCCGGGCTCCAGCCCGCCCCGCCTGCTGCGCTCAGCCGATCAGGCGGGACACTCGCCACCCACCGGCACCGTCCGCCGCGCGTCCATCACAATGCCCGCACCCCCGCCGGCCCACGCGCGCCCAGCATCAGCTCGGTCATCGCCCACACCAGCGCATCCGCCCGATCCGGCGACCGCCCCGGTCCCTCGTAGCCGCCGCCCGTGATCAGCCCGCACAGCTCGTCCTCCAGCATCGGAAACACGCCCGCATGGCGCACGCGCCCCGCTTCGTAGAGCGCCGCCACCGGCTCCGCCCGGGCGACCTTGCCGCGGCTCGCATGGACCAGCCGCACCGGCAGCCGCATATCGGCCGCGCGAAGCACCGATCCCACCATCTCCCCGCCCTGGTTCGCTTCCGCGACGATCCGGTCAGCGCCATGCCGTGCCGCGCAGCCTGCCACCGCCTGTGCCCAGCCTTCGGGCGTGGCGCCGGTCACGCTGGCATCCTCGATCACATGGCCGACGCCATCCGCGCCCAGCCCCGCCGCCACGATCCCGCAGGCGTCGCCCCCCACGCCCGCCGGCGGATCGACCCCCACCACCACGCGCACCAGCACCGGCGCGGCCGGCACCCGGCAGGCCTCGATCGTCGCGCGCGTCCACAGCGCGCCCGCGACCGTCTCGATCATGTCGCCGTCCAGCTCCTGCCGGCCGAGCGCCGTCCCGCCATAGGTCTCGTTCATCGTGTCGACGAACGCCGCCGGCAGGTGGATATTGTCCCCCGTTCGCCCGGTCGTCTGGTGCAGCCCCGGCAGCGTCATCACCCGCCGCATCAGCGTGGTCGATCGCGGCGTGGTCGTCACCATCACGCGCGGCTGACTGCCCAGCCGCATGGTCATCATCAGATTGTCCCACGCTGCCTCGCCGCGCCGCCACTTGGCCAGCTCGTCACACCAGGCGGCGTGATGCTCTGGTCCGCGCAGCCCCTCGGGCGCATCCGCCGAATAGACCGTCGCCACCGCGCCGCCCGGCCAGCGTACCTCTCCCTTGCTCGCCGTCCAGACCGGCCGCACGTCCAGCCGCGCCGTCGCGATCACGCCGCTCGGCCCCTCCACCATCACGCGCCGCGCCTCTTCCGCCGTGGCGCCGACCAGCGCGATCCGCGCGCCGGGAACCTCGCGCGCGATCTCGTTGACCCACTCGGCTCCCGCACGCGTCTTGCCGAAGCCACGCCCCGCTCGGATCAGCCACACCCGCCAGTCCTTGTCCGGCCGATATTGCCCCCCGTGCGCAAACGTGTGCCAGCGCCCGGCCATCTCGACCTTCATCGGCACCGACATTTTCGCGATCACCCGGTCGCGCTTTTCCGGCGGCAGCAGCGCCAGTTCCAGTAGGAGATCGCGCTTCATGACGACTTCCCCCGCCGGGCCAGCCCGTCCAGCGCGCGCTTCAGCGCGGCGTCGGTTTCCGCCTCGGTCGGCATCTTGATCGGCAGAACCTCCGTCCGGCGCCCGCCACCGGACGCACGATGCCGCTGCAACATGCCGACCGCCAGTTGCAGGTCGCCGTTGCTCAGGCTTGCCCCGGCCGCCGCGCCCGCGATGCCGTCGATCTTGGTCAGCGCATAGACCAGCAGTGCATTCTCGAGCCGGTCGTAACCGATGTTCAGCGCCTCGTCCCACGCCGCGGCGAAGGCGGCATCCACGCTGCGCCAGCGATACACGGTCGCCATGGTTCGCCCCGCCGCCGCTGCCGCCAGCGACACGTTGCACGTTTCCGCCAGCACCTTCGCGAAACGCAGCTGGCGCAGCCGCGTGGTATGACCCGCAATGCGCTCGATCCCCCGCGCGCCGCCGGACAGCGCCGCCGCCATTTGGCTGTCGGTGGATGCCATGTCCTCAAGATCCTGCCCCGCCGACGTGTCCGCCTTTTGCGTGCAACCGTCGCTCGCCCCTGCTCGCCCTGCCCGCCCCGCCGTCCGCGCCGGTCGTCCGCTCGCCGCCTCATCAGCCGCGCGCTCACCCGTCACGCGGCTCTCTGCTCCCGCTGCGCCCTGCTGCATCGCGCCCTCTCCCCCGCTGCCCTGGACGCCCGCCACCGGACAGGCCCCCAAACGCCGACGGGCCGGGAACGACAGGGTTGCCCCCGCGCTCACCGGCCCGTCACCGCATCGAGCCGGCGGCGCTGCCCTCGCGCCTGCACTTCCTCGATGTTCCTGTTTTGTACCTAAAGAGCGTCGCGCTGTCAAGCGCCTTTCGCTTGCCCTTGTGCGCTCGCCTCGTCAGTGATCCCGCCGAACGGTTCTTGGGGAGGATCAATGAGCAGCTACGACGTGGTGATCGTTGGTGCGGGCCATGGCGGGGCGCAGGCTGCGATCGCGCTGCGCCAGGCCAAGTTCGAGGGCTCGATCGCGGTGGTCGGCGCCGAACCCGAACTGCCCTATGAGCGCCCGCCTCTGTCGAAGGAATATCTCGCCGGCGACAAGGCGTTCGACCGTATCCTGATCCGCCCGGCGGCCTTCTGGCAGGAGCGCAATGTCGACATGCTGCTCGGCCGCGAGGTCACCGCCGTCGATCCCGCCGCGCACATTGTCACCACCGCCGATGGCGAGAGGATCGGCTATCGCCACCTGATCTGGGCCACCGGCGGCAGCCCGCGCCGGCTCAGCTGCGCCGGCCATGATCTCGCCGGCGTCCACACCGTACGCACCCGCGCGGATGCCGATCGCATGATGGCGGAGCTTCCCGGCGTCACTCAGGCGGTCGTCATCGGCGGCGGCTATATCGGGCTGGAGGCCGCCGCCGTTCTCGCCAAGTTCGGCAAACAGGTCGTGCTGCTGGAGGCGCTCGACCGCGTCCTCGCCCGGGTCGCCGGTCCTGACCTGTCGCGCTTCTACGAGGCGGAGCACCGCGCGCATGGCGTCGACGTGCGCCTCGGCGTCGCGGTGGACTGCATCATCGGAGAGAACGGGCAGGCCAGCGGCGTGCGCCTCGCCGACGGCAGCGTCATCCCGGCGCAGCTCGTCATCGTCGGCATCGGCATCATTCCCGCGGTCGAGCCGCTGATCGCCGCCGGCGCGGCGGGCGGCAACGGGGTCGCGGTGGACGCGCAATGCCGCACCAGCCTGCCCGACATTTTCGCGATCGGCGACTGCGCGCTCCACGCCAATGCCTTCGCGGACGGTACCGAGATCCGGCTTGAGTCGGTGCAGAACGCCAATGACCAGGCCAACGTCGTCGCGAAGACGATCACTGGCCAGGACGCCGCCTACCACGCCGTTCCATGGTTCTGGTCCAACCAATATGACCTGAAGCTGCAGACGGTCGGCCTCTCGATCGGCCATGATGCCACCGTCCTTCGCGGCGATCCCGCGGCACGCAGCTTCTCGATCATCTACCTCAAGGCCGGCCGCGTCATCGCGCTCGACTGCGTCAACGCGGTCAAGGATTACGTCCAGGGCCGCAAGCTCGTCGAAACCGCCGCCACGCCCGATCCGGCCCGGCTCGCGGATGCGACGATCCCACTGAAGGAACTCACCGCCTGACGAGCAGGCGCGCACCTCACCCGAAAGCACCCGTCATCCCGGACTGATCCGGGATCCAACGTCCCGCACGCACCAACACACCTGGTGCGGCACAACGCCACCGCGGATCTGAAGGCTCGCGCAACAAAAAGGGGCGCCAGCGATGTCCGCCGGCGCCCCCTTTCTCATCCCGATAGTCGATCAGATGTGGATCGGCTTGCCCTGCACTGCCATCGCCGCTTCCTTCACTGCTTCCGAATGCGTCGGGTGCGCGTGGCAGGTGTAGGCAATGTCCTCGCTGGTCGCGCCGAACTCCATCGCCTGCGCCGCCTGGGCGATCATCGTGCCCGCGACGGTGGCGATGCACCATACGCCCAGCACGCGATCGGTCTTGGCGTCGGCGATCACCTTCACGAAGCCGTCGGGCTCATGGTTGGTCTTGGCGCGGCTGTTGGCCATCATCGGGAACTTGCCGACCTTCACCTCGCCCTTTTCCTTCGCGGCCTCCTCGGTCAGGCCGACGCCCGCGACTTCCGGCCAGGTGTAGACCACCGACGGGATCACATCATGGTTCACGATGCCATGCTGCCCGGCGATATTCTCGGCGACGGCAATGCCCTCGTCCTCGGCCTTGTGCGCCAGCATCGGGCCGGGGATCACGTCGCCGATCGCCCATACGCCGGCCACTGACGTACGGAAATCATGATCCGTCCCGATCTGCCCGCGGTTGTTGAGCTCCAGCCCGATCTTCTCCAGCCCGAGCCCCTCGACGTTGGGCTTGCGCCCGATCGACACCAGCACGCAATCCGCATCGATCGTCGACGCTTCGCCGCCCGCGGCCGGCTCGACGGTCAGCGTCGCCTTGCCACCGTCGACGGCAACGCTCGTCACCTTGGTCGACAGCTTGAACTCGATCCCCTGCTTCTTGAAGATCTTGTTGGCTTCCTTGCGCACGTCGCCGTCGAAACCCGGCAGGATCTGGTCGAGGAACTCGACGCACGTCACCTTCGCGCCCAGTCGCCGCCAGACGCTGCCCAGCTCCAGCCCGATTACGCCGCCGCCGATCACGACCATATGTTCCGGCACCTTGGGCAGCTCCAGCGCGCCGGTCGAATCGACCACCACCTGCTGGTCGATCGTCACACCCGGCAGCGGCGTCACGCTCGAACCGGTGGCGATCACCACGTTCTTCGCCGTCACCTTCTGCTCGCCGACGCTGACGGTGTGCGCATCCTCGAAGCTGGCGCGGCCCTTCAGCCACGTCACCTTGTTCTTCTTGAACAGGAATTCGATGCCCCCGGTCAGCCCCTTCACCGAGTCGCGACGCTGCGCATGCATCGCCTCAAGGTCCAGTTCCGGCGTCACCTTGATGCCCATCTTGGCCATCGTGCCGTTCGCTGCCGCATCGAAATATTCGCTCGCGTGCAGCATCGCCTTGGACGGGATGCACCCGACGTTGAGGCAGGTGCCGCCCAGCGTCTCGCGGCTTTCCGCGCACGCCACCTTCAGGCCAAGCTGCGCCGCCCGGATCGCCGCGACATAGCCGCCCGGACCGGCACCGATCACGAGAACGTCATAATCGAATTCGTCAGCCATCGGGTGCACTCGCCTTGCGGATATGGGAAACGGCTGCGACATAGACCCTCATGACGGGGGTGCAACCCCGCGAAGGACATAAGGAGAGGCCGAATGGACCTGAAGTGGAGCCCGGAGGAACAGGCGTTCGAGGCGGAAGTCCGTGATTTCCTGCAAACCAGCCTCACCCCCGATCTTCAGCGCGCCGGTCGCCTCTCCACCAGCGTCTATGCCGATCACCACGCCAGCATGAAGTGGCAGGAGATCCTGGTCGCCAAAGGCTGGGCCGCGCCGCACTGGGCGCCCGAGCACGGCGGCACCGACTGGACGGTCGCGCAGCACTACATCTGGAATCGTGAGCGAATCGCCGCCGGCGCCCCGGGCCTCTCGCCGATGGGCATTTCGATGGTGGCCTATGTCATCATGAAATACGGCACGCCCGAACAGCAGCAGTTCTTCCTCCCCCGCATTCTCTCGGGAGAGATCTTCTTCTGCCAGGGCTATTCCGAGCCTGGCTCCGGCAGCGACCTCGCCAGCCTGCAAACCAGCGCGGTCAAGGACGGCGACGATCTCATCATCAACGGCCAGAAAGTGTGGACCACCCACGCCAGTGAGGCGAACTGGATCTTCGCCCTCGTCCGCACGTCAAAGGAAGGTCGCCCGCAACAGGGCATCACCTTCCTCCTCATCGACATGACGACGCCGGGTGTCGAGGTCCGCCCCTTCACCATGTCTTCGGGCGAGCAGATCCAGAATGCTGTTTTCTTCACCGACGTGCGCGTGCCCAAGGCGAACGTCATGGGAGAGATCGACCGCGGCTGGAGCGTCGCCAAATACCTCCTCGAATTCGAACGCGGCGGCAACGCCTATGCCCCCGCATTAAAGGCGCGCGCCGACGCGATTGCCCGTCACGCCGCGGAGACGATCGGCAGCGACGGCCGGCCACTGATCGACGATCCCGTCTTCGCCACCAAGCTCGCGCGCGCGCGCATCCGCGCCGACGTGCTGGAAATCATGGAACTGCGCCTGCTCTCCGCCGCCGACGGTGACGGCAGCGTCGGCGCTTTGTCGTCGATGATGAAGATCATGGGCACCGAACTCGCCGGCACGCTCACCGAACTGACGATGGAAGCCGCCGGCGACCGCGGCCTCGTCTATCAGCCCCACGCCACCATGCCGGGCGGCCCCGTCCCGCGTCACACACCGCCGGCGGACGGCTACGTGTCGGGCGAGGAATGGCACGCCCTCGCGCCGCTGCGCTACATGAACGAGCGCGCCGGCCCGATCTACGCCGGCTCCAACGAAATCCAGCGCAACATCATCGCGAAACAGGTGCTGGGGCTTTAGGCGACGGCGCCAAACCCACCTCCGTCATTCCCGCGAAGGCGGGAATCCATAGACGCTGCCGCCGCTTGCTCTCACGACGGCCAGCGTTTCTGGATCCCCGCCTCCGCGGGGATGACGGTCGACAAAGAAAGTTGCGCCCGCCGCGTTCGCCAATCGACCTTGCTCGGCCCCAACAAAAAAAAGGCCCCGGCAATCGCCGGAGCCCCTCTCTTTCACCGATCGCAACCGATCAGAAGTGCCCGACGATACCAATCATCGGCCGCACCGATTCAAACTCGCCCTGCGTGGAGACTTCGGCGCGGAAGCGGATGCCTTCCTTCTTGACCAGGCCATCAAGGCCGATCGCCGAAGGACCGAACTCGCCGCCGATGCCGTAGGAGATGTCGCCAAAGTCACGGCTGTCGGGGCCATAGCGGTCGAAGTTCGTCCACATATAGCCCGCCTTGACGTAGATCAGACCGGTTTCGCCGGCACGCGCACCGACCCGGCCGTGCACGCCATATTGCCAGTCGATGTCGCCGGTGAAGCCCTTCGCGGCATTGCCTTCGACGCCCACGAAGAAACCACCGAGCGGCACGTTGACACCCGCGACGCCCTCGACCAGCCCGCCCTTCAGGCGATCGCCGCGCACCGACGGGGGGATGCCGCCGCCCGGGTTGCTCTCGAAACCTTCATATCCGCCCATCACGCCGACATAGGGGTCGATCCCGAACGCACGCGAACCGTCGGTGGTGGTGTCCTGCGCAGATGCGGCGGCGGCGGGGAACACAAACGCGGCGGCAACGGCCGCCATAAGCAACTTCTTCATAACGATACCTTTTACAAGGCCGCGTGTGATGCGCGGTCCGGGGTTCGAACCCGCGTCGCTCCGGCTTGTTGCCCGCCGGGCGAAGTAAAATGATTGTGTTGCGTCGCAGCAACAGTCAGCGGCGGGCTGCCAAGCGGCCCTTGCTGGCTAGAACAGGCGCCCGCCGTCCGGCACTTTCATCACCGGCGCGGCCAGCACCACCTTGCCCGTCTCATCAGGAAATCCCAGCGTCAGTACCTCGCTCATCACCGGCCCGATCTGCCGCGGCGGGAAATTCACCACCGCCATCACCTGCTGGCCGACGAGCTGCTCGACGGCATGATTTTCCGTGATCTGCGCCGACGATTTCTTGCGCCCGATCACCGGCCCGAAATCGATCACCAGCTTCAACGCCGGCTTGCGCGCCTCGGGAAAAGGCTCGGCGGAAACGATGGTGCCGACACGTATGTCAACCTTCAGAAAATCGTCAAAGGCGATCGTTTCGGCGGCCGGGGCGCTGGCGTCAGGCGTGGCGTGCATCAGAAATCCGGGTTCTCGTAATAGTTCGGCGGCTCGATCCCGCTCATCCGCTCGGCCAGAAGCGGGCGGAAGCTGCGACGGCTCTTGAACGCCGAATACCATGCCTTGGCATGGGTATGCCCGGACCAGTCGATCCCACCCAGGTAGTCCGCCACCGAAATATGTGCCGCCGCGGCGAGGTCGGCGAGGCTGATCGTCGCGCCCGCCATCCATTTGCGATGATCCAGCAGGTAATCGATGTAATCGAGGTGCCCGATCGCTGACTTCATTGCTTCGCGCAGCCGCGCCGCATTGGGCGACTGGCGCAGCACCAGCCGCTTCACCATGCGTTCCTCGATCAGCGGCTGGCTGACGTCGCGATAGAATTGCGAATCGAACCACGCGACCAGGCGCCGGATCTCGGCGCGATTCGCCGCCGATCCGTTGATCATCGCCGCGCGATCCACCGTTTCCTCAAAATATTCGCAGATCGCCATCGAATCGATCAGCACGGTGCCGCGCTCGCCATCGACCATCACCGGCGTCTGCCCGGCGGGGTTCATGTCGAGGAACTCGTCCCGCCGCGTCCACGGGATCTCCCGTACCAGCTCATAGCCGACGTCCTTCTCGCCCAGAAGGATGCGAACCTTGCGCGTGAAGGGGCACAAGGGAAATTGGTAGAGCTGCCACATGCCCCCTCGTTAAGCTGCGCGGGCGATAGGGGAAAGCCGCTTTGGCGATGCCGGCGCACCGCATGGCGCATGGCGGCGGGACAGGTTATGCGCTGGAGAAAGCGGACGCATCATGATCCGCGAGCCAAGGAGAGGCAGATGACCTTTGAACAGATCCGCTTCACGATCGACGGGCCGATCGCGACGATCATGCTCGCCCGTCCCGACAAGCTGAACGCCTATACCGCGGTGATGGGCGCCGAACTTGCCGAAGCAGTGCGCAAGGCGGGCAAGGAGGAAAAGGTCCGCGCCATCATCCTGACGGGCGAGGGCCGCGGCTTTTGTGCCGGCGCGGACATCTCGGGCGGCGCCGACAGCTTCGGCAGCGGCGGTCCCAATTTCGCCGCTGAGGGCAAGCCGCGCCAGGACGGCGGCGGCTTCGTGGGCGCCTTGTTCGACAGCCCCAAGCCGGTCATCGCCGCGATCAACGGTGCTGCGGTCGGCGTCGGCGCGACGCTCACCCTGCCGTGCGACATCCGCATCGCTGCGGACAGCGCGCGCTTCGGCTTCGTCTTTGCCCGCCGCGGCCTGGTGCCGGAGGCGGGCAGCGCCTGGTTCCTGCCGCAGATCGTGGGGCTCCCCCAGGCGCTGCGCTGGTGTCTTTCCGGCAAGATCTTCGACGCAGCCGAGGCGCTGTCCGGCGGACTCGTCAGTGAGGTCGTGCCCGCCGACAGGCTGCTGGAGAAGGCGCAGGAAATCGCGCTAGAAATCGCCGAGAACACCGCCCCCGTCTCCATCGCGCTCACCCGGCAGATGCTGTGGCGCTTCGCAGGAGAGGCATCGCCGACCGCCGCGCTGAAGGTGGATGGCGGATTCGCTATGGCACTGGGCGCCGGCCCGGACGTCCGCGAAGGGGTTGCGGCCTTCCTGGAAAAGCGCGCGCCGGCCTTTCCCGGCCGGATCACGCGGGACATGCCGCCCGGCTATCCGTGGTGGGGCCATTGATCGGTCCTGCCGCCTAAGCGCCTGCGAACACGGCGGTCCTCCCTCTCGACCTGAATGGCTTTGCCCTCTAATGCTTGGCGAAGGTGGATCGCCCACCTTCGCTTCAAGGGTCTTTTCTGCCGCTAGATCGCCTTCCGCTCACTGTTCGTCCGCCCGCCGCATGGGCGGCAACAGGTGTCGCTGTCGGCGTCGCGTTCTGGATCCGCCATGCCGCGGATGGCACGCTGCCGCCCGGTTTTCCGTTCCTCACCTTCTTCCCCGCCGTGATCCTGGTGTCGGTGCTGTTCGGCGCGCGCTACGGGTCGGCGGCCGCTGCATTGGGTGGGCTTCTCGCCTGGTATTTCTTCATCCCGCCGAGAAACGCGTTCAATCTCGATCTCGGCTCGCTTTCGGCGATGGGCTTCTACACGCTGGTCGTGGCCACCGATGTGCTGATCATCCACTGGATGCAGCGCGCCAACGGTCACCTGGCGCAGGAACGCGAGCGGAGCGCAGCGCTGGCCCGCACCCGCGCGCTGCTATTCGATGAGCTGCAGCACCGCGTCTCGAACAATCTGCAGGCGGTTGCCGGGCTTCTGGCGCTGCAGCGACGCCGCCTCGCCGATCCCCTGGCTGCGGCCGCGCTGGCCGAGGCCTCCCAGCGGGTCGCGCTGATCGGGCGGATCAGCCGCCGGCTCTACGATGCCGATGAAAGCGGCAAGGATCTTGCCGCCTTCCTGACGGCATTGCTCGACGATGTGGTGGAAGCGAACGGCCGCAGCGACATTGCGCGCCGGGTCGATTGCCCGTCCGACCTGCGCCTCTCGATGGAACAGGCGCTGCCCGTGGCGCTGGTCGTGGCGGAATCGATCGCCAACGCGATCGAGCACGGCCTACCTGATCATCGTGCCCCCGCCATCGCCATTGAAGTGCGTGCCGCTGGCGGGCAGCTCAGCATCAGCGTTGTCGACAACGGCGGCAGGCTGTCCGCCGACTTTTCCGCCGAGGGCATCAGCAGCCTGGGGCTTTCCATCGCGACCATGCTCGCCCGGCAGACGGGCGGAAGCTATGATGTTTTGGGCGGCCCCCAGACCCGAGCCTGCCTCACCCTGCCACAGGTCGAGGCGCGGCGGATCGAATAGCCCCGCCGCCCGCCGCCTGACGAGCGGCGCGGCGGACTGAGCGGGGCCGCCGCGCTCAGTTGCGGAAGCTGGGATCGATCCGGTCGAGCTTGCGCAGCAGCGCCGGCCACGCCAGCTTCTCGGCCAGCTTGCCCATCCCCGCCGGTGCGCTCTGCCCGGCAACCTTCTCCTCCACGCCCTGCGGCGGGTTGTTGAGGTTCTCGCGCCCGGCAGACAGCATCAGCACCTGCGCCTCGCACGCGCGCTCCAGGAAGTAGAGCCGAAGAAAACACGCGCCGACGCTCTCGCCCACCGCCAGCGTGCCATGGTTGCGCAGGATCATCGCGTGCTTCTCGCCGAGATCCTGCACCAGCCGCTCGCGCTCATCCAGGTCGGTCGCGATGCCTTCATAGTCATGATAGGCGACATTGTGCTGCGCGATCATCGCCGTCTGGGTGTGCGGGAGGAGGCCGAACTCCATCGCGCTCACCGCCTGGCCGTGCGGCGTATGGAGGTGCATCACCGCCGCCGCATCCTCGCGCGCCATGTGGATCGCGGAGTGGATCGTGAAGCCCGCCGGGTTCACCGGATGGTCGGTATGGCCGACCGGATTGCCCTCCACGTCGATCTTGACCAGCGACGAGGCGGTGATCTCCTCGAACATCATGTCGTACGGGTTGATGAGGAAATGATGCTCCGGCCCCGGCACGCGGGCCGAAAGATGGGTGAAGATCAGGTCGTCCCAGCCGTACAGCGCGACAAGGCGATAGGCGGCGGCGAGATCGACCCGCGCCTCCCACTCGCCGGGGGCATATTGGTTGGTATTGTCGACCGATGCCAGCGTGGCCATGTCTCTCTCCATTCTCGTGATTTGCCGCCACTCATACCCTCAATCGGGCGTCATCACCACCTTCAGCGCCTCGCGCCGGTCGAGGATGGCATAGGCTTCGGCACCCTGTGACAGCGGCAGGCGGTGAGAGATGTAGCGTTCGGGGTGAAGCTGCCCCTTCTGCACCATCGGGATCAGTTCCTGCCACCAGTGCGGGACCGAGCAGGTGCCGGTGCGGAACGTCAGCCCACTGGCGAACGCGCGCTCCATCGGAAAGGGGAAGCGCCGCGTCTGGTTGACGCCCAGGCATGAAACCGTGCCCCATTTGCCGACAAGCCGCAGCGCCATGTCGATCGTCGCGTCGGCACCGACCGCCTCGATCACGCTGCCGCACATCCGCCCCTTGGTGTCCTCGCGGATCGTCTCCACCGCCATCGCTGGATCTACGCCGATCGCGCCCAGCCCTTCGGCCAATGCGCGCCGTTCAGGGACAAGATCGATCGCATAGACGCGCCCCGCGCCCATCGCGAAACAGCCTTCCACCGCCATCAGCCCGATCGGGCCCAGGCCGACCACCGCGACGCTCGCGCCCGGCTTGATGTCTGCATTGCGCACCGCCATCCAGCTCGTCGGCAACGCATCCGTCAGCATCAGCGCCTGTTCGTCGCTGATGCCGTCCGGGATGCGCCGGGCATTTACGTCGCCGGCGGGCACGCGCACCGCTTCCGCCTGGCTCCCCTGCAAGGCGGCGCTGAGGCCATAGCAGCCCGAACCATTGTTCTCGCATTCGTGGACGCGGCCCATCAGGCAGCCGGGGCAAGCGCCGCAGCCGACCGCGGCGGAGATCATCACCCGGTCGCCCGAGCGCAGGTTGCGCACCGCACGCCCCGTCTCCACCACCTCGCCGACCGCCTCGTGCCCGACGCAGAAGCCGGTGTCCTGCGAAAAGCCGTGGCCATGATAGATATGCAGGTCGCTGCCGCAGATCGCGCAATGCTTCACGCGGACCAGCACGTCCCGATCGTCCTGCAAGGTCGCATCGTCGGTCGATCCGTACTGGATGTCGCGCGCGCCGAAATAGCGCAATGCCTTCATGATCCGCTCCTTTTTTGTTCCCCGGCGGAGGCCGGGGTCCAACTAGGGCCGGCTCAATGCTGGGCCCCGGGCTTTGCCGGGAATGGGATGGGAGCCGATCACGCGATCGCCGTCAACCTCTGGACGGCGCCCTAGGCCATCGCCATCTTTCTCGTGCCAGCACCCTTGTGTTGCCATTTAGCAACACCAAATGATGCTCGAAGGAAACAGGGACACCTATGAACCTCGAGAAATTCACCGATCGCGCCAAGGGCTTCCTCCAGTCGGCGCAAACCGTCGCGATCCGCATGAGCCACCAGCAGATCGCCCCCGAACATCTGCTGAAGGCGCTGCTTGAGGATGAGCAGGGCATGGCGGCAGGCCTCATCCAGGCGGCCGGCGGCGATGCGCGTCGTGCGACGACCTATGTCGATGCGCAGCTTGCCAGGCTGCCCGCCGTCACCGGCTCGGGCGCGCAGTCGACGCCGGGCCTCAACAACGACAGCGTCCGCGTGCTCGATCAGGCGGAGCAGATCGCGCAAAAGGCCGGCGACAGCTTCGTCACCGTCGAACGCCTGCTGCTCGCGCTCGCGCTGGCGACGAACACCCCGGCTGGACAGGCGCTCAGCGCCGCCGGCGTGAAGGCCGACGCGCTTAACAGCGCGATCAACGACCTGCGCGGCGGCCGCACCGCCGATACCGCGTCCGCCGAGGATCGCTATGACGCGCTGAAGAAGTTCGCGCGCGATCTCACCCAGGCGGCGAAGGACGGCAAGCTCGATCCGGTGATCGGCCGCGACGAGGAGATCCGCCGAACCATCCAGGTGCTCGCGCGCCGCACCAAGAACAACCCCGTCCTCATCGGTGAGCCGGGCGTCGGCAAGACCGCGATTGCCGAGGGCCTCGCGCTGCGCATCGCCAATGGCGACGTGCCCGATGGTCTCAAGAACAAGACGCTGATGGCGCTCGACATGGGCGCGCTGATCGCTGGCGCGAAGTATCGCGGCGAGTTCGAGGAGCGGCTGAAAGGCGTCATCGACGAGGTGAAGGCCGCCGAGGGCGACATCATCCTGTTCATCGACGAGATGCACCAGCTGATCGGCGCGGGTAAATCCGAAGGCGCGATGGACGCGGGCAATCTCTTGAAGCCGGCGCTCGCCCGTGGCGAACTGCACTGCGTCGGCGCGACGACGCTCGACGAATATCGCAAGTATGTCGAGAAGGACCCCGCGCTCCAGCGGCGCTTCCAGCCGGTGTTCGTCGGCGAGCCCACCGTCGAGGACACGATCTCGATCCTGCGCGGGCTGAAGGAGAAGTACGAGCTGCACCATGGCGTGCGGATCACCGATGGTGCGCTCGTCTCCGCCGCGACCTTGTCGAACCGCTACATCACCGATCGCTTCCTGCCCGACAAGGCAATCGACCTGATGGATGAGGCCGCGAGCCGCATCCGCATGGAAGTCGAGTCGAAGCCCGAGGAGATTGAGACGCTCGATCGCCGTATCCTGCGCCTCAAGATCGAGCGCGAGGGGCTGAAGCGGGAGACCGACGCGGCCTCGGTCGACCGGCTGGAGAATCTGGAAGGCGAACTCGCCAACCTCGAACAGCAGTCGGCCGAGCTGACGCAGCGCTGGCAGGCCGAGAAGGACAAGCTCGCCGGCGAGGCGAAGCTCAAGGAACAGCTCGACGCCGCCCGGCTCGAGCTGGAACAGGCGCAGCGCCAGGGCGATCTCGCCAAGGCGGGCGAGCTTTCCTACGGCCGCATCCCCGCGCTGGAAAAGCAGCTTGCCGAGGCGCAGGGCGCAACGGCGAACGCGATGCTGCGCGAGGAAGTGACGCCGGAGGACATCGCTGCCGTCGTCGCACGCTGGACCGGCGTGCCGGTCGAGCGGATGATGGAGGGTGAGCGCGACAAGCTGCTCCGCATGGAGGAAGTGATCGGCAAGCGCGTGATCGGCCAGGCCGATGCCGTGCGCGCCGTCTCCACCGCCGTTCGCCGCGCGCGCGCCGGGTTACAGGATCCGAACCGGCCGCTGGGCTCGTTCCTGTTCCTCGGCCCCACGGGCGTCGGCAAGACCGAGCTCACCAAGGCGCTCGCCGAATTCCTGTTCGACGATCCCAACGCGATGGTGCGCATCGACATGAGCGAATTCATGGAGAAGCACGCTGTCGCGCGGCTGATCGGCGCCCCTCCCGGCTATGTCGGCTATGAGGAAGGCGGCGTGCTGACGGAGGCTGTGCGGCGCCGGCCGTACCAGGTCGTGCTGTTCGACGAGGTGGAGAAGGCGCACGGCGACGTATTCAACGTGCTGCTCCAGGTGCTGGACGACGGGCGGCTGACTGACGGTCAGGGCCGCACGGTCGATTTCTCCAACACGCTGATCATCCTGACGTCGAACCTCGGCTCGCAGTTCCTCGCCAATCTCGGCGAGGGCGAGGATGTCGAAACGGTCGAGCCGCAGGTGATGGACGTGGTGCGCGCACACTTCCGCCCCGAGTTCCTGAACCGGCTGGACGAGATCATCCTCTTCCACCGCCTGGGTCAGGCGCACATGGGCCCGATCGTCGACATCCAGGTCGCGCGGGTCGGCAAGCTGCTTGCCGACCGCAAGGTGACCCTCGACCTCACCGACGCCGCGCGCGCATGGCTCGGCCGAGTCGGCTATGATCCGGTCTATGGCGCCCGCCCGCTGAAACGCGCGGTGCAGCGCTACCTGCAGGATCCGCTCGCCGACCTCATCCTGCGCGGCGAGGTAAAGGACGGCGCGACCGTGCGGGTGGACGAGGGCGACGGAAAGCTGGCTCTGTCGGTCGGCTGACACCCAGCCGCTCCCGTCATGCCGGCCTCCGTGCCGGCATCCCGCCATCCGGGCGTTCCAACGCATGTGAGGCCCGCGGCGGCCTGGATGCCGGGACGAGCCCGGCATGACGATTGAAGGCTCCGCCCCTTTACGCCGTTCGTCCTGAGCCTGTCGAAGGACGTGCCACAAGCGCGCCGCGCTTCAGGACACGCACTTCGACAAGCTCAGTGCGAACGGTTCAGGGGATAAGCCCAGCTGGGGCCTCAATGCCCATGCCCATGCCCGTGCCCATGCCCATGCCCATGCCCATGCCCATGATCGTGCCCGCCCGCCACCGCGTGCAGCGCCTCCAGCACCTCATCCATCCGCGCCGGATCGCCGATCGCCAGCACCTGACCCGTGCTCGCTTCGGTCAGCGGATCGCCGTTCCAGTCGCACATCCGCCCGCCGGCACCCTCCACGATCGGCGCCAGCGCGGCAAAATCGTGCAGCGCCAGCCCGCCCTCGCACACGATGTCCAGGTGCCCGCTCGCCAGCAGTCCATAGTTGTAGCAGTCGCCGCCATAGACCGGCCCCTGCCGCGCATGGCCGCCAGAAACCGCCGCGACCAGCGCCAGGAAGTGGGGCACTTCATCGTCGTTGAAGGCATGCGGGCTCGTCGTCGCCAGGATTGCGCCTTCCACTTCGCGGCATGCGCGCGTCCGCGCCGGGGCACCGTTGAACAGCGTCGGGCGGCCGGCGGCGCCGATCCAGCGTTCCCGCACTACCGGCTGGTCGATCACGCCCATCACCGGCCAGCCATCCTCGACCAGCGCGATCAGCGTGCCGAAAATGGCGCGCCCCACGGTGAAGCTGCGCGTGCCGTCGATGGGATCCAGCACCCAGCGGCGGCCGGTCACGCCATCCTTGGCGCCATATTCCTCGCCATGCACCGCATCGCCCGGCGCCTCGGCATCCAGGATCCGCCGCATCGCCGCCTCCGCCGCGCGGTCGGCGAGCGTCACGGGCGAGTGATCGTCCTTCATCTCGGTGCCCAGCTCCCCGCGAAAATAGGGGCGGATCGCCTCCCCCGCGGCATCGGCGAGGCGGTGGGCGAGATCGAGGTCGGCTTGTCGGATCGGCATCCGCCAGCCCTATCGCCCCGGAACGCGCAACGCTAGAATGATGCCTTCTTTCGGGAGAGCCCCCATGCGCCACGTCCTTGCCGCTGCCGCCGCCATCGTCTCGCTTGCCGTTGCCGGGCCGGTCGGCGCCACGCTCCCGGTCGGGGCCAAGGCGCCCGATTTCACCACGCGCGGCGCCGTCGCCGGCAAGGTGGTGACAGTGAGCCTCGGGCAGCAGCTCAAAAAGGGGCCGGTGGTGCTCTATTTCTTCCCCGCCGCCTTTACCGCGGGCTGCAACGCGGAGGCGCGCGCCTTTGCCGAAAACATCGCCGCCTTCCGCGCCGCCGGTGCGACGGTGATCGGCATGTCGGCCGATACGGTGGAGGATTTGACGAAATTTTCGGCCGCCGAATGTGCGGGCAAGTTCCCCGTCGCGAGTGCGGGTCCCCGTGTCGTCGCCGGTTATGACGTGGCGCTTGGCCGGCAGGTCAAGGGGCGCGATGCCACCCGCCGCACCAGCTATGTCATCGATCGCACGGGCCGGATCGCCTATGTTCACGATGACCTTTCCGCGGATCGCCACGTCGCGCTCACGCTGGAAGCGGTGAAGAAGCTGCCCCGTTCCTGAGCTTGGTGACGGACGGCAACGGATTTTTAGCTTCTGCCGCCGACAGTGAGGCTTCAAACGTGCGGCGCCGGGTGAACGCCGGGTCGATACGGGGCGCGGGATGGATGATTGAGTTCCCCAGGCAGAAGGAAGACGAGCTGTTCGCGGCAGTTGGTCAATTCCTGGCCGATCACAGGCTGGGCGTGGAGCCGGCCAATTATGCCTTTGCCTATAGGGTGCTGTCCGATCCTGGCGGGGCGCTGGCGCAATCGGTCGCGACACTGACCGATGGCGGCATCCGCCTGACGGCGCAGGACATTGCGGATCTGGGTGGCCCGACCGTCGGCAGCGTGGCGCCACGACCTGACCTGCCCGATGGGCCCGATGGGCCTGACCCGCAGCAGCCGCCCGAGGCGGCCGAGCTTCACGCCCAGGCTGATGAGATGATTGCGCGTGCGGAAATGCAGATGGCGCAATTCTCCGACGCCGTACGTTCCATTCACGAGGAAACGAGTGGCTTTGGCCGCGATCTCGCCGCCAGCGCGGCCGCCATGCGCCAGGCCGATGCGACAACGGGCATGGACGAGGTGTCCCGCCTGACGGCTGCGATGATCGACCGTGCCCATGTTGCGGAGCGTCGGATGGCGGCGGCAGAGCAGGAGGCGGCCGCGCTGCGCAGCGCGCTGGTCGAGGCACGCGGCACGGCACGGCTCGATCCGCTCACCGAACTGGCGAACCGCCGTGCCTTTGACGAGGCCTATGACGCGCTGCCGCCCGGCACCCCGGTGGCGCTGGCGCTGTGCGATATCGATCACTTCAAGCGCGTGAACGACGAATTCGGACATGCGGTCGGCGATCGCGTGCTGCGTGCCGTTGGCCTGACCATCGCCAGCGAAAGCGGCGGGGCCGTGGTCGCGCGTTATGGCGGGGAGGAGTTCGCCCTCCTGTTCGTCGGGGTCGACATCGACGCCGCCGTTACCCTGGTCGACCGTGCGCGCAGCGCCGTCGCTGCCCGCCGCTTCCGCTCGCGCAAGACGGATGCGCCGATCGGCGTGGTGACGATTTCGGGCGGCGTGGCGGCGGGGACAAGCGATGATCCGCGCGAGGCGCTCTATGCGCGCGCCGATGCCGCGCTGTACCGGGCCAAGGCGGCGGGTCGGAACCGGGCATTTTCCGCCGCTTGATGGCGTGATCTGCCATACGGTTGTGGCGCCACGCGCCGATCTTCACGCCACGCGTCGCTAAGTCGTTCAAATTCCTTGATCCCGCAAAACTGGCACGCCGCCTGCAATGCTTCTGGCATCGGCGGCGGATGGTCCGGCGCCGACATCAAGGAGATCCACCATGGCCTATCGTCTGAACCAGCTTCAACTGCATGTCGCCAGCTTCGTCGGCGCCGTCGCTTTTGCCGCCCTGATGGTCGGCGCAGCCGTTCCGGTCGTGCCGATCGCCTGATCGCCGCCTCACCTCATCAGCCAAGGTCAACCAATCATGATCCGCTCTGCCTTTGCCGCGTTCGGCGCCATCATCGGCGCCTCAGCCCTGCTGGCCTATGTGGATGTTGCCGCCACCGTCGTTTGAGCGTGCCCGGTCAGGGCCTCCTCGCCCCGCGAATAGGTGCCGATCAGCAGCCCGGCAGCCAGCACATGCCCGGCCATAGCCCGCACCAGGGCTGAACGGCCGGGCGACGGGCCCGGATCCTCGGCCGCAGCGTCCAGCGCGAACAGCTGGAACACATAACGATGCTCTCCATGGCCGGTCGGCGGGTCAGGCGGAAGCCACCCTTCGCCCAGATAGGAGTTGCGCCCCACGTCTCCCGTGTCGGCCAGGCCAGCGCCATCGGCAACGATCGCGCCCTCCGGCAATCGCCCCGCATCCGCCGGGATGCCCCAGATCACCGCATGAACCAGCGGCTGCGGCGCGGGCGCATCGGCATCCTCCACCAGCAAGGCGAGCGTGGCCGTCCCGTCCGGCAGCGCGCCCCAGACGAGCGGCGGCGATATGCCTTCCCCATCCGCCGTGAAGCGCGGCGGCAGGCGCGCGTCCTGGGCGAACGCCGGGCTGGAAAGATCGATCGGTTCGAAACGTCCGCCAAGTTCGGGCTGCACGATCGCAAGCTTGCTGGCGCCGGCGCGCACATTGCCCAGGCTGCGCCCCAGCCAGGCGGGGATATGTTCAAGCATGGCCACTCCTTCTGCGCATCCAACGCACCAGCGGCATCTGCGATGCGCCCCATGCGTTGATGGCGTGTGACAGACCCTTTCGATCTCGCCCGCTTCGTGGAAGCGCAGGAACACAGCTATGCCGATGCGCTCGCCGAATTGCGACGCGGGCGAAAGACCAGTCACTGGATGTGGTTCGTCTTTCCCCAGCTGCGCGATCTCGGCCAGAGCCCGACGGCGAAGCATTTCGGCATCGCGTCACTGGCCGAGGCGCGCGCCTATCTCGCGCACCCCCTGCTCGGCCCCCGGCTGATCGCCGCGTGCGAGGCGCTGATCGGCGCCACTGGAGATGCCACGGCCATTCTCGGCGGCGTGGACGCCATGAAGCTCCGCTCCTCCATGACCCTCTTCGCCGCTGCGGCCGATGATCCGGCGCCGTTCACCGCGGTTCTTTCCCGCTTTTTCAACGGCGAAGGCGACAGGCTGACGATCGACCTGCTCGGCTGAGCAATCCCGTTCGGTTCTGCTGGCCTCCATCGCGCAACCTGCTACCTCCATTGCAAACAAGGGGGTCTTGGGTTCGTGACACGTCGCTTTACCGCAGCAATATGCCTCATCGGTCTTCTCGCCGGCTGCGGCGGTGATGGTGGCGGCAGCGGCGGAAGCGCGACGGGCGTCTCGCCCACACCGACCCCAACTCCGACGCCCACACCCACCACGGTGGCGGGCTGCTCGCTTGGCGAGCGCCAGGCCTGGGCAGCGGCCGAGCTTCGCGAATGGTATCTCTTTCCCGATACGCTGCCGGCCAGTCTCGACCCGTCTGGCTATGCCGGGGTCACAGAATATATCGATGCGCTGACCGCGACAGCGCGGGCGCAGAACAAGGACCGTTACTTCACCTATCTGACCTCGATCGCCGAGGAGAATGCCTATTATGCGTCAGGCTCCAGCGCCGGCTATGGCTTTCGCCTGGGGATCAATCCCGGCGCCGGGCGGATGTTCGTCATCGAAGCGTTCGAAGGCACGCCCGCGCTGGAGGCAGGTATCGATCGCGGTAGCGAGATCGTCGCGATCGGTCGCCCGGGCGGCACGCTGCGCACCGTCTCCGCGCTGTTTGCCGAGGGCGGGGCGCAGGCGATCAGCGATGCGCTGGGCGGATCCGTCGCTGGCGACACTCGCGTGCTGCGCGTCCGCGCGCTGAGCGGCAGCGAACGGGACGTGACGATCGCCCCGCGCGAATTCGAGCTCACGCCCGTCTCGTCGCGCTATGGCGTCAGGATCCTGGAGGATAGCGGCCGGCGCGTCGGCTATATCAACCTGCGCACCTTCATCTCCACCGCCGATCAGTCGCTGCGCGACGGCTTCGCCCAGCTGCGCGCCGCCGGCATTACCGAACTGATCGTCGACTTCCGCTACAATGGCGGCGGGCTGGTTTCCACCGCGCGGCTGATGAACAACCTCCTGGGCGGCAATCGCCAGGCCAGCGAGGTGATGGGCTACACCACCTATCGCCGCGAAAAATCGTCCGAGAACGTGACCGACTATTTCTCGCCCCAGCCGCAGTCTGTCTCCCCGACCCGGATCGCCTTCATCGGCAGCGAGGGCACGGCCTCGGCCAGCGAGCTCGTGATCAACGCCATGATCCCCTATCTGCGCGGCAAGGTCGCGCTGATCGGCACCAACACTCATGGCAAGCCGGTCGGCCAGATCGCGCGCGACAAGCCGTCATGCGACGATCGCCTGCGCCTCGTTGCCTTCGCGACGCAGAATGCCGAGCGGCAGGGCGATTACTACAACGGCCTGGCGCCGTTCATGCCGGCGACCTGCCAGGCGACGGACGACATCTCCTATCCGCTCGGCGATCCGCGCGAAGCCTCGGTGCAGCAGGCGCTGGCGTTTCTGAACGGGCGCAGCTGCACGCCGATCGGCGGCGCCAGCGCCTCGGCGTCGGCAGCGCGGGTGAAGGACACGGCGACGAAGCGCACGCTGCTTACGCCCGCTCGGCCCGGCACGTTCCAGCGCGAGGCGCCCGGCGCCTTCTGATCGTGCCGCCCCGCTGCCGTCGCGGCGGCGGGGCGCACATCCCGGCCAGCCAGCCCGGTCGGCCTTATCCCTCCAGGCTCTTGGACGCCTGTTCGAACAGGTCCTTCGACAATCCCGCCGTCCCCACGATCCGCTCCAGCTCGGCCCGCATCAGCGCCGAGCGGGCGGCATCGAACCGGCGCCAGCGGCCCAGCGGTGGCAGCAGCTTGGCCGCCGTCTGCGGGTTCAGCCGGTCCAGCGCGATCAGCTGGTCGGCAAGGAAGCGATAGCCCGCGCCATCGGCCTGGTTGAACGCCCGCTGGTTCACCGCAAAGGCACCGATCAGGCTGCGCGCGCGGTTCGGATTGGCCAGCGTGAAGCTCGGATGCTCCGCCAGCGCCTTGACCGCCGCCAGCGTATCGTCACGGGTCGACAGCGCCTGGGTCTGGAACCATTTGTCGAGCACCAGCGCATTGCCAGAATAACGATTGTAGAAGATGTCCAACGCCGCCTCGCGCAGATCGCTGCTGCCGTTCACCAGCGTGCCGAGCGCGCCCTGCCGGTCGGTCATGTTATCCGCCCGCTCGAACTGGCGGAATGCCAGTTCCGCCGCGTCGCGCGCGCCGGACGCCGCGATATAGCCCAATGCCACGTTGCGGATCCGGCGCGATCCCTTGGCCGCCGGCGTATAGGCATAAGGCGCGCCGCTGCTGTTCACGTCGTAAAGGTCGCGCCAGCGCTCTTCCAGCGCGCGCCCGAGATCGGCGCGCAGCGCCTCGCGCGCGGCATAGATCGCTTCCGGATCGACCACGCTCAGTTGATCGCCGACAAAGCTTTCGGATGGCAGCAGCACCGCTTCGGCGATGAACGCGGGGTCGAGCGCCGGGTCGTCCAGCGTGTCCGCCACTGCGTCGATCACCGCGCGATGGTCCGCGCCGCCCTCCACCGCTCCCGCCACCAACGTATCCAGCATCAGCTGCTGCATCGCCTCGTAGCGTGCGAACGGATCGTCATCGTTTCGCGCCAGAAAGGCGAGGTCTGCCGCCGTCCGATCGCTTTCGATCGTCACCGGGGCCGAAAAGCCGCGGTTGATCGACAGCACCGGCCGCTCCGCGACGCCCTCGAACACGATCGACTCGCTCGCCTCGTCGAGCAGCACAAGCTGTTCGGGCCCGAGCGGCTGGCCCGTTTCCGCGCCGAACAGCCGGATGCGCAGCGGCAGGACCATCGGCTCCTTGCCCGACTGGCCGGGCGTCGGCGGCACATGCTGCGCCAGCCGAAGCGTTGCCCGCCCGCCCTCATGATCCAGGCTTGCCGACACGCGCGGCGTGCCCGCCTGGCTGTACCACAGGCGAAAGCGCGACAGATCGACCCCGCCGCCCTCTTCCATGCACGCCACGAAATCCTCGCAGGTCGCGGCGGTGCCGTCGAAGCGATCGAAATACAGGTCGCACGCCGCCCGGAACCGCTCAGGCCCCAGGATGGTCGCCATCATGCGAATGAGCTCGGCGCCCTTGTTGTAGATGGTCGAGGTGTAGAAGTTGGAGATCTCGATGTAGCTTTCGGGCCGCACCGGATGTGCCAGCGGCCCTGCATCCTCGGGAAATTGGCTGGCGCGAAGCCCGCGCACGTCCTCGATCCGCTTGACGGCGGCGGAGCCCTGATCGGCCGAAAAGCCCTGATCGCGAAAGACGGTGAAGCCTTCCTTCAGCGAAAGCTGGAACCAGTCACGGCAAGTGATCCGGTTGCCGGACCAATTGTGGAAATATTCGTGCGCCACGACCGCGGCGATGGCGTCATAGTCGTAATCGGTCGCGGTGTCGGGATCGGCCAGGATGTAGCGGCTGTTGAAGATGTTCAGCCCCTTGTTCTCCATCGCGCCGAAGTTGAAATCGTCCACCGCGACGATGTTGAACACGTCCAGGTCATATTCGCGGCCATAGACCCGCTCGTCCCATGCCATGGCGGTCTTCAGGGCGTGGAGCGCGTGATCCGTCTTGGCGAGGTCGGTTGCGCGCACCCAGATGCCAAGCTGCACCTCCCGGCCCGATCGCGTGGTGAACGTTCCCGCATTGCAGGCAAGATCGCCCGCCACCAGCGCGAACAGATAGCTCGGCTTGGGGAACGGGTCGTGCCACTCGGCCCAGTGCGTGCCATCGTCATTGTCGCCGCGCGCGATCGGATCGCCATTGGCCAGCAGCACCGGATAGCGCGCCTTGTCCGCCGTCATCCGCACCCGATACGTCGCCAGCACGTCCGGCCGATCCGGGAAGAAGGTGATCCGGCGAAAACCTTCCGCCTCGCACTGCGTGCACAGGTTCCCGCCCGACGAATACAGGCCCATCAGCTGCGTGTTCCGGTCGGGCGCGATCTCCACCTCGGTTTCGATCACATGCGCGTCGCCGGTCAGCGGAATGATCAGCTGGTCATCCTCCATCCGCCAGTCGTTCACCGCCACGCCGTCCACCGTCACGGCCAGCGGCGTCAGCCCGTCGCCGTCCAGCTGCAGCGGCTCGCGCGCCGTTCCGTTGCGCAACACCTCCAGCCGGGCGCGAACCCGCGTCGCGCCCGGGTCCAGCGCAAAGTCGAGCGCCACGTTCGGCACCAGCCAGGCAGGCGGGCGATAGTCCTGGCGGCGCTTGATCGCCGGAGCGGCTGGGGCGGAGAGAACATCGAGCATGAAGAGAGATATAGACGGCGCGGCTTGTGGTTCCATCGCTAATGCTTGCGGCGAAGCTCTTGGCTGCTACGTCTGGTCATCAGGTCCACTCCCCTTCGTTCCTGTCGAGTGCGGTGGAGACGTGTCGCAAGTATCTCGCTTGCCGCGCTTCTTCGGCGATGGCTGCCGTGATCCTGTGGTTCGGCACGCGATCGGCGCCCCGGTGGGAAGGAAGACCAACTGGAAGCACGAATGCGTCGTTTGATCCTGGCCCTTTGCCTCACGTCTCTCCCCGTCGCCGTCATCGCCCAAGACACTGCCCCGCCCGCGACGCCAGCATCGCTGTCGCCCGAGGCCGCTGCCATCAAGTCCCATGTGATGTTCCTCGCCTCCGATGCGATGCGCGGGCGTGAGGCGGGCAGCCCGGAATATGACATCGCCGCCGAATATGTCGCCGCGCAATTCTTCGCCGCCGGTCTGAAGCCGGGCGGGGACAAGGGCGGCTATGCGCAGGCGGTGCCGCTCGTCGCCTACAAGCCGGATGGCCAGGGCACGCTGGCCATCACCGGCCCCGCCGGCCAGAGCGCGCTCACCTTCGGCGCCGATTACATTCCCTCGCCCAATGCCCGCGCCACCGAAACCAAGGTGTCCGCGCCCGTGGTCTTCGTCGGCTACGGCATCGTCGCGCCGCAATATGGGCGGGACGATTACCGCGGTCTGGACGTGAAGGGGAAGATCGTCGCCTTTGTCAGCGGCTCGCCGTCCAGGATGACGGGCGAGGAGCGCGCCTGGCTCGGCTCACCGACTACGAAGGCACGGTTCGCCGCCGAGCGCGGGGCGGTCGGCACGATCACGCTCGTCACGCCGCGCTCGGACAAGCAGCGCCCCTTCGCCCGGCTGGTGGAGGCGAACGGCCACACCCGCATGACCTGGGCGAATCCGGACGGCACCGGCCATGTCGAGGAAGGCGGTGTCCCCACGCTCGCCACGCTCAGCCTCACCGGCGCGCAGAAGCTCTTCGCCGGCGCCCGCACGTCCTGGGCGAAGGTCGCGCGGGAGGCGGAGAAGGCTGACGCCAGCTTCAAGGCGGAGGCGCTGCCAGCCACGTTGTCGGTGGCAACCAAAACCATGTTCGACAAGGCGCGCTCGTCGAACGTCGTCGGCGTGCTGCCGGGCAGCGATCCGGCGCTGTCACGCGAAGTGGTGGTCCTGTCGGCGCACCTCGATCACGTCGGCGTCAGCGGCAAGGCGGAGGACAAGATCCACAATGGCGCGCTCGACAACGCCATTGGCATCGCCAGCCTGATCGAGGAGGCAAAACGCTTTCAGAAGCAGGGCCCGACCAAGCGCACCATCCTCTTCCTCGCCGTCACGGCAGAGGAAAAAGGCCTGATCGGCAGCGACTATTTCGCCAATCATCCGACCGTGCCGGCGAATTCGATCATCGCCAATGTCAATCTCGACATGCCGATCCTCACCTATCGGTTCGAGGACATGGTGGCGTTCGGCGGCGATCGCTCGACGCTCGGCCCGATTATCCGCCGCGCGGTGGAAGGGGCCGGCGTCGCTCTCTCGCCCGATCCGATCCCGGACGAGGGCATCTTCGTGCGCTCCGATCACTTCCGCTTCGTGCAAAAGGGCGTGCCTTCGGTGTTCCTGTGGCCGGGTCAGAAGGGACCGGGCAAGGCGGCGGTCGAGCATTTCCTCTCGACCAATTACCACAAGCCCTCCGATGACCTCTCCCAGCCGATCCAGTGGCAGGAGGGCGTCCGCTTCGTCGACGTGAACTACCGCATCGCCCGCGAAATCGCCGACGCCCCCACGCGCCCGGTGTGGAACAAGGGCGATTATTTCGGCACCTTGTTCAAGGGGCCGATGGCTCCGTAACCGGGGGAACAGGGGATGAGACAAGTTATGGGGGCAGCGCTGCTGGCGGCGGTGGCGCTGGTGCCGGGATTCGCCGAGGCTCAGGTGGCTAACCCGAGCTTTGATGTCGACGCGGCGACCCGCGCCTATCTTGATCTTCTGCAAGGGCCCGCCCGGGCGAAGTCAGACGCCTATTTCGAAGGCGGCTACTGGCTGATCCTGTGGAATGCCGTGGTGGCGGTGCTGGTCTATGGCGCGCTGCTCGCCAGCGGCGTCTCCGCCCGGCTGCGCGATCTGGCGGGGCGGCGCGTCAGGCGCTCCTGGCTCGTCCCCGGCCTCTACGGCGTGCTGTTCACCTTCGTCACCTTTCTCCTGTTCCTGCCGTGGAGCATCTACACCGGCTTCGTGCGCGAGGCGCGATATGACCTGATGAGCCAGACCTTTGCCGCCTGGCTTGTCGACCAGCTCAAGCTGCTGGGCGTGTCGTTGGTAGTGAATGCGCTGCTGTTCACCGCGATCTACGCCGTCATACGCCGCTTTCGTCGCGGCTGGTGGGCGGTGGGAACGGCGGTGTTGATCGGTTTCCTTACCTTTGGACTGCTGCTCGGGCCGGTGTTCATCGAGCCGATGTTCAACCGCTACACCGAAATGCCCGCCGGCCCGCTGCGTGACCGGATCGTGGCAATGGCCGCGGCGCACCATATTCCAGCGGAGCACATCTATGTCTCCGACGCCTCGCGTCAATCGAAGCGGATCTCCGCCAATGTCGCGGGGCTCGGCCCCACGATCCGGATCGCGCTCAACGACAATCTGCTGAACCGCACCTCACCGGACGAGGTCGCCGCGGTGATGGGGCACGAAATGGGCCATTATGTCCTGAACCACATCTGGTGGCTGCTCCTCTGGTTTGGCCTCGCCGTGCTGATCGTCTTCGCGGCCGTCGCGGCGATCGCTCCGCGGCTGATCGCGCGCTTTCCCCGATGGGGTGTTCGCGACGTGGCGGACCCCGCCGGCGCGCCGCTGCTGCTGGCAATCGCCAGCGAGCTGGGCGCGCTCGCCACCCCCTATGTCAGCAGCGTGACACGCTGGGAGGAAAGTGAGGCGGACCGCTTCGGCCTCGATGCCGCGCGGGCGCCCGATGGCTTTGCGGCGGTGGCGATCCGCCTGTCCGAGTATCGCAAGCTCGAACCCGGCCGCCTCGAAGAAGGGCTGTTCTTCGATCACCCTTCCGGCGCGACGCGCGTTCGGATGGCCATGCAGTGGAAGAAAGATAACGTGCCCGGCGCCACCATGATCAAACCAACGCTCGGCAATTGAGCCGCCTCTTCATCTTCGGTCTCGGCTATGCCGCCAGCGCCATCGCCGACGCGAGCGGCTGGCCGGTCCTCGCCACCACCCGTGACGGCCGCGCCGGCACGATCCGCTTCGACGACGACCAGGCGGTGCGCGCAGGCGTCGCCGCCGCGACGCACATCCTCTCGTCCGTGCCGCCGGACGAGGGCGATCCCGTCCTCGCCCGCTACGGCGATGCGCTGGACGGCCGCTGGCTCGGCTATCTTTCCTCCACCGGCGTCTATGGCGACGCTGGCGGCGCATGGGTGGACGAAAGCGCACCGATCCGCGGCCGCCGCCCCGCGCGCAACGCCGCCGACGCCGCCTGGCTCGCGCAGGGCGCCCGTGTCTTCCGCCTGCCCGGCATCTACGGCCCCGGTCGCTCGCCGCTTGACCGGGTGGCCGCCGGCACCGCCCATCGCACCGGCCTTGCCGATCAGGTGTTCAGCCGCATCCATGTGGCCGATATCGCCAGCGGCGTCGTCGCCGGCTTCACCGCGCCCTCCGGCGCGTACAATCTCGCCGATGATCTTCCGACCAGCCAGGATCGCGTGATCGAACATGCCGCCGCGATGCTCGGGCTCCCGCCGCCCCCGGTCGTGGGGCTGGACACGCTGTCCCCCGCCGCGCGCGCCTTTTATGCCGAGAACCGGCGTGTCGCGAACAACAGGGCGAAGCGGGTGCTCGGCTGGCAGCCGCGCTACCCCGACTACCGGTTGGGCCTGCGCGCCGTCAGCGCGATGACCAGCCCAACCGCCGCCAGCAACGCGCCCCCGACCGTCAGCGGCGACCAGCGATAACCCTCGAACACCGTTGAAAGCGCCATGGCGATCACCGGCACGATGACGCTCGAATAGGCCGATTTGGCCGGCCCGATGATGCGGATCACCCCGAAGTACAGCGGGAAAGCCAGCGCCGAGGCAGCGAGCCCGAGGTACAGGATCCCTGCGACATAGCCGATCCGCCACTCCATCACCGGCGGCCCGACGGTGAACCACGCCCACAAGGCATCGAACGCCCCGCCCATCAGCATCGCGATCGCCGTGGTGCGCAGCATCGGATAGCGTTTCGCCGTCGCCGTGCCCTGCATCACATTGGCGCTGGACGCGGACAGGATCGCGCAGAGCGTCAGCCCGATTCCGGTCAGCGCGCGAACCGGCCCGTGTGAATCGCTGCGCACTTCGTGAAGGAACAGCAGCGCCACCCCCGCCATCGCCACCGCGGAGCCGATCACGAGCTGCCGCCCCATCCGCTGGCCGAGGAAGATGCGCCCGAACAGCGAATTGGGAATCAGCAGCAGCGCAAACACCACCGCGACCAGGCCGGAGGTGATGAACTGCTCGGCCCGGTAGACGAAGTTGAAGTTGAGCACGAACTGCGCGAGCCCCAGCGCCGCCGCGAAGGCATAACCGCGCGTGTCGATCCTGCCCGGCTCGCGCCGGATCACCGACCAGGCAAGCAGCGCCACGCCGGCGACCAGGAAGCGATAGCTCACCGACCAGGACGGCGGCACGACGCCAAGCTGGTCGCGGATCACCAGCCACGTCGATCCCCAGATCAGCGTCACGATCCCGAACGGGACCAGCACGCGGGCACGGGTCGATTGCGGCGGCGGCGGCTGGGCGGTCATGATGGTCGCGTAGTGCGGATTTCAACCGCTTACCACCGCCACATATGATCCCGTTCTCGCACGCCTTGCGTCACAGAGCGGCGATCGCCTCCGCCAGCGGCGCGATATCCGCCGCCCGCTGGTTCCACGACACCACCAGCCGCGCCTCGCCGACACCCCAATCGTAGAAGTCGAACCCCTTCGCCCGCAGCGTCGCGGCTTCCTCCGCCGTGACGCGCAGGAACACCTCGTTCGCCTCCACCGGATGGACCAGCCGCCCGCCTGCCGCCGCCGCGATCAGCGCCGCGCCGTCGTTCGCATTGCGCGCATTTGCCAGCCAGCGATCCTCCTCCAGCAGCGCCAGGATCTGCGCCGCAAGATAACGCCCTTTGGAAAACAGCAGCCCCGCCCGCTTGCGGCGATAGCGGCTCGCCTCGATCAGCCCGCGTTTGAAGAAGACCAAGGCCTCCGCGCCCATGCCGCCGTTCTTCACGAAGCCGAAGGAGAGCGCCGTCACGCCCGCGCGCCACGTCATGTCGGCCGGCGAGCAGCCGGCATGGACCAGCGCATTGGCGAAGCGCGCGCCGTCCATGTGCAGCGCCAGACCACGCTCTGCCGCCAGCGCCCCGATCGCGGCGACCTCGGCCGGTTGGTACACCAGACCATATTCGGTCGCGTTGGTGATGGAGATGGCGTGCGGCTGCACCTGGTGAACGGCGACCCGGATCGTTGCCAGCAGGGCGGACAGGCTCTCCGGCGTCAGCTTCGCGCCCTCGCCATCGGCCAGCAGCAGCTTCGCGCCATGGGTGTAGAATTCGGGCGCGCCGCATTCGTCATTCTGGATATGCGCGTCATGGTGACACAGCA
The DNA here is from genome assembly GCF_900109205.1 of Sphingomonas sp. OV641. NCBI lineage: Bacteria > Pseudomonadati > Pseudomonadota > Alphaproteobacteria > Sphingomonadales > Sphingomonadaceae > Sphingomonas > Sphingomonas sp. OV641. Next base: position 600,438 of record NZ_FNZB01000002.1, on the reverse strand, counting down.
CCGCGCCATGCGGCGGGCAGAGCGCGGCGAGCGCAAGGCAGTTCGCCGCCGTGCCCGTGGGCACCCACAGGACCTCCACCTCCGTCTCGAACAGCGCGGACAATCGGTCGTCCAGCATCCCGGACCAGCGATCCCCGTCATAAGCCGTGTCGAGCACATCCGCCTCGGCCATGGCCGCGAGGACCGCGGGGTGAACGGGGGCGGCGTTGTCGGAGAAGAAGCGCATGGCCGGCCCCTTGCTGTGGCCGGTTCACCCCGTCAACCGATGCAGATCAGCTTTCCGGCGACTCCTCCTCGCGCGCGGCGATGGAGGGCCCGCGATAGCCGGTGACGGTCGCCGCCACGGCCTGGATCAGCTGCTGCCGGTCACGCATCGGGCGCTGCGTATCGCCGATCATCACCGCCACCGCATAGCGACGGCCATCGGGCGCGGTCAGCAGGCCGACATCGTTGAACCCGGCATTGCGCCGGCCAAGTTCCTGCCCGGTCCCGGTCTTGTGCGCGAGGGTCCAGCCCGGCGCCGCGCCCGCCTTCAGGCGCGCGCGCCCGGTGCGGCTGGATTCCATGGTGGAAATGAGCAGCCGGGTCGATGTCTCGGACAAGAGCTCACCGCGTGCCAGGCGCGCCAGTGCATCGGCAATCGCCAGCGGCGCCGCGCCGTCGGGCGGATTGTCGATATAGGCCTGCATCGCCGCCGCCCGCACCGCCGGGTCGAGCCGGGCGCGCATCACGGCAAAGGTATTGCCGACACTCATCGACTGGTCCCAGGTTAGCCCCGCCGTTTTCGCCTGCAGCAGCCGCTCGCCCGGCCCGAAGCGGATCTCGCCCAGCTGCTTGCGTTCGATAAACGCCCGCACCGCCGATGGCCCGCCGACCAGCGTCAGCAGCCGGTCATTCGCTGTGTTGTCGCTCTGCGTCAGCGCGCGGAACAGAAGGTCGCTGACCGTCGTGTTCCAGATGCCATTCCGCACCAGAAAGGCGCTCGGCTGGTGAAAGAGCGTGAGATCGGCCGGCGTCAGCGAAACGGCGTCCGTCAGCCGCAAGCGGCCGGAATCGCGCTGGTCCAGCACCGTCATGGCCACCCACAGCTTGCTGACGCTTTGTTGCGGCAGCGGGCGGCGGCCGCCGGCCTCCACGGTCCAGCCCTCGTCCACGGCACGAACCGCGACGCCAGCGATGCCGGGAAATTCGCGAACGAGCTGGCTGATCGAGGCTTCCAGCGCGCGCGGCGCGCGATTGATCCGCAGCGGCGTCGGCTTGGGCACCGGAATCGCGACAACATAGGACGGCGCGGCGGCGGCAGCAGCCGGCGCGGCGCTATGTGCGGGCCGCTCGTCCACGCCGCAGCTGCTCAAGGAGAGCAGCGCCACTCCAGCGATCAACCGTCCGATCATCGTCCGCCATGCCCCCGATCAGTCGTCGGCAAACAGGCTATCCCAAAAGACACCATTGAAAACCGGTACTTATCGCCTCTGCGATGAACAGGGCCTTGCGCACGACCAGACGAGTCCGGCGTCAGGGAACCAGCACGGTATCCACCGGCTGCTCTAGCGTCTGCGGCCAGTCGAGCGTATAATGCAGCCCGCGGCTCTCCTGGCGGTGAAGCGCGGAGCGGACGATCAGGTCCGCCGTCTGCAGCAGGTTGCGCAGCTCGATCAGGTCCGGGGTCACGCGGAAATGGCCGTAATAATCCTCGACCTCGGCCGTAAGCATCTTGATGCGGTGTTCCGCGCGCTGCAGCCGCTTGGTGGTCCTGACGATGCCGACGTAGTTCCACATGAAGCGCCGGATCTCGGTCCAGTTCTGCTTGATCACCACCTCTTCATCGGAGTCGGTGACGCGGCTTTCGTCCCACGGGCGGATCGGCGGAACGGGCGACAGGCTGTCCCAATGCGCGGCGATATGGTTCGCCGCCGCCTCGCCAAATACGAAACATTCCAGCAGGGAATTGGACGCCAGGCGATTGGCCCCGTGCAGCCCGCTTTCGGTGCATTCCCCGGCGGCATACAGGTTGGGCAGGTCGGTGCGCCCGTCGCGATCCACGATGATCCCGCCGCAGGTATAATGCTGCGCCGGCACCACCGGGATCGGCTGGGTCGTCATGTCGATGCCCAGGCTCATCAGCTTGTCATAGATGTTGGGAAAATGCCCGCGCACGAAATCGGCCGGCTGGTGGCTGATGTCGAGGTGGACGTAATCGAGGCCGTATCGCTTGATCTCCGCGTCGATCGCGCGCGCCACCACGTCGCGCGGCGCCAGCTCCAGCCGCTCCGCGTCATAATAGGTCATGAAGCGCTTGCCGGTCTGCGGGTTGATCAGCCGCCCGCCCTCGCCGCGCACCGCCTCGGTGATGAGGAAGTTCTTGACGTCCAGATTGTAGAGGCAGGTCGGGTGGAACTGCATCATCTCCATGTTGGAGACGCGCGCGCCCGCCCGCCACGCCATCGCAATGCCGTCCCCCGTCGCGCCGCGCGGCGCGGTGGAGAACAGATAGGTCCGTCCCGCGCCTCCGGTGGCAAGGATCGTCGCTCGCGCGGTGTGGAGGTTCACCCGCCCCGTCTTGCGATCCACGGCATAGACACCCCACACGTTGCCCGCGCCCGAATAGCGCTCCTCGTGCCGGCTGGTGGCAAGGTCGATCGCCACCTGATCGGGCACGAGCGTGATGTTGGGATGCGCCTCCGCCGCCTTCTGCAGCGCCTCCTGCACCGCCCAGCCGGTCGCGTCATCGACATGCACGATGCGGCGGTGCGAATGCCCGCCCTCGCGCGTCAGGTGCAGCGCGCCGCCGTCCTGCGCGAACGGCACGCCCAGCTTCTGCAGCTGGGCGATCGCGGCCGGCGCATTCTCGACCACGAACTCCACGATCTCGCGGTCGTTGAGGCCCGCGCCGGCGACCATCGTGTCCTCGACATGATTCTCGAACGTATCGCCCGGTTCCAGGACGGCGGCGATCCCGCCCTGTGCCCAGGCCGTCGACCCTTCGTTGATCGCTCCCTTGGCAAGCACGGTCACGTTGAAACGATCGGCCAGGTTGAGTGCCGCGGTGAGGCCGGCGGCGCCCGACCCGACGATAAGGACGTCGCTGCTGGTCATGCGCGGCTCTGGGGAGAGAGGATCATCGCGGTTGCATGGCACGAAGCGTTCGCATCTGCCATATCGGCGCGAAATCTCTCCCCCGTTCGACCTGAGCTTGTCGAAGGGCGTGCCAGGAACGCCACCGCCCGTGGCACGTGCTTCGACAAGCTCAGCACGAACGGAAAAGGGGAGATGCGCGGAACCGAAGTTCAAGGGAGTCCCATGTCCACCTACACCGCCCGCCTCGCCGCCCTGCGCGACCAGCTCGCGAGCCAGCAACTCGACGGTTTCGTCGTCCCGCTGACGGACGAGCATATGAGCGAATATGTCGGCGCCTATGCCCAGCGGCTCGCCTGGCTCACCGGCTTTCATGGATCGGCCGGAACGGCGGTCGTCCTGCCCGCCGAAGCCGCGATCTTCACCGATGGCCGGTACACGCTGCAGGTGCGCGAACAGGTTTCGGGCGACGATTGGCAGTTCGTCGGGGTGCCGGAAACCAGCGTTTCGACCTGGCTTGCCGGCCATGCCAAGCAGGGCGCGCGGATCGGCTATGATCCCTGGCTGCACACCCGCGCCTGGGTCGATGAAGCCTCCAAGGCGCTCGCCGCGATCGACGCGACGCTGGTGCCGGTCGATACCAATCCGGTGGATGCCGTCTGGCCCGATCAGCCCGCCCGCTCCGATGCGCAGCTCAGCGTGCACGACGATGCCAATGCCGGCCGCTCCTCCGCCGACAAGCGGGCCGCCGTTGCTGACTGGCTCGCCGGGCAAAAGGCGGAGGCGGTGGTGCTCGCCTCGCTTGAATCGATTGCCTGGCTGCTGAACGTGCGCGGCGGGGACGTATCCCGCACGCCGGTCGCCCTGGCCTATGCTCTGGTGAACGCGGATGGCACGGCCGATCTGTACGTCGCCCCCGAAAAGATGACCGGCGCCGTGGCGCAGCACCTCGGCAATGCCGTGCGCGTGCATGATCGGAGCGAGTTCCAGGCAGCGCTCGGCCGGTTCGCCGGAAAGCGCGTGGCGGTCGATCCCTCGCTGTCGGTGGCCGCCATTCCGCTCGCCATCGAGGCCGCCGGTGGCGAGGTGCTGGCGTTGCGCGATCCCACCGTGATCCCGCGTGCGACCAAGAACGCGGTCGAGCAGGCCGGCCATCGCGCGGCCAGCATCCGCGATGGCGCCGCGCTGTCGCGCTTCCTGCGCTGGATCTCGATCGAGGCGCCCAAGGGTGGCCAGACCGAACTCACCGCCGCGGCGAAGCTGGAGGAGTTCCGCCGCGAGACCGGCGTGCTCAAGGATCTGTCCTTTGACGCCATTTCCGCCACCGGCCCGCATGGCGCGATCCCGCATTACCATGTGACCGAGGAGTCGAGCCTACCGATCGAGCCCGGTCAGCTCTACCTGATCGACTCGGGCGGCCAATATGTCGACGGCACCACAGACGTGACCCGTGTGGTGCCGATCGGGGCGCCGACCGCGGAGATGCGGGATCGCTTCACCCGCGTGCTGAAGGGGCATATCGCGCTCGCCACCGCCGTCTTCCCGCATGGCACGACCGGCGCCCAGCTCGACGCGCTTGCGCGTCTCCCCTTGTGGCAGGCCGGCCTCGATTTCGCCCATGGCACCGGCCATGGCGTCGGCAGCTATCTTTCGGTGCATGAGGGGCCGGCACGCATCGCCAAGCCCAGCTACCCTGGCAGCGGCCCGTCAGAGCCCCTGCTCGCGGGCATGATCCTCTCCAACGAGCCGGGCTATTACAAGGCCGGGGAATACGGCATCCGCATCGAAAACCTGCTGCTGGTGGAGGAGCGGGACATCAAGGGTGGCGAGGCCGCGATGCTGGCGTTCGAAACGCTCACCCTCGCGCCGATCGACCGCGACCTGATCGATCCGGCGCTGCTGACGCGCGACGAACTCGCCTGGCTCAACGACTATCATGCCCGCGTGGCAGAGGCGCTTGCCCCGGTGCTGGAGGGCGACGATCGCGTCTGGCTCCTTGAGCGGTGCGCGCCGATCGACGCGGCCTGAACGCGGCGGGTGCGGTGGCCGGCGCCGCTATCCCGGCCGCCGCACGGTCGGCCCTGCAACTACTCGGTCGGCGCCTCCTGCGGCGCCGGCCGGCCCGGCTCACCTTCACCCGTTGCCGCCTCGGCAGAGCCACGCGCCTGCGCCTTGCGCCGCCGCAGATTGGCGCGCAGCGCGGCGGCCCGGCGCGCGTCCCGTTCGTCCTTGCTTTCCATGAAAGCCGCTATCGCCTCGTCATAACGCCTTGACAATCCGCTCCCGCTCGTCTCTAGGGCGCCCTCGCCTGCGAACAGCGGGCCGAGTGCTGCCGTAGCTCAGTGGTAGAGCGCATCCTTGGTAAGGCTGAGGTCGTGAGTTCAATCCTCACCGGCAGCACCATTTTTCTCCTGGTCAGCCTTGCTGGCCGCTTTCCCGGATCTTGTTGATCTTCTTGATCACGCCGGAAAAGCTCATCACCGCCTCGCCCGCGTCATCGATCGTCCCGCGAACGAAGATCAGGCTGCGGCCGGCCTTCACCACCTCGCCGCGTGCGGTCAGCAGCCGGCCGGGCCGCGCGCCGCCGACGAACTCCGCATTCAGCGTCGCCGTGACTCCGTGGAACTCGGGCAGCACTGCCGATGCGATCATGAACAAGGAGAAGTCGGCAAAGGTCAGCAGCGCGCCGCCATGCACGTTGCCGCCGCCGTTGCGGTTCTTCGCGTCCGGGCGGAAGCCGCACGCGATCGTGCCGTCCGCGTCATAACGGGCGAAGAAGGGCCCGGTGTGATCCTCGAACGGGTCGGTGCCGGGCCAGCGCAGCCAGCCCTGCCATACACCTTCCGTCACCGGCGTCAGCTTCACGCCTTCGGTCGTGGTCGTATCCAGGGTAGGTCTCCTCTGCCGCGCCAATGGGCTCAGCGGGGCAGAAGAGGAAAGCGGCGGGCGCGGTCAAGCCTGCCGCTTGGCCCCAAGGGTCTGCGGGAGGCGGGATCTGCGGGAGGCGGGGTCAGCGGGGAGGCGGGGTCAGCGGGCAGGCGCGCCCACGTTCGGCAGCGTCGCCTCGTCGGCGGACGGCATCTTGCCGAACAACGCCCGGTCCGCCGGTCCGAATGCCCAGCGCCACAGGATGAACAGATACACGCCGGCGATCGCCGGAATGCCGATGACGATCTCCACCCATTCGAACCGGTGAGGGAGTGAGGTGAAGCCGGCGCCCACGATGATCGCCGCCAGCGTCGCCCATACCAGCGGCCAGCGCAGCGGCGACACGGGCGCGGAAAGGATTCGCCCCAGCAGCCAGGCCTTGATCACCGACGTCAGCGCGAGGCTGGCCATCAGAGCGATCGCCGGGCCGGCCGCCTGATAGGCCTCCGGCCAGCCGAGCGCGCGCATCCACAGGATCAGCGCGAAGCTCAGTCCGATCTGGAACGCCAGCATGATGGCCGAGATGATGAGATTGCGGTGCCGCGCCGTATAGACCAGCGCCGTTTCGCAAACCGCGCCGGTGGAGGCGAGCACCTCGGCCGTGAGCAGGAAGACAAGCGCCGCGGTGCCGGCCACGAACTGCGGCCCCACGATCCCCATCACCGCTTCGCCGGGGATCGAGCCCATGAGCGTCAGGCAGCCCTGTGCCGCGATGATCCAGAACGCCACCTGCCGCACCTGCCGCGCGATCGCCGGCAGGTCATTGGCGGCAAGGCTCTGCGTGATAACCGGCCCCAGGATCGGGTCGAACGATGTCTTCAGCTTCTGCGGCAGGCTCGCGACCTGCTGCGCCATGTAATAGATGCCGACGATCTTGGGCTCGAACATCACGCCCAGGATGAACCGGTCGACGTTGCGCGTGCCCCATTCGAACGCATCTGCGCCGGCGAGCGGGATATTGTCGCGGATCATCGCCAAAAGGTCGGTGAGGTGCGGCACCCAGCCCCGCGGCAGGCCATAGCTGCGCACCAGCGGGACGATGGAGGCAATCAGCGCCGCCGTCATGGACGCGACATAGCTCAGCACCAGCCCGTCGCGCGTGGTGAAGAAGGAGAACGCCCAGGCCGCGATCGAGATCGTCCACGGCTCCACCACCGCCCGTGCGGTGACGGCTGCCTTGACGTTCAGCCGATAGGCGAGCGCCGCCAGGCTCACGTCCGACCAGGCGATTGCGAGCACGATCAGCCCCAGCCAGCGATCGAGCCCGACGATCGGCGTATTGGGGTACATGATCTCCGGGAAGGACCAGAGCACCGCGCTCGCTGCCAGCGACAGCAAGGCGGCGACGACCAGCCCGTCGGCGACGACATGGACATGCGGCCGGGTGGTACGCGAAAGCGCCTGCGCCAGCCCTCGCTTCAGCCCCAGCGTGGCGACCAGCGCGGCCAACTCCACCACCACGACGGCGATGGCAAACCGCCCCACGAGGTCCGGCCCGTAGAGCCGCCCGGCGATGAACAGGAACGGGATGCGCGCCGCCAGCCGCAGGATGAACCCCGCAACATTGGTGCGCCCGCCCTTGGCCAGCTGCGCGATGTCCTGCGTGGTTTCAGCCACGGATCGCCGCCACAACAAACATCGTCATGCCGGCCTCGTGCCGGCATCCAACCGTCCGCGAACCCCACGAACGGTGGATGTGCGGACCAGTGGATGCCGGGACAAGCCCGGCATGACGAGGACGGTTCGTCCCAAACCAACTGTCACCCCGGCCCTGCGCCGGGGTCCAACGTGCAGCGAACGCTGACGTGCAAAGTCGAAGCGCAGCGCCCGCGGAGCCTCGGACACCGGCGCAAGCCTGTCCTGAGCACCGCCGAAGGGGCCGGGGTGACGCAGCGAGTAAGTCGAACGGCCACCCACTAGTGCGCCGCCCCCCAGCTCGCACCGGTCCCGATCTCCACCGCCAGCGGCACGTCCAGCTTCACCGCCGGCTCCGCCGCGGTCGCCATCACCCGCTCGATCACCGGCTTCGCGGCCTCGACCTCGCCCTCGGGCACCTCGAACACCAGTTCGTCGTGCACCTGGAGCAGCATCCGCGTCCCCGTCAGCCCGGCTTCGGCGAGCGCCGGCTCCATCCGTGCCATCGCGCGCTTGATGATATCGGCGCTCGTCCCCTGGATCGGTGCATTGATCGCCGCGCGTTCGGCGCCCTGCCGCTCGTGCTGCACCTTCGATTTGATCCGCGCGAAATGCGTCTTGCGGCCGAACAAGGTCTCGGTGAACCCCTGCTCGCGCACCGCCTGGAGCGTCTCGGCGATGTACCGGTTGATCCCCGGGAAGCGCTCGAAATAGCGGTCGATCATCGCCTGCGCCTCGTCCGCGCTCACATCCAGCCGCCCGGCCAGTCCCCAGCGGCTGATGCCGTAAAGGATCGCGAAGTTGATCGTCTTGGCGCGCCCGCGCGTGTCGCGATCGACCGTGCCGAACAGCTCCTGCGCGGTCAGCGAGTGGATGTCGTCCCCCCGCGCGAACGCTTCCTTCAGCGCCGGCACGTCGGCCATGTGCGCCGCCAGCCGAAGCTCGATCTGCGAATAGTCCGCCGCCAGGATCACATTGCCCGGCTCCGCCACGAAGGCATCGCGGATCTGCCGCCCGGTCTCGGTGCGGATCGGGATGTTCTGCAGGTTCGGATCGGTCGAGGACAGCCGCCCGGTCTGCGCGCCGGTCAGCGAGTAGCTGGTATGCACGCGGCCCGTGGCCGGATTGATCTGCTCCTGAAGCGAGTCGGTATAGGTGGACTTCAGCTTCGACAGCTGCCGCCAGTCGAGCACCCGCGCGGCGATCTCCTTGCCAGGCGAATCCTTATCCGCCGCGATCCGCTCCAGCTCGTTGACGTCGGTGGAATAGACCCCGCTCTTGCCCTTGCGTCCGCCCTTGATGCCCATCTTCTCGAACAGCACGTCGCCGAGCTGCTTGGGGCTGCCGATCGTGAACGGCGCGCCCGCGATCGCGTGGATCACGCCCTCCAGCTCGGCCATCTGCCCGGCAAACTCGGTGGAGAGGCCCGCCAGCCGCTCGCGATCGACCTTGATCCCGTGCCGCTCCATCCGCGCGATGACGGACACCAGCGGCCGGTCGACCATCTCATACACCCGCGTCGCGCGCTCCACCGGCAATCGCGCGCGAAACCGCCGCCACAGCCGAAGCGTCACGTCGGCATCCTCGGCGGCGTAGCGGGTCGCGGCCTTCAGATCGACTTCGTGGAAGCCGATCGCCTTCTTCCCCGTCCCCGTCACGTCCTTGTAGGCGATGCAGCTGTGCGACAGATGCGTCGCCGCCAGCTCGTCCATGCCATGCCCGTGCAAGCCGGCATCGAGATCGAAGCTCATCACGATCGTATCGTCATACGGCGCCACCGTGACACCCAGCCGCGCCAGCACGATCAGGTCGTACTTCAGATTATGCCCGATCTTGAGCACCGCCGGGTCCTCCAGCAGCGGCTTCAGCTTCGCCAGCGCCACGTCGCGGTCGATCTGCACCGGCTTTTCGGCGAACATGTCGCTGCCGCCATGCGCCAGCGGCACATAGCATGCGCGGTTCGGCGCCAGCGCCATGGACACGCCGACCAGCTCCGCCAGCATCGGATCCTTGGCGGTCGTCTCCGTATCGATCGCCACCCAGCCCTGGTGCCGCGCCGCCGCGATCCATTCGTCCAGCGCCGCCTCGTCGACCACCGTCTCATAGCCGTCGTGGTTGCACGGCGGCTCTTCCTCCTGCGGCACGCCGGTCGGCTCTGCCGGGGTCGGATCGACCCCCTCGTTCTGCTCCGCGGCAAGCTTGGCGAGCAGCGACTTGAACCCGTGATGCTCCAGGAACGCGCGCAAAGGTGCCTCGGGAATGCCGTCGAGCGCCATTTCCTCCAGCGGCTGGGGCAGCGGCACGTCGCACGCCAGCTCAACTAGCTTGCGCGACAATCGCGCCATCTCGGCATGCTCGATCAGATTGTCGCGCAGCTTGCCCTTCTTCATCTCGGGCGCCGCGGCCAGCACGCCCTCCACGCTGCCATGCTCCAGGATCAGCTTCGCCGCGGTCTTCGGCCCCACGCCCGGCACGCCCGGCACATTGTCCACGCTGTCGCCCATCAGCGCCAACACGTCGCCGAGCTTGTCCGGCCCGACGCCGAACTTCTCCACCACTTCCGGCGGGCCGAAACGCTTGTCCTTCATGGTATCGAGCATGTCGATGCCCGGCTCGGTCAGGAGCTGCATCAGATCCTTGTCGGAGCTGACGATCGTCACCTGCCAGCCCTGCGCCAGCGCGGCCTTGCTGTACGACGCGATCAGGTCATCCGCTTCCCAGCCCAGTTCCTCGATGCACGGCAGCGAAAAGGCGCGAGTCGCATCGCGGATCATCGGGAATTGCGGCTTCAGATCCTCCGGCGCGGGCGGCCGCTGCGCCTTGTACTGGTCGTACATGTCATTGCGGAACGTATGCTCCGACTTGTCGAGGATCACTGCAAGATGCGTCGGCCCATCCGCCTTGTGCAGGTCGTTGGCGAGCTTCCACAACATGGTGGTATAGCCATAAACGGCGCCGGCCGGCTCGCCGTGCTTGTTGGTGAGCTTCGGCAGCACGTGATATGCGCGAAAGATGAAGCTGGAGCCATCGACGAGATAGAGATGCGGCATGGTGGCCGCTTAGCGGATCGTGCGGCGGCTCACAAATTGCGGAAGCACCGGTCCGGCGCGCACGCCGCCGCCGCTGGTCCGTCGGCCATGCGCGGGGCGAACGGCGCGGGTGACTACAGCTTGCCGAAGCGCTCCTCGAAGCCCTTGATGTCGCCGGCGGCCAGCAGCTTGGCCTGTTCCAGCCAGCGGTCGCGGCCCATGCGGCCGGTGAACGGCCCGAGACGCGCATCCAGATCTTCCGCGGCGCGCTGATCCAGCGCGGCAAGCTCGCCCACGGTGACGATGCCCATTTCCGCCAGCATCGAAGCCACTTTCGGGCCCAGGCCCTTGATCTGCGTGACCGGCGCTTCTCCCGGCGCAGGCCCCGCCGGCACGGCTGGCGCGACGGTCGGCGCGGGTGCCGGCGCCGGCGCCTGCTCGGGTGCCGGTTCGGCAGCGGCGCCGGTCGGGCTCGCCGGCATCGGCTGCGCTTCGGCGGCTGGGGACGCCTGCAGCGGCGCGGCGGCGGCCACGGGCTCGTCGGTCAGCGGCGCTGGCGCATCGGCGAGCGGCGCGGCCGGCGCGACCTCGGGCATGTCGGTCAGCGGCGGGGGTGGCGGCGCGACCGGAACGGGCGTGGCGGGCGCTGCGATCGGGGCAGCGGGCGTTGAAGCCGGACGGGCCGGTGCCGACGCGGGCGGCACGTCCGTGGCGTCATCGTCGTTCAGCGGGCGATCGGTGGCGGGGCGCTCCGCCAGCCGGGCGTTCTCCGCCGCATCCGCTTCCCGGCGCGCGTTTCTCTTGCGAACGCCCACCAGAATGGCGACGATCGTCAGCACCGCGGCAATCGCGATGACCACCAGCACGATGCTGGTCATGGTATTGTCCACCGTGGTGGGCTGCATGAAACACTCCGCTACGCCAGGCGCCAAGCCTTAGGCGCGGTGCATGGTTCCCGCAACGGGCGGGAGTTTGCGTAATTCACCGATTGGCGGCGGACGATTGGCCCGCCGCCGCGCCGCCTTCCTTATGCGATCGCGCGCCACCCGATGTCGCGGCGGCAGAAGCCGGTCGGGAAATCCAGCACGTCGACGGCCGCATAGGCACGGCGCTGCGCCTCGGCAACGGTGCTGCCCGTCGCGGTCACCGCCAGCACGCGCCCGCCGGCGGAAACCAGCTGCCCGTTCGCTTCGCGCGTGCCCGCCTGGAATACCACCGCGCCCGTTGCCTCGGCCGCATCCACGCCGCCGATCGCCCCGCCCGTCTCGGGCGTGCCCGGATAGCCGTTCGCTGCCATCACCACCGTCAGCGCGACCGCCTCGGCGAAGGCGGGCGCGGGCGCATCGGCCAGCCGCCCTTCCGCCACCGACAGCAGCGTCTCCAAGAGGTCGCCTTCGAACCGCGCCATCAGCACCTGGCATTCAGGATCGCCGAAGCGGACATTATATTCGATCAGCTTGGGCCCTTCGGTCGTCAGCATCAGCCCTGCGTAGAGAACGCCGATATAGGGCGTGCCCGCTGCCGCCAGCGCATCGATCGTCGGGCGCACGATCTCGCCCAGCGCCCGCTCCTCCAGTTCCGGGGTGAGCACGGCGGCAGGAGAATAGGCGCCCATGCCGCCGGTATTGGGCCCGGTGTCCCCGTCGCCGACGCGCTTGTGATCCTGCGCGCTGCCGAAGCTTGCGATGCTGGTGCCGTCCGACAGGACGAAGAGGCTCGCCTCCTCACCCTCCAGGAACTCCTCGATCACCGCTTCCGCCGGTCCGCCGGTGAACAGCGCGGCGATCGCGGCCTCCGCCTCGGCGCGGGTCATTGCCACCACCACGCCCTTGCCGGCCGCCAGCCCGTCCGCCTTGATGACACAGCGCAGCTGCTCGCCGTCCGCGAAATCGTCCAGGCAGGCAAGCGCCCCGTCCTTGGACGTCACACGGAAATAGCGCGCCGTCGGAATGCCGACGCGCGCGCACAGATCCTTGGTGAAGCCCTTGGATCCCTCCAGCTTCGCCGCCTCGCGCCCGGGTCCGAACACCGGCACGCCGACGGTGCGGATATTGTCGGCCAGTCCTTCGACCAGCGGCGCCTCGGGGCCGACCACGACCAGCCCGATCTGGTGCCGCCGGATGAAGTCGATCACCGCGCGGTGATCCGACACGTTCAGGTCCGGAACCGTCGCATGCTGCGCGATGCCGGGGTTGCCGGGCGCGGCATAGAGCGTATCTATGCGTTCAGATTGCGCGAGTTTCCATGCCAGAGCGTGCTCGCGCCCGCCCGATCCGATCAGCAGGACGTTCATGCCCGACCCCTTTTTCGACGTTTCCGCGCGGCTGGTAGCGGACCCGACCCCCGGGGACAACGCCGCCGCCATGTCGGTGGGCGAGCTTTCGTCCCGGCTCAAGCGGGTGGTGGAGGGCGAATTCAGCCATGTCCGCCTGCGCGGCGAGATTTCCGGCTACAAGCGGGTCGCCTCCGGCCATTGCTATCTCTGCCTGAAGGACGACGCTGCCGTGATCGACGGCGTCATCTGGAAGGGGCAGGCGGCCGGCCTCGCCTTTCGCCCCGAGGACGGGATCGAGGTGGTCGCGACCGGCCGCCTCACCACCTATCCCGGCCGATCCAAATATCAGATCATCATTGAACGCATGGAGCTGGCCGGCGCCGGCGCGCTCATGGCGCTGCTGGAGCGCAACAAGGCCCGCTTCGATGCCGAGGGTCTGTTCGCCAAGTCAAAGGCGCGTGCGCCGCTCCCGTTCATGCCACGCCGCATCGGCGTCGTCACCTCGCCCACCGGCGCCGTGATCCGCGACATCCTCCACCGGCTGGAGGATCGCTGCCCCAGCCATGTGCTGGTCTGGCCGGTGAAGGTGCAGGGCGATGGTGCCGCAAACGAAGTGGCCGCCGCGGTGCGTGGCTTTGACGCCTTGCCCGATCACCTTCGCCCCGATCTCGTCATCGTGGCGCGCGGCGGCGGCTCGATCGAGGATCTCTGGGCGTTCAACGAGGAGGCGGTGGTGCGCGCCGTCGCCGCCTGTTCGATCCCGATCATCTCCGCCGTCGGGCACGAGACCGACACCACCCTTTGCGACCACGCCGCCGACCTGCGCGCGCCGACGCCGACTGCGGCGGCGGAGCTGGCTGTGCCGGTGCTGGCCGATCTGCGCTTCACTGTTGGCGCGCACGGCCAGCGGATCGAGCGCTGTGCGCGGCGCTATGTCGAGCGCGGGCGCGAGCGGCTCGACGCGATGGCGCGGCTGCTGCCCAGCCGGGATCGCCTGCTCGGCCCCCAGCGGCAGCGCGTGGACGATCTTGGCGCGCGGCTTGATCGCGGCCTCGAACGGCGCGTCGTGCGGGCGCGCGGCGAGCTTGACCGCACCGGCGCGGTCCTGCGCCCCGCTTTGCTCCAGCGCCGGCTGGAAGGCGCGCGTCAGCGGCTGGAGGATCTCGGCCGGCTGCTCGCCTCGGTCGATCCCGATGCGCCGCTTGCCCGCGGCTATGCCCGCGTGACCGATCGCGCCGGCGCGACGCTGACCAGCGCGGCGGCTGCCAGGGCGGCGGGCGCGCTGACGCTGAAGTTTGCTGACGGCGCCGTGGAGACAAAGGTTGAGGGCGCCCGTGCGCGCTCCTACTCCCCGGCGAAACCCGAACAGCCGACGCTGCTTTAGGAAGGTTGAATATGTTGATGTCGAAAACCGATCGCCCTGCGCGGATCCACTACATGGCCAATGGCTTTCGTGTGCTCACCCCCGGCGATCATGTGGTCTGCGGCGTGAGCGGCGCGCGCATTGCGATCGAGGATCTGCGCTATTGGGACGTTGCCACGCAGCGCGCCTTTGCCAGCGCGGCCTTGTCGGCGGAGGCGATGGCGCCGCAATGAAGCCGGCCCTGCCGGCAGCATTGCTCCCGCTCGTTCTTGCCGCTTGCGTCGCGCCGGCGGCGAGCGCGCCCGAACCGCTGCCGGCGGTGCGGTCGGCGCCGGTCGCGCCCCCTGCGCCAGCACCCGCTCCGCTCCCGCCCCCGCGTTTCGCGATCAGCGGCACCGCCAGCCAGGGCGGCCTGATGCTCGGCACTGCGCCTGTTGGAACGGTGGAACTGCTGAAGGACGGCACGCCCGTCACGATTGCCGCCGACCGCCGCTTCGTGATCGCCTTCGACCGCGATGCCGGCCCCGCATCGGTGCTGACGGCGCGCCTCAGTGATGGCCGGACCGCGACTCACCATCTGTCGGTGGCCCCGCGCGCGTGGCGCATCGAACGGCTGGATCGTGTCGCCAAATATCCCGTGCCCAGCGCGGACTTTCAGCGCCGCCGTCCGGCCGAACTTGCCCAAATAGAGGCCGCGCGAGGCCGGATGGAGGCCGCGGAAGGCTGGCGTCAGCGCATCATCTGGCCGGTGACGGGCCGGATCTCCGGCCTGTTCGGGGCGCAGCGCATCTATCGGGGGGAGCCCGGCTCCTACCATTCGGGCGTCGACGTGGCGCGTCCCACCGGAACGCCGGTCGTGGCGCCGGCGGACGGCGTGGTGGTTCTCGCCGCCGACGCGCCCTTCACGCTGGAGGGCAATCTGCTGATCATCGACCACGGCATGGGCCTGAACAGCGCCTTTCTTCACCTGTCCCGCATCGACGTGCCGGTCGGCACGCGCGTTCGCCAGGGGCAGGTGGTCGGTGCGATCGGCGCCACCGGCCGGGCCTCGGGGCCGCACCTCCACTGGGCGATGAAGTGGAAGGATGCCCGGATCGACCCGCTGCTGATCGCCGGCCCGATGCCTGATTGATCAGGCCAGCCGCGCCTCCGCTTCCATGCAGGCGCAGCCGTCCTGATCCGTCGTCCACAGCGACACTTGCCCTTCGCCCGCAAGGTTCAGCGCCGCCACGCGATCCACGAACAACGGCCGCGCGCCGCGGAAGGAAAAGTGCGTCAGCCGCGCGCCCGGGCGGCTGCGCAGCAGGTGATCGGCCAGCAGCATCGCCTGATATGGCCCATGCACCACCAGGTCCGGGTACAGTTCCTCCGCCACCGCATAAGGACGGTCGTAATGGATGCGGTGCGCGTTGAAGGTCAGCGCCGAGAAACGGAACAGCGCGGTCGCATCGAACCGCACCTCTCGCCGTACCTCCGCCATGCGCGGATCGGCGGGCGCTGCCGGCGGCGTGCCGTTGCCTGCTCCGCGAAACACCAGATCCTGCTCCTCGACCACCGCGATCGCGCCATCCACGGTAACGTCATGCCGCACCGTCACGAAGGTTAGCTGCCCGGATCGCCCGTCCTTCACCTTCACGTCGGTGACGATGCTGCGCCGCGTGGCCTGCGCGCCGATCGGCAAGGGCGCGTGAAAGCTGAGCCGCCCGCCCGCCCACATGCGGCGCGGTGCCTCGATCGGCGGCAGGGCGGCGCCGCGCGCGGGATGCCCGTCCACGCCGATCGTGGATTGCGGCGCTTCGGGCAGGAAGAACAACCAATGCGCCAGCGGCGGCAGTTCGCCACCGGGCCAATGCGCACCGTCATGATCGAACAGGGCGGCCAGCCGGCGCAGCGGCGCCGCGACCAGATCGTCCTGCTGCTCGGTCGCGACCGGCGACCAGCCCTCGATATGCTCCATTCACCTCGCTCCCGCTTTTTGTCCGGCCTGCCGTAATGCCGAGATCATGGTCCGTCACCCTGCCCGGCTGACGGGCGCGCAGCGGTTGAACCTCCAACCCAGCCGCAGCGTTACCGGCACATGGCTGGCACATTGATCCACCCTGTGTCGCGGGTCGGCGCCGCCGCTCCGATTCATCACCGCGCGCGTGCGACGATCCGGCTGGGCAAGCGCCACCGCCTGGACGCGCGGATCGAGGTGACGAGCGGCGGGCTGCTCGCGATCGGCGGGCTCGTTTCCTCGATTCTCCTGTCCACCGCCGTTCTGGTCCATGTGGCGGTGCGGGACGGCGGTAAGGCGCACAATCAGCGCTAGGCGAACGTAATACGGCTGGCTTATATCGGGACAAACTTCAGGAGAGACCCCGATGGCGACTGCGCCGGCCATGACAAATCCGCCTCCCTTCCGCCGCCTGCCGCAGAAGGGGCCGGACATTTCCGTCGAGCATCGCCCGGATGGCGCCATCCTCGTCAGTTCGAACCACGCCATGGGCACGCCGGCCCGCTCGATCCCGCACGTCATGGCCGAGAAGGCGGCGCTTCATCCCGATCGCCCGTGGCTGATGCAGCGCGCACCGGGCCATGGCCCGTGGCAGGGCGTCACCTATGGCGAGGGAAAGAAGGCCGCGGACAGCGTTGCGCAATGGCTGCTCGATCGCGGGCTCGGCGCCGGCGATGCCGTGATGTGCATCAGCGGCAATTCGGTGGCGCATGGCATCCTGATGCTTGGCTGCTTCACCGCCGGTGTGCCGATCGCACCACTCAGCCCGGCCTACAGCCTGGTCTCCACCGATCACGCGAAGCTGAAGCATTGCTTCAACACCGTGCGCCCGCGCATCGTCTTCGCCGAAAACTCGGAAACGTTTGCCCGCGCGTTCGAAACGCTGCGGGAGCTTGATCCCTCGCTCACCTTTGTCACCATTGACGGCGGCGCTGGCACCATTCCCTTTGCCGAGCTGACCGGCACCGTCGCCACGCCGGCGGTGGATGCGGCGCGTGAGGCGCTGACCCATGACACGGTCGGCAAATACCTTTTCACCTCCGGCTCCACCGGCATGCCAAAGGGCGTGCCGCAGCATCAGGGCATGTTCGTGAACCTGATCGCCGCGTCCGAGGGGCTGCGCGACGATCCCGATCCCGTTGATCACCCGATCTCGCTCGATTGGATGCCGTGGAATCACATCTCAGCCGGGACCATCCACTTCAACGCCAATATCGCCGGCGGCGGCACGCTCTACATCGACGAGGGCAAGCCGGTACCGGGTCTGTTCGAAACGACCATCGCCAACCTGCGCGAGGTATCGCCGATGAGCTTCGGCTCCGCGCCGGTCGCCTTCGCCATGCTGGCCGATGCGATGGAGCGCGATGCGACGCTCAGGCAGGCGTTCTTCAAGAACCTGCGCGGCATGGGCTATGGCGGCGCGACGCTTTCCGATGACCTGTATGATCGCATGCAGGCACTGGCGGTTGCCGAAACGGGCGAGCGCATGCCCTTCACCACCATGTATGGCGCGACCGAGACGCTGGGCGTCACCGTGGTCCACTGGGCGTCCGAGCGCGTCGGCCTGATCGGGCTTCCGCTGCCGGGATCGACGCTGAAGCTGGTGCCCAACGGCGCCAAGCTGGAGGTGCGCGTAAAGGGCCCGACCGTCACCACCGGCTATCACAACGATCCTGAAAAGACCGCCGCTGCCTTCGACGAGGAAGGCTATTACATGCTGGGCGACGCGGCGAAGTTCCTCGATCCCGATCGGCCGGAACTCGGCCTCGTGTTCGACGGGCGCGTCACGGAGGATTTCAAGCTGTCCACCGGTACCTGGGTGTCGGTCGGCACGCTTCGCCCCGATATCTGCGCCGCCTGCTCGCCGTACATCCAGGATGTGGTGATCGCCGGTCAGGACAAGCCGTTCATCGCCGTCCTCGCCTGGCCCTCCCCCGCAGCGTTGCAGACCCTGGCGGAGGCAGCGCCCGGCTCTGATCCGATCCCGGCGCTGGAGGGACTGGTGAAGGAGAGGCTGGAGGCGTTCAACGCCACCGCCGGCGGCTCGTCACGCCGCGTCCGCCGCTTCGCCGTGCTGCGCACGCCGCCGTCGATCGACGCGGGCGAAATCACCGACAAGGGCTATGTGAACCAGCGCGCCACGCTCACCGCCCGAGACGACGTGGTGAAGGCGCTGTTCGCGGACGAGCTCAGCGACGGCGTGATCGAGGTGGAGGCGTAAGGCCAAACCACCCGTTCGCCCTGAGCCTGTCGAAGGGCGTGCCACGCCCATGTGCTTCGACGGGCTCAACACGAACGGGGGAGGACTGCCCCGCTCACCCCTCCAGCCACCGTCATTCCCGCGAAGGCGGAAATCCATAAGCGCTGACGTCGCGAGCCCATCGTACCGACAGCGCCCATGGATCCCCGCCTCCGCGGGGATGACGGACTTGTGTGGGAACGCCTACTTCGCTCAGAACAACCCGAGCGCCGCGACCTCTTCCTTTGACAGGTCGATGCCGAACATCATGCTCAGGCGCATGCGATAGACGCGTGGATCCTCGATCACCGCCGCCGTCTCTTCTTCGCCCGCCCGCCGGCGATATTGCCGGTCGGTCAGCGTGGCGAAACCGTGCGGCAGGACGATGCTCACCACCTTCAGCGTGGTAAAGCGGGTGTCCGGCGCCGTGGAGGTCCAGCGGTTCGACACCTCCAGATCCGCCGTCCACACGGTATCGGTCGTGAAGCTGTATTGCGGCTGGTATCCCTCGCCCCCGCCCCGTCCGTCCGTCGTGGCGCTATGTCCGTCGCGCATCAGCATCCAGCCATGCGCGGCCTCACGCACCAGCCGGAACGTCGCGCCATCGGGCGCCACGGCTTCCGCGCCCTCCACCAGCGGCATGGGCGGCGTATAGCTGCCGCCAAAGCCCGGATCGGCGATCCATTCTTCCCCATCGATCGTGACGAGGCTCAGCGTATGCGTCTTGGGCGGCACGTCGCCGCCGTTGAGCCACACCCGCGCCAACAGCGGCCGCGCCTCGAACCCCAGCGCTGCCAGCGCGTCGAGGAACAGCCGGTTATGCTCGAAGCAATAGCCGCCACGCCCGCCGACGACGAGCTTGCCGAATACCGCATCCGACGAGATGTTGATCCCGCGTCCCAGCGCGACGTCGAGATTCTCGAATGGGATCGCCAGCCGGTGCGCGCGCTGCACGGCGGCAAGCCCGTGATGATCGACCGTCACGCGCGCCGGCAGGCGGATACGCTCCAGATAGGCCGGCAGGTTGAAAGGCACGCTCATGCGGCAAACGCCTCCGCCTCGAGCGCATAGAGCGCCGCCGCGGGCGCTTCGGCTGCGGCGCGCAAGCCCAGCGCCTCCGGCACGATCTGGTCGAGGTAGAAGGTGACCACTGCCTTCTTCGCCCGCCCGAACGCATCGTCGCCAGCCGCCGCTGCCTCGCGCTCCAGCAGCCAGCCGCAGGTCGCGACCGACAGCATGGTCAGGAAGGGATAGCTCGCCGCTAGCCGATCATCCGCGTCCGCCGACTGCAAGCGCCGGCCGACCGAGTCACACGCGGCCACCAGTTCGCCGAGCGCCGGATGCGCCGCCCCACGCAGATCCTCGATCAGCGTCGCGAACGCCGCGCCGTTGGACAACGACAGCTTGCGCCCTACCAGGTCTGCCGCCTGAATGCCGTTGGTGCCTTCATAGATCGGAGTGATCCGCGCATCGCGGAAGAACTGCGCCGCGCCCGTCTCTTCGATATATCCCATGCCGCCGTGCACCTGCACGCCGATGCTGGCGACTTCGTTGCCAAGGTCGGTGCCATGCGCCTTGGCGAGCGGCGTCGCGATCTCCAGCCGGTCGCGCGCCGACGCGTCGCCCATGGTCGCACGATCCACCTGGCCCGCGGCATAATAGACCAAGGCGCGCGCCGCCTGCGTCTGCGCCTTCATCCGCATCAGCATGCGGCGCACGTCGGGATGCTCGATGATGGCCGCGGCCTTGCCCTCGCGCGCGCCCTGCACGCGCTCGCGGGCATATTCCACCGCCTTCTGCGTCGCCGCCTCGGCCACCTGCACGCCCTGAAGCCCGACGTTGAGGCGAGCGTTGTTCATCATCGTGAACATGGCGCGCATCCCGCCGAACTCGGGGCCGATCAGCTCGCCGACGCAATCGTCATGGTCGCCGAAGGAAAGCACGCAGGTCGGCGAGGCATGCAGCCCCATCTTGTGCTCGATCGACACCACGCGAACGTCGTTCGGCGTGCCGTCGCTGCGCACCTTGGGCACCAGGAAAAGCGAGATCCCCTTGGTCCCCTTGGGCGCATCCGGCGTGCGGGCAAGCACGAGGTGGACGATATTGTCGGCGAGGTCATGGTCACCGAACGAGATGAAGATCTTGGTGCCCTTGATCGAGAAGGTGCCATCGCCGCGCGGCGTGGCGGTTGCGCGCAGCGCGCCGACATCGCTGCCCGCCTGCGGCTCGGTGAGGTTCATCGTGCCGGTCCATTCGCCCGTCGCGAGCTTGGGCAGCCAGGTCGCCTGCTGCTCGGGCGTCCCGTGGTGCTGCAGCGCCTCGATCGCGCCCACCGACAGGATCGGCGCCAGCGCGAAGCCCATGTTGGCGCTGCCCAGCGTCTCCAGCACGGCGCACTGCACCGCGAACGGCAGGCCCTGCCCGCCGAACGCCTCGGGCACGCCGATCGTCCCCCAGCCGCCCTCGACATACGTGCGATATGCCTCGCGATACCCTTCCGGCATTACCACGCCGTCCGGCGTCCACTTGGCGCCGACCGTGTCGCCCGCCCGTGCCAGCGGTGCCCATTCACCTTCAGCCAATTGCCCGATTCCCTCAAGCACCGCGTCGATCACGTCGGGGCTGGCGGCGGCGTAGCGATCCGTAGCGGCAAGCTCGTCGATCCGCACGATTTGCTCGAGCACGAACCGCTGCTCGGCGATCGGGGCAGTGTAAGGCATGTTCTTCTCCAGTCTCGCGCCGCTATACCGTCCGGCGATGACGGCTCAAATCCCTCGAATCCTGAACTTCGGCGACGCCGCGATCGCGGAGGCGGCGGCGCTGATCCAGGCAGGCGGGATCGTCGCCGTGCCGACCGAGACGGTATATGGGCTTGCCGCGGACGCGACCAATGCCGATGCGGTCGCGCGCATCTATGCCGCCAAGGGGCGTCCCAGCTTCAACCCGTTGATCGTCCACCTGCCCGATCTCCAGGCGGCGGAGCGAATCGCGCATGTCGACGCTGCCGCGCGCGCCTTGGCGGAGCGCTGGTGGCCCGGCCCGCTCACCCTCGTCCTGCCGCTCCGCCCCGATATGGGCATCGCCGGCCTGGTCACCGCCGGCCTCGATACGATCGCGCTCCGCGTCCCGGCGCACCGCGCGATGCAGGCGCTGCTCAGCGCATCGGGCCGCCCGCTCGCCGCTCCGTCCGCCAACGCCAGCAACGCGATCAGCCCCACGCGCGCGGCGCATGTCGCCGCCAGCCTGGGGACCCGCGTGCCGCTGATCCTGGACGATGGCCCGACCACCGCTGGCCTCGAGTCCACCATTGTGGGCTTCGGGGCCGGAAGTGGCGCGATCCTGCGTCCCGGCCCGATCACCGCCGACCAACTCGGTCTGCCCGCCGCGCCCAAGGACGACCGCATCACCGCGCCCGGCCAGCTCGCCACGCACTATGCGCCCGCCAAGCCGCTTCGCTTGGACGCGCGTGAACGTCAGGGCGACGAATGGCTGATCGGTTTCGGCGCCATCACGGGAGACGACACGCTGTCGGCCGCCGGCGATCCGGTCGAGGCCGCCGCCCGCCTCTTCGATGCGCTCCACCGGGCCGATGCGGCCCAGCCGCCGCGCATCGCCATCGCACCGGTGCCCGGCGAGGGCATCGGCGAAGCGATCAACGACCGCCTGCGCCGCGCCGCACACCGCTAGGTTCAGGCAAGCCGGTACGGCGACGGATCGCCACGCTCGGCCACCAGTTGCGCCCGCGCTTCCGCAGCGCTCTGGCGGTAGTCCAGCTCCAGCGCCTCGAATGCCAGACCCCGTGCCTGTGCCAGTTCCGCGACGATCATGGCGTCATCCGCCCGAACGATGCGTGCGACCAGCGCCTCTGGCTCCGCCCCGATCCGCGCCGCCAGCAAGCGCATCGTCCGCGCCCGCAGCCGGAACTCGAAATCCACCAGCCGCGCGGTCTCGACCTCCGCCTTTTTCAGCAGCGCCGCGCGGAGGTCGAATGTCATGGCGTCAGGCGGCGACCGTCGCCGCCTTGGACCGCGCCGCGAAGCTCTTGCGCAGCTTCTGCAGCTTGGGCGGGATCACCGCCAGGCAATACGGGTTCCGCTGCCCTTCGCCGTCCCAATAATCCTGGTGATAATCCTCCGCCGGATAATATTCGTCGGCCTGCTCGATCGTGGTGACGATCGGCTTGTCATGGTCAGCCTGCGCCCGGGCGATCGCCTGGTTTGCCTGCTCTTCCTGCATCACCGTCATCGGGAAGATGGCCGAGCGATATTGCGTGCCCACGTCATTGCCCTGGCGGTTCAGCTGCGTCGGATCATGCGTGGCAAAGAAGATGTCGAGCAGGTCGGCATAGCTCACCTGCTCCGGATCGAAGCCGACACGGATCGCCTCGGCATGGCCAGTGTCGCCGCCGCAGACCTGCTTGTAGGTCGGATTGGGCACCGTGCCGCCGATATAGATGCTCTCGACGCTCTCGACGCCGATCACGTCCTTGAACACGGCCTCGGTGCACCAGAAGCAGCCACCGGCCAGCGTCGCATATTCGGTCATGGGGAAGGTCTCCTTTGCCGCTTATGTAGGAAGCCGCTAGGGCGCGCGCAAAGGAGCACACGCATGGCAGCATTCGACGGCAAGGTGATGGTAACGGGCGGGGCCGGATACATCGGCAGCCATGCGGTGCTGGCGCTGCTCGATGCCGGTTACCAGGTGGTGGTGATCGACAATCTCGTGACCGGCTTCGATTGGGCCGTCGACCCGCGCGCCGCCTTCGTCAACATCGCCGTCGAGGATGCTGGCGTGCGCGACGTGATCCGCGAACATCGCGTGCAGGCGATCATGCACTTCGCCGGCTCGGTGGTGGTGCCGGAGTCGGTCAGCGACCCGCTCAAATATTATCGCAACAACACCGCCGCGACGCGCAGCCTGATCGAAAGCGCGGTGGCGGAAGGCGTGCCGCACTTCATCTTCTCGTCGACGGCGGCGACCTACGGCAACCCGACCAAGGTTCCGATCACCGAGGGCGATCCGCAGGCGCCGATCAACCCCTATGGCATGTCGAAGCTGATGACCGAGGCGATGCTGCGCGATGTGTCGGCGGCACATCCGATGAACTATGGCGCGCTGCGCTATTTCAATGTCGCCGGCGCCGATCCTAAGGGGCGCAGTGGCCAGTCCACCGTTGGTGCAACGCACCTCATCAAGATCGCGGTCGAGGCGGCGACCGGCAAGCGCCCAGCCGTCGGCGTGTTCGGCACCGATTTCGCCACCCGCGACGGCACCGGCGTGCGCGATTACATCCACGTCTCCGACCTCGCCGACGCGCATGTCGCCGCATTGAAGCAGCTGATCGCCGCGCCCACCGAGAGTTTCACCTTCAACTGCGGCTACGGCCGCGGCTTCTCGGTCCTCGAAGTGCTCGACGCGGTCGATCGCGTCACCAACATGACGATCGAGCGCCGCATCGAGGGCCGCCGCGCCGGCGACCCGGCCGAGCTGGTGGCGGACAATAGCGCGATCCTTGCCGCGCTCGACTGGCAGCCGAAGCGCGCCGATCTCGACGGCATCGTGCGCGATGCGCTCGCCTGGGAACGCAAGCTGGCGGAGATGGGCAAGTGAAGCTGCGCTCGCTCCTGTTCGTCCCCGGCGACCGTCCGGAACGCTTCCCCAAGGCAGTCGCGACCGGCGCCGACGCGCTGATCCTCGATCTCGAGGACGCCGTCGCCCCCAATCGCAAGGCCGAGGCACGCGCCGCCGTCCGCGCCTGGATCGAGGCGCCGCGCGATGGCGGCCCGGCGATCTTCGTGCGCATCAACCCGATCGACAGCGATGAGGTCGCCGCCGATCTGGAGGCGCTCGCCGGCCTCTCGCTCGACGGCATCGTCCTGCCCAAGGCGGAAGGCGCGTCATCCGTCGACACCCTCACCAATCGCCTGCCGGGCGATTACGTCATCCTCCCCGTCGCCAGCGAGACGGCGGCGGCGGTGTTCCAGCTCGGCACCTTCGGCAGCGTCGCCGGCCGCCTCGCCGGCGTCACCTGGGGCGCGGAGGATCTCCCCGCCGCCGTGGGCGCGGCCACCGCGCGTGAGGAGGACGGCAGCTACACCGATCCCTATCGCGTCGTTCGCGCACTCACCCTGTTCGGCGCCCATGCCGCCGGCGTTCCCGCGATCGAGACGGTGTTCCCCGACTTCCGCAACCTCGACGGCCTCGCCGCTTATGCCGCGCGTGGGCGCCGCGACGGCTTCACCGGCATGCTCGCGATCCACCCGACGCAGGTGGCCGTGATCAATCACGCCTTTACCCCCAGCGAAGCCGAACTCGCCCACGCCCGCGCCGTCATCGCCGCCTTTGAGGCCAACCCAGGCGCCGGCGCGCTGCAATTGGACGGCAAGATGATCGACGCCCCGCACCTGAAAAGCGCGCGGCGGCTGCTGGCGCTGGTCGACTAACCCACAACGTCATGCCGGGCTTGTCCCGGCATGACGAAGAAGGGAGCCGCTGCCTCCACTCGCCCCGTCATCCCGGACTTGATCCGGGATCCAACCCTCCTCCCACGCTGCGCTCATGCCTCCAGCGACAGCATCCGCGGCACCTTGGATCCCGGCGCAAGGCCAGGATGACCATCGAATAAAACTGGCGACACACAACGAAACACGACAAAGCCACCCCCATCTGACAACAATCATGCGGGAATGGGGATGACGAGAGGCCAGGAGATCGCCGCCAAGGTCGAGGCGTTCGTGCGCGAGCGGATTGTGCCCTATGAGCGCGATCCGCGCTGCGGGACGCACGGGCCATCCGACGCGCTGGTGCAGGAGATGCGCGGGCTCGCGCGCGAGGCGGGCGTGCTGACGCCGCACATCCTGCCCGACGGCGGCCACCTGACGCATCGCGAGACGGCGGACGTGCTGCGCGCCTCCGGCCTCTCCCCGCTCGGCCCGCTGGCGGTCAACGTCATGGCCCCGGACGAGGGCAACATGTATCTCCTCGGCCAGAGGGCAAGCCCGGAGCTCAAGGAGCGCTTCCTCAAGCCGCTGGTCGCCGGCGAGGCGCGCTCGGCCTTCTTCATGACCGAGCCCGCCACGGATGGCGGCGCCGGCTCCGACCCGTCGATGATGCTGACCACTGCGGTGCGCGATGGCAATCACTGGGTCATCAACGGCCGCAAGACGTTCATCACCGGCGCGGACGGGGCGAAGGTCGGCATCGTCATGGCCAAGGCTGACGAAGGCGCGTCGATGTTCCTGGTCGACCTGCCCGATCCCGCGATCCGCATCGAGCGCGTCCTCGACACGATCGACAGCTCGATGCCCGGCGGGCATTCCGTGGTCACGATCGACAATTTGCGCGTGCCGGCCGACCAGATGCTCGGCGACCCGGGTGATGGCTTCAAGCTCGCGCAGGTCCGCCTCGCGCCCGCCCGCCTCACCCACTGTATGCGCTGGCACGGCGCCTGCGCCCGGGCGCATGAGATCGCGACCGATTACGCCAACCGCCGGCACGCCTTCGGCAAGCCGTTGGTCGACCACGAAGGCGTCGGCTTCATGCTGGCGGAAAACCTCATCGATCTGAAGCAGGCGGAGCTGATGATCGACTGGTGCGCCGACGTGCTCGACACCGGCGTGCTGGGCACGGTGGAGAGCTCGATGGCAAAGGTCGCCGTGTCGGAGGCGCTGATGCGCATCGCCGACCGCTGCGTCCAGGTGATGGGTGCGACCGGCGTCAGCGGCGACACCATCGTGGAACAGGTGTTCCGCGAGGTGCGCGCCTTCCGCATCTACGACGGCCCCACCGAAGTCCACAAATGGAGCCTTGCCAAGAAGGTGAAGCGGGATTGGAAGGCGGCGCAGGGTTGACCCGTCGGCGCACCGTCGTGCCGGGCTTGTTCCGGCATGCCGGGTGCCGCAAACCTGACGGCCGCTGAGTACGCGGATGACTGGATGCCGGGACAAGCCCGGCATGACGGAAGATGGAGAGGATACCAATGCTGGGCCTGATGCAGTCGGGGCAACTGACGGTCGACACGTTCCTTGATCACGCCGCTACCTGGTCGCCGACCCGTGAAATAGTCTCCCGCGACTGGACCGGCGCCGTCACCCGCACCGACTATTCCGCCGTCCACGCCATGGCGAAGCGCGTCTCCGCGGCGCTCGCCCGCGCCGGCATCCGGCAGGGCGACCGCGTCGCGACGATGGGCTGGAACACCCATCGCCACCTCGCCGCCTGGTATGGCGCAACCAACATGAGCGCGGTGCTTCACACGCTGAACCCGCGCCTGTTCCTCGAACAGATCGCCTATATCGCCAATCATGCCGGCGATCGCATCCTGCTCGTCGATCCGAATTGCGCCGACATCGTCGCGCAGCTGCTGCCGCAGGCGCCGGGCATCGAGCGGGTGATCTTCCTGTGCGATGCGGCGTCCATGCCGGCGACGGACTATGCCGCCACCGCCTTCGACGATTGGATCGCGGGCGAGCCGGCGGAATATGCCTGGGGCGGGTTTGACGAGAACCTCGCCTGCGGCCTCTGCTACACCAGCGGCACGACCGGCAATCCGAAGGGCGTGCTCTATTCGCACCGCTCCAACTATCTCCACACGATGCTGACGCTTCAGGCCGATGCACTGGCGCTGTCCGCACGCGATACGGTGCTGCTCGTTGTGCCGATGTACCATGCCAATGCCTGGGGCGTCGTCTATTCCGCCCCGGCGGTCGGCGCGAAGCTGGTGCTGCCCGGACCGCGAATGGACGGCGAGTCCATCTGTGATCTGATCGAATCCGAAGGCGTCACCTACTCGGCCGCGGTGCCCACCGTCTGGCAGGGTTTGCTCCAGTATCTGCGCAGCTCCGGGCGGCGGATCGACTCGCTCCAGCGCGTCACCATTGGCGGTTCTGCGGTGCCGGAAATGCTCGTCCGCGCCTTCCGCGACGAATTCGGCGTGGAGGTCACGCAGGGCTGGGGCATGACGGAGACCTCCCCCCTCGCCACCCTCTCATCGCCCAGCGCGGACGTCGCCGCGATGGATGATGACGCGCAGGTCGCCTACAAGATCAAGCAGGGCCGCCTGATGTGCGGGCTGAAGTTCAAGCTGACCGACGATGATGGCCATGTCCTGCCGCACGACGGCGACACCTTCGGCCATCTGAAAATCAAGGGACCGACGATCGTCTCCTCCTATTTCGGCGGCGAGGGCGGCGACATCCTGGATGAGGAGGGCTTCTTCGATACCGGCGACGTCGCCACCATCGATGCGCGCGGCTATATGCAGATCACCGATCGCGCCAAGGATGTGGTGAAGTCGGGCGGCGAGTGGATCAGTTCGATCGAGATCGAGAATATCGCCATCGGCCACCCGGCCGTGGCGCTCGCGGCGGTGATCGGAGTCGCGCATCCCAAATGGGACGAACGGCCCGTCCTCCTGTGCCAGCTGAAGCCGGGCGCATCCACCACCGGAGAGGATCTGCTCGCCTTCCTGCAAGGCAGGATCGCCAAATGGTGGATGCCCGACGACGTTGTTTTCGTTGAAGAGATCCCGCTCGGCGCCACGGGAAAGATAGACAAGAAACTGATCCGTCAGCGCATGGAAGGCTATGTTCTGCCGGGGTCACCGGGCTGATTAAATAGTTAGGATTGCTAAGGAACAAAATTTCTGGCAATCCGCTATTCCGCCATGGGCGCCCAATTGAAAGAGGTCACGGCGGCCGAATGCACGGCGATGTTGCGCCTTGTGCTCGACTGTCTGGATCGTACCTCGCCGGAAAAAAATGGTCCCGATGCGCAGGCCTTGTCGCTTGCCGCACTTCATGTGCAGCAAGCGATTGACCTAATTGACCATCCGCACGCACTCGATTCCTAGCTGGCGATTGCTCTCGATCGTATCGTCCAGCGCGCGCTCGACCCGCGCGATGGCTTCGGGTGTCAGTTGCGCATAGCTCTTGCGCTTGTCGAATGGATCCGCCTCACGGATCACCAACCCGCGCTTTTCCAGAAGCGCGACCCAGCGCAGTCCGGTGCTGGGCGGCACTTTGGCGGCCAGGCACAATGACGTGATGGACGTGGCGGTGCGCTGCCGGTGGTGGACGTAGAGCTCCAGCAGAATGCTCCACGCCGGATCAAAGAACAGATCGTCCCCGAATGCGCGGTCGCGACAAGCGCGCGATCGGATCCAGCCGATCGCGACATTCAGCCGAGCGGCGGCGATCGACGCGGCAGGGGCTGACGGCGCGGTCGCTTCTATCGCCGCTACCACATCGGCATTGGGAGGGATGGGCGGAGTGGAGATCGTTTTGGAAAGCTCGGCCAACACCTTCTCGATTCGTTCAAGAATAGGATTATCGTCGGCTCCCATGGCCATCTCCGAACTCCCCTTGTGCCGGCGTGTTTCCGCCGGATGCTCCCAGCCCTACGCTTGAACAACATATCCGTTCCGGCAACAACCCGTGTCAAAACAGTTTTTCTGGTCTTATCATAAAGTTAACCACATCGGCCGCGTAGCATCATGACGCAGCGTCCGACGCGCGCTAAGCGGGCGGGATGATTTCGCGCCGATCCTTGCTGGTCACGGGCGGGGCCGGCCTTGGCCTTGCCGTCGCCTGGGCTGCCTGGCCGCGCCGCTATGCCGTAGATCTGGCGCCGCAGCGCGGGGAAACGCCGATCGGGTCGTGGCTGAAGATCGCGGAAAGCGGCCGCATCACGGTTGCCGTGCCACAGGCGGAGCACGGCCAGGGTGTCTACACCACCCTCCCGCAAATCGTGGCGGATGAGCTTGGCGCAGACTGGCGGACGATCGGTGTCGAAGCCGCGCCGCTGAACCCGGTCTATGCCAATCCCCTGGCGGCCAAGGCGCTCTTCGATGGCGGCCTCGCACACGTGCCCGATGCGATCCGGCGCGAACACTGGGTTCGTTCCGCCCTGCTGCTGACCGGCGGCTCCACCTCCGTGCGCATGTTCGAGGATGCGCTTCGAGAGGCAGGCGCCGCCGCGCGCGTGCTGCTGGCCAAGGCGGCGGCGGCGCGCTGGGAAATCGATTGGGAGCAGTGCGAAACCAGCGACGGCATGGTGGTCAGCGGCAATCGCCGCCTGCGCTTCGGGGAGCTGGCGGCCGCAGCGGCCGGTTTCGATCTGCCCGACGAGCTGCCACTGCGCATCGGCGATGAAGGGCGGCTTGCCGGCCAATCGCTGCCGCGGCTGGATGCGCCGGCCAAGGTGGACGGGTCGGCGAACTTCACCGCTGACGTGCGCCTGCCCGACATGGTGTTCGCCAGCATCGCGCAGGGGCCCGCAGGCGGCGCGAGCCGGCTGGTGCGGGTCGACAAGGCGGCGGCGGACCAGGTCCGGGGCGTTCTCGCTGTCGTGGAGAACGAACATTGGGTGGCCGCGGTCGCCAACAATGGCTGGGCCGCGATCCAGGGCGTGGCGGCGCTACGACCGCGCTTCGAGACGCGCGGCATGCTGGCCGATAGCGCGGCGATCGCCCGTGCGCTCGATGCCGCGTTGCAGGTCGAGGGCGATCGGCACGCCGGCGTCGGCGACATTGCGGATGTGCTGCGCGGCGATGTCGCCCGCGTCGATTATTCCGTCGGCATCGGCATGCACGCTGCGCTCGAAACGCCGACCGCCACTGCCTGGTGGCATGGTGATCGGCTGGAACTGTGGATCCCCACCCAGGCGCCGGGCCTGGCGCGTGCCGCAGCGGCGCGGGCGCTCAGCGTGGCCGAAAGCGCCGTGACGATCCATCCGATGCTGGTCGGCGGCTCGTTCGGCCAGTCGCTGGAACATGATGCTGTCGTGCAGGCCGCGATGATCGCGCTGTCCGTCAGGCGCCCGGTCCAGCTCACCTGGTCGCGGCGGGAGGCGATCCTGCATGATCGTGTCGGTGCCCCTGCCAAGGCCCGCATGGCCGCCCGCCTGTCCAGCGATGGGCGCATTCTCGGCTGGCATGCGCGGATCGCCACGCCGGCCACCGGCGCCGCTTTGACAGAACGGCTGCTGCACGCCGATCCGCTCGCCCGCATGACCAGCGCCCTGCCCCGCCGGGCGGATGGTTATGCCATGTCGGGCGCGGTGCCGGCTTACGGGCTTCCGGCGCTCGCCGTGGATCATCACCGCGCGGACATCGCCCTGCCGGTTGGGCATCTTCGCGGCAGCGCCGATCGGGCGAACGCCTTCTTCACCGAATGCTTCATCGATGAACTGGCGCACCGTGCCGGCGCGGAGCCGATGTCGTTCCGTATCGCCATGCTCGGGCACGACGCACGCCTCGCCCGCTGTCTCACCACCGCAGCGTCGCTTGGCGGCTGGGACGGCGGGCGGCCCGGCGGCGGACAGGGGCTTGCCTGCCACGCCATGGCCGGCAGCATGATCGCCGTGCTGGCCGAGGCACATCATGACGCCACCGGTCGTCCGGCGGTATCGCGCGTCGTCGCAGCGGTCGATTGCGGCCGCGCGATCAACCCGGATATCGTGCGTCAGCAGGTCGAGGGCGGCATCATGTTTGCCATCGCGCTCGCCACCGGCCGCTCGCCATCTTTTCAGGCCGGGATCGCCGACGCTCGCACGCTGGGCGATCATCGCCTGCCGCGCTTGGCCGACACGCCCGAGATTACCGTGGAGCTGATCCCGAGCGCCGCCGATCCGGGCGGCGTCAGCGATCTGGGCGTTCCCGCCGTCGCGCCTGCCATTGCCAATGCGCTTGCGTCCGCCACCGGCAACCGGCCGCGCCATCTACCGTTTGGACCTGCATGAAAAAACCAGCCGATCACCCGCCGATACCGCCACGTCGCGTGGGTGTGCTCCTGATCAACCTCGGCACGCCGGACGCGCCCGACGCGCCGGCGGTGCGCCGCTATCTGGCGGAGTTCCTGTCCGATCCGCGCGTGGTGGAATTGCCCAAATTGCTCTGGCAGCCGATCCTGCGCGGCGCGGTGCTGACCACCCGGCCAAAGAAGTCCGCTCACGCCTATCAACAGGTCTGGCGCGAGGATGGATCGCCGCTCGCCGCCATCACCCGCGCCCAGGCCCATGCGCTGGGGGGCGCGTTCGGGCCGGACGTCACGGTCGATTATGCCATGCGCTACGGCCGTCCCGCCATTGGCGATCGCGTCCAGGCGCTGAAGGATGCCGGGTGCGAGCGGATCCTGCTTGCTCCGCTCTATCCGCAATATTCCGGCGCCACGACGGCCACCGCGAATGACAAGGCGTTTGCCCGACTTGCCGTGATGCGCTGGCAGCCGGCGGTGCGCACCCTTCCGCCCTATCACGACGATCCCGCCTATATTGACGCGCTCAAGGCGTCGATCGAGGGCAGCCTCGCCGCGCTCGACTTCACGCCCGACGCGCTGCTGACCAGCTTTCATGGCATGCCGGAGCGTACGTTGCGGCTCGGCGATCCCTACCATTGTCATTGCCACAAGACGGCGCGCCTGGTGCAGGAGGCGCTTGGCCGCGAGGTGATGGTGACGTTCCAGTCCCGCTTCGGCCGCGCCAAGTGGCTGGAGCCCGCGACGGATGTGGTGCTGCAGGAACTGCCCGCCAAAGGCATCCGCAAGGTCGCGATCGTCGCCCCAGGCTTCTCCGCCGACTGCCTAGAAACGCTGGAGGAACTGGCGATCCGCGGGCGTGAAACGTTCATGGAGGCGGGCGGCACACACTTCGCCTATCTCCCCTGCCTCAACGACAGCGCGGTCGGCATGGATTTGTTGCGCACTCTCCTCGCCCGGGAGCTTGAAGGCTGGGTGGCGCTTCCCTAGCCTCGCCGGGCCTGAGCGAGGGAGAACGGAGCATGACACGGGTAGCGATCGTCACCGGCGGCACGCGCGGCATTGGTGAAGCGATCAGCCTCGCGCTGGAGGACTTGGGCCTGACCGTCGCGGCCAATTACGCCGGCAACGACGCGGCGGCTGCCGACTTCACCGAACGCACCGGCATCAAGGCGTATAAATGGGACGTGAGCGACCATGAAGCCTGCCTCTCCGGCGTTGCGCAAGTGGCGGCGGATCTCGGCCCGGTTGATGTGCTGGTCAACAATGCCGGCATCACGCGCGACGGCACGATCCTGAAGATGACCTATCAGATGTGGAAGGAGGTCATGGACACGAACCTTGGCGGCTGTTTCAACATGGCCAAGGCAGTGTTCCCCGGCATGCGCGAGCGCGGCTGGGGCCGGATCGTCAACATCGGCTCGATCAACGGCCAGGCGGGGCAGTACGGCCAGGTAAATTATGCCGCGGCCAAGAGCGGCATCCACGGCTTCACCAAGGCGCTGGCACAGGAGGGCGCGCGCGTCGGCGTGACGGTAAACGCCATCGCGCCTGGCTATATCGACACCGACATGGTGGCTGCGGTGCCCGCCGACGTGCTCGACAAGATCGTCGCACGCATCCCCGTCGGCCGCCTCGGCCAGGCGCATGAGATCGCCCGCGGCGTGGCGTTCCTCTGCTCGGAGGAAGGCGGCTTCGTGACCGGCTCGACGCTCAGCATCAACGGCGGCCAGCATATGTATTGAGCGGCGCAGGCGCGCCGCCGCCGCGAGGACGGGGCCTTTATTGGACCGTCTGCCACCGGGTCAGGCCATTCCGACGCGCAGATGCCGGTCCGGCAGCGTCGCCGCCACCTCCGCGCGCGCCTGGCGGACCGTTTCGGAAGTCGCGCCGCAGCGTCGCGGCAGCCCCACAAGGCTGAGCGCATAGCCGATGATCGCACTGCCCCCGTAACCCACAACCGGCGTCGGATAATTGCCCAGCGCGGCGGCCACGATCGTGGCGAACCAGATTGCGCCGAACACCGCATAGGTCGCCCGATTGTCCGCATCGCGGCGCCACCCGATGATCGCCGGGATCAGAAGCAGCGCCAGCCCAATCCATATCGCCAGGCCCGCACCGGCGTGCACGTCGAACGACGAATAGAGGATCTGGTCGACATACGGGACCGCGATCAGCGTGTCGGCCCGGACCATGGTTGCGCCAAAGGCCGCGACACCGGCGAACAGCGCCACCATGACGTGGCGATCGCGGCTGGTAGCCGCCAGCGCGGCGAGGCCCAGCGCAAGAATTCCCGCCATTGCCCGGTCGGGCTGCAGCGCCACGGCAGCAGCGGCAGCGACGATGCCAGCCGTGGCCAGCACGCTACGGGCGCGCGAGAAGGCGACCAGCATGAGCGGCACCAGGATCGAGCTTGGTTGAACGGCCAATCCACCCAGGCTCACCCAGCGCGCGGCACCATCCGCCCGCGCGCCGAGGAGCGCCGTCGCGAGCAACGCCGCTGCCATCGCCGCAATGGCTGCGCCGATCACCTGCCGCCCGGCCGTCTGGATCTGCCCGAGCAGCGCCAGCATCGTCAGCCCGATCGCCAGCGCCCCGGCGTTGATGCCCAGATAGCGCCCCGGCGCGCCGGCCACCGCCATATAGGCTAGGCCGAGAATGACGGCACCGATCGCACAGGCGATGCCAATCGTACGCGGGCGACGTGTCAGGGCGTCATTGATGTTCATGGCAGTGGAACCTCCGGCGAACGGATCGCCATCGCCGAGCCGCGAGGCGAAAGGCTGGGACAG
Source organism: Sphingomonas sp. OV641 (assembly GCF_900109205.1). Taxonomy (NCBI): domain Bacteria; kingdom Pseudomonadati; phylum Pseudomonadota; class Alphaproteobacteria; order Sphingomonadales; family Sphingomonadaceae; genus Sphingomonas; species Sphingomonas sp. OV641. Next base: position 566,354 of record NZ_FNZB01000002.1, on the reverse strand, counting down.
ATGCGATGCGATTGCCTGCGGGATGAGCCCGCACAGGCTGTGGATCGCGAACAGAAGGGCCGTGGTGTCGTTGGCGATGCCCGATGTCTCGCACCGGATCGCCCAGCCCCAGGATTGCAGCGCCGGCGGCAGCATCGCTTGAAGCGCCCGGCAGACGAGATCGGCAAGACGGCGGCGCAGCCCCGCATCGCCAGGCGTGAAACTCATATGATGGCCTCGCGGCGCTTCGCGGCCGGCGTTGTTGCCGGCACCGGCGGATTGGCGCGGGCAAGCTCCACCCCGCTGGCGGTCAGCCGATAGGCATGTCGCGGCGGGCGCCCGCCTTCGCTCGGCTGTTGCCATTCCGCTTCAAGGAAGCCTTGCGCCTCGAGCCGTATCAGGAGCGGGTAAAGCGTGCCGGATTTCACACCGGCAATCCGCGCCAGTTCATAGCCGTGCGACCAGCGGCCGCTGGCATCGAGCAAGACGGCCAGCACCGTTCGCGCATGAGGGGAAAGGGCACGCATACGCAACTTCTCTACCTAGGTAGACTATAAGTCAAATGATGATTTTGCTTCAGCAGGTTGCCGGCTGCGCCAACGTCACGGACGGACGGCAGCTTCCGCGAGCAAATGCCGCCTGCAGGGGCAAAGTAGGCCGGTGGTGGTGCCGCTTGAGACGGGCAGTCGCGTGAACCATTCAGTGCGATCGGCGGCCTGCTCGCTTCCTTGCAAGCACGGGAGCGGCAAGCCCCTTCCAACCGGCGCACTGCAGCGCCTACACCCTAGCCCATGTCGCTTGCCGATCGCTTTCACCTCGCATTGCCGTTGATCCAGGCGCCCATGGCTGGCGTGTCGACGCCGCTGCTCGCGGCCGAGGTGTCGGAGGCGGGCGGGCTGGGGTCGATCGGCGTGGGTGCGACTGACGCGGCCGGTGCGCGCATGATGATCGAGGAGGTTCGCGCGCGCACTGCCCGCGCCTTCAACGTCAACCTGTTCGTTCACGGTCCCGCATTTCCGGATGACGCTCGGGAAGCCGCATGGCTGGCGGCGCTATCGCCACTCTTCGCCGAGTTTGACGCGACCCCGCCCGCGCACCTCCGCACGATCTATCAGAGCTTTGCCGACGATCCGGACATGCTCGCGATGCTGCTCGAGGTGGCGCCGCCCGTTGTCAGCTTCCACTTCGGCCTGCCGCCTGCAGATATGCTCTCGGCGCTGCGCGGGCGCGGCATTTATCTCATGGCCACGGCGACGAGTCTCGCGGAGGCACGCGCGATCGAGGCCGCCGGGCTCCACGCCGTGGTGGCGCAAGGCTTCGAGGCGGGTGGTCATCGCGGTGTCTTCGATCCGTCCGCCCCCGACGATTCGCTCGGCACAATGGTGCTGACACGATTGCTGGCGCGGCAGGCAAGCCTGCCGGTGATCGCGGCGGGAGGGATCATGGACGGCGCCGGCATCGCGGCCGCGCTCGACCTCGGGGCCGCTGCGGCGCAGCTTGGCACCGCCTTTGTGGCCTGCCCCGAATCTGCGGCGGACGAGGGCTATCGCCGCGCCCTGACCGGCCCTGGTGCCTGTCACACGGCGATGACGTCGCTGATTTCGGGTCGACCGGCACGCGCGCTCGCCAACCGGTTTACCGCCTTGGCCGATCGGCTCGCCCACCTTCCGCCCCCCGATTATCCGATCGCCTATGATGCCGGAAAGGCGCTGCACGCGGCCGCCAAGGCCACGGGCGAGTTCGGCTTTGGCGCGCAATGGGCCGGCCAAGGTGCGCCGCTTTGCCGGTCCATGCCCGCCGCAGACCTGGTCCGAACGTTGAAGGAAGAATGGCAACGCGCGCGATCCTGACGGCTGCACCATGCACCGGGGCACCCGCCGGCTGCGACTTGCCCCACCCTGCGAGCAGAAAGTAGCGTGGCAGCCCGCCCGGTCGCGCCGAATGCATCACGCTCGGGGTAGCCGCCCGCTACGCCTTACCCGCGCCGGGCGAGCAGAAGAAGGGGTGGCGGCGCGCGCTGCCCGGACGGATGCATCATGCACCGGGGCACCCGCCGGCTGCGCCTCGCCGCCCGTGGGAGCAGAAGAAGGAGCGGCAGCGCGTGCGGTCGCGCCGAATGCATCACGGCCGAGCTAGCCGCGGCTACGCCTTACCCGCGCCGGGCGAGCAGAACGTAGAACGGCAGCGCGCGCGCCTGACGGATGCACCACGCTCCGAAATTAGCCAAAAGCCGACGTTGCTGATGGGATCGTGCAAAGAGGCTCCTATGGCGAGCATCGGGCAAGAGTTCACCGACACATTGGATGGACAGCTTAGTGGCGATCCGAAGCGGAAATGGATGGATCTCAAGCCGCTCATGGGGCTTCCGCTGTTCCCCGGGTTCGTAATTGTAGCTTGTATGCCAACAGCATCAATCGCGGCGAACACGGCTATGACCATCACCATCATTGTCGATTTGGCGTGGCTGGTACTCATCTTCAAACGATGGAAGGTCAAAGCGGCAGCATTCACTCCGGCCACTCGCTTTTCACATGATCCCGCCGGCTACTAAGCGACAAAGCAGTGTCCGCTAACCACCAGTTTCGGCCGCTCACGATCGCGGTGCAGGCACCCGAAAGCGGACAGGCTGCTCGCGCCCAATTGCAGACGCCGCCCGGTCATGGGATCATGTCCGAATGGAGGCGACCATCTTGAAGGGTGACACGGTGTTGGGAACCGGCGTTATCCAGCATCTTGACCCGCCAATGGGCGTGGCGTTTGGACCGTTCACCCCATCCAGGCGATACAGCGCATACCTTCATGCGAACACGATGGACGGCGAATACCTCGGGGATAAGGCCACCGACTTCAATGCGCTCGTGGATGGTGCCCCCGTTCAGGCAGCCGCCATCGCTATTGAAGATTGGTCGAAATCGCTGGGCGAGTTTCATTTCACGATCTGGTTTCGCGAGGGCAAGGAGTATGATCCTCTCTTCCGGGATCACGCGGACTTCAAAGCCTACTATCCCGACGCTCGATAGGTCCGCTTCCTCCCAATTCCGGCCATCCGCGCTCACGTTGGCGGCACCGGAAAGCGGACTGGCAGCAAACGCCCAATTGCCCGCGCGTTGCCCGCTCAGGGCGAGCAGATCCCCGTCAGCGCCCTTCGCTATTCTCCAGAAACCAGCGGTACGTCGCCGCGATGCCCTCGCGCAGGCTGATCCGCGGCTGCCACCCCATGTTCATCAGCATTCGCGAGTCCATCAGCTTGCGCGGTGTTCCGTCGGGCTTGCTCGTGTCGCGCACGATCTCGCCACCGAAGCCGACCGCCTCGGCCACCATCTGCACCAGTTCAGCTATGGTCACGTCATCGCCGAAGCCAACGTTGACGTGGCTCTCGCCCGAATAGGTGCGCATCAGGAACACGCAGGCATCGGCCAGATCATCGACATGGAGGAACTCGCGCCGCGGCGTGCCCGAGCCCCAGATCTCCATCCCCGTCGCGCCCGCCAGCTTCGCCTCATGCGCCTTGCGGATCAGCGCTGGCAGGACATGGCTGGATTGCAGGTCGAAATTGTCGCCCGGCCCATAAAGGTTGGTCGGCATGGCGGAAATGAAGTCCCGCCCGTGCTGCTTGCGATAGGCCTGCGCCAGCTTGATCCCGGCGATCTTGGCGATCGCATACCATTCGTTGGTCGGCTCCAGCGGCCCCGTCAGCAGCGCATCCTCGCCGATCGGCTGGGGCGCGAACTTGGGGTAGATGCACGAGGAGCCGAGAAACATTAGCTTCTCCACCTCATGAACATGCGCCGCCTCGATGATGTTCGCCTCGATCATGAGGTTGTCGTAAAGGAAGTCGGCCGGATAGCTGTCATTGGCGAGGATGCCGCCGACCTTGGCCGCGGCGAGAAATACGGCCTGGGGTCGGTGAGCGGCGAACCAGGCGCGCACCGCCGCCTGATCCTTGAGGTCGAGCTCCGCGCGGCTGGCCGTCAGAACGTCGCAATTCTCGTCGGCAAGCCGCCGCACGATTGCCGAGCCCACCATGCCACGATGCCCGGCGACGAACACCGTCTTGCCAGCAAGGTCGAAGGGCTGACCGGTCATTTCAGGCGTCCTTTGCGATCGGCGCGGTTTTCATCTCTTCGAGATCGGCCAGCACCATCTCGCGGGCCAGATCGCGCACTGGCGTCTCGTGCGTCCAGCCCAGTTTCGCCTTCGCCTTGGCCGGATCGCCGATCAGCAGGTCCACTTCGGTCGGACGGAAATAGCGCGGGTCGATCTCGACCAGGCAATTGCCCGTTTGCGTGCAATAGCCCTTCTCGTCCACCCCTTCGCCCTCCCAGCGCAAGGAGATGCCGACATCGGCGAACGCCCATTCCACGAAGGTGCGTACCGGCGTCGTCTCGCCGGTCGCCAGCACGTAATCGTCGGGTTCGTCCTGCTGCAGCATCAACCACATGCCGCGGACATATTCGCGCGCATGGCCCCAGTCGCGCCGCGCGTCGAGGTTGCCGAGCCACAGCCGCTCCTGCCGCCCGAGCTTGATCGCCGCCGCCGCGCGGGTGATCTTGCGCGTGACAAACGTCTCCCCGCGCAGCGGGCTTTCGTGATTAAATAGGATGCCGTTCGACGCGTGCATGCCATAGGCCTCGCGATAGTTCACGACGATCCAAAAGCCGTAGAGTTTCGCAACGCCATAAGGCGATCGCGGATAGAAAGGCGTGGTCTCGCGCTGCGGCACCTCCTGCACCAGGCCGTACAGCTCCGAGGTCGACGCCTGATAGAAGCGCGCCGTCTTTTCCATGCCCAGGATGCGAATCGCCTCCAGCAGCCGCAAGGTGCCGACCGCATCGGCATTCGCGGTATATTCCGGCGTCTCGAAACTCACCGCGACATGGCTCTGGGCGGCGAGATTGTAGATCTCGGTCGGCTGCGTCTGCTGGACGAGGCGGATGAGGTTGGTCGAGTCCGTCAGATCGCCGTAATGGAGGTGGAAGCGCGGGTCCTCATCATGCGGGTCCTGATAGATATGCTCGATCCGCCCCGTGTTGAACGACGACGAACGCCGCTTCACGCCATGAACCTGATATCCCTTCGCCAGCAGCAGCTCCGCCAGATACGATCCGTCCTGCCCCGTCACCCCCGTGATCAGCGCGACTTTCCGCTCCGTCATGTCATCCCTCCCCCAGGTGAGACGATGCTAGGGCGTGGCCATGTGGGCAACAAGGCGAGCGGCCATGGGTTTGATCCATAATGGGCCTATGTCGCGCTAGTGCAACGCAGCGGACCTGATGCTCGCAGCGCAGCAACGAAGAACCGCGCGCGGCGTTGACCCTCTCGAAGCGCTGGCGCACAGCGAGCGCCAGATGGATGCAGTGATCGAAGAAATCGATCACACTGACCTAATGTAAACGGTTCAATCGTTTGCTGCGGCGCACTATCTGGAGCCAGCACTTACGCAAGGAGATACGCATGTCGCTTATCGGCACGACCATCAAGCCGTTCGAGACCCAGGCCTATAAGGAAGGCAAGTTCGTGACCGTCACCGACGCGGACACGCGCGGCAAGTGGGCGGTGTTCTTCTTCTATCCGGCCGACTTCACCTTCGTGTGCCCGACCGAACTCGAGGACCTCGCCGATCATTACGAGACGTTCCAGAAGATGGGCGTCGAGATCTATTCGGTGTCGACCGACACGCACTTCAGCCACAAGGCATGGCACGATACCTCGCCGGCGATTGGCAAGATCAAGTTCACCATGCTGGGCGACCAGAACCACACCATCTCGAACAACTTCGACATCCTGCGCGCGGGCCAGGGCCTGGCCGATCGCGGCACGTTCGTGGTTGATCCCGATGGCGTGATCCAGCTGATGGAGATCACCAGCGAGGGCGTCGGCCGCAACGCGGTGGAACTGCTGCGCAAGATCAAGGCGGCGCAGTATATCGCGGCGCACCCGGGTGAGGTCTGCCCGGCGAAGTGGGAAGAGGGTGAAACCACGCTCGCCCCGTCGCTCGACCTCGTCGGCAAGATCTGAGCCTAACCGCTCCGATGACGGACGGGGCAGCGTATCCGCCCCGTCCACACCGCTACGTCATGCCGGGCTCGTCCCGGCATCCAGACCTCCGCAGGCGCATCAAGCGTTGAGTGCGCGGAACCCTGGACCCCGGGACAAGCCTGTCTTGAGCGCCTGCCTTGGCAGGCAGTCGAAAGGCCCGGGGTGACGGCGTGAATGGTGGCAAGCGCCACCCCCCACCAACCACCTACCTTCACACCAGCGGTGCGGCGTCGCCCCCCCCTGCGCTCCCCTCCCCCCCTTGGCGCAGGGCCGCACCGCTGATGTGAAGGCAGCCAGCAATCACAGGAGGGCTAGATGCTCGACAATAATCTGAAGACCCAGCTCAAGGGCTATCTCGCCAACATTCGCCAGCCGATCGAGCTGGTCGCCTCCGCTGACGATCGCGCCAAGTCGCGCGAGATGCTGGAGCTGCTGGACGAGATCGCCGCCCTCTCCGATGACGTCACCGTCATCCGCGCCGATGACGACCAGCGTCGCCCCTCTTTCCTCATCCGCCGCACCGGCACCGACGTCGCCGTGCGCTTCGCCGGCGTGCCGATGGGCCATGAGTTCACGTCGCTCGTCCTCGCCCTGCTCCAGGTCGGCGGCCATCCGTCGAAGCTGTCGCAGGAGGTGATCGCGCAGGTCCAGGCGCTCGACGGCGACTATCAGTTCGAAAGCTATTTCTCCCTTACCTGCCAGAACTGCCCGGACGTGGTGCAGGCGCTGAACCTGATGAGCGTCCTCAATCCCCGCATCCGCCACGTCGCGATTGAGGGCGGCGCGTTCCAGGGCGAGGTCGAGGCGCGGCAGATCATGTCGGTGCCGGCGATCTTCCTCAACGGCGAGCCGTTCGCTCAGGGGCGCATGGATGTGGAGCAGATTCTCGCCAAGCTCGACACCGGCGCTGCCGCGCGTACCGCGGAAAAGATCGCCGCCAAGGAGCCGTTCGAGGTTCTGGTGGTCGGCGGGGGCCCCGCCGGCGCGGCGGCGGCGATCTATTCGGCGCGCAAGGGCATCCGCACCGGTATCGCGACGGAGCGGTTCGGCGGCCAGGTGCTCGACACCATGTCGATCGAGAATTTCATCTCGGTCAGCCACACAGAAGGCCCGAAGCTGGTCGCGCAGCTCGAGCAGCATGTCGGCGACTATGACGTCGACGTGATGAACCTGCAGAAGGCGGCGAAGCTTGTTCCCGCGGCCCGCGAGGGCGGCCTTCACGAGGTGACGCTGGAAAGCGGCGCGACGCTGAAGGCGCGCACGGTGATCCTGTCGACCGGCGCACGCTGGCGTCAGATGAACGTGCCGGGCGAGGACGCCTATCGCAACAAGGGCGTGACCTACTGCCCGCACTGCGACGGCCCGCTGTTCAAGGGCAAGCGCGTCGCGGTGATCGGCGGCGGCAACTCGGGCGTCGAAGCGGCGATCGACCTTGCCGGCATCGTCGCGCACGTCACGCTGATCGAGTTCGATCGCGATCTGCGCGCGGACGCGGTACTCCAGCGCAAGCTTGCCAGCCTGCCGAACGTGAAGGTCATCACCTCCGCGCTCACCACCGAGGTGAAGGGCGACGGCAGCAAGGTGACCGCGCTCTCCTACAAGGATCGCAATCACGACACGGCGCACGAAATCGAGCTGGAAGGCGTGTTCGTCCAGATCGGCCTCGTGCCCAACACCGAATGGCTGAAGGACGCCGTCGCGCTCTCCACGCGCGGCGAGATCGAGGTGGATCATCGCGGCGAGACTTCCCAGCCGGGAATCTTCGCCGCCGGTGACTGCACCACTGTGCCCTACAAGCAGATCGTGATCGCCATGGGCGAAGGCTCCAAGGCGTCGCTCTCTGCCTTCGACTATCTCATCCGCCTGCCGGCCGACCTCGCCGAGGCGGCCTGACCGCTCCGGCCCGATGCCACCACCGGCATCGGGCCACTGCCGGTCCGCCCTTTGCCCCGATATTACCGACGACGGCGCCTGCCAGTCGGTACTTCCGATGCGCCCGTCCCCCATCCTCCCTTGTCATGACGGCGCCGTAATGCTCCTGCCATAAGCGGGGCGACAGAAGGGGAGCGACACCATGACCTATCTCGTCACCGGCGCGGCCGGCTTCATCGGCGCGGCCGTGGCGCACCGGCTGCTGGACCGTGGCGAGACGGTCGTCGGGATCGACAATTGCAACGATTACTACCCCGTGCAGCTCAAGCGGGATCGGCTGGCGCTGCTGACGGCGCGGCCGGGATTCACCTTTGCCGAAGTCGACATCGCCGATAACGCCGCGCTCACCGCCGCGCTGGCGCCGCACCGGATCACCCACATCATCCATCTCGCCGCGCAGGCGGGCGTGCGCTACTCGCTCACCAACCCGCATGCCTATGTGCAGTCGAACCTGGTCGGGCAGGTCAACATGCTCGAATATGCCCGCAGTCTCGATGGCTTGGTGTCGATGAGCTACGCCTCGTCCAGCTCGGTCTATGGCGGCAATACCAAACTGCCCTTTGCGGAAGACGATCGGGTGGACGGCCCCATCTCGCTCTACGCCGCGACCAAGAAGGCGGACGAGCTGATGGGCAATGTCTATGGCCATCTCTACCGCCTGCCGCTGACCGGCCTCAGGTTCTTCACCGTTTATGGCCCGTGGGGGCGGCCGGACATGGCGCTGTGGCTGTTCACCGACGCGATTCTGAAGGGCAAGCCGATCCGGGTGTTCAACAACGGCGACATGAGCCGCGACTTCACCTTCATCGACGATATCGTCTCGGGCGTCGTCGCGGTAACGGACAGCCCGCCCGTCGATGACGGCACCAGCCCGCCGCACCGCGTCTACAATATCGGCAACAACAAGCCCGAACAGCTCCTGCGCATGATCGACGTGCTCGAGGATGCGATCGGCATCAAGGCGGTGCGCAGCCTGGAGCCGATGCAGCCCGGCGACGTGCCCGCGACCTATGCCGACATCACCGCCATTGCCCGCGACCACGGCTTCGCGCCGACCACCCCAATCGAGGTCGGCATCCCGCGCTTCGTGGACTGGTTCAAGGAATATTACGGCCTGAACTGAGCCGGACCAGCCGTATCATCCAAACCGTCATCCCGGACTTGATCCGGGATCCATGGTTCCGCGCACACTGACGCCGAAGCGGTCGCGGCATGTTGGATCCCGGATCAAGTCCGGGATGACGGCCGGCACGTGGCAAACGACCGCTTCTCATCGCTGTCCTACACGCCTCCCACCCATTATGTTCCCCATACGTTCTCACAACGGAGGGGCATCATGATCGACGATCTTATCCACGCCGTGATCGACCGCGAGGGTGGCTACAGCAATCACCCGGCCGACCGCGGCGGCGCGACTCGCTGGGGCATCACGGAAGCGGTCGCCCGCGCCAACGGCTATGCTGGCGAGATGCGCCATTTCGCGCGCGAGGCCGCCGCCGCGATTTACCGCCGCATCTATTGGCAGCGGCCGCGCCTCGACGATGTCGCGGAGCGTGCGCCGCTGATCGCCGCGGAACTGTTCGACACCGGGGTCAACATGGGTCCGGCCGTCGCCACCGGCTTTCTCCAGCGCGCGCTCAATGCGCTCAATCGCGGCGCGCGTGATTACCCCGACGTGCTGCTCGACGGTCGCATTGGCCCGCAGACGCTGGCCGCGCTGGACCGCTTTCTCGTCATCCGCGGCGCGGCCGGCGAAACCGTGCTGCTCAAGGCGATCGAGGCGCTACAGGGCGAACGCTACCTCTCGCTTGCCGAGCGCCGCCCCGCCAATGAGGCATTCCTCTACGGCTGGCTCGCCAACCGCCTCGGCTGAAGGAGAAGGTCCATGGCATTGCTTGATGCGATCATCGGTCCCGTCGCCGGGCTGATCGACAAGATCATTCCCGACCCCGCGGCGCGCGAGGCGGCGAAGCTCGAATTGCTGCGGCTCGAGGGCTCGCAGGAACTCGAACGGATCAAGACCCAGATGGCTGCGGTGCTGGCGGAGGCCGGCTCGCCCGATCCCTGGACCAGCCGCGCCCGACCGAGCTTCCTGTACGTCATGTACGTGCTGCTGCTCTGGTCGATCCCCATGGGGATCATCGCCGCGGTCAGCCCGGTCACCGCGCGGACGATTGCGGGCGGCATGAACGCCTATCTCGCCGGCATCCCCGAGCCACTCTACGCGCTCTTCGGCACCGGCTATCTCGGCTACACGGTCGCGCGAGAATGGGGAAAAGCGAACGGGCGGTAACTTGATCCCTTTTGTGCGCGAGGTTCGTGAAGTTTGACGTGGATTGCCACCACACACCCCGTTCGTCCTGAGCTTGTCGAAGGACGTGTCCCAGACGATGCGCCTGGCTACGCGCACGTCGACAGGCTCAGTGCGAACGGAGGAGAGGGAACGCTGTTGCGCCGCTTACCTGGCACCCTACATCCGCTTCCATGAGTGAACAAAGCAGCATGCCGGTGTGGCACGGCACGACGATCCTTTCGGTGCGGCGCGGTGGCAAGGTGGTCGTCGCGGGAGACGGCCAGGTTTCGATGGGGCAGACGGTGATGAAGCCGAATGCGCGCAAGGTCCGCACGCTCGGTCCGGAGGGAAAGGTGATCGGCGGTTTCGCGGGCGCCACCGCCGACGCCTTCACCCTGTTCGAGCGGCTCGAGGCGAAGCTGGAGCGCCACCAGGGCCATCTGATGCGGGCCGCGGTGGAGCTGGCCAAGGACTGGCGCACGGACAAGTATCTGCGCAACCTGGAGGCGATGATGATCGTCGCCGACAAGGATGTGTCGCTGATCCTCACCGGCAATGGCGACGTGCTGGAGCCGGAGGCGGGCATTGCCGCAATCGGTTCGGGCGGCAATTACGCGCTCGCCGCGGCGCGGGCGCTGGTTGATTACGAACAGGATGCCGAAACGATCTGCCGCAAGGCGATGGGCATCGCGGCCGAGGTCTGCGTCTATACCAATGACCGGCTCGTGGTTGAGACGCTCGACAGCGCGAGCTGAGCCCAGCAGGGCGAACATCCTTCTCCGTTCGCCCTGAGCTTAGCACGACGAGCTTCCTTCTCCGTTCGCCCTGAGCCTGTCGAAGGGCGTGTCCCAAGCGACTCCGCCCGCGGCACGTGCTTCGACCCGCTTGGCACAAACGGACGGGGGCAATTCACGGCAAACGCTAAGCGCTTGTCTTTGCCCCCGTGTCCGTCCAATCACGGCGCCCATGATCCTTCGCACTTCCACCGCCGGGCGCTGGATGGCGGCCGGCGTCGCGGCGCTGTCGCTTGTCGCCTGCTCGCAGGGTGACGCCCGTCCCAAAACGGCCTCTTCCAAGGCACCGCCGCAGCCTTATTCGCGCGATCCCTATCCTTCCACCTACCGCGCCTATCCCGGCGTGCCGACGGTGGTGCGCAACGTCACCATCTTCGATGGCGAGGGCGCGCGGATCGACAATGGGCAGGTGCTGTTCGCCGACGGCAAGATCGTGGCGGTCGGCACGAGCGTGAACGCACCGGCGGACGCACAGGTGATCGACGGCACCGGCAAGTGGGTGACCCCCGGCGTCATCGACATCCACAGCCACCTTGGCGATTACCCCACCCCCAGCGTTCAGGCGCACAGCGACGGCAACGAGGCGACCGGTCCGATCACGGCGGATGTCTGGGCCGAGCATAGCGTATGGCCGCAGGATCCCGGCTTCAGCCGCGCACTGGCGAACGGCGGCGTCACCACGCTGCAGATTCTGCCCGGCTCGGCGAACCTCATGGGCGGTCGCTCGGTCACGTTGAAGAACGTCTATTCGCGCACCATGCAGGGCATGAAGTTCCCCGGCGCGCCTTACGGCCTGAAGATGGCGTGCGGCGAGAATCCGAAGCGCGTCTATGGCTCCAAGAACCGCCAGCCTTCCACCCGGATGGGTAATGTCGCGGTCGACCGCGCGACCTGGGCGAAGGCGCAGGATTATCGCCGCAAGTGGGACAAGTATGAGGCCGATGGCGGTGAGCCGCCGTCGCGCGACATCGCCATGGATACGCTGCGCGGCGTGCTCGCGGGCGAGATCCTGATCCAGAACCACTGCTATCGCGCCGACGAAATGGCGATCGTCGAGGATATGGCGAAGGAGTTCGGCTACAAGGTCACCGCCTTCCACCACGCCGTGGAAGCGTACAAGATCGCCGATATCCTGAAGGCGAACGGTACCTGCGCCGCCGTCTGGGCCGATTGGTACGGTTTCAAGATGGAGAGCTATGACGGGATCGGTGAAAATCTCGCGATCCTGGAAAAGGCCGGCGCCTGCGCCATGATCCATTCGGACGACGAGAACGGCATCCAGCGGCTGAACCAGGAAGTGGCCAAGGTGCTCGCCTCCGGCCGCCGTGTCGGCATCGACATCGCGCCCGAAGTCGCGTGGAAGTGGCTGTCGCTCGGCCCGGCGAAGGCGCTCGGCATCGCCGACCGGACCGGCAGCCTCGTGCCCGGCAAGATGGCGGATGTGGTGCTGTGGAACGGCAATCCGTTCAGCGTCTACACCCGCCCCGACAAGGTCTGGATCGACGGCGCGCTGCTGTACGACGCCCATGATCCCAAGCGTCGCCCGGTGAGCGACTTCGAACTTGGCCAGCCCGGCTCGGGAGACGTCAAGTGAAGCGCGCCCTGCTCCTGCTCGCCACCATGCTGGCGACGCCCGTGGCCGCGCAGACGGTGGCGATCACCAATGCGACCGTCGCGATCGGCGATGGCTCTGCCCCGATCGAGGGCGGCACCGTCGTGTTCCAGAACGGCCGCATCGTCGCCGCCGGCGCCGGCGTCGCGGTGCCTGCGGGCGCTGAAGTGATCGACGGGCGCGGCAAGTGGGTCGCCCCCGGCTTCGTCGCTGGCTTCAGCGACCTTGGCATCACCGATGCCGCGGGCGTGCAGGAAAGCAACGATGCCGGTGCCCGCACCGCGCCGTTCAACGCCGCGATCGATGTGTCGGTGGCGATCAATCCGGCCGAGGTGAAGATCGCCAATGAGCGGCTCGGCGGCGTCACCCGCGCTTTGGTCGCGCCGGAGGCCGCCGGATCGATCTTCGCCGGCCAGGGCGCGGTGATCGACCTGGGTGATGATCCGCAGGCGGTGTTGCGCCCGCGTGCCTTTCAGTTCGTGGAACTGGGCGAGGGCGGCGGGCGGCTCGCCGGCGGCTCCCGCCCGGCGGCCTATGCAGCGCTGCGCGACGCCTTCACCCAGGCGCAGGACTATCGCCGCAACCCCGCCGGCTTTGGCGGGCGCGAGAAGGAATCCCTGGTCAAGCGCGGCGATGCCGAGGCGCTGCTGCGCGTGCTCGACGGCGCCGTGCCGCTGGTCGTCCATGTCGAGCGCGCCAGCGACATCTTCACGGTGCTTGCGCTGCCACGCGACTACCCCAAGCTGAAGCTGGTGCTGACCGGCGTCAGCGAAGGCTGGATGGTCGCGCGCGAGATCGCCGCCGCGCGCGTGCCGGTGATCGCCGCTGCGCTTGCCGATCTGCCCGCGCACTTCGAATCGCTCGGCGCGACGGAATCCAACGTCGGCCGCATGCGCGCCGCCGGCGTTCAGGTGGCGCTCGCCTCGACCGGCAACAACGGCGGTGAGCACAATCTGCGGCAATATGCCGGCAACCTCGTCGCGATCACGCAGATACCCGGCCATACCGGGCTGAACTGGGGCGACGCGCTGGCGTCGATCACCTCCGGCCCGGCGGCGGCGCTTGGCATGGATGGGGAGATCGGCTCGCTGCGCGTCGGCCGCCGCGCCGATGTGGTGCTGTGGGATGGCGATCCGCTGGAGATTTCCTCCGCGCCCACCGCGGTATGGATCGATGGCCGGGCGCAGCCGATGCGCTCGCGCCAGCTTCAGCTGCGCGACCGGTATCTCGTGCCCACCGAGGGCGCACTGCCAAAGGCATATGAGCGCTGAGGATTTGTGACGTTTAGCCGCTCCGTCATGCCGGGCGCGTCCCGGCATCCACCTGACCGTGCATTTGCCGGCGTCGGGCTCGCGGCACGGTGGAGGCCGGCACAAGGCTGGCATGACGTTGTGCGATTGGCTCGCTCCACACCCCTGCGTTATCCCGGACTTGATCCGGCATCCAACGTGCCGCGTAGGCTGTCGCCTCGGCGTTCGCGCAAGCATGGACCCCGGATCAAGTCCGGGATGACGATCTGGATAGGCTTGCATCCCCGGAGTAATGTTCGCCCTGAGCTTGTCGAAGGGCGTGCCCCGGCCGAGCCGCACGGGACACGTGCTACGACACGCTCAGCACGAACATTGATGGGATTGCCCGCGTGACCGCCGAGATCGGCCTCATCGCGCTTTGGCTCGCGGCGGCACTTGCGGCGATGCAGCTCGCGCTGGCCGCCATCGCCGTCCGTCGCGGCGATGACGTGATCGCCACCGCGGTTCGGCCGGTGGCGGTGGTCCAGGGCGGTCTGGCGCTGCTTGCCATGGCAGCGCTGGTCCGCGTGTTCCTGTTGTCGGACATGTCGGTGGCGCTGGTCGTCGCGAACAGCCATTCGGCCAAGCCATGGCTTTACAAGTTCGCCGGCGCGTGGGGAAACCATGAAGGCTCGATGCTGCTGTGGGTCACGATCCTCGGATTGGCGGGCGGCGCGGTGGCGCTGCTGGAACGCCGCTTGGCGGAGCGGACGCTGACGGCAACGCTCGGCGCGCAGGCCGCCATCGCGCTCGGCTTCTACGCCTTTCTGCTCTTTTCCTCGAACCCCTTCGCGCGCCTCGGCGATGCGCCGCCCGACGGACAGGGCCTCAACCCCCTGCTGCAGGATCCCGGCCTCGCCTTCCACCCGCCGACGCTCTACGCCGGCTATGTCGGCCTGTCGGTTGCCTTCTCCTTCGCTGTCGGCGCGCTGGTCACGCGCGACGTTGGGCCCGCCTTCGCCCGCGCAATGCGCCCGTGGGTACTCGCCGCCTGGGTGTTCCTGACCGTTGGCATCACGGCCGGCAGCTATTGGGCCTATTACGAGCTCGGCTGGGGCGGATGGTGGTTCTGGGATCCGGTCGAGAATGCCTCGCTGATGCCCTGGCTCGCCGCCACCGCGCTGCTCCATTCGGTCAGCGTGCTGGCGACGCGCGACGGCCTTCGCGCCTGGACAGTGATGCTGGCAGTGGTCGCCTTTTCCATGTCGATGCTCGGCACCTTCCTGGTCCGCTCGGGCATCCTGACCAGCGTTCACGCCTTTGCCGTGGATCCGGAGCGCGGCACCTTCATCCTCATATTGCTGGCAATCTACATCGGCGGCGCGCTGGCGCTGTTCGCGGCGCGGATTGGCCTGGTACGCGCCGGCAACACATTCGAGCTGGTGAGCCGCGAGGGGAGCCTTGTCGCGAACAACCTGCTCCTGTCCGTGATCCTCGGCATCGTCCTGATCGGCACCTTCTACCCGATCTTCGCCGCCGCCATGGGCACGCAGCTGTCGGTCGGCCCTCCCTTTTTTGAAAAAGCCGCCGGCCCGATCGCTTTGGGGCTGGTCGTGGTCATGGCGGCGGGCCCGCTGCTCCGCTGGCGGCGGGACAGCATGGCGGCGGTGGTGAAGCGCATGGGCTGGCCGATCGCCATCACCGGGGCAAGCGGCGTCGCGCTCGCCCTGCTAGCGGGCTGGTTCGGGCTGTTGCCGATGATTGGCCTCGCCCTCGCCGCAGGCCTCGCGGTGGCCAGCGTCGTGCCGCTCCTCGGGCGCAATCTCCTGCGCACACCTTTGTTCGTTTACGGCATGGTGCTGGCGCATCTCGGCATCGCCGTCAGCCTCGCCGGCATGGCGGCCTCCAGCGCCTTCACCAGCGAAACACTGGTGGCGAAACGCATCGGGGAGAGCGCCGGCGTGGGCCCGTATCGCGTCACCCTGCGCGGCATCCGGCCAGTGATCGGCGACAATTGGACCGCGCTCGAAGCACGGCTGGAGGTGCAGCGTGGTGACGGCGCGCGCGGCGTGCTGGCGCCGCAGTCTCGCTTCTTCTCCAACCCGCCCACTACCACCAGTGAGAGCGCCATTCTCACCGCGCTCGACGGGCAGCTCTACACCGTGCTCGGCCAGTCCGATGGTCAGGGTCGCTGGCAGCTTCGCTTGTGGTGGAAGCCATGGGTCACGCTGATCTGGTTCGGCGGCATGATGATCGCGCTGGGCGGCGCGCTGTCGATCCTTGGACATTGGTTGCGCGACCGGCGACAGAAACGGCGCGCGCAGGATCTAGCGGATCAGCTCGCCGGCGCGGAGGGTTGGGCGGCATGAGGCGCTGGCTGCTCTGGTTGCCGCTCGCGGTCTTCGCGATCGTGATCGTCTTCGCGGTGCGCGAGCTGCGCAAGCCGAGCGACCGGACGGTCTATTCGGCATTGGTCGGCAAGCCGGTCCCCTCGTTCGATCTGCCCCCCGTCGTCGCCGGCAAGCCCGGCCTCTCGGCGGGCGACCTGCGCACCGGCCAGCCGCGCCTGCTCAACATCTTCGCCAGCTGGTGTGTGCCCTGCATCGCAGAGGCGCCGCAGCTGATGAAGCTGAAGGCCATGGGCATCCCGATCCACGCCGTCGCGATCCGCGACAGCGAGGTCGCGATCGCGCAGTTCCTGAAGCGGCACGGCGATCCCTACGCCCGCATCGGCGATGATCGCGACAGCCGCGTCCAGCTGTCGCTAGGCTCGTCGGGCGTCCCCGAGACATTCGTGGTCGACGGACGGGGAATCATCGTGAAGCAGCATGTTGGCGACATCCGAGAGGAGGACGTCGCCGCGCTCGCCCAGGCATGGCGGGACACGCGATGAGCCGCAGGAGCCCGCCCCGCGGCAGGAGCGTGCGTCGCGGTACGGGCGTGCTTCGCGGCAGCGCCTGGCTGTTGTGCATGGCCCTGCTGGCCGTGGCCGCGCCCGCTCCCTCTCAGCGCCCGCCCGCCGATTACGCCAACGTCCAGCTGCCCGATCCCGCCAAGGAAGCGGAGGCGACTGCGCTGATGGCCACGCTGCGCTGCCTCGTCTGCCAGGGACAGGCGATCGTCGACAGCGATGCCGACATGGCCGGCGACATGCGCAGCCTGGTGCGGCAGCGGATCGCCGCCGGTGACAGCGCCGATGAGGTGCGCGACTGGCTGATCGCCCGCTACGGCGATTACGTCACTTATGATCCGCCGGTCAGCGCCGTCACGCTGCCCCTGTGGCTGGCGCCGATCGTCCTACTGGCCTTCGGCCTGTGGATCGCGCGGGCAAGCTTTCGCCGCCGGAACAAGTAGCGAAAAAGGACTGGATTCTGTCGTGAGCCCGGCATAGCTTCCCCAGAACAAAAGTTATGGGGGAGGGTGCGGCATGGCCGTGACGCTTTGGGATCACCCGCTGTCGCCTTATGCGCAGAAGGTGAAGATCGCGCTGCGCGAGAAGGGCGTGGCTTATGAAACCGCGGTGCCGGGCGGGATCGGCGTCGGCGGCGCGGCGGGGGATTTTGTCACCGCCAACCCCCGCGCGGAGGTTCCCGCGCTGATCCATGACGGGTTCGGCATCTTCGATTCCACCATCATCCTCGAATATATCGAGGATGCCTGGCCGGAGCCGTCACTGCTCCCGGCGAGCCCTGTTGATCGCGCCCGCGTCCGCATGATCGAGGAAGTGGTCGACACCCATCTGGAGGCGGTGAACTGGGGCCTGTCGGAATTGCGCTGGTTCCGCCGCGCCGAAGGCCCGCTGGGCGAGGAATTGAGCGCCCGCGCCGGCGGACAGGTGCGTGGCTATTTCGCCTGGCTGGAACGCGAGCTTGGGGATCGCGAATGGTTCAACGGCGACGGCTTCGGCTGGGGTGACCTGTCGGTCGTGCCTTATGTGAACGGGTCCGTCGGCCATGGCATCGCGCCGGAGCCGGGCTCCCGCCTCGCCGCCTGGCTGGCGCGCGCGAATGATCGTCCTTCCGTGCGCGAAACCGTGGCTGAGGCAGCTGCCGTCGCCTCCACCGGCGGCATGGGCGATGTCGCCAAGCTGCTGGAACAGGGCCTGTTCAAGCGGGAATATCGCGATCACCGGCTCGAATGGATGGTGAAGTCCGGCGGGCTGGAGGTCGTGTCGCAGGGCATGGCGCGCGGCAACATCCGCTTCACGCCAGACCTCGCCTGAATTCGGAGCAGCAGATGCATCTCGTCAGCGACCATATCATCGAAGGGCGCGAAGGCCCGACGTTCGACCGCGCCTATCCGATCCTCAAGGATGTCGACCTCACCGACATCCGCCGCTTCACCGCCGGCCAGCCATGGGACGATTACGCCCGCATGCGGGCCGACGCGCCGGTGATGTGGCATCCCATGCCGCGCGATGGCGTCGGCTTCTGGGCCGTCACCAGCTTCGAAGGGGTGAAGCGCGTCAACGGTGATCCGCAGACCTTCAGCAGCGAAAAGGGCGGCATCCTGATGGCATTGGGCCCGCAGGAGACGCGCCACCCGATCCTCTTTTCCGCTTCCACCAATTCCATGATCAACCTGGACGCCCGCCCGCATCGCGAGCTCCGGCGCGAACACATGCCCTATTTCACCGCCACCTATATCAAGGGGCTGCGGGATCGCGTGTCGGCGGAGGTGACCCGCCTGCTCGACACCATGGCGCCGCTCGGCAAATGCGACCTCGTGGAGAAATTTTCGCAGCGGCTGCCGATCTTCACCTTGTGCGAAATGCTGGGCGTGCCGGAGGCGGATCGCGAGAAGTTCATCGGCTGGATCCACTTCCTCGAAATGGCGCAGCAGATCGCCACCGAGCAGGCCGAGCAGATGGCCGGCGGCGGGGAGCTCAATCCGCAGATCGCCGCCTTTATCGAGCTGTTCAACAAGAACGTCGGCGAGATGTTCGAATATGGCCGTTACATGCTGGCCAAGCGCCGCGCCGATCCGCAGCCCGATCTGATGAGCGCCATCGCCAATGCGGTGGTGGAGGGCGAGCCGCTGCCCGATCCGTATCTCGACGGTGCATGGCTGCTGATCGTCTTCGCCGGCAACGACACGACGCGCAATTCCATCTCCGGCGCCATGAAGCTTTTCACCGAAAATCCGGCGCAGAAGCAGAAGCTGCAGGCCGACGGTAGCCTGCTGACCAATGCCGTGCATGAGATCACGCGCATGGTCTCCCCCGTCATCTACATGCGCCGCACCGCCACCGCGGACACCGAGCTGGAGGGACAGCGGATCGCCGAGGGTGAAAAGGTGATCATGTATTATGGCGCGGCCAACCGCGATCCTGCCATGTTCCCCGATCCCGACCGTTTCGACATCACGCGCGCCAATGCCGAACGGAACATCGCCTTCGGCCATGGCCCGCACATCTGCATCGGCCGCATGACGGCGCAGCTTCAGCTCGAGGAAGCCTATCGCCAGATCTTCGCCCGCTTCCCGGACATCCGCTGGACGGGCGAAATGGACATCGCGCCCAACAATTTCGTCCATGCGGTGCGCCGACTGGAGGTGGAGTTCACCCCGGAGCGCGCGGCCCGGGCGGCATGATGGCGGCGATGGGCGCGCCGCGCTGGGTGACGCTGTGGTTCCGCGGCGCGGCGATCTTCGGCCTGCTGGCGCTGCTGCCGCAATATCTGCTGCCGCAACCCGCCGGCGCCGAGCTTGTCGCTTACGGCTTCATCGGGACGGCGGCGGCGTTTCAGCTCGTCTTCTGGGTCATCGGCGGCGATCCCGTTCGCTACCGCGCGTTGATGCTGCCGTCGGTCGCGGAGAAGCTGGCGTTCGGCGTGCCCGCGGTGATCCTGTTCCTGTCGGGCAAGGTTCCCGCGCCCGTCCTGCTGTTCGGCGGGATCGATCTGGCGCTCGGACTGGGTTTCCTGCTCGCCTGGCGCGCGACGCCCGCGGCCCCTGCGCCGCTGGCGGGGTAGCGCGGCCGGAACAGGCTGACGGCGCGCTGGTCGCGGCCGATGATCGCCGCTCATGACCGCAAATGGCGGCCGGATCGCGCCATATCGACACGGCTGCCGGCCGCGCGTGCTCTTGTCCTCGCGGTGAAGCTGAACGACACTATCGGCTGATTGCGACGAGGCGCCGGCGGCTTGACGGCACCTTGCCGTGCCCCTCACCCTCGCGCGTACGTGTGAGACTTCCTAGTTAGGCGCCAATGCAACTCGTCATCGTCGAATCGCCCGCCAAGGCGAAGACCATCGAAAAGTACCTGGGCTCGGACTATCGCGTCCTTGCGAGCTACGGTCACGTTCGCGACCTGCCGGCGAAGGATGGCTCGGTTGATCCCGATGCCGGCTTCACGATGGAATGGGAAAATTACGCTGACAAGGCGAAGCAGCTGAAGGCGATCGCCGATCTCGCCAAGGATGCCGATCGTCTGATCCTGGCCACCGACCCTGATCGTGAGGGCGAGGCGATTTCATGGCACGTGCAGGAGGTTCTGGCGAAGCGCCGCGCGCTGCCCAAGAAGGTCGATCGCGTGACCTTCAACGCCATCACCAAGCCCGCGGTGACGCAGGCGATGGCCAATCCGCGTGAACTCGATACCGACCTGATCGACGCTTATCGCGCCCGCCGCGCGCTCGATTATCTCGTCGGCTTTACCCTCTCGCCGGTGCTGTGGCGCAAGCTGCCCGGCGCCAAGTCGGCGGGGCGCGTGCAGTCGGTCGCGCTTCGCCTGATCGTCGATCGCGAGCGTGAGATCGAGGCGTTCCGCGCACAGGAATATTGGTCCGTCACGGCCGCCATGGAGCAGGACGGCACGCCCTTCACCGCTCGGCTGGTGCAATGGGACGGCAAGAAGCTCGATCGCCTGTCGATCGGCAATGAGGGCGACGCGCTGAAGGCCAAGGCCGCGGTCGAGGCCGGCCGCTTCGCCGTCGAGCGCGTCGAGACCAAGCCCGCAACGCGCAATCCGCCGCCCCCCTTCACCACCTCGACCTTGCAGCAGGAGGCGGCGCGCAAGCTCGGCTTCTCCGCCGATCACACGATGCGGATCGCGCAGCAGCTCTACGAGGATGGCGCGATCACCTATATGCGGACGGACGGCGTGCAGATGGACGGCAGCGCCATCGATGCCGCACGCGGCGCGATCGCCAACCGCTATGACGCGAGCTACGTCCCGGATCGCCCACGCCAATATCAGACCAAGGCGAAGAATGCGCAGGAAGCGCACGAGGCGATCCGCCCGACCGATTTCAGCCGCGATCGCGTCGGCTCGGGCGACCACGCCCGCCTCTATGACCTCGTCTGGAAGCGCGCGCTCGCCAGCCAGATGGCGTCGGCCCGCATGGAACGCACCACGGTCGACATGGCCGACGGCACGGGTCGCAACGTCCTGCGCGCCACCGGTCAGGTCGTGCTCTTCCCCGGCTATCTTGCGCTCTACGAGGAAGGTCAGGACGACAGCGCCGACGAGGACGCAAAGCGCCTGCCGCGCCTGCGCGACGGCGATTCCCCGGCCAAGAAGTCGGTCGACGCCGAACAGCATTTCACCCAGCCGCCGCCGCGCTTCTCCGAAGCCTCGCTGGTCAAGCGGATGGAGGAACTGGGGATCGGTCGCCCGTCGACCTATGCCTCGATCATCAAGACGCTGAAGGATCGCGCCTATGTGCGCGTCGAGAAGAACCGCTTCTTCGCCGAGGAAAGCGGGCGTCTGGTGACGGCGTTCCTCGAACGCTTCTTCGAACGCTATGTCGCTTATGACTATACCGCCGAGCTCGAGGAGGAGCTTGACGACGTGTCCGGCGGCCGCGCGCAATGGCAGGCGGTGCTCGAGGCATTCTGGCGGGATTTCAAGCCGCGCACGGCAGAGGTCATGGACTTCAAGCCGAGCGAAGTGACCGAGCAACTCGACGCCTTTCTCGCGCCCTATCTGTTCCCCGATCGCGCCGATGGCACTGATCCCCGCCTCTGCCCGAGCTGCGCCACCGGCAAGCTCGCGCTGCGCGGCGGCCGGTTTGGCGCGTTCATCGCCTGCTCCAACTATCCGGAATGCAAATACACCCGCCGCTTCGCGCAGGCGGGCGCGGAAGGCGGCGATAGCGGTGAGCCGGAACAGCTTGGCCAGGATCCCGAAACGGGCCTTCCGGTGGAGCGCAAGTCAGGGCGGTTCGGCCCGTACATCCAGCTTGGCGAGGGCAAGGACGCAAAGCGCGCCTCGATCCCGAAGGACGTGGGCGAGCTGGATCTCGAAATGGCGCTGAAGCTTCTCAGCCTGCCGCGCACGATTGGCCAGCACCCGGAAACGGGCAAGGACATCGTCGCTTCGATCGGCCGTTATGGCCCGTACCTTCAGCATGACGGCAAATATGCGCGCTTGCAGAGCACGGCCGACGTGTTCGAAACGGGCATGAACGCCGCCGTCGTGAAGCTCGCCGAGGCAGCCGCCGGTGGCGGGCGCCCGCAGCGGGGCACGCGCGAGCCGCTCAAGGTGCTGGGCAAGCACCCGCGTAGCGAGGCGGAGATCAAGCTGATGGAGGGGCGCTACGGCCCCTATGTCACCGATGGCGAGACTAACGCGACCCTGCCCAAGACGATCGCGCCCGATCAACTGACGCTCGAAGAGGCCGCTCAGCTGATCGACGCGCGGGCGGCGATGCCCAGCAAAGGAAAGACCGCCAAGAAGAAGCCCGCCGCCAAGAAGCCGGCGGCAAAGAAGGCCGTACCGAAGAAAGCGGCGGCAAAGAAGTAACGCTCGCCCCCGCGCGGGACGACGGCGCCAGGCGCCGTTCCCGCGCGGCCGGGCGCCAGCTCGCCATCAACGGAGCAGGCGATCAGCCCTTGTTCCACCTGATCTGGCGCATCTCGCCGGCAAGAGCGGGGAGGCCTTGGCTGAAGCCTGTCGGCACACCACTCGCCCTCCATCACGGCCGCCCGGTGAGACCTCGGGCGAACCGTTACGTCATGCCGGGCTTGTCCCGGCATCCTCCAGGCCGCACACCTCAACCAATCGTATTCGCGGAACGGTGGATCCCGGTAAAATACCGGATGACGAAGCGGGCACATGCCGCAGCGGATCCTGCCGCCCCCGCAAGCCTCGGCTTCGTTGAACGCGTACTCCACCCGACGTCGATCAGGCTGGGGATCAAGCCGACTGCCCCGGTCCCCGCCAACCCCCCACCCCCAAGCTCACGCCCCTGCCCGCCAACCCTTCTGCCCGATGCGATGCGTTCCGGGCGACAGGTCGTGCCCGGTCACAACAGCGCTCAGCTCGCGCTCGAACCCCTCCAGGATCGCCTGCTTGTTCCACCGCGCCGCCGCTCGCTCCTGGGCATTCTCACCCAGTCGCGCGCGCAGCGGTACGTCCTCGATCAGCCGGATGATGGCATCGGCAAAGGCCGGCGCATCATGCGGCGGCACGATCAGCCCGCAGTCGCTGAGTTCGCGGCCAAGATCCGTGTGCGGCGCGACCGTGGCCACCACCGGGCGTCCCGACGCCAGCATGTTCGGCAGTTTGGACGGCAGCACCAGATCGGCCACCCCGGCAATCTGTGGCAGAAGGTGGATCGTCGCCAGTCCCAGGAGATCGCCGAGCCGCTCCGCCGGCTGCAGGTCGAAGAACCTCACGTTGTCACAGTCGCCAATGCTGTCGACCAGTTCCTGGCGCCGCGGGCCATCACCGCAGATCACGAACATAAGGTCGTCGCGGTGCGCCAACAGGCGCGCCGCCTGCGCGATGATCTCCACCCCCTGCTTGGCGGCGATATTGCCCGAATATAGCGCGACGAACGGCCGTTCGATCTGCCATTCCACGCGATAGGAGGACGGCCGCTCGATCGGCGTCACATCGGGCCGCGCCCAGTTGGGAAACTCGACAATGCCCTGCGGCGAAGCGCGCGCCATCGCCAGATGCCGGCACATGGCGGGCGAGATGCTGCTTACCCGATCGCCACGCAGCGCTAGCCGCTGCACGGCCTGCGCCAGGCCCTTCACCCATAGCGATCGGCCGATCTGGCCCGTAGCGATCGCCATTTCCGCTTCAAGGTCCTGCACATGAACCCAGAGCGGGAGCCGGAAAAGCTTGGCACAGATGCTGGCGCCCGCCGCCGCCAGTGCGGATGGAATGATCGCCACCATTGCGTCGGGTCGCCGTCGCACCATCAGTACGCCGACGATCAGCAGGGCCAGTACGGCAAAGCTCAACAAATGAACCACGCGCCGGATGGTTGTTGGTACAGACGGCACATAATAGGGCAGGCGAATAACTCGGACGCCATTTTCGACCGTCCGCCATATTCGCAGTCGTTGATAACGCGACGTGACTTTCCAGTGCGGATATGAAGGTACGCCACACACCACGCGCACCTCATATCCTGCCTGCGCGAGAGTCTCGGCCATGCCGGTGGTACATGGACCGACCCCTATTGGCTCTGGCGCATAGTTCGGCCCGACGATCAATATACGATGCCGTTTCGTCATGGCCTTAGAGCCGGAATTACGTCCGGGTTGATACTTAGATACCCCGTTGAAGCCCCCTTCTTCATCGGTTCTCCCCCCATATTCGCTGTTTTTTATACGAACATCTATCGTTCTTCCTGTTTGCTTAAGACATGTCTATCCGGCATTTACTAATCCAGATCAACAAAAAGCATTGAGGCGGCAGGGATAAAGCTCAGTCGACGCGTGCTGCTTGACCCGGAAACAGGATCTCCATAGCGGCCTGCCGCTTCGTGGGTCGGCAGGGTCGGGGATGATCAGGACGTCAGTGTTGATGATCATGGCATGCGCCGCCAGCGCCCCTGCCTGGGCGCAAAGCCGTGATCCCGCTCCCGATCAGCAGGAGACTGCCGACATTCTGGTCACGGCGGAACGGCGGGAGGAGCGCGCCCAGGACGTGCCGATCGCGCTTTCGGTCGTGACCTCGGACACGCTGGAACAGCAGGGCATGGCCAATCTGGACCGGATCGGCGCGGCGGTGCCCAATCTTTACCTTGCCCGCAACTTCGGCACCAGTTCGGGCGCGCTCGTCTTTCTGCGCGGCGTTGGTGAAGGAGATTCGATCTTCACCAATGATCCGCCGGTCGGAATCTATGTCGACGACGTGATCCTGCCGCGCTCCACCGGCTCGTTGCTCGATCTGGTGGATGTGGAACGGGTGGAGGTGCTGCGCGGCCCGCAAGGTACGCTGTACGGGCGCAACACCAGCGGCGGCGCGATCAGGCTGGTGATGAAGCGGCCATCGCTGGACCGGGCAAGCGCGGTCGCCGACATCGCAGTGGGAAGCTACGGCCGCACCGACGCCAGAACCGCCGCGAACATTCCGGTGACGGATACGATCGCGCTGCGCGTCTCCGCCATCGCGCGCCACCAGCAAGGCTGGGGGCGAAATCTGACGAACGGTGCGCGGGTGAACGGCCAGGATCTTCTGGGCGCGCGCGCCGCGATCCTCTGGGCGCCATCGCCCGCGGCGACGATCTACGCGACGCTTGATCTCACGCGTGATCGATCCGGTCCCCGCTTCCCGCAGCGCTTCGCGCCCGATCCCGAGCGGCCGGGGCGGTACACGAACACCTTCCTGGCGCCGGAGGGCGACATCGACGCCTTCCCGTCCGCCGATACCGATCCGCTCAACAGCACCGACACCGGCGGCGTGTCGCTGCGGGCCGACTATCGCTTCGCCGGCGCGACGCTTACCGCGATTACCGGCTATCGCTGGCTGCAATCGCGCATCGGCTTCGATCAGACCGCCAATCCGCCGGGCAGCGGCGCGAACGTGATCCTGCTGCAGGATCAGGATCAGCACAGCTTCAGCCAGGAGGTGCACCTGGCCGGCGACGCCCTCGCCCACCGGGTCGAATGGCTGGTCGGCGCATATTATTTCAGCGAGCATAACGATCAGCTCACCGGGATCAGCCTTGCCACCCCCACCGGTCCGGACGCGCGCTTCCGCAAAGCGGATTTCTTCAATGCGCCCTCGCGCGGCGCCGGCTCGAGCGGCAATTGGTCGCCCTATGAGCCGCGGCTCGACACCAGCAGCTATGCCCTGTTCGGCTCGGCCACCATGGCGCTGGGCGATCGCACGCGGGTTACCGCCGGCCTGCGCTACACCAACGAGAGCAAGCGCTATGCCGTGTCCTTTCTGTCCGCGCCGGATGTCGTGCTGGCGCTGCCCGATGGCCGCCCGGCGCGGCGCCGCATCGCCAGCCGCTGGACCGATCTGTCGCCCCGCCTGACGGTGGATCATCGCCTTGAGATCGGCGGAGCCGCGGGCGAGGCCATGATCTACGCTCTCGCCTCCAAGGGCTTTCGCAGCGGCAGTTTCGACGGGCGCGCGCGCAACGTAGACTTTGTGATGAACCGTCAGGGCGCGATCGCCCCGGAAACCGTGTGGAATTACGAGGCCGGGGTGAAATCGGATTGGCTGGATCGCCGCCTGCACCTCAACGCCACCTATTTCGTCAACGATTATACCAACATCGCCTTTTCAGCGTCGCGCACCACGGCCGGCCCGCCCGACATCTTTCGCCAGAATGTCGGCGACGCGCGGATTCAGGGTCTGGAAGTGGAATGGAGCGCGCGGCCATTGCCCGGGGTGGAGATCGGCGGCTGGGTGGCCACGCTGGCCGATCGGTTCACCCGCCTCGCTTCCAGCCCCGGCTGCACCGCCTTCGTGCCGGACGAGCGGGATCTGGACCTGCGCTTCACTCCTGCCCTGCGCTATCAGGTGCGGGCAAGCGTCACGCAGCAGGTCGGCGCCGCGCGCCTGCGGGTGGGCGGGGATTATAGCGCATCCTCCCCCTATTCGATCGCATTGTGCAACGAGCCGCAGCACCGCGTTACCAATGCATCGCAGATCAACGTGCAGGTGGACCTCGACTGGCGCGACTGGGGCGTGCAGGTCACCGCCACAAATCTGGCAGACCGTCGCTACAACACTGGAAGTGTCGGATCGATCGGCTATCCGGCCGCGCCCCGCGAATGGATGCTGCGTATCAGCCGCGAATTCTGATCGCAGCCGAAGATCGCTAAACGGCCGTTTGTCAACTCAGGTATAATACCTACGTCGAAAACCGTATGACTCGAGAAACAATCGACTCGTCGCTAAGTGATTGTGACGAATCGCTTCTTTTTCCCTTGCGCGCTGGCCACGAGCAAAGGGGTCAATATGCGCGTTTTAACTTCTGCGGTTTTCTTGCTTCTCGCCACACCGGCAATGGCTGGACCGGTCAAGTCTTCGGCATCTAAGAATATCAGTCTGAGCCGCAGCCCGTTAATGGGCGTTAACCTTTCGGGTTGTGAGTTCGTGGATAATGGGGCGCTTTGCCCCACGGTTTCGGCAATCAACACCTATATCGACAAAGGCTTTAATGCTTTCCGTATTCCGTTCCGCGGAAAGCAGGCCAGTAATCCCGCCGTCATCGCCAGGATCAAGGCTGCCGCCGATGCGGCTGCCGCACGCGGCGCCTATGTCATTCTGGACCGCCACGATTACGGCAACACTTTCGACGCGGCCGGCGCGGCTTGGTGGGCCGGAGTGATGAAGAACTTTCCGGACTATCGCCACGTCATGGTGGACACGATGAACGAGCCGAAGACCGGCCGTTCCTATGAAAAGGACTCCAAGGGCAAGTCCTACGCCACCGACGTGAACGAAGGCATTGCGGCATTCCGCAAGGCCGGCCTCAAGCATGTGCTGCTGATCGAATGGCGGCACTGGGCCGGCATGCAGAACTTCAACAAGAACGAAGCGTCGAACAAGCCGTGCAGCAGCCCGGCCTGCTCGTTCGACCGCGCCGGCGGGCTGAAGGATCCGCTGGGTCGCACGATGATCTCGGGCCACCGCTATCCGGATTCGGACGGCTCGGGCACCAGCGCAACGTGCGTCAACACCACCGCTTCCAAGCTGATCGGCAACACCACGGCGGCGGCCCAGGCGCGTGACCTGAAGGTGTGGGTCGGCGAATTCGCCTTCGGCAACGCGAAGAGCATGAGCTCGACGTGCAAGGCGGTCGGCCAGGACATGGTCCGCTACATGCGCTCCCTGCCCAAGACCTATGTCGGCGTCAGCTGGTGGGGCGGCGGCAACGGTTGGAAGGAAGACTATCACTACAAGGTAGAGCCCAAGAAGGGCACTTTCGCCTCCGCCGCCGACAGCGATTACCTGAAGGTGCTGGTGGGCAAGTAAGGTGGCAATCACCCTGTCCGTCACTGGTCCCGGCGCGCGCGCCGGGGCCAGGTCCGTCCGTCCCAATCTGATACTCGCCGCGCTGGCATCGGCAACATTGCTGGCCGGCTGCGGGAGCCAGAGCGAATTGCCCGAGCGCCAGGGCATTGTCGTGGTGCGCGGCGCAAGCGCGCTGGCGTCCAGCCCGCAAGGGCAGGTCCAGGCCGCGGACGCCGGTACGGCGGCCTTCGCCTTCTCCGATCTCGGCGGCACTGACGTCGCCGAGCCGTTGGTCCCGGATGTGCCGGCGGTCGAGGATGCAGCGCAGGAGGCGGCGGTCGCCGCCGTCCGCGATGCCGATCCCTATCGCATGGAAGCGGTGGATCCGGCGGCGCTGGCGGAGGCCGAGGCGGCGGGGTGAGCCACTGGTGTGCGGGCGGGGCTTATGCTCCGCCCAAACATCGCCCCGGATGGCACGGCGGCGTGGCACGGCGGCGCGGCTGCCATGCCGGATCGCCATGGCGTACAGGACGATCTTTCGTTGTGCGCGCCCGCTATCCCGGTAGCTTCGGTTGGCAGAATAGCCAGCCGGAGAACCGACGATGCTCGATCATATCGACCGGAACATTCTTCGGGCGCTCCAGCGCAATGGCCGCATCACCAATCAAGAGCTAGCGACCCAGGCCGGCATTTCTCCCTCGGCCTGTTTCGATCGCCTGCGCAAGCTGCGCGAGCAGGGATATGTCAGCGACATCGTCGCTTTGCTCGACCCGCAAAAGCTCGACCGCGCGCTTCTCGTCTTCATCGAGGTGATGCTGGATCGCACCACCAGCAACGTGCTGGAGGATTTCGCGGCGGCGGTGCGCGACATGCCGGAGATCCTTGAATGCCACATGGTCGCCGGCGGGTTCGACTATCTGCTGAAGGCGCGGGTGGAGGACATGGCCGCCTATCGCACCTTCCTTGGCAATTCGCTGTTCCACATGACGGGGATCCGCGAAACGCGCACCTTCGCCGTGCTCGAGGAGGTGAAATACACCACCGCGCTGCCGATCTGAGCGCCCCGGTAACGAGGCGCCCGGACCGGGCGCGCCGATGTTGGCGTCAGGGCGCCGTGGACGGCTGGGCCGCGGTGGCGAACGGCGGCTCCTGCGGGATCACCGGCGGGGACACCGGCGTCGGCACCACCTGCTTCTCGCGCTCCACCATCGCTGCCACGTCGGCGAGCAGCTTGGGAGCGTCATACACGATGCCGTCCTTGATCGTGTAGCGCACGCCGCCGATCCGCTCCTGCTTGTTGGTCTGCGAATTCAGCCGGACGTAGCCGGTGCCGTACAGCGTCTTCAGGTTCGCCAGCGGATTTTCCGGCACGATCACCAGATCGGCCAGCATCCCGCGCCGCACCGCGCCAAACTCCGGCTCCAAACCCTTGGGCTCCATCAGCGTCTTGGCGCCATTGACGGTCGCCGCGCGGAAGATTTCCAGCGGCGTCAGCCCGGCTTCCTGGTACAATTCCAGTTCCTCGACATAGGCGAAGCCATATACTTTGTAGATGAAGCCGGAGTCGGTGCCCACTGTCACCCGGCCGCCGATCTGGTTGTAATCGTGGATCAGCTGAAAGAAGTTCTTGTAGAAGCCCTTCCAGTTGGTCTCGATCTGGCTGGTCCAGTCGAAGAAATACGAACCATGATTATCGCGGGTGGACTGGAAATAATTCCACAGCTGCGGCGTGGTATATTTTCCCTGCCAGTCGGCGTTGCGGGCGCGCATCAGATCGCGCGACGCGGCATAGATGTTGAACGTGGGGTCGAAGGTGACGCCGTTTTCCTTCTGCTCCTTCAGGTAATCCCACCATTCGGGGGAGCCGACATCATAGATCTCGTCCTTGATGTCCGCGACCTGTGCGAAACGGTGCAGCTCGTTGTAGAAATTATAGTCGGGCGTGAACTTCTGGATCGTGTGATCCTTCAGCAGCGATTCCATGTGCCCGTAGAAATGGGTGATCGTGTCGAGCCCGGCGCGCCCGGCGATGATGCCGTTGAAGTTCGACACCCCCGTCTGGCTCAGGTGCGCCACGGTGCCCATCTTGTTCTTGTGCGCCTCGTCGATCGCGGCGGTCATCACCGCCGGCGTCTCGTCCTCGCGCCCGAAGAACTTGATGCCGTCGATGTCGTTCTTCGCCGCCCAGCGCACCCATTCGCGCGCCTTTTCGGGGCTGGAGATGCGCCCGCCGGACCAGCCGGCGCCCAGCGTCTGGTAATTGAAGATGCGGGGCGCCGCGATCTCGTTGCGCGCCGACCGTGCCTTTTCGCTGCTGGTGAAGGACGGTGCCGCGAGCGAGACGCCGCGCACCGTGGTCACGCCATGCCCCAGCCACAGCTTATAGGCATAGGAGGCGTCAGGCGCCTTGTCCTTGCCGGGCAGGTGGGTGTGCAGGTCGACGAAGCCCGGCAACACATACATGCCGGTGGCATCGATCTCCTGGTCGAAATCCTGCGGCTCGCGGTTTTGCGCCGCCGGCATGCCCGGCCAGCCGGCCTGGCGGATGTCGGCGATGCGATTGCCTTCGATCACGATGTCGACCGGCCCGCGCGGAACCGATCCGGTCCCGTCGATCAGCGTGACGCCGCGGATAACAAGGCGGCGGAACGGCCCTGCGCCCTCGCCGGCCGCGCGCGCCGGTGCTGCGCCCGGCTGGTTCCCGGCGGGCGCGACGGCGGCGGCGCCGCGCGGCGCCTTTTCCTCATGCGCCAGCGCCGGGCCGGACAGCGCGACGCCGGCGGCGGTGGAAAGCATCAACAGGCGGGTGGTGAATCGGCGGAACAATGCCATGGTCGATCCTTGAGAAATTGGCTGGGTCATGGCGCGGCGCATCAGAAGCGCCGCATCAGGTTGAGCCCATAGGTGCGCGGCGCGAGGCTCACGGCATTGGTGATGCCGCCGGAATTGGCGCTGGAGCTCATCTGGTTGATGGCGGTGTCGTCGAACAGGTTGTTGGCGAACAGATACACCCCCCAGTCACTGTCCACGCCCTCGATGCCGAAGCGCAGGTTGACGATCTCATAGGACGGGATCTTGCGGCGGTACACGTCCGTCGGGCTCAGCGTGCTGTAGAAGGAGCCGACGTGGCTCGCATCGAGGCGGGCGGTGCCGGTCAGCGTGTCGGACAGAGGCCGCTTGTAATCCAGCGAGGCGGATGCGGTGATCCGCGGCACGTTCGGTATACGGTCGCCGCGCCGGCCGGTCGCCACCACGAAGTCGCTGACCTGGTCCTCCGACAGCTTCGCATCGGTATAGCCGAGCGCACCGCTCAGGGAGAGCCCCTGCAGCAGGTTCGCCGAAAGCTCCGCCTCCGCGCCCCAGACGCGCGCCGCGCCGGCGTTGGAGATCAGGCCGAACACCGATCCGGTGCCAGCCGTGCGCGCGGACACCTGCAGATTGTCCCAGTCGATGCGATAGCCGGCAAGGTTCAGGTACACGCCGCGTGCCAGCGTGGTCTTCGCGCCCAGTTCGTAATTCCAGAGGCTGTCGGACGTATAGGCTGCGCGCTCCGCCGGCAAGCCGATCACCTGGTTCACGCCGCCGGGACGGAAGCCCTGCGCCGCCTGCGCATAGAACAGGAGGCGCGTGGTCGGCTGCCACGACACGTTGAACTTGTAGATCAGTCCGTCTTCTTCGTAATTCGCCTCGGTATAGGGCGTCACGCGCGAGCTGTAGTGGATCTGCCCGACGTCGATCCGCCCGCCGACCTTGCGCTCGAAATTGAAATAGCGCGCGCCCGCCGTCAGCGTCAGCTGGTCGGCCAGTTTGTAGCTGAGCTCGACATAAGCGGCCTTCTGGCGCAGCTCGTCATTGATCGTGCGGTCATAGGCGATCGCGCCCGGCGTCGACGTGCCGTACACCGCGCCCGTCTCCGGGCTGGCGACCAGCAACAGCGATCGCACTTCGGTGTCGCGGCTCTCCAGGAAGCCGCCCACCGTCCACTGGAACGGGCTGTCGTTGGTGGAGCTGAGGCGCAGCTCGTGCACCCAGTTGCTCAGCGACTGCGGCTGGTACAGCGCAGATGATTGCAGCGGCACCGTGGCGTTGAAATATCCGGTGAGCTGGTCCGCGCTGCACTGCGTGGTGTTCGCCGCCGAGGTGATGCCCAGCAGGTAGCGGCGGCACCCCTCGCGCGTGCCGGTGGAGTTCAGCACGTTGACGAAGCGGCCGTCGGCATTCTGCACCGTGCCGACGCGGCCGTTGAACGTATCGCTCACGTCATAGGTGCGGATGAAGTCGCGATCGACATAGCTGGTCGATCCCGTGACGCTGAAGGCGCCGAAATCGTAGCGGATCGTGCCGTTGAAGATCCGGTTCTCGTCCTCGTTGATATTATCCGCATGCATGTTGCTGGCGAAGTCGAAGCCATTGGCACGCGAGAAGTCCGGCCGCCACAAGGGGATTGGCGCATCGACATGTTCGTAGCTGGCCGAGAAGTCGACGGTCAGCTCCTCGGTCGGGGTGATGCGCAGCAGCGCCCGCCCGCCATAGCTTTCGCCGTCGTTGATGTTCTTGACGTTGCGCAGGTAGCGCGGGTCCGCGCTGGTATCCACAACATTGCCCGCGTTGGGATCGTCGGTCAGGATGATGTTGTCGACGTATCCGGCGAACTTGTTGTAATTGCCCACCACGCGCAGCGCGATCTTGTCCTCCACGATCGGCAGGTTGATCATGCCGTCGAGCGAGAAGCCCTGGCCGCCACCTTCGACGGTGGTCATGTTGCCGCTGAACGCCGCCTCCAGCCGATCGGCCTTGGGCTTTTCGAAGATGATGCGCAGCGTGCCGCCCATCGATCCCGATCCGAACAGCGTGCCCTGGGGCCCGCGCAACACTTCGGCGCGCTCCACGTCGAACAGGCGGAAGTCGGGCGTGCTGCCGCCGGAATCGGAAGTGGTGCCGACCGATCCGGAGACCGGCGTTTCATCATAATAGACGCCCACCGTCGGTTCGCCGGCGGAAGTGATGCCGCGGATCAGCACGCGCCGGCTGCCCGGCCCGCTATCCACGATGCGCAGCGACGGCGCGGTGCGCGTCAGCTCGGTGAAGCTGGTGGTGCCGGACGCGGCCAGCGCCTCGCCGGACGTCGCCGAAATGGCGATCGGCGTATCCTGGATGCGCGTGTTGCGGCGAAGCGCGGTAACGACGATCTCGCCGTCCGCCCCCGCTTCCTGCGCCGCAGGTGCCGCCGCGGCGGTGTCGGGCGCGTCCTGCGCCGCGGCCAGCGCCGGTGTGAAAGCCATCGCTCCACAAAGCAGGAAAGCGCGCGCGCCCGACAGCCGCCGGGCGGCCCTGTTCGATGCCACCATGTAAACCCCCTTTCCAGCCCCGTCGCACCGGCTTCGCGCCTTGGTTTTCTGCAACGATG
Organism: Sphingomonas sp. OV641; assembly: GCF_900109205.1. Classification (NCBI taxonomy): domain Bacteria; kingdom Pseudomonadati; phylum Pseudomonadota; class Alphaproteobacteria; order Sphingomonadales; family Sphingomonadaceae; genus Sphingomonas; species Sphingomonas sp. OV641. The sequence continues at coordinate 532,911 of NZ_FNZB01000002.1, read as the reverse complement.
CTACGCAGCCTATGCCGAACGCGACCGAAAGTGCTGCGTTTTTACATCCATTCAAACGAATTATTGCGTTTGGCATGTCGTTTCGGCGAAAGAATGTTCGCTTCTGCAATGGCCGACCGGAAAACTGTCGCTCCTTGGGCCCAAGCACGGCAGGATCGCCGGAAAGCCTCGCAGTCGCGCGGCGAGCGAAGGGAATGCAGCCATGTTGATCCGTGATGTCCGGCAGGAGGACGGCCCCGCGATCGCCGCGATCATCATGCCCACCATTGCCGAGGGCGCGACCTATACGCTCGATCGCGACCTCAGCGAGGCGGACGCGCTTTCCTATTGGCTGGGCGCGGACAAGGAGACGTTCGTGCTGGAGGACAATGGCGACGTCATCGGCACCTTCTACATCCGCGCCAACCAGGCGGGCGGCGGGCGGCATGTCTGCAATTGCGGCTATATGACCAGGGGCGATGCCGGGGGCCGGGGCGCCGGCCGGTTCATGTGCGAACAATCCATGATCATCGCCCGCGCGCGCGGCTTCCGCGCCATGCAGTTCAACTTCGTGGTCAGCACCAACGAGGGCGCCGTCCGGCTGTGGCAGCGCCTGGGCTTTGCGGTCGTCGGTCGCCTGCCTGGCGCCTTCGATCACCCGCGCCATGGCTTCGTCGACGCGCTGGTGATGTTCCGCGACCTTTAGCCGCGTCGCCGGGCGGAGCCTGGAGCGGAGCGGGGAGGTTCAGATCAGCGCACCGGCGATCCGCCGCATCCGGTTCCTGATCGTGACCGAAACCCGCTTGTCGCGCCACGATCCCCAGCAAAGATGAATGCCGATGGTCCCTTGGTCGATGTGGTGCAGCAACCCCTTCGCCTTTGCATCGGGAAAGAAGACGGACTGGTCCTTCACCGTCACGTCGGGATAGCGGCCTTCATGATCGCGCAGAAAGCGTGACAGGCCATGCGGGCCGCTGATCTTCATCAGCTCATATTCGGTCATTCGCCCGTCCAGCACCTGGGCGAAGATGTGCCGGATCATGTCGCCGAACAGGGGATAGCCCTGCGCCGCGGCGAAAAAGGCATTGCCGACGCGAAACGGCTGGTCGGCCGTCAGGCGCCCGTCGCGCATCGTCCCGACCTCCAGCCCGAAAAGGCAGCGCGTCTGCATCAGCGCGTCGCCAAGGGGCCGCAGCAGCTTGTAGTCGGTGTCCATGTACACGCCGCCATGCACATGCATGTACGCCAGCCGCGCGATATCGGCCTTCATCACGCCGCGCTTGATCGCGCGATAGGCGTGAGCATGTTCGGGAAAGTGGCGGACGATCAACGCCTCGTTATTGGCATCGTCCCACAGGCGCAGGTCCCATCCGGGCAACAGCCGTGCGGCGCGCCTCACCAGATGGCGTTCCTCCCAGCTGATCTGCCGGGTCCGCGCCGTCTGGTGAAGGATCTTGGGGATCATCACCGTCTCTCCGCGATGAAGTGCCGCGCCTCTCCTGCTGGCGTTGTGCAGCCGGCCTCCGGCGGCGCGCGCACCTTGCCGGTTCGCGTCTTCCGCGCAGCGGGCGCTGGCCCGCCGCCACCGACATGCTGGCCTGATCCTGAAGCGCCGCGCGGCCGGATGGTAGCGCGCAGGAATACCTAGGGTGGCGTATCGCGAAGCCGGGCTGCCGCCGCGCCGGGGCGCTAGCGCTCGGCCCGCCGCGCCTCCCGCCACATCGCCAGCACCTTGTCCACCGGCAGCTGCTCGATCGTGCCGCGATGCCCCTTTACCGTCCGGCCGGCGAACAGCGAATTGACGACGGCTTCCTCCGTCGCCTCCGTCACCGCCTGGAAGAGCGGCGTCATCTGGTCGTTGCCGATATCGGGGTAGCTGCTGGCGGCGGCGCGGCGGGCGGCCGTACGCCGCGCATCGGCATGGGTGGAGAAAGCGATCGCATAATCGCCCGATCCATTGGTCATCGGCGATCCCGTGCGGCCGATGCCGATGAAGGCGCGGGCCGCCAGCCGCTTCAGATTGCGATCGGACAGCGGCGCATCGGTGGCGATCACCACGATCACCGATCCGTCGCCCTGCTTGCGGTCCACCGCACCCTCCAGGAGATAGCCGCCCAGCCGCTGGCCCACGGGCAGGCCTGCGATCGTCAGCACACCGCCGTAATTGCTTTGCACCAGCACGCCGACGCGATAGCCGCCCAGGCTCGTCGGCAGCACGCGGGAACTGGTGCCGATGCCGCCCTTGAAGCCGAAGGCGACGGTGCCGGTGCCCGCGCCAACGGCGCCTTCCGCCACCGCGCCGGGCCGGGCTGCGTCAATCGCCTGCCGCGCCGTGGCAATCGTCACGGTTCGGGCGCGAATGTCGTTCAGGAAGGAATCGTTGGTTTCGCCGACCACCGCATTCACTGATTGCACCTGCTCGTTGCCGGGCTGCTCCAGCGTCCATTCGATCGCGGCGGCGGCGGCTTCGGGGACGGACAAGGTGTTGGTGAGCAGGATCGGCGTCTCTACCTCGCCCAGTTCCTCCACCTGCGTGCTGCCGGCGAACTTGCCGAAGCCGTTGCCGACGCTGAACCCCGCCGGCACCTTGTTCTGGAACAGATTGTCGCCGTGCGGCAGGATCGCCGTCACGCCGGTATGGACGCGCGTTCCGTCGATCAGCGTGGCATGGCCGACGCGAACGCCGGCAACGTCGGTGATCGCGTTCAATGGCCCGGGCGTCAGGATACCGAAGCGAAGCCCGGCCTCGCGTGCGCGCGTTGCTGTCTGCCCTGCCTTGGCCGCCGGCGGCGCCTCTTCGATGCCATCGGCGCGTGATCCGGTGCTGATCGCCATCATCCCCCCGCTCAGCATGGCCCATCCGATCAACCGGGCGATCCGCCCCCGCTTCGCCATTGCTCGCTCCCCACCAATCGTGCCGGCGGGTCTGCGCACATCGGCACTTGCTGTCCAGCGCCGATCCCGCCACGCGCTTGCGCGGTCAGCGATCCTGCCCGCCGTCCACCGGCACGATCGCGCCAGTGACGAAGCTGGCCAGCGGGCTCAGCAGAAAGGCCGCCACGCTGCCGATCTCCTCCGGCTTGCCGAAGCGCTGCAGCGGCACCTCCCGCCGGATCCACCGCCACCAGCTTTCCGCCCGCGCGCCGGTTGACCGTTCTTCCCAGTCGCCGCCCGGGAAGATGATGTTGCCCGGCGCAATGGTGTTGACCCGAACGCCCTTTGGCCCCGCGATCACGGCAAGCTCTTTGGCCAGATGGCCCATCGCCGCCTTGGCCGTGCCATAGGTCAGCGGCGTGCCAAGCGCCGCGAGCCCGGCGATCGAGCCGATCATCAGCAAGGAGCCTTCGCCGCGCGGAATCATGCGGCGCAGCACCGCCCGCGCCAGGAAAAAGGCGGAATCGAGGTTCTGCGCCATGCCGCCGCGCCATGTCGCATCGTCCACCTCGATGCCCGGCGGGCAGGGATGCAACCCCACATTGGCCACCGCGCCCCACAGCGGCCCCATGGTGGTTTCCGCATTGCCGATGATCGCCTCGACCTGTGCGGGATCGGTCATGTCGCCCGCCGCGCTCCAGATCGCATCGGCGCCATGGCGATCCGCCAGCCGGGAATGGGTGGCGGCCAGCGCCTCCGCGCCGCGCGCCGTGATCGCCACGCGCGCGCCCTCGGCGAGGCATGCCTCGACGATGCCAAGGCCGATGCCGCGGCTGCCCCCCGCCACGAAGATCGTCTTTCCGCTCAGCTGCAGGTCCATTCGCCTCTCTCCTGTTCCGCCCTCCTGTCGTCGGGCCGGCCGTGCGGCGCGCCGGATCGCCATGTCCCTTGCGCTGTTCCGCCAGCTCTGGTGATGGCAGGCACGCCGCGGCCGTGCACCGGAAAAATCACCGCGGTCGCGACATTAATCCCCACGCTCCCCGCCGATCCTGCCGCAGCCGGAACGAACCGCGCGATCCGGCGGTTTGCCCGGTCGAGAGGACTATTCGCATGAACGCCAGCGCACGGCTCACCACCCTCACCCGGCTCGGCTTCGCCACGCGCGGCCTGCTGTACCTCGTCATCGCTTTCCTGATCCTGCGCACCGGCCGGGCGGAGGATCCGGCGGGCGCGCTTCGCTACCTTGGCGAAAGCGGGGGGCAGTTGCTGCTTGGCGTGATGGCCGCCGGGCTGATCGGCTATGGCATCTGGCGCTTGTCGGACGCCGCCTTCGATATCGAACGCCACGGCACCGACCGGCACGGCACGCTGGAACGCGTGGGCGCCGCCGCCAGCGGTGTGGTGCACCTGTTCCTGGCGTGGCAGGCGATCCGCCTGATGCAGGGCGCGGCCTCGTCCGGCGACACCACGCAGGAGGGCGCGCAGACCGCGCTGTCGCTTCCGGGTGGCAGCTTTCTGGTCATGCTCGGCGGGCTGGTGCTGGTCAGCGTCGGCATCCTACAACTGGTAAAGGCGGTGAAGGCGAAGTTCCTCGAGTATCTGGACCCCGCCGTGGCGCGTCAGCCCTGGGCGCAGTGGAGCGGGCGGATCGGCTATGCCGCGCGCGGGCTCGTATTCATGATCACCGGTTATTTCCTGCTGCGCGCCGGGTTTGAGGAACAGGGCGAAGCAGCGGGCGGCATGGACAAGGCGCTCGCCTGGCTGTCCAGTCCGTGGGACGTCGTGGTGGCGGTCGGGCTGCTCGGCTTCGGCATCTTCGGCCTTGTCGAGGCCCGCTATCGCCGCCTTCACGATGCGCCGGTCGACGGCATGGTGCGCCGCGCGATGGGCCGCGCCTGACACGGCCTCGATGTGCCATGGCGGCGCGCTGTGCCATGGAAGGGCGATGAACCCGATCAGAATCGTCGTCGACGCGGATGCCTGCCCTGTGAAGGAGGAGATCTACCGCGTCACCTATCGGCTGGAGGTGCCGGTCACGATCGTCAGCAACGCCTATCTGCGCGTGCCGCAGCACCCGCTGATCAGCCGCATCGTCGTGGACGGCGGGTTCGACGCGGCTGACGACTGGATCGCGGCGCATGTGGATGCGGCAAGCGTCGTCGTCACCGCCGACATCCTGCTCGCCGATCGCTGCCTGAAGGCCGATGCCGGCGCGGTGATCGGCCCCAACGGCCGCCCCTTCACCACCAGCTCGATCGGCAATGCGGTGGCCGTGCGCGCGATCATGAGCGATCTGCGCGCGGGCGGCGACCGGGTCGGCGGCCCGCCCCCGTTCGGCAAGGAGGATCGTTCCCGCTTCCTGTCCGCCCTGGACGAGGCGGTCACGCGCCTGCAGCGGCTGCGTCGCGGCTGACGGGCAGGGATCGCGGCAGCGCGCTCGGCCGCGATCGGGCCGGCGTCCGGATCCATCGGGTGTCGCTGGCATTCATGACAGTCGGGCGCTAGGCGCCGGGTTGCGCAGTCGGAGCCAGCATATTGTCGATCGAAGTTTCCGCGAATGAAGCCTTTTCGGACGTCTTCGTCGGCGACAGCGAAATGGCGCAGCTCATGCGCTCGCACGATTGGGCCGCCACCTCGCTGGGAACGCCGGATCGCTGGCCCACCGCGCTCAAGGTCGCGCTTCGCCTCCTGCTCACGTCGCGCTTCGAAATGTGGCTCGGCTGGGGCCCGGACATCAATTTCTTCTACAACGATGCCTATCGCCCGACGCTCGGCACCAAGCATCCCCGCTCGCTCGCCGTTCCGACGCAAACGCTCTGGGCCGAGATCTGGGACGACATCAAGGACCGGCTCGCCACCGTTTACCAGACGGGCGAGTCAACCTGGGATCGCGCCCTGCTCCTGCTGCTGGAGCGCAACGGCTATACCGAGGAATCCTACCACACCTTCTCCTACAGCCCGCTGATCGGCGATACCGGCCGGGTCGAGGGCGTATTCTGCGCCGTGTCGGAGGAAACCAACCGCGTCATCAGCGAACGGCGCCTCGCCGCCCTGCGGGAGCTCGCCTCCGGGCTGGCCGCCGCGCAGGAACAGGCGGAAGTGTTCGCCGCCATCGGCGCCGCTTTGTCGTACAACGACCGCGATCTGCCCTTCAGCCTCGTTTATCTGTTCCAGGACGATGCCGCGCCCGCGCTGGTGGCGTCCGCCGGCATCGCCCCGAATCATCCGCTGGCCGCCGCCGATCACTGGAACCTCGCGCGCGCATCTGCGGGCAAGGGTGCGATCGTGGAGGAGGCGCCCGCCGGCGATCTGCCGCACGGCGCCTGGACCAGGCCGCCCCGCCACGTCGCCATCGTGCCGCTCGCCGGCCGGCGTAATCACCGCCCGCGCGGCGCCATCGTGGTCGGGCTTAATCCCTATCGTCCGGCCGACGACGATTATCTGAGCTTTCTGGAGCTGCTCGCCGGCCAGATCGCCTCCCGCCTCGCCAGCCTCGAGGTGATGGAGCGCCGCACCCGCGAGCGGGACCGGGTGCACGAACTGTTCCGTCAGGCGCCCAGCTTCATGTGCATCCTGGCGGGGCCGGAGCATCGCTTCGAACTGGTCAATGATGCCTATCTGCGGCTCGTCGGGCACCGCGACCTGATCGGGCTGCCCGTCCGCGAGGCGCTTCCGGAGATTGCAGGGCAGGGCTTCTTCGAACTGCTCGACGGCGTGTTCGCCAGCGGGGAGCCGTTTGTCGGGCGGAACTTGCCGGTCGCGCTTCAGCGTACGGCCGGCGATGCGTCGGAGGAGCGGTTCGTCCACCTCGTCTATCAGCCGACCTTTGACTCGAACGGCGCCGTGACCGGCATCTTCGTCGACGGCTATGACGTCACCGACCAGAAAAGCGCCGAGGATCAGCTGCGCCAACTCAACGATACGCTGGAACAGCGCGTCGCCGAGCGGACGGAGGAGCTGCGCATGGCGCTGGAGCAGCTTCACCGCGAGGCGCGCGAGCGCGAAACGGTTGAACAGGCGCTGCGGCAATCGCAGAAGCTGGAGGCGCTGGGCAAGCTCACCGGCGGAGTCGCCCATGATTTCAACAATCTGCTTCAGGTGATCAGCGGCAATCTCCAGCTGCTGACGCGCGATGTGGCGGGCCAGCCGCGCGCGGAAAAGCGCGTGGAAAATGCCATGGCGGGCGTGATGCGCGGTGCGAAGCTCGCCTCGCAGCTCCTCGCCTTCGGCCGGCGCCAGCCGCTCGAGCCCAAGGTGCTGAACCTCGGCCGGCTCGTCGGCAGCATGGACGATCTGCTGCGCCGCTCGCTGGGCGAGGATGTGGAGATCGAGACGATCATCGCCGGCGGACTGTGGAACACGCTGATCGATCCCGGCCAGATCGAGAACGCCATCCTCAATCTCGCGATCAACGCGCGCGATGCGATGGCGGGCGGCGGCCGGCTGACGATCGAGGCCCGCAACGCCTATCTCGACGACGATTATTGCCGCCAGCATGATGATGTGCAGCCGGGGCAATATGTGATGATCGCCGTGACGGACACGGGATCGGGCATCCCGCGCGACATCCTCGATCAGGTGTTCGAACCGTTCTTCAGCACCAAGCCGGAGGGCAAGGGCACCGGGCTCGGCCTGTCCATGGTCCATGGCCTGGTCAAGCAGAGCGGCGGCCATGTGCGGATCTACAGCGAGGTGAACGAAGGCACCACGATCCGCCTGTACCTGCCGCGCGCCGTTCAGGACGAGGATCTGATCACCGATACCAGCGCTGCGCCGGTACGCGGCGGCTCGGAAACCGTGCTGGTGGTGGAGGATGATGACGGGGTGCGCGACACCGCCGTCGCCTTGCTGACGGAACTTGGCTATCGCGTGCTGAAGTCGCGCGACGCGGCGAGCGCGCTCAGCGTGATCGAAAGCGGCATTCCGATCGACCTGCTGTTTACCGATGTGGTGATGCCCGGCCCGCTGCGCAGTCCCGAACTGGCGCGCAGGGCGAAGGAGCGCCTGCCGCAGCTCGCCGTGCTCTTCACCTCCGGCTATACCGAAAACGCCATCGTGCATCACGGCCGCCTCGATCCGGGCGTCGAGCTGTTGTCCAAGCCCTACACGCGCGAGGCACTGGCGCGTAAGGTCCGCCACGTCTTGGGCAAGGATGACGAGGCAGGCGCAACCCCGCTCCGGAGCGATCCGGCGCCCGAACCGCCAGCGCAGCCTTCGTGACCTACCAACAAAGACCGCTGCTCCCCGGCAAAGGCCGGGGCCCAGTCGGGAAAGCGCCAAGCCCTCCTGCACATCCCCGCCTCAGCGAACCGCGCACGAACCTGAAGCCTTCCCCTCGATCCGTTCGCCCCGGGCCAGGGCCACACAAGCTGCGTCATCCCGGCCCTGCGCCGGGATCCATGGCTCCCCGAACGCAACGGCTAGAGATGAGCGCACCCTCCCTGCCGGAAACGCCTGTCCCCTGCCACCGCGGCAAAGAGCGACCCCCACCCACCCCGCGCTTGCCGCTTGACGCGGCAAGCATCCACGGCCGATCAAGACTGCCATGTTCAAGCACTTCGCCACCTCGCTCACCCTGGTCGCGCTTGCCGCCGGGGCCTCTGCTCAGACGACCAGCCCCGAACAGACCAGCCCCGCACCGATCGGCAAACGCCAGGTGGGCACCGCCACCCTCTCCGGCGTGCCTGAGATACCGGCCGACGTGCGTGAGGCGGTGCAGCGGTATCAGAACAGCCGCGCCGCGCAGTTCGAGGATTGGCTGCCCGATGGGTCGATGCTGATCGCCACCCGCTTCGGCGCGACGCAGCAGCTTCATCACGTGGCGAAACCCGGCGCCGCGCGCACCCAGGTCACCTTCGGGGCGGAGCCGATCGCCAGCGCCACAATGATCCCCGGTACCGACCGTTTCGTCATGATGCGCGACACCGGCGGCGACGAATGGTTTCAGCTCTACACGCGCGGCCTGACCGGCACGGCGCAGCAAGTGACTGAGCCCGGCACGCGCAACCAGTCTGCCGTGTTCAGCAAGGATGGCACCCTTCTCGCCTGGGCGCGCGCCACCAAGGGGAGCGCCGCCTATACGATCCTCGGGCTGGATCCCAAGGCCGGCGGCACACCGCGCACGCTGTATCAGGCCGACGGCGCCGTGGGCCCGGCCGACATCGCGCCCGACAAGTCGCGCCTCGTCTTCGTGCGCAGCCTGTCGAACCGCGAGGACCAGCTGTTCGAGCTCGATCTCGCCACCGGCAAGGCGCAGCGCATCGCGCCCAAGGCGGCGGCTGCGGTCTATCAGGAGCCGCGCTACCTGCCCGGCGGCAAGTCGCTGATCGCCATCTCCGATGCCGGCAGCGACACGCGCCAGCTGGTCGAGATCGACATCGCGACGGGTGCGCAGCGCGTGCTGACGCCGGGGCTGAAATGGGATGTGGAAAGCTTCGACCTCACCGATGACGGCCGCGTGCTCGCCTATGCGGTGAACGAGGACGGCTTTTCGCGTGTGGTGGTGCAGGATCGCGTCACCCGCCGCGCGCTGCCGCAGCCGACCGTGCCCAAGGGCGTGCTGACGGCGCTGAAATTCTCGCCCGATGGACAGCAGCTCGCGATCGGCCTCACCTCCGCCACGTCTGCCGGCGACGTATGGAGCTGGGACGTCACGGGCGGCGCGCTGACACGCTGGACCAGCTCGGAGCTGGGCGATCTCGATCCGGCGACGCTCGCCGAACCGGAACTGATCCGCTTCAAATCGTTCGACGGCCTCTCCGTCCCCGCCTTCGTCTATCGTCCGAAGGGCGTGGCGCCGGGCACGCGCACGCCGGTCATCATCGACATTCACGGTGGACCGGAATCGCAGACCCGCCCGATCTGGAATTATGGCGCGCAATATTTCGCCGATGTGCTGAAAGCGACGGTGATCCTGCCCAACGTTCGCGGCAGCGACGGCTATGGAAAGCGCTATCTCAATCTCGACAATGCCGAGAAGCGCGAGGATTCGGTGAAGGACATCGGCGCGCTGCTCGACTGGATCGGCCAGCAGCCGACTCTCGATGCGAAGCGCGTCGCCGTTTATGGCCAATCCTATGGCGGCTACATGAGCCTCGCCGTGATGACGCATTATTCCGATCGCCTGGTCGGCGGCGTTGAGCGCTACGGCATCAGCAACTGGATCACTTTCCTTGAACGGACCGAGGCCTATCGCCGCGACAACCGCCGCGCCGAATATGGCGACGAGCGTGATCCCAAGATGCGCGCGGTGCTGCAGCGCGTGTCGCCGATCGCCAGCGTCGATCGCATCAGCAAGCCGATGCTGGTGATGCAGGGCGCCAACGACCCGCGCGTGCCTCAGCTCGAATCCGATCAGATCGTGGAAAAGCTGCGCGCGAACGGCAATGAGGCCTGGTACGTCCTCTTCGCCGACGAGGGTCATGGCTTCCTGAAAAAGCCCAACAACGATCTGCGCCGCGAGGTCGAGACGGTGTTCCTGCGCCGCCTGTTCGACCAGCAGTCGCGCTGAGCGACACTGCGGCGCGGTTCTCGAACGACCCGCGCCGCTCGTCCGCCATCCCCAAAACTCTATTGGTCGAAGTCGCTTCGGCCCGGATCGGTGCCGTGCAGCTGCGCCCACAGCTTGCGCGTCCCCGCCTCCTGCGCGCGGTTCACATATTGCGACGCGACCAGCCATCCCTTGATCGGCCGCAGCGGCAGCAAGGTGCCGAGCGCCATGAACGGCACCGATGTGAGAAGGTGCACCCAGGCCGGCGGATCGAACGCCACCTGCACCCACACCACGAAGGCGATCAGCGGCAGCGCGCATATGCATAGTGAAAAGAACGCCGGCCCGTCGTCCGGTGCAGCAAAACGATAATCGAGGCCGCACGCGTCGCAGCGATCCACAATCGTCAGCCAGGATCGGAACATCTTCCCCTGCCCGCAACGCGGACAAAGTCCCCTCCAGCCGCATCGCATGATCCAGCGAAACTTGGCGCCATCCGTGTCGTGATCGGGCGGGGCAGAATGATCGTGTTCCACATCGCCGACATAAGCCACCTGTCCCACGACAGAATTGGACAAATTGTCCCTGTGCCGTGCCGGAGCTGACCGGCAGGGCTCACGGCGCAGCAATCATCATGCTGCGCCGTGAGGCCCGATCCGTCGCCGCCTTCGATCAGAAGCGCAGGCGGACGCCGGTGGTGATCGCTTCCTGATGATCGTCCCGGCCGGTCTGGGCGGATGCGGTGCTGAACAGGTCCAGCCCGCTCGTCAGGCGATAGGTCAGCCCCGCCGATACGGTGCCGACCGCGCGTGCACGCGACGCACCATAGGCCGTCAGCGACAGCGGCCCGCCGGCATAGCCCGCCACCGCGTCGCTACGTCGCCCCTCGATCTGATAGCGCACGCCCAGCCCGACGAACGGGCGGAACGCTGCGGTCGAGGCGTCGCTCCGCGCCACCGTCAGCCCACCGTCGATGAAGCCCGCAACATGCCGGTCGCGCGCCACCTGAAGCGCGAATGCGCCGCCATCCTCGTCCACGCCATCGCGCGTGGTGCGCAGATAGGTAACGCCCGCGCGTGGACGCAGCGACCATTCGGCATCCATGTCGATCGCATAGCTGACCGACAGGTCCGCGGCAAAGCTGCGCAGATCATAGCGCCCGCTCGCCCGCGATGCGCCCGGCAGGGCACGCGTGGTCGTGGCCTCGCCCCCGTCATAGAGCAGCGACGCCGTCAGGCCGAGACCGTTTGCCGCATAGCGCGCATGAACGCCGCCGACGAAGCCGTCATTCTCGGTCTGCGCACCCAGCGCGCCGATCGTCTGGCGCGAATCCAGATAGCCGCCAAACACACCGACCGAGAAGTCGGCATTGCCGTAGCCGACGCCGCCGAGGAAACCGTAGCCGCGCGTGCGCGCCGCCGCCGTCCCCTCGTCGGTGTTCGCGCCCAGCGAATGCCATTGCCCGACGATCTGGCCGAAGGTGAAGGGCCCCGCGTCCTCCCGGGCAGTAGCGAACGCCGGCCCGCGTGCGGCACTCGCCAGCGTCAGCGCATTGTCGACGCCGGCCTGCGTTGCAGAGGCATAGGCCTCCGGCGTCAGCTGGGCGAAGGCGCGCGGATCGGATGCGCCACCGGCGGCGAGCAGCGCGGGAAGCGCCGCGAACAGGTCGCTGGTCGCCGGCTGCACCTGCAGCGTGGCGTTGGCATAGTTGATCGATCGCGCCACCTGCGGCGTGAAGCCAGCACCTCCCAGGAACTGTCCGAGCAGCTGGATGCGATCCGCCCGCTGGATGACGAAGCCGAACAGGTTGTCGGGCTTCAGCACATTGCTGTAGCTGCCGGTGATCCCCCCGCTTGCAACGATCAGGTCATAGGAGACGCCGGGGCGGATCGTGCCGCTGGTCGCCAGCTGCAGTGTCGCGCCCGCAGCGATGTTCAGCGATCCGTTCACCTGCAGGCGATCGGCGCTGGTGGACGCGATCTCGAACAGCGAAACCGACCCGGCGGCGAGCGCCACATTGCCGTTGACCGTCATCGTGCCGATGCTGGCGCCTGGGCTGAGCGTGCCGGCAACGGTGACGTTGCCATTGACCGTTCCGGCCGAACCGAAGGTGGCGCCGGGCGCCACCGTGATCTGCCCGGCATTGATCGTCGATCCTGCCAGGCCCGCCAGGCGGCCGCCCGACAGGTCCGCGATGCCGAGCCCGGCGACGCCAGAGATGGTGACGAAGCCGCCCGTCTGGACATAGCGCTCGATGCCGCTGACGCTGCCGAACGCCACCGGCGCAGCCGCGCTGCCGCCCGACACGCTGATCGTGTCGTTCCCTGCGCCGCCATCGACGCTGCCGATGAAGCGACCGGCGATCGTGAACCGATCGTCGCGCGCGCCAAACTGCACGTTGGCCGCGCTGACCATCGCGTCGCTCGCCAGCGTCAGGTCCGTCGCGCTTTCGATGCGCTGATAGGCATGGGTGCCCGCCAGCGTCAGCGTGCCCGTGCCCTCGCTTGCGAGCAGTTCGAAGTCGGTAAGCGTGCCGCCCGCCAGCGTGCGGTCGCCGGCCATCTCAACTGTGGCGATGTCCATGCCGGCACCGCCCGATACGCTGCCCGCCACCAAAGTGCCGACAAGCCGCAGGCGATCGTCGCCCGCGCCCAGATCGATCGCACCGACCAGCCGGCCGCTGGCCGCGAGCGTCAGTTGCTGCGCCCCGTCGCCGAAGGTCAGCGGGCCGCCTTCGGAGCCTGCCAGCGTGCCCGTGACGATCATCGATCCGCCCGTCAGTTCGAGCTGCTCGAAGCCGGTTGCCGTGCCCGCCAGCAGGATCGGCCCGTCGGCCGTGAAGCGCAGCGCGTCGTTCCCTGCGCCGCCCGTGTAGCGCCCCGCGGCTTGCGCGACGCCCAAGGCGAGCCGGTCGTTGCCGCCGCCAAGGTCCACCGCGGCAAGATCGCCGTCGACGGTGAGCGTTTCGGCGAGATCGCTGCCCGTCACCTGCCCGATGCCATAGCCGCCGAGCGTCAGGTTCACCCCGGCTCCGGACAGCGCCAGATCGTCGAACTGCTGATCGAGCGCGAGCGTCAGCGTGCTATTGCCCTCCACGGCCAGCCGTTCGAAGCCGGTGCGCTGGGCAATGCCGCTGCGATCGCCCGAGAGGACGACGCGATAGAGATCGCTTCCAGTGCCCCCGTCAACACTCACGACGCTGCTGCCGGCGTGATCGACATAGACGTCGTTGCCGCCGCCCAGCACCGCCGTGCCCAGGATCGTGCCACGATTGTCGAGCGTTTCGCCCGCATCGCTGCCGGTGATGGTGACCGCGCCGTCGCTTTCCAGCGTCTGGCCCTCGGCGACGGTGATCGTGCCGCCGGACAGGCCGATGGTGTCGAAACGGAACGTCCCGGCATACGTGACGTTGCCGTCGCCCATTTGCGAGAAGCGCTCGAAATTGACGAACTGGTTGCCATTCACGGTGCCACCGCCGGTGGCATCGACGATCAGGCTGTCGCTGCCGACGCCGCCGTCCACCGTGCCCGTCAGGATCGCGCTCGCACGCTGCAGGAAGGTGTCGTCGCCCGCCCCCAGGAACACGTCGCCATCGATCCGGCCGTAATTCTCGATCCGGTCGTCGCCCGCACCAAGTGCAATGGACCCTGTGATCGTGCCGGTGTTGACCACGCGATCACTGCCGGTGCCGGTCGTCTGGATCGCGCCGGCCAGATAGGTATTGCCGGACGACAGCGCGAGACTGTCGTTCGCGGCAAGCACCGTCCCCGCCCCGCCGGTGATCGTGCCGCTGTTGGCAAGGTCAAGCGCCACCTCGCGGCCCATGATCGCGACCGATCGCTCGCCGGTCGACTCGATCGTGCCGGCGTTGGTGATCGTGGCGATCGTTGAGTTTTCGCCCGGCATGCCGATGTACGTTGGAAGCCCGTCAAGCCACAGCGCTGCGGCAGGGCTGGTGTAGCGATAGGTGTCGCCATACCAGTCAACATAGCTGCCCTCGCTACCCCCGCCGTTGGCGCGCATCGTGCCGGCATTGCTGACCTCGATCGCCGCAGTACCGGGCTGGCCGTAATAGTCGGTAAACCCGACATAGGCACCCAGCCCGCCCTGACCCGTGGCCTCGATCGTGCCGCTGTTGTCGAGGACCGCACGGCCAGCAACGCCGTTGGACGCGTCGACACTGATCGACACACCCGCCGCATACAGGCCGTCCGCGGTGATCACGCCGCTGTTGGTCAGCGACGCGGTGCTGGTCGCAATTGGTGATTGTTGGTCGGGGAAGAGATAATTCTGTTGCAGGGCAACGCTGATCCCGCCGGTGATCGTACCGCTGTTGATCGCGTCTACAGCGCTGGCGTAAGAGCCGGTCAGCCCCACTGCCGGCGCGCCGCTGGCAGTATCCGACGCCGCGATCGTGCCGCTATTGTCGAATGCCAGCGTATCGGACGACCACACCGAGACGGCATAATTGTCCGGCACCGTGCCGGTAATCGCGCCCGTGTTGGCGAAGCTGCGCGCACTGCCGTTGAAGCCGCCTTCGATCGTACCTTCGTTGGTAAAGGCGATCGGACCGATCAGGTCAGCGCTGGTGAAATCGTATCCGTAGTAATTGCTCGTGCGTACAACACCCGTGACCGTCGCTGTATTGACGATCATGCCATCGCCCGACAGCGTCAGGTCACCCACAAACGGCGCCTCGGCGCGCACCGTCACCTGCGTATCGCTGCCCAGTGCGCGCACGCCGAGTGCATCGAACGTCGGCACAGTGATCCCGCCCAGGGTGACCGTGCTGCTTTCGCGGCGTGCATGGATCAGGGTGTTTGTTCCCGTCCCCGCATCGATCGTGCCGCTGATCCCCGTCTCGTCACCGAACAGGATCAGCGTGTCGTCACCCATGCCGAAGCGCAGGTCGCCCGTCAGCGTTCCGCCGTCGGCGACGTAGATCATGGAGCCGTAGGAATAGGTGGCCGCCTCAACGTTGCCGATGATCGCGCCACGATTGACCAGCGTTGCCGGGCCGGACATCTGCACCGCCGTCGCGCCGCTGATCGTGCCGCCCGCTTCGTTGGTCACCGTGCTATAATAGCCAGCGACGATGGCCGTCGCGAGCTGGCTCTCGATGGTGCCGCTGTTCGTCACCTGCGTCCGGGAGCCATAGCCGCTCTGCACCGCCACTCCGTCGGCCCGGATCGTGCCGCTGTTCGTCAGGGTGACGAAGTCGCTGACGCCCGTGGCGGTCGCCGCCGTACCAGACGCGGTGATCGTGCCGCTGTTGATCACGTCTTCCGCGCCAGTGATCGCCGCGCCACCGCCCGTCACGCTGATCGTGCCGCTATTGGTGACGCTCGCCCCGCCGAAGATCCCCACGGCGGGATAATAGATGCCCGGCGCGTTGATGACCGTGATCGTGCCGTTGTTGGTCACGTCGGTCGTGCTGCTGGGATAACCCGATCCGGCGAAGATCGCCGCGGTCAGATTGTAGCTGTAGTTCTGCGCACTCGTGGTCAGCGTCAGATCGCCGTTGTTGACGATCGCCAGATCGTCCTCCAGCTCATCTCCCTCACCCGTCAGCTGCGCGGTGCTCAGGATCACGGTGCTGATCAGCGAGCGATCGGTGGTCGAGATCGCGCCGTTCAGCGTCACCGTGCCGACGCCGGTCAAGCCGATCGTGGTGGTGATCGGGTTTGCGGCGGTCAGCGTCAGCTTGGCGTCATCCGCCAGCTCGTACGCCAGCCCCTCGAAACCGCCGGTCAGCGTGAGCGCCGCATCGGCGTCCGCATTCACGCGGTAGCGCAGCGTGTCATAGCCGGCGCCTGCGTCCACGCCGCCGGTCGCGCCGGCCAGCGGCCGCGCCGGATCGGCGCCCATCGTCACGACCAGCTCGTCGTCGCCCCCGCCCAGCCGGATCGCGCCGGTAACGGTTCCGCCATCGTCGACGAAGAGGTCGCCGGTGGAATCATACGGGGTGGTCGCGGCGAAATCGACCGTCCCGTTGATGGTGCCCGCATTGAGGAGGCGCGCCGCGCCGTTGCCGCGAGCGACTGCGGCGGTGCCGCCGGTGATTGTGCCGCTCGCGCTGTTGATCAGCGTTCCGCCCAGCGCGACGCCGACGCTGCCACCTGTGATGGTGCCGTTGTTCGTGAACCTGCCGCCCGACATGGACACGCCGGTCGTCGCCCCGGCGATGTCGCCGTCATTGACCGTTTCATAGCCACCCGAATAGCCGATGCTGACAGCCGTCCCGGCGGTGGAGCGGATCGTGCCGGTGTTCGTCAGCGAGCCGTTGGAATCGAGCAGCACGCCAGTGCCGCTCGCAGTAATGGTGCCGCTGTTCTCGACCGCGCCGTAAGACCGCACCGCGCCGCCGTTGACCGCCGTGATCGCGCCCGTGTTGCGCACCGTCTGCGGCGTGCCCACCGCGAATTGCTCAGCCCCGCCTGCCGCATCGAAGGTTGCGGTGATACTGTTTTCGTTGACGATCGTCTGGCCGTAGGTTGACAGGCTGCGGATCGCCGGCCCGCGCGTCACCAGTGCCGCCTGGTTGATCACGGTTCCCGCGCCCGAGACGGAAAGCCCGCTGCCGCTGGCGAAGCTGGCTGCGATTGTGATCGTCGGATCGTTGGTGAGATCGAGGCCGAGCAATTCGAAGTTCGTCGGCAGCACCGCCGTGGCCAGCGTCGCATCCGCATCGATCCCGATCGACAGCGTGTCGGTGCCGGCGCCGCCATCGATCGCGCCGGTGATCGAGGCAACCTGGCCGGTCGCCGGATCGAATCGCGCGCGCAGCAGGTCGTCGCCCGCACCGAGGCGAAGGTCACCGTTGATCGTGCCCTGACGGGTATCGATCGTGCTGCCCTGGCTGGCCGAGCCAGTGGAGATCACCGCTCCGTTGATCGTGCCCATGTTGGTCAGCACAAGCATGCCGCTGGTGGTGATCGCCACCGCGCTGCCGCCGATCCTCCCGCCGGCATTGTTGGTGACGCCCAGATAACCGGTGCCGCTCAGCGTCGCCGCCGTGCCGCTGGAAACGATCGTGCCGCTGTTCACGATGTTCGCGCCGCTCTGGGTCGTGGCCAGGGCGGAGCGGCGGCCTCCATTAATCCGGCCATCGTTGGTCAGGTAGGAAATCCGGCCGGAGATCCCGCCGCCGATCGTTCCCGATGCGCTGTTTCTGATGGTGATGCCGTCCACGCCGCCACCTTCGGCCAGGATTGCCTCGCCTGCCGTGCCTGTGATCGTGCCGGCATTGTTGATCGATCCCGAGACCGATCCGTCAAGGGCGGACGCACGGCGGAACACGATCGCATTGGCCCCCGTCACCGTACCGCCGCTCTGCACGGAAATTGCGGCGTTGCCGGGCCGGGGATAGGTGACGGTGGTGCCCGGCGTGCAGGTGCCCACCGACGCGCCCGCATAAGGATCGCATGGACCGACGACCGAAAGTCCGCTGGTCACGAGGATGCCGGTCTTCGCCTGCCCGTCGACCAGGCCAGCGATCTGGAGCGCCGTATCGCGGGCCTGGCTGGTGATCGCCGCATCCGCCGCGCCCGGCCGCACCGTGCCGCCGGCCGTCACCAGAACGCGCACATTATCGGTCGCGACGGTCAGGCCGTCGGTATCGGTGCCGGCACAGGTGACAGTGCCGTTCGGGGTTGCCGGATCCGGCACGCATTGCGCCGCCGCCGGCCCGCTGACCATGATCCCCAGCACGATCGCGCTCGTTCCCAGCGCATAAGCACGCACTCGCCGCCGACGCGACGCAACCCCCAGATACATGAATTCCCCCCACTTTACCGCCGCACGGTTAGGGGCACACCAGCAACCTGTCCAGTTGTTGTTCGCGCAGAACTTGAGCATCTCTGATGCGGGTGCAAAAACAACTAACCGAACTATAACGGGACACCTAACGGGGCGCCCCGCGTGGAACAACGAACAGTTCCCGTCGATGCACGCGGCGCCGATCTCGCGTTCGATTATCAAAAATCACATCTGCCCAGCCGAGCGGCGGCTCGCCAACAGCCGGGCCATTCATGACGACCCGGCTGCCCCGGCGCTCCCCCATTCAGGCGATCCCGTCGATCGCCGGAACGGTGGGCCGCTGCGCGGTCAGCGCGCGTTTCGCATCGTTCACGTCATCCGGCGGCGCGACGGCCACCAGCATGCCGCTCGTCATCAGCACGGCCGCCAGCGCGCTGGCGAAGGTGCCGCGGCCGCGCCTGTGTCCGGCCGGTGCCTCGTTCCGGCTGCCGCCGGGTTCTTCGATCAACCTCGTCATCCTGCCTTCTCCCCAGATTGGGCAAGGGCTGGTGTAGCGGCGGCGCGTCACAGCCGAATGTCTCGCCGGCGCCATGTTCGTCAGGATTGTAACAGGTCAGCGCGTCGCACCCGCCGGCACGAAGATATATCCGGCACCGCGCACCGTCTTCAGCGCCTGGGGAAACCGCGGATCCAGCTCCACCTTTCGCCGCAAGCGCGCAACACGCATGTCGATGGAGCGGTCGAACGGTGTCATCTCCGCCTGGTGGGCAAGATCAAGCAAACGGTCGCGCGTCAGTACCCGCCCGGGATGCTCGACAAAGGTTCGCAGCAGATCGAATTCCATGGCGGTGATCGCCACCTCCTCGCCCTGCAGGTCGTACAGCTTGTGGCTGTCCAGGTTGAGCAGGCAGCGGCCGATGCGCACCTCATGCGCCAGCGTCGCCGTTTGCGCCTGCGCCTGCGCGGTACGTCGGAGCACCGCGCGAATGCGGGCGAGCAGTTCGCGCAGGTCGAACGGCTTGGGCACATAATCGTCCGCCCCCACCTCAAGGCCGACCACACGATCCACCGTGTCGCGATTGGCGGTCAGCATGATGATCGCCACCCCGCCCCGGTCGCGCAGATAGCGCGCGATCGACAGGCCGTCCTCGCCCGGCATGTTCACATCGAGCAGAACCAGATCCACCGCGCGTTCGGCCATCAGCGCGCGCAGCGCCGCGCCATCCGCCGCCACGCTGACGGCAAAGCCCTGATCGGCCAGATATTCCCGGACGCCCTCGCGCAGATCGGGCTCGTCATCCACGACGGCGATATGCGCGCCCGGCGTCGCTTCGCTCATGGCGACACTGCCCTGGCGTCCGCCTTTCCGGGCGCGTGCAACGCGTGGAGCAGCCCGCGCAGGCTTTCCATGTCATACGGCTTTTCCAGCACCGGCCTTCCCGCCCGCGCCAGGAAGCTGCGGCTGCTGGCGCCCAGCGTATCGCCGGTCACGAACGCCAGCCGCGCAAGCTGGTCGGGCAATTGATCGGTCATCCAGTCGAACAGCGCGCGGCCGTCCATGTCCGGCATGCGCAGATCGCTCAGCACCGCGTCATAGCGGCGCTGGCACAGGCGGGTCTTCGCCTCCTGTCCGGAACAGGCCAGCTCGACATCATAGCCCTCGTCCGCGAGCAGCTCGGCAAGCGCCTCCCCCACGTCGCGATCGTCATCCACCACCAGCGCGGACGCGCGATCATTCGGCGGCACTATCGGCGACGGCGCTGCGACCTTCGGCATGGCGCCGGTCGCCGCGGGCAGCTCGGCGACGAAGCAGGCGCCCTGCCGCCACGGCGCGTCCTCCACCAGTCGCAGCGTGCCACCATGCGCCTCCACCACGCCCAGGCTGAAGGCGAGCCCGATGCCGGTCCCCACGCCCTGTGGCTTGCTGGTGAAGAACGGTTCGAAGATGCGGTGGCGGATTTCCGCAGGCACGCCCGGGCCGTTGTCCGCAACGGTGATGCGCACCATGCCGCGCCGGCGGTCATTGCCATGGGCACCCACGGCTTCAGTGGAGATAACAAGCGTCCGCGTGCCATCGCTTTCCTCCAGCGCATGCTGTGCATTGACGATGAGGTTCAGCAGCACCTGACTCAGCTGGTCGCTGTCCACGTCGAGCGGCGGCAACGCCGGGTCGAGCCGCTGCACCACCTCGATGCCGGCCGTCCGCAGGCCGTAGCTCGCCAGGTCCAACGCCGCGTGGATAAGCTCGTTGGCATCGACCCGCGTGCGGACCGGCGCCTTCTGGCGCGCCATGGCGAGAAAGCTTTGCACGATCCTGGCGCAGCGGCCCGCCGCCGCCCGGATCTTCGCGGCACGCTCGCCCAGCGGCGTGCCCTGGGCCTGCGCCTCGAGCAATTGCGAAAGGGTGAGGATCACGGACAGCGGGTTGTTCAGCTCATGGCTGACCCCGGCGAGCAGCGATCCCAACGCCGTGAGCTTTTCCGACTGGAACACCATCTCGCGGGACCGGGCGAGTTCGGCTTCCGCGCGCTTGCGTTCTGAAAGGTCGATGTCGAACCCGCCGATGCGCGCCTGTTCCCCTTCGACCAGCACGGGAAAGCGCACCACCAGCGACCAGCCGTAAGCGTCGAGGTCCGGCAGGAATTCCTCCACGCGTTCGGGCATCCTGCGCTCCAGGATGCGGCGATCGTGCGCCGCGATCATCGTCGCCTGCTCCGCGCCGAACAGTTCCGCGGCGGTGCGGCCGATCACCTCGTCGATCGGGCGGCCGAAGACCTTGGCCATTTCGGGGTTGAGCATGAGGTAGCGCCCTTCGGCATCCTTCAGATACATGCCGACTGGCGCGTTCTTCATGAAGCCGGCGAGCAGGGCCTCGCTGGCGCGCAGCCGCTCCTCCGCCGCGTGCCGCTCGGTCACGTCGCGGGTGACGGCGAGTTGCTGCATGGTGCCGTCCGGCGCCGGCAGCGGCACCGCGTGCGTTTCCATGCGGCGGCGATTCCCCTGAAGCCCGACGACATCGAACTCCCAGGCCGCCGCCTCGCCGGCGCAGACCCGCCGGTGCTGCTCCATCCAACGCGCGCGATGGTCCGCCGCCACCAGCGCCGGCACGTGCAGGCCGGACGCCTGCTCCGGCTCGGCATCGATCATGCGCAGGCCGGCGCCGTTCATGTACAGCAGCGTGCCGTCCTCGGCGACGATCTTCACGCATTCGGGGGTCGCCTCCACGATCGCCCGCTGCCGTGCCTCGCTCTCCCGGCGCGCACGTTCCGCCGTCGCGCGCTCCAGCGCCGCCCAGGTCCGCTCCACGGCTTCCTCGATCAGGCGCAACTCGGTTGGCCGCCACGCGCGCGGCGTGCCGGTGCGGATGTGAAAAGTGGCCGCCACCGCCCCGTGCGTGAACAGCGGGATGCGGATGCCGCCGTCGACGCCGGCGCCATCATCCTCCTCGACATCGATGATGGCGATCCCCTCCACACCCAGGTGGCCACGGAGCAGCGCATCCACCGTCTGTTCGATGCGGGCCGCGTCGAGCTCGTCGCGCAGCGCATCGTTCAGCGCGATCAGGATGCGCTGGTCTCGCTCCGCCTCCCGTTGCTCGGTGATGTCGGTCATCGTGCCCAGCCAGCAGGAAATCTCGCCTTCCGGTGTCCGCACTGGCTCCGCCCGGGTCAAAAACGGCCGGAACTCGCCGGAACCGCTCCGAATGGAGATCACGGCGTCGCCGGCAAGGCCGCTTTTCACCGCCTCGTGCCAGCGTTCCCGGATATCGGGCAGGCTGACGGGATCATGGACCTGCGGCCATGCGCGCTCCGGATCGGCGTCGCGCGGCACACCAGTGAAATCGTGCCAGCGGCGATTGCACCACATGATGCGCCCGTCGCGATCGGCGATGAAGCACAAGGTCGGCAAGTGATCGGCAAGCTGCCGGAACGGCGCCTCGCTCAATACTTCCCCGCGCGATCGGCTTTTTTCCCCTGTGGTCATTGCAGCGTTCATGGCCTCCCACAAGCAACGCCATAATACAGCGTCCCGCGCCGCCGCTCCAGCGCTCCGGGCCAGGCTGTTACAATTGTGGCAATAAAGGCCGCGCCGCGACGTCGGACTGATATGCGCCGATCGCATGCTTGCGCTCGGAAGGAGATACTCTCTTGCCCGACTTCGAACAGCCCGGTGGCAATCGGCGGCTCACCCGCTGGGATCGGCGCTTCGCCGAGCTGTTTGATCGTTTCTGGTCCCCCGCCCCCGGCGGGGCGGTCCCGCAACCGCACTTCCATCCTCCGCACAAGGAACAGGTCATGCAACAGGCAACGCCAACCAGCATCAATGAGACCCGGCTGAATGCGCTCATGAATCAACTCGTTATGGACGCCGCCGCAACCGCCACCGCGCCGCTGGTGCTGCTTGGCGACCGGCTCGGGCTCTACAAGGCGATGGCCGGCGCCGGCCCGATCACGTCAGCAGAACTCGCTGATCGGACCGGCACGCACGAACGCTATGTGCGCGAATGGCTCTCCGCGCAGGCCGCCGCCGGCTATGTCAATTTCGACGCGGCATCGGAGCGTTTCACCCTCACCCCCGAACAGGCGATGGCCTTTGCCGACGAGCATGGCCCAGCCTTTTTCGTCGGCGCATTCGAAACGATGGGATCGGTCTTTCTTGACCGGGAAAAGATCGAGCAGGCATTCCGCACCGGCAAGGGCGTCGGCTGGCACGAGCATGATTCCAGCCTGTTCTGCGGCGTGGAGCGCTTCTTCCGCTCGGGCTACACCGCTCATCTGGTGCAGGACTGGCTGCCCGCGCTCGACGGCGTGACGGACAAGCTGCGGGCCGGCGCACGGGTTGCGGATATCGGCTGCGGCCATGGTGCCTCGACCATCCTCATGGCACAGGCCTTTCCGCAATCGCAGATCACCGGCTTCGACTATCACCAGGAATCGATCACCCAGGCGCGCGCGGCGGCCGCACGTTCGGGGCTGGACGGCCGCGCGCGGTTCGAAACGGCTACCGCCAAGGATTTCCCGGGCGATGGCTATGATCTGGTGACGATTTTCGATGCGCTTCACGACATGGGCGATCCGGTCGGCGCGGCGCGTCACGTGCGCGAGGCGCTGGCGCCGGATGGCGCATGGATGATCGTGGAGCCGCTGGCGGGGGACAATCTCGCCGCAAACCTCAATCCGGTGGGCCGCCTATATTATGCCGCGTCCACCATGATCTGCACGCCCGGCTCGCTGGCGCAGGAGGTGGGCCTTGGCCTCGGCGCTCAGGCCGGCGAAGCACGGCTGCGCGATGTGCTGCAGGAAGCGGGCTTCACCCGCGTGCGCCGGGCAACCGAAACCCCCTTCAACATGGTGCTGGAAGCGCGCCCGTAGCGGATCCGACGTCAGCAGAGCGGCGCGACAGCGATCCGTGTCCTGTCGGGAAAAAACTGCATCCGCCCCCGTGCGATACGATTACTGCCGGGAGCGGATGCAAGGAGGGTCAGTTGATCCTCTGGTTCCCCTGCCTCACGCCCGCCGAACCGGGCGCCCGCGCGTGGAACGAAGGGTGGCGCGCGATCGGGCGGGCCTTGTCCATCAGAACTTGAACCCTGCCGCCACGCCGTACCGGCGGGGTTCCAGCGTGAAGATGTTGGTGAACAGGCCGGAGGACTGGTCGGTCAGGTACAGGCCCGTGGTCGCGCTATTGTCGAAGATGTTCTGGATAAAGCCGCGCACGAACCAGCGCTCGTCCGCCCCGTTCAGCTGGATCTGCGCATTGGCCTGTTCGTAACCCTCGATCCGGTTGATCCGGCCGTTGAAGATGTTGCCGTAGCTTTCGCCCGTGTAAGTGAGGTCGAACCGCGGAACGAGGGTCATGCCGTTGGCGAAGTCGAAGGTCTTCTGCACACCGGCGGAGAACTTCACCACCGGTGCCTGGGGCAGCTCATTGCCCTTCAGGCTGACGCCGATGCCTTCGAGCACCGAAATCGCGCCGGCGGTATTTGCCGCCGCGCCGGTCAGCACCGAACACAGGCCGAACGCGCCCGTCGCCGCGCCGACATTGGCGTCCGACGGGAAGGCCTGCGGCCCGCGCAGGCCGAGCGCGGAGTTGACGCCGGCAACAAACGCCTGCGCCGCCGCTGCTCCACCGGTGTTGGCGCGAACAACGCAGTTCGATGCGTTGCCGATGTCCTTGATGATGACCGTATCGGGATTGCCGCCGGACACGTCGCGCTGGTTGATGAACGGGGCATCCGACGTCACCTTGGTGTTCAGGTAGCTAGCCCCGAAGTTCACGACCCAGCCCTCACCCGGGCGCAGCGACGATTCGGCTTCCACACCCCAGATGTCGGCGTCGATATTGTCGTTGATTGACGTGCGCGCGACAATGCGGCTGAGCTGCAACCCCTTGTACTTGTAGTAAAAACCGGTGAGGTTCAGGGTGAATTTGCCATCGGCGAAGGTATTCTTCGAACCAACCTCGAATGCGCTGATGATTTCCGGCTGGAACGCGTCGGGCACCGTCAGGCCCGGCACCTGCACCGGCGGGTTGAAGCCGCCCGATTTGTAGCCGCGCGAGTAGGAGGCATAGAGCAGATTGTCTTCCGTGACCTTGTAGTCGACGACGGCGCGGCCGGTGATCTCGTCAAAGGTACGATTGCGCACGGCATAGTCCTGGATGCCGGGCACGACGGGATCGGCGTCATACAGCGCGGCGCGCGGCGCATCGAACGCGCTGCCCGTCTGCGTATAGGGCACGGCGAAGCTCGCCAGGGTGGAGCGCGAACGGACGAACTTCTTGTCGTTGTTGTACCGCGCGCCGAGCGTCAGCTTCAGGCTGTCCGTGAACTGGAAGTAGGTTTCGCCAAAGATACCATAGGATTTCAGCCGGAACAGATCGGTGTTGCTGCGGAAGAACGGCGTCGCCGAAAATTCCGGCGGTCGGCCGGCGCCGAGCGCGCCGACGCTCCCCAGAATGCCGGTCACATAGTCGATCGCGAACGCGTTCACGTAATAATCGCCGTCGCGGATCTTCCCGTCGACATAGATGCCGCCGAGCAGGAAGTTGAACAGGCCGTCGAAGTCGGACGAGATGATCGCCTCGGCAGACCAGTCGCGCGTCCGCTGGACCGAACGGTCATAAGCGTTGGGGATCGGGCCGCACCGGCCGAACCCGCCATAGACGCCAAGCCCGGACTTTTCCGGCAGCGAGGTACACAGATCGCCCTGCGGCCCATTGGGAATGATCGCCTGCGCGATTGGCTGGAAATAGGCCGCTGGCAGGGTCGGAATACCGCCCGCCGCCGCCGCGGCCAGCGTGTTGAGCGTCGGCTGGAGCAACGCGCGATTGCTGACGCCCAGGTTATAGTCCTGCGACGAATCCACCGACGTTTCATGGTAGAAACCGGTCAGCTGCGCCCTTACCGGCCCGAAATTATGTTCGATCCGCCCCTGCACCGTCAGCTCGTCGGTTTTATAGGTGGGGTTGAACGCGGTATAGACTTCGCGCGGATCGCTCAGCACCGGGTTTCCGGCATAGGCATCCGGCCCGTAGAGGCTGCCTAGCCCCAGGGCATTGCCAAGCGTGGGATTGGCAAAGGCGATCGACAGGAACTCGCGGCTGCCCAGCGTGCCGGTGAAGGTCGAGTTGGTGTTGGTGCGCCCGGCGTCGCGGCGATTGGCGAGGCAGCCCAGAACGCCGGTCGGATCGGTCTGACACAATTGCTTCTGGATGCGCAGGCGATTGTCGTCCTCCCGGAAATAGGAAGCGAGCAGGTCGACCGTCGTATCAACCGAAGGCTCCCAGCGGATCGAGCCGCGTACCGAATACATGTCGCGCCCGTCGATACGGCTGTTGTCGAAGGTGTTGAGCGTATAGCCGTCGCGATTGAGGTAGAATCCGGCGACGCGAACGGCCAAAGTCTCGCCCAGCGGGATGTTCACCATCGCCTTGGCGCGAATGGAATCGTAATTGCCATATTCCGCCTCGGCCGACGCCATGAACTTGTCCGTTCGCGGCTTGGCGCTGATGAAATTGACCACGCCCGATGATGCCGAGCGGCCAAACAGGGTGCCCTGAGGTCCGCGAAGCACCTCGACGCGTTCAAGATCGAAATATTCGGTTTCGAAGATGCGGGTCGCCAGCAGGGGCGAACCGTTGAGGTGGATGGCCGTTGCCTGGTCGCACGAAATGCCCACGCACAGGTCGCCGATGCCGCGGATCGTGAAGCTGGACCCCGAGAAATTGCCTTTCGAGAAGGTGACGTTGGGCAAGGTCAGCTGAAGATCCGAAGCATTGTCGATCTGCTGCGATTCAAGCGCGGCGGCCGAAAAGGCACTCACCGCGATCGGCACCTCCTGCAGGGTCTGGGACTGACGCTGCGCCGTGACGACGATGTCGGCAAGGTAGCCGCTGTCCTGGTCGCGCGCCGATTGCGCCTGTGTGGCCGCCTGCGAAGCCGCCTGTGTTGCCGCCCCTGTTGCCGCCGGCGTTTGCGCTTGCGTCTGCGCCTGCGCCTGCGCCTGCGCCTGCGCCTGCGCCTGCGCTGGCGCTGAATAGCCGAGAACGAGCGCGAGCGCAGTGGCTCCGAACAATTCGAACTTTCTCATCAGCATCCTCCCGGGCCCTCACTGCCGGCTGATGCCGATCTAGATAAGCCCGGATCGGATCTTGTGACGCTTAGTTGCTTGCGTCAAATTGTTTTTGAAACATTCGTGTTTTACGTAGCAATTAAATAAACTGTAACGCGTTCCAGCCAGCGGGCAGCTAGGTGTGATGTGCAGTGACATCGACTACACAGACAAATTAGAACGTAGTTTGCTTTTTGAAGAACGCCGATTTGTTTGATGCTTGTTCAGCGTACCGACGCGTTGCCAATATCCCTCCCCATCGTTGCTAGGGGTGTTGCACATGAAGATGCCAGGGCGCCGATCGAGCGCGCCCGAAATCCCGAAGCCCCGAAATCCCGAAACCCGAAATCCCGAACCGCTAAACGCTCGAACCCTCTCCATCTTCATGTAGCGCCGCTGGCACCGCGCTACGGCCCGCTGCTCGTTCGGCTTGGCACTGCAAGAGCCATGACACGCACGGGCATCGGAACCGTCCGCTCGGCGCGCCGCCCACGACACTCGCGGCCGGAACCGATGCTCCCCGGCTTACGGGTCAAAAGCCTTTGCCTGATCGAACTCGGCACAGCGCGTGGTCGCCAGAAGCATGCCTTCGCCACAAGCAACAATCTCTTCTTTTCTAATTCCCATCGAAAGAGTAGGTATTGAGTCGCAGCGCGCCATGGCGCCTGTTCAACAAAGGGCGAACAGAAGCGCGATGACGAGGAACCACGGTCACGATCCGCCGCCCCCGGGCAGCGCGGCACCTCCGCTGAAAAGAGGCGGTTCAGGCTGATCTGAAGGCTCGGTCGCCGTCCAGGGGACGGAGCCGGCCACAGGCACGTGCTGCTGGTTCGGCAGCGCGGGCGGCGCCGCGCGCCTGCTGAAGGTCGAACGAATCTCGAAGCACCCAGGGCATGGAAAGGACTTCCAGGCAGTGACGACGCACGTCTATCGTTTTCGGAACCTGTTGATGGCCACCGCCGCGGCGGTGAGCATGCCGTTCGCAGCAGCCGCACAGGCGCGGTTTGCCGAGCCGGCCGCCGATGGCATTACAACTGGAAGCACCGTCGCCGCGCCCGAGGCGGATGTCCCGGCCGCCGAAGCCGAAATCGTCGTCACCGCCCGCCGGCGCGAGGAACGCGCGCAGGACGTGCCGATCGCGCTCAGCGTCGTCAGCGGAGAGCAGATCGCGCAGCGCGGCGATTACCGCCTCGATCAGGTGCAGCAGACCGTGCCGTCGCTTCAGGTGTTCAGCTTCAATCCGCGCAACACCAACATCAACATTCGCGGGCTCGGCTCCAACGTCGCGCTGACCAACGACGGCATCGAGAATGGCGTCGGCATGTATATCGACAACGTCTATTACGGGCGTGTCGGGCAGAGCCAGTTCGACCTCGTTGACCTTGATCGGATCGAGGTGCTGCGCGGCCCCCAGGGCACGTTGTTTGGCAAGAATACCACCGCCGGCGCGATCAACATCACCTCGCGCCTGCCCAGCGATGCGCCCGAGTTTCGCGGGGAGGCGACGATCGGCGACTGGGGCTATCACCAGGTGCGCGGATCGGTGAGCGGGCCGATCGGCGATGGCGTCGGCGCGCGGCTCAGCATTGCGGACACCCACCGCGATGGCTTCATCTACAATTACACCACGCGTCGCTGGGTACACGATTACGACAATTTCACCGCACGCGGCCAGGTATATGCCGAATTCGCCCCCGGTCTCACGGTGCGACTGATCGGCGACTATTCCAAGCAGACGCAGGAATGC
The DNA here is from genome assembly GCF_900109205.1 of Sphingomonas sp. OV641. NCBI lineage: Bacteria > Pseudomonadati > Pseudomonadota > Alphaproteobacteria > Sphingomonadales > Sphingomonadaceae > Sphingomonas > Sphingomonas sp. OV641. Next base: position 504,452 of record NZ_FNZB01000002.1, on the reverse strand, counting down.
TGCATCAACCTGCCGGTCAGCGCCTTCGCCAGCTATGACAATGGCGCGCCAATCGCCAACAACTTCATCCAGCGCTTCGCACGGCTCGGCTACACGCCCTTGCCGCTCGATCCATTCGCGCGGCGCACCGATGCCAATTCGCGCTTCCAGGCGAACATGAACACCTGGGGCGTGTCTGGCGAGGTAAATTGGGATCTCGGCCCGGTCACGCTCACCTCGATCACCGCGTCGCGCAAGTGGAACTGGTATCCGGGCAACGACAGCGACTACACCGCGCGCTCAGTCCAGCTGCAAAGCCAGCAGCAGAATTTCCAGCGTCAGTTCAGCCAGGAACTGCGGCTTGGCTCCAACGGGTCGAACGCGGTCGACTGGGTCATCGGCGGCTATTATTTCTGGCAGAAGGTGCTCGGCAAAGGCACCAGCGAATGGGGGTCCGACGCTGCGCTTGCGCTGTATCCGACCGATGCATTCGCCGTGGCGAGCGCCGCGACCGACGGCTTCCTCTCGCGCTCGCAATCCGATCCCCACACCCGCAGCCTCGCCGCGTTCGGCCAGGGCACCTGGCACATCACCCCCGCGCTCGATCTGACGGCGGGCCTACGCTTCACGCATGAGGACAAATGGGGCTCGTATCGCTCGGCGCAGGTCGCCGGCCCCTCGTTTGCGGGGCTGACCGCCGCGCAGGCGGCACGCGCTCAGGCGATCCGCAACGCCCTTGCGCCGCAGCAGAGCTACAGCGTCGAGGCGAAGGACGACAGCTTCTCCTGGCTGCTGACGCTCGGCTGGAAACCGGCCGATGATGTGCTGACCTATGCCACCTGGTCGCGTGGCACCAAGTCGCAGGGGCTGAACCTCACCAACGTACCCGCCGGCGTGGACCCCGCGATCGATCCCGAAAGCGTCGACAATTACGAAATCGGGCTGAAGTCGCAGTGGCTGAACCGGACGGTGACGTTCAACCTCGCCGCTTACTGGACCGATGTCACCGATTACCAGACGACCATCGTCCAGCAGGTGATCGGCACCAACAATTACATCAACTACATCGCCAATATCCCCAGCGTGCGCAGCCGCGGGTTCGAGGGCGATGTGGCGTGGCAGGCGAACGATTACGCCAGCTTCACCGGCGCCCTGTCCTACACCGATGCGACCTATCGCGATTATGCCGGTGGCCCGGCGCCGGTGGAGGAGCTGCCGAACGGCCAGCTGAAGGACCTGACCGGCGCGACGCTGGCTGGCGTGCCGAAATGGTCCGCCTCGCTCGGCACCGACCTTCAGGCACCGGTGAACGACCGGCTCCAGGCCTATGCCCATGCCGATTGGTCGTACCGGTCGGAATATTACACCGCCGCCAGCAACAGCCGCTACGCGCTCGTCCCCGGCTATGGGATCGTCAACGCGCGTCTCGGCGTGAAGGTGGATGACGGGCGGCTCGACCTGTCGGTCTGGGCGCGCAACCTGTTCGACAAGAACTATTTCCAGACGCTGAGCGTGGTCAATTACGGCCTCGTCACCGCGATCCTCGGTGATCCGCGAACGATCGGCGTCACCCTCCGGACGAGGATCTGACGATGGCGACGCTCGCATTCGACGCGTTTGAGCAGGCCCGCGCGACGCGCATCGATCGCGGCCTGCCCGCAGGCAGGCTGATCGCGTTCGGGTCGCTGGCGATCCCGATTGCCGGCGCGGGCCTGCCGCTCGCGCTGTTCGTGCCGCAGCTCTACGCGACGCACTATGGCCTGTCGCTCGCGGCGATCGGGCTGGTGTTCCTGATCGGGCGATTGTGGGACGTGGCGTCCGACCCGATCGTCGGCGCGCTCAGCGATCGCACTCGCACCCGCTGGGGCCGGCGCCGGCCGTGGATCGCGGCGGGCGGGCTCGCCTTCGGGCTGGGCGCCGCCTTGCTGTTCTTCCCCCCGGTCGCGCCGTCGGCGCTGTATCTCGGCCTTGTCCTGTTCGTCTTCTACGCCGGCTGGTCGATGATCGAAGTGCCCTTCTCCGCCTGGGGCGGGGAGTTGTCGGGGCAATATCATGAGCGCACGCGCGTGGTGACCTATCAGGGCACGCTGCGCGCGATCGGGCTGCTGCTGGTTTTGGTCATCCCGACGATCCTGGAACAGTTCCGCCCGGACGACATCGCGCTGAAGATGCAGATCGTCGGCGGCTTTACGCTGCTGACGTTGCTGCCGGCGCTCCTGCTGACGCTCACTGCGCTGCCAGAGCCGCCGCGCCCCGCGCAGGAGCCCGCGTCGGACGGCTTCTGGCGCACCACCACGCTGATCGTGCGCGATCGCCTGCTGCTGCGCGTGCTCGCCTCGGACGCCGCCGTTACCGCCGGGCAGTCGGTGCGCGCCGGGCTGATCGTGTTCTTCGCCGTGCACTATATGGGCCTGCCGACCTGGGCGAGCGGGCTGTACCTGTTGCAGTTCCTGTTCGGCGTGGCTGCGGGGCCGATCTGGCTGGCGATCGGCCGCCGCTGGGGCAAGCGCCGCACCGCCATTGCCGGCGAACTGGCGCAGGCGGCGATCAATCTCGGGCTGCTGTTCGTGTTCCCCGGCATGCTGCCGCTGCTGCTGGCGCTGACGATCGCGCAGGGGCTGACGCAGGGCTCGGGCAATCTGATGCTGCGCGCAATGGTCGCCGACGTGGCCGACGCGCACGAGTTGCGCACCGGGCACAACCGCACCGGGCTGTTCTTCTCCGTCTTCAGCCTGTCCGCCAAGGCCGGGCCGGCGATCGGCGCGGGTATCGCGCTGCCGCTGGTCGCCTGGCTCGGCTTCTCGGCCAGGGGCGGCAATGCGCCCGAGGCACTGGAGGCGCTGAAATACGTCTTCGCGCTCGGCCCCGCGATCGCCCACGTCATCGCCGCATCGATCATCTGGCGCTTCCCGCTCGACGAGGCGCGCCATGCCGACATCCGCCGCGCGCTCGATGCGCGCCGCGCCACCCCCACCGTCCCAACCAACGTTGCATGAGGAGAAGTGAGATGAGTGTAGACCTGAAAGAACGTGTCACCACCGGCATCGAACTCGACATCGCGCCGGTCGGCGGCCGCATCGGCGCGGAAATCCGCGGCGTTCGCCTCGGCGGCGACCTCGACGACCTCACCATTGCGGCAATCCGCGCCGCGCTGGTCGAGCACAAGGTGATCTTCTTCCGGAACCAGGGCCATCTCGACGACGAAAGCCATGAAGCGTTCGCCGGCCGGCTCGGCAAGCCGCTCGCTCACCCGACGGTGCCGGTCGCCGAAGGATCGCAATTCCTGCTGGAGCTGAACTCCAAGGAAGGCGAGGCGGCGTCGTCCTGGCATACCGACATCACCTTCTTGCCGGCTTTCCCCGAAGCCTCGATCCTGCGGTCGATCATCATTCCGCCATCCGGCGGCGACACGACCTGGGCCAACGGCGCCACGGCTTATGATGAACTGCCCGAGCCGCTGAAGGCGCTCGCCGACAATCTGCGCGCCGTCCACACCAATGCCTATGACTATGCCGCCAGCCGGCCGGAGGCGACCTCCGATCAGATCAAGCGGCACCGCGACGTGTTCGCCTCCGTGGTGTACGAAACCGAGCATCCCGTGGTCCACGTCCATCCCGAGACGGGCGAGCGCGTGCTGCTGCTCGGCAATTTCGTGAAATCCTTCGTCGGCATCAACCGCGACGATTTCGCCAGATTGTTCAGCCTGCTGCAGGATCACATCACCAAGCCGGAAAACACCGTGCGCTGGCGCTGGCAGCCCGGCGACGTGGCGATCTGGGACAATCGGGCGACGCAGCATCGCGCGGTGGCGGACTTCGGCAAGCAGCGCCGCCTGCTCCGCCGCGCGACCATCGCCGGCGAGGTGCCGGTGGGGATCGACGGCCGGCCCAGCCGGGTGATCAAGCCGGAGCCGGTCATCCAGGTGCAGCTGGAAGCGGCGGAATAGCAGTTCGCCGCACACACGATCGTCACCCCGGCCTTGCGCCGGGGTTCATGGCGCCGCGCGTGCTGTGCCTCGTTGTGGGCCGAAGCGCGCGGCGCACCATGGATCCCGGGTCAGGTCCGGGGTGACAGGAAGAAACAGGGGACATCACGAATGACGAACTGGATGAAGCTGCTTGCCGCCAGCACCGCGCTGATCACCGCCAACCTTGGCGCTGAGGCCATGGCCCGGCCCCGGGCCGCCCCGGCCGCGCCGGCACCGCAGCCGGCCAGGCAGCCAAACATCCTCGTCATCGTCGCCGACGATCTCGGCTTTTCCGATCTTGGTGCCTTTGGCGGCGAAATCCGCACGCCCAATCTTGACGCCATCGCGCATGAGGGCCTGCGCCTCACCGGCTTCCATACCGCACCGACCTGTTCGCCGACCCGGTCGATGATGTTGTCGGGCACAGACAATCACCTTGCCGGCCATGGCAGCATGGCCGAACTGCTGGCGCCCAATCAGCGTGGCCAGCCCGGCTATGAGGGCCATCTGCCGAACGACGTTGCCACGCTCGCGGATCGGCTGCGCGGGCTTGGCTATGCGACGCTGATGTCGGGCAAGTGGCACCTCGGCACCACCGCCGATCAGCAGCCCGCCCGGCGCGGCTTCGATCGCAGCTTCGATCTGGCGCAGGGCGGCGGCAATCACTTTGGCAAGGACATCGCCAGCAGTCCCGCGGCGAGGGGCACCACCTATTGGCAGGATGGCCAGCAGCTCGCATCGCTGCCGGCAGGATTCTACTCCTCCGATGCCTATGCCGATCACCTCATCGAATTTCTGAAGGCAGGCGACACCGGCCGGCCATTTTTCGGCTACCTCACCTTCACCGCGCCGCACTGGCCGCTGCAGGTGCCCGACGAGGATCTGGACCGTTACAAGGGCCGCTACGCTGCCGGGTTCGAGGCGCTGCGGCAGCAGCGACTTGCGCGTCTGAAGTCGCTCGGGCTCGTGCCGCCGGATACCAGCGCGCACGATCCGCTGTTCAAGCCCGGCCTGTCGTGGCGCGAACTGACCGGCGAGGAGCAGGCGAGGCAGGTGCGCGCCATGGAAATCTATGCCGCAATGGTCGAGCGGATGGACCGCAGCGTCGGGCGCGTGATCGCGCATCTCAAGGCGACCGGCCAATATGATAACACCATCATCCTGTTCACCTCGGACAATGGCGCGGAGGGCACCGATCTCGCCCGCAGCGAGAACCCGGAGTTCAAGGCCCGGGTTTCCGCCGCGGACAACCGGCTGGAGAATTTCGGCAAGGCGACATCGTACATCGGCTACGGCCCCGGCTGGGCACAGGCGGCGACCGCGCCATCCTTTCTTTACAAGGGGCTGACGACGGAGGGCGGCACGCGCGTCGCGGCGTTCATCCGCTGGCCCGGCTCGGCGCGCACGGGCATCAGCAATGTTTATGGCAACGTCATGGACGTGCTGCCGACTCTTGTGGAGGCGGCCGGGGGTGAGTGGCGCGGGGCAAGCCATGACGGGCGTGCCGTACGTGCGGTCCGCGGCGCAAGCTGGAAGCCCTATCTCGACGGCCGCGCCGAGCGCGTCCACGCGCCCGAGGAAGCGATCGGCAGTGAGCTGTTCGGCCGTCGCGCGCTACGTCAGGGCGACTGGAAATTGGTCGACCTCGGGCAAGGCTGGCAATTGTTCAACATTGCAACCGATCCGGGCGAAACGCGCGATCTCGCCGGACAGGAGCCGGGCCGGGTCAAGGCGCTGGTTGCCGCCTGGGACCAGTATAGCAAGGAGACGGGCGTCGTGATGCCCTCAACCGCTCCTCGCTTCCCGTGACCCGCGCCAAGCGAGGCATGAGATAATCCAGTGGCGCCGGACGCCGGACGAAACGTCCGTGGTCACTGGGCTCGTCCCGGCATCGACCGGCTCGCAAACCTTGAGCCATCGCGTGCACAGGCAGGGTCTCGGCGCAGGCCGAGAGCGCCGCAAAACTTTCCGCGTCATGCCGGGCCCGTCCCGGCATCCACCGGGCCGCAAACCTGAAGCCATCGCGTGCGCGGAACGCTGGATACCGGCTCGCGGCCAGTATGACCCAGCCTTTGGGGCAATCAAAAGGCTTCGCAGAGCTCTCGCCCACGCCGGCGCCCATCGGGAAACCGTAGGGTAACCGGCTCCGCCCCCGCCGGCTCGGTTCCGCATCAAGGTGCCGGCTTCGCCAAGAAGGCGACCCGACAACCGGCGGAGCGTGCAGGAACGATCCCTTCCTTACGCCCCGCTTGCGTTGCGCCCGGTCAGGGCCGCGGCGTCAGTGCAGCGCCAGTTCGTTGCGGCCCACCACCATGTGGTGCACCTCGTCCGGCCCGTCGGCGAAGCGCAGGTGGCGCACGTCGGCATATAGCTCTGCAAGCGGGGTGAACTGGCTCATGCCATAGGCGCCGTGGATCTGGATCGCCTGGTCGATGATCTGGCAGGTCTTCTCCGGCACCATCGCCTTCACCATGCTGACCCACACGCGCGCCTCGCGGTTGCCCAGCACGTCCATCGCCTTGGCCGCCTTCAGCACCATGAGGCGCATCGCCTCGATTTCGATCCGGGCGCGGCTGACCAGCTCGATGTTCTTGCCCAGCATGATCAGCGATCGGCCGAACGCCTCGCGCGAGGTGCCGCGCTTCACCATCAGGTCAAGCGCGACCTCCGCCTTGCCGATGGTGCGCATGCAATGGTGGATCCGCCCCGGCCCGAGCCGCACCTGCGAGATCTCGAACCCGCGACCTTCGCCCAGCAGGATGTTCTCGCGCGGCACGCGCACGTTGTTGAACTTGAGGTGCATGTGCCCGCGCGGCGCATGATCCTTGCCGAACACTTCCATCGCGCCGATAATCTCGACACCCGGCGCGTCCATCGGCACCAGGATCTGCGACTGCTGCTGCGACGATGGCGCATCGGGGTTGGTGCGCACCATGGTGATCATCACCTTGCAGCGCGGGTCGCCGGCGCCCGAGATATAATGCTTCTCGCCGTTGATAACCCATTCGTCGCCCTCGAGCCGGGCCGCGCAGCGCACGTTCTTCGCGTCGGACGAGGCGACATCCGGCTCGGTCATCGCATAAGCGGAGCGGATCTCGCCGGCGAGCAGCGGCTCCAGCCACTGCTTCTTCTGCTCGGGCGTGCCGACCCGCTCCAGCACTTCCATGTTGCCGGTATCGGGCGCCGAGCAGTTTAGCGCTTCGGACGCGAGCGGCGACTTGCCGAGTTCGGCGGCGATATAGGCATAATCGAGGTTCGACAGCCCCTCGCCGGTCTCAGCGTTGGGCAGGAAGAAATTCCACAACCCCGCCGCCTTTGCCTTGTCCTTGGCGCCCTGCAGCAGTTCGAGCTGCCCCGGTGCGAAGCTCCAGCGCTCCTTGCGCTCCTCGCCCAGCCGCTCGAACTCGGGATAGATCGGGTCGACATGGTCGCGGATGAAGTGCTTCACCGCTTCGAAAAGCGGGCGCACGCCTTCGGACATGCGCAGGTCGTCAAGTTCGGGGATCGTGAAGATGTTCGACATCGGGGCCCACCCTGGTGCTGGAAAGCCTCATCCTAGATCGTTCGCGATCATCGGCGGTAATGATCATCTGCGATCGCACCCATGAGGATCATGCATGACCTCACGTGCCCTCGACATGCTCCTGCACCAGTCGCCGGAGCCAGACATTGCCGGGATCGCGCTCCGCGGCCGGGTGCCACAGCAGTTGCAGCGGCCGCGGCGCGATTGCGAACGGCACCGGCAGGATCTGGTTGTCCGCGACCGGCAGCAGCGTCGCGGCATGCGTGCCCAGCAACGTCAGCACCAGATCGGATTGCGCCACGACCTGCCACGCGGACCAGATGTTCTGACAGCGGATCGCGACCCGCCGCGCCTTGCCCAGCGCCGCCAGCCCCTCGTCCTCCAGCCCCGGCCCGGACCGGCGCGGCGACGCCTGCACGTGGTCGGCGGCAAGATACGTCTCGAGATCGATCGCACCATGGATGCGCGGATGTCCCCGGCGCGCGGCGACGACCATCGTATCGGTCTGCAGCGGCACCGCATGAAGCCCGGTCGTGGCGTCGCTCGCCACGTCGATCGCAAGGTCGAGGTCGCCCCGCGCCAGTTCCTCCGCCACCTCGCTGCGGCGGAAGTTGACGCTGGCGAGCGTCACGCCGGGGGCCGCGCGCACCATCTGCGCGACGATGCCGGCGAACACCCGCGCCTCGTTCGCCTGGCGCAACCCGATGCGAAACGCGCGCGTCGAGGTCGCCGGGTCGAAGCGTGTCGCGGTGACCAGCGCCTGCTCCACCCCCTGCAACGCATCGCGCACCGGATCGATGATCGAGCGGGCGAGCGCGGTCGGCACGATGGCATTGCCGACCCGCACGAACAGCTCGTCGTCGAACGCCAGGCGAAGCCGCGCCAGCGCATGGCTGACGGCGGATTGCGACAGATACAGATGCCGCGCCGCCGCCGTCACCCCGCCCTGCGAGTAGATCGCCTCGAACGTGCCGAGCAGGTTCAGGTCGATGCGGCTGATCGGCCTTATCGCGCCTCTCCCCCCGCCGGATCCAGCCGCGCCGGGTCCAGCCGCGCCGGGTCGAACGCCGGCCGCGTCATGGTGAAGGTGTCGCTGTTGCGCAGGTATGTCCCCGCGCCGTGCATCCGCCCGATCAGCCGCATCGCCGCGGTGTCGATGTGCAGCTTGTCGGGATCGGCGATGAACTGGTCGCGGATATGCGTCACCAGTATCTCACCCACGGCGATCACCTGCCGCGGCCCGATCTCCAGCAGTTCGCGCTTCACGCATTCGAAGCTCACCGGCGCGGTCGCGATCAGCGGCGGCGCCACGCGCGCCGCCGGCGTGGTGGCGATGCCGGCATAATCAATCTCGCTCACGTCGCGCGGCGCATCGACGCACGACTGGTTCATTGTCTCGGCGTCGCTTTCGGACACAAGGTTCACGACGAACTCGCCTGTTTCGATGATGTTGGTCGCGGTATCCTTGTCCGCGCCATTGGCGTCCTTCAGCAGGCCGAGCACCAGCAGCGGCGGATCATCGCCCATCGCGTTGAAGAAGCTGTACGGCGCCGCATTCACCACGCCGTTGCGCCCCCGCGTCGTCACCCAGGCGATCGGCCGCGGCGTCACGGTGGAAACGAGCAGCTTGTAGCGCTGCCGCGGCGGCAGATCGGCCATCAGGAACTTCATGGCCACTGCCTTTCACCAAATGCGCGCAAAGGGAAGATCGCAGGCGCCGTGGATGGCGGGAAGGTTCAGTCCTGAGCTTCGCTGGAGGGCGCGGCATGGCGAAGGTGGTCGCGCAGAGCTCCCCACCTTCGCAGCAAAGTTCATCCGCGCCGGTTGAACCGCGTTGCGAGACCCGATCGCGCCTGCGGATCAGCTTTTGATGAACGCCAGCAGATCCGCGTTGGCGATATCCGGGTGGGTGGTGCACATGCCGTGCGGCAGGCCGGCATAGGTCTTGAGCGTGCCATGCTTCAGCAGCTTCGCCGAGAGCGGCGCGGAATCGGCATAAGGCACGATCTGATCGTCATCGCCGTGCATCACCAGCACCGGCACGTCGATCGCCGTCAGATCCTCGGTGAAATCCGTCTCGCTGAACGCCTTGATGCAATCGTGATGCGCCTTGGCGCCGCCCATCATGCCCTGGCGCCACCAGTTCCAGATCACGCCCTGGTCGATCTTCGCGCCCGGCCGGTTGTAGCCGTAGAAGGGGCCGGTCGGCACATCGAGGTAGAATTGCGCGCGATTGTCGACCAGCGCCTTGCGGAAGCTGTCGAACACTTCGATCGGCAGCCCGCCGGGGTTCGCATCCGACTGCACCATGATCGGCGGCACCGCGCCGATCAGCACCGCCTTGGCCACCCGCCCGGGCTTCGCGCGTGCGACATAATGCGCCACCTCGCCGCCACCGGTCGAATGGCCGACATGGATCGCACCGCTGAGGTCCAGCGCATCGGTCAGCGCCGCGACGTCGGCGGCATAAGTGTCCATCTCATTGCCGGTATCGGTCTGCGTCGACCTGCCGTGCCCGCGCCGGTCGTGCGCGATGACGCGATAACCCTGCAGCAGGAAGAACATCATCTGATTGTCCCAGTCATCGGCGGACAATGGCCAGCCGTGATGGAAGACGATCGGGGTCGCATCCTTCGCGCCCCAATCCTTGTAGAAGATTTCGGTGCCGTCGCTGGTGGTGATGAAAGCCATGGGTGCAGCCCCTTCGCTCGTGATGACGAAGCCGGCAGCGTCGGTCTCGCCGCCGGTTACGCGGACGCTCACAACAAGGCGCGGCATACAACACAGCGCCGCCGCCTCATCATGTCACAGCCGAACGATTCGCCGTAGGGGCACCGCCGCTTCACCGGATCACTGAGGCGGCTGCTCGAGCGACGCGCGCGGATCGCCATCCACCATCCGGGCAACGCCAGTCAGGACGCGCGCGCCAGCATCGGGAGAGGCCGTGGCCGCCACGCTGTCCGTCAATTGCTCCGGCGGGCCTTGGGGCGAGACTGGGATGGCTTGATCGCGGTCGCTCCTGCCGGGGGCAGCTTCGTGAAAGCTTTTCCGGTCCATCCCCAGCTTTCTGATCCCTCGGTCACGTCGAGGGTGAGAATGGGCCGGCTCTGGCGCATCCGGATGCGCGGCGTCAGGCCGTAGAAATCAACTCCTGAAAGGTAGCCGGCAGCATTGGATATGTAGACTGACTGCATGCATCCCGCCGATCCGCAATATCCTGCGGAGGCCGTGCTGCAGGTCGGCATCCCCCAATCGATGACATAATCCTGTTTGCCGTCCCCGTTGAAGTCTGCCTGCTGCACGAAGCCTTCGTTGAAGGTGACACGGCCGCCAAACGATCGACAGCTTTGCTCGATTTCCGCCAGGATCGTGCGCGCCTCGCCGGGAAGATTGGATGGCGCCTGGGCATAGGCGGGGCACGGACCGATCAACGCCACCATAGCAAAGATGGTCCAGGTGTTTCCCCACCGCTGGCTCATATGGAAGCTCGCGATTTGAAGAGATCCCGGCTCAGATCCTCCAGGAGGTTTTGCGCCGTGACGACGTCGAGCCCGTCAACGACAGTATCTGTCTGGTTCCCATGGTCCAGCTGAACACCCCAGCAGTGTTTTTCTACGGCCGCATGAGACTCAGCTGCCAATTGGGCATGAGCGGCACTATAATCGTAGGCGACTGGCGCCATATCGCTTGCCGTGTTGAAGTATCGCAGTCTGCGGATCGCTGCGCGCGGCACGACAACGGATCGCAAACCCCTTTTGATGCTAACGTCGCCATCACCTATGGTGACAAGCGAAGTCGACCGACTGCCATATCCCCTCGCCGATCGGCGGTACATCAGAAATCCGACCAGACCGACGAGGACATAATAACCTGTCCAGCCCAGATCGTAATGGAAGATCCAAAGACCTACCCACAATGCACCCCCGACGAGCAAGGCTGAGAACCCGATCCCGAATAGCGAAAAGGATCTCCAGCCCAGAAGCGCCACAGGAGAGATGCTATATACGATCTGATCGTCCGCGACATCGCGCCTGAAATGAGCCTTCGCCAATCCGCCCTCCCTAGCGTACCAGCTTCGATTGAGATGGTATTACGCAATCGAAAGCTACTGCGTGCGCTTGGTGTCTGCACGAATCGCGACCTGTCTTAATGTAGATCATTACACTTCAAGTGTTCAATAGAATTTGGCCAGGCTCTCACGAATTAGTGCATACTTGAGTTAACTTCCTACTATCGCCCGACTTTCGCTCGATGATTCCATCCGTTGCTTTGCGGCATGAGTGCCGATCATGCTTAGTCTAGGACGTTCGATCTCCTGTTCAGGCAGGTTCGCAGCTGAAGATCGGTGCCGACTAGGCCCGACCACGCACCGGAGAAAAGCTGCGTTTCCAAATCGATGTGGATCATGGCTGGGCCACCGGCGTTCGTTGTGCAATGCAGCAAAGAGCGTAAAGCTCCTTTTCGAGACGCGAAGGCGCGCTCGGCAGATACCCCGCACGAAAGATTGCCTTTGGCCACTCTCGCCACCACCGCCGCCGGCCGTCCGGTGAACGTCACGCTCGCCTTGCTCGCGCTCTCCATGGGCGGGTTCGCGATCGGCACCACCGAATTCGCCTCAATGAGCCTGTTGCCGCAAATGGCCGCCGGTCTCGGCGTGGACGAGCCGACTGCCGGCCACGTCATCAGCGCTTATGCACTTGGCGTGGTGGTGGGCGCGCCGGTGCTCGCTGTGGCGGGTGCGCGGCTGTCGCGGCGCAAGCTGCTGATCGCGCTGATGGGCTTTTTCGCATTGGCCAACGCGCTGTCGGCGCTCGCCCCGACCCTTGGCTGGATGCTGCTGTTCCGCTTTCTCAGCGGCCTGCCGCATGGGGCCTTTTTCGGCGTCGGCGCGCTGGTTGCCGCCGCGATGGTGCCGCGGGAGCGGCGCAGCCAGGCGGTCGCGCGAATGATGTTGGGGCTGACGATCGCGACCGTCGCGGGCGTGCCGTTTGCCAATGTGGTCGGCCAGGCGCTCGGCTGGCGCTGGGGCTTCGCCATTGTCGCCGTGCTCGCGGTTGCGACCGCGCTGCTACTGCTGCTCTTCGCGCCGCGCACCCCGGCGGACCGGACGGCCAGCCCGTTGCGCGAACTGTCGGCGCTCGCCAACGGCCGCGTCTGGCTGACGCTCGGCATCGGGGCGATCGGCTTTGGCGGGCTGTTCTCCGTCTACACCTATCTTGCCTCAACCATGACGGCGGTGACGGGCACGCCCGAACTGATCCCGGTGGCGCTTGCGCTGTTCGGCGTCGGCATGACGGTGGGCACGCTCGCCTGCGCGCGCGGGGCGGACCGGGCGTTGATGCCGACCGCCGGCGTGACATTGGCGTTCAGCGCTCTGATGCTCGCGCTCTATGCCCCGGCTGCGCAGCAGCCCTGGTCGATGCTGGCGATCATCACGCTGATCGGCACCGGCGGCGGGCTCGGCACCGTGCTACAGGCGCGGCTGATGGACGTCGCGGGCGACGCACAGACCCTCGCCGCGGCGCTGAACCATTCCGCCTTCAACACCGCCAATGCGCTCGGGCCTTGGCTGGGCGGGCTCGCGATCTCGGCCGGCTATGGCTGGGCCTCGACCGGCTGGGTCGGGATGGCACTGGCGCTCGGCGGCCTCGCTATCTGGGCGGTGTCGCTGGTGCTTGACCGGCGCCGCGGAGCAACGGCTAGCCGCTGACATGCTGGCTCAGCGTCCGGCGCACGGCATCGCGCCACCCGGCGACCAGCGGCGCGCGGGCTTCTGCCGCCATTTCCGGCTCGAAACATTGTTCCCGCGACCACAAGGCCGAAAGTGTGCCGAGATCAGGCCAGATCCCGGCCGCAAGGCCTGCGTGGAAGGCCGCTCCGCGCGCGGTTGTCTCCAAATCTGCGGGGCGTTCGACGGCCATGTCGGTAAGGTCGGCGAGAAACCGGCACAGCCAGTCATTGGCCGCCATACCCCCGTCGACCCGCAAGGCGTGCGGTCGGCTGCCGCCGTCGGCCACCATCGCCTCCGCCAGGTCCAGCGTCTGATACGCGACCGCTTCCAGCGCCGCGCGGGCGAGATGCGCTGCGCTCGTGTCCAGCGTCAGGCCGTGGATCGCGCCGCGCGCATCGGGATCCCAGTGCGGCGCGCCCAGGCCAACAAACGCCGGCACCATGTACACGCCGTGGCTGTTCTCCACCTTGGTCGCCATGTCGTTTGTCTGGCTGGCGTGCGTGATGATACCCAGCCCATCGCGCAGCCATTTCACCGCGGCGCCGGCGACGAAGATCGATCCTTCCAGCGCATAAGTGGTCTTGCCGTTCAGCCGGTACGCAGGCGTCGTGAGCAGGCGATGCTTGGATTCGACCGCCTGGTCGCCGGTGTTGAGCAGCATGAAGCAGCCGGTGCCATAGGTCGATTTGGCCGTGCCCCGATCGAAACAGGCCTGCCCGAACAGGGCCGCCTGCTGATCGCCCGCCATGCCGGCGATCGGGATCGCGGCATCGAAGAGCGACGGGTCCGTCGTGCCATAAACATGCGCGTTATCATGCACCTCGGGCAACATGGACGAAGGGACACCGATCAGCCGGCATAGCTCCTCGTCCCAGGCGCCGCGGTGGATGTCGAACAGCATCGTGCGGCTGGCGTTGGTCACGTCGGTGGCGTGAACCGCTCCGCCGGTAAGCCGCCACAGGAGGAAGCTGTCGATCGTGCCGAACGCAAGCTCGCCCCGTTCGGCACGGGTCCGGGCGCTGGCGACATTGTCGAGGATCCAGGCGATCTTGGTGGCGGAGAAATAGGAATCGATCAGCAGGCCGGTGCGTGAACGGATGAGCTCCTCCGCCCCTTGCTCGCGCAGCCGCGCGCATTGCGGTGCGCCGCGCCGGTCCTGCCACACGATCGCGCGGTGGATCGGCTCGCCGCTCGCGCGATCCCACACCACCGCCGTTTCGCGCTGGTTGGTGATGCCGATCGCGGCGATGTCGCGGGGCGGGACACCGCTGTTGGCGATCGCGTCGCGGGCGGTCGCCAGGGTGTCGCGCCAGATATCCTCGGGATCGTGCTCGACCCAGCCGTGCGCCGGGTAGTGCTGCGAAAACTCGACCTGCGCGATCGCCACGCGCCGGGCCTGATCGTCGAAGAGCACGCTGCGCGTCGACGTCGTTCCTTGATCGATCACCAAGATATGCGCCGCCACCACTCTCTCCAAACGAACGTTCGGGCGAACCTTGCCACCTTTCGGGCGAACGTCAAAGACTTTCGTTTGGGTCGATATTGGCGTATGGGGGCGGGATGGTGGAGGTTAGTGACATGGTGGCGGGTACGGCCGGTGACGGGGTGGACCTGTTGGTTGTCGGGGGTGGGATCAACGGCGCGGGGATCGCGCGCGATGCGGCGGGGCGCGGGCTCAGCGTATTGCTGGTCGAGCAGGACGATCTGGCGAGCCATACATCCTCCGCTTCCACCAAGCTGATCCACGGCGGCCTGCGCTACCTTGAATATGGCGAGTTCCGGCTGGTGCGCGAGGCGCTGATCGAGCGCGAGCGGCTGCTGAACATGGCGCCGCACATCATCTGGCCGCTCGAATTCGTCCTGCCGCAGACCCAATCGCCGCGCCCCGCCTGGATGGTTCGCCTGGGCCTGTTCCTGTACGATCACCTCGGCGGGCGCGAGAAGCTGCCGGGCACGCGCACCGTGAAGCTCGCGGACTCGCCCGTCGGCGCGGGTCTAAGCACCAGAGAAGGCAAGGCTTTCATCTATTCGGACTGCTGGGTGGAGGACAGCCGGCTGGTGGTGCTGAACGCGATGGATGCCGCCGCCCGCGGCGCGACGATCGAGACCCGCACACGGCTGGTCGATGCAAGGCGCGTCGGCGGCGGCTGGGAAGCGATCGTCGAGGGGCCGGATGGCCGCCGCACGGTGCGCGCCAGAGCGCTCGTCAACGCCGCTGGGCCGTGGGTTGCCGACGTGCTCGGCCGGGTGCCCGATGCGCGCACCGATCGCGGGGTCAAGCTGGTCAAGGGCAGTCATATCGTAGTGCCGAAGCTCTACGAAGGCGAGCACGCCTTCATGCTGCAGAACCCCGATCGGCGCATTGTCTTCGCCATCCCCTATGAGCGCGACTTCACATTGGTCGGAACCACCGACGAGGTCTGGAGTGCGAAACCGGGCAAGGCCGCGATCAGTTCGGCCGAAACCGGATATCTTCTGGAGACAATTGGCCGGTATTTCGCAACGCCGGTCAGCGAAAACGAAATTCGCTGGTCCTATGCCGGCATCCGGCCGCTGTACGACGACAAATCGTCAAACGCATCGGCGGTGACGCGCGACTATGTGCTCGATCTCGATGCGGGCGAAGGTCGGGCGCCGATGCTGAGCATTTTCGGCGGCAAGATCACCACCTACCGCAAGCTGGCCGAGCACGCGATGAAGGAACTGGCGCCGTTCTTCCCCGGGGCAAGCGGCGCGTGGACCGCCGGTGCCGTGCTGCCCGGCGGTGATATGCCGAACGCCGATTTCGAGGCATTCCTCGGTGCCCTGAGTGCCAGCCGTCCCGACCTTCCCGCGCCGCTGCTGCGCCGGCTCGCGCGTGCCTATGGCACACGGACCGAGCGCGTGCTGGGCGCGGCGCGGACGGTGGCGGAGCTGGGCCGCTGCTTCGGCGGCGATCTGTATCAGGCCGAAGTCGATTATCTGGTCGCAGCCGAATGGGCGCGGACGAGCGAGGACATCCTGTACCGGCGCAGCAAGCTGGGGCTGCACACGCCTGCAGACACTGCCGAGGCGCTGGACGCCTATCTCGCTGCCGCGCCGCATGCGGCGGTGGCGGCCGTCGCAGGCTGATGCAACAGGGTGCGGATGTGGTGGCGCTGCGCCACCGCCAGATCCTGGAGACGGCGCGGCACACCGGCAGCGTCTCGGTCGAGGCGCTCGCCGAAACATTGGGCGTGACGCCGCAGACGATCCGCAAGGACCTGAACCTGCTCGCCAAGAAATCGATGCTGTCGCGCGTCCATGGCGGCGCGGTGGTGACATCGGGCGTCGACAATCTGCGTTATGCCGAGCGGCGACTGGTGGCGGCAGAGACCAAGGACGCGATCGGCGCGGCCGCCGCCGCACTGGTGCCCGACGGATCGAGCCTGTTCATCAACATCGGATCGACCACCGAGGCGATCGCCCGGCATCTGACGAGACATCGCGAGTTGATGGTGATCACCAACAATCTCAACGTCGTCGACATCCTGGCCGATTGCCCCGGCATCGAGGTGATCGCCGCCGGCGGCCGTGTACGCCCGGGCGATCGCGCGGTGATCGGCGCGCTGGCGATGGATTTCATCCGCAGCTTTCGCGTCGATTACGCGCTGATCGGCGCCTCCGCGATCGAGGCGGACGGCACCTTCCTCGACTTCGACGTGGACGAGGTGCGCGTGTCGCAGACGATCATCGCGCAGGCGCGCAAGGTGATCCTGACGCTCGATTCGTCCAAGCTCGGCCGCCCTGCCCCGGTGCGGATCGGCGATCTGGGCGACATCGACTATCTGGTGACCGACGCGGTGGATGACGCGCTGGAGTCGGCGTGCGACGCGTCGGACGTGACGGTCGTGAGAGTGATCGGCGATTGAGATTCGATTATCGAACCCGAAGCGCCTGCCTGGCATCGGAGAAGCTCCTGTGAAAAGCTTTGTCCGCGCCGCAGAGTGCATGACCCCGGCTCCTTCGGCAGAGCTCAGGCCAGGCCTGTGCCGGGGTCCAGGGTTGCGCGGGTTCACCAGCGCCGGATCTGCCGAACCCTGGATGTCGGGACGATCCCGGCCGACGATGTAAAGTGCGCTGGAGGGCCACCTGCGCCGGAGCCGGAGGGGCGCGCTCGGGGCGCGTACTTCGCCAGGCCCAGGACGAACGAATGGGGTGTCCACACTGGTGGACGACTCGCTTTAAGGTGACAGGGAGCAAGGAAGCGGTGGGCGATGGATCGGCTTGATTTCCACGAAGCGCGTGCAGTCTCTCGGCGTCGGCTGCTGGCGGCGGGGATCGCCGGTGGCGGCGCGATGCTGGCGGGGCGAGCGCTGGGCGCGGATGTCGACCTGCGACTGCCCGGTGGACCGTCCCGGCGTGCGATGACGAGCGACTTTCCGCAGAAAGGCGCGATGATCCTGCAGCGCGTGCGGCCGGCGCTGCTGGAGACGCCAATGGAGGTGTTCCAGCAATCGCTCTACACGCCCAATGACCGTTTCTTCGTCCGCTGGCATTGGGGCGACCTGCCGACGAGCGTCGATGTCGAGACCTATCGCATCCGCGTCGGCGGGCATGTTGAACGGCCGCTGTCGATCTCGCTGGCGCAATTGCTCAGGATGCCGCGGATCGAGCTGGCGGCGGTGAACCAATGTTCGGGCAATTCGCGCGGGCTGTTCCAGCCGCGCGTGCCGGGCGCGCAATGGGGCCATGGCGCGATGGGCAATGCCAAATGGATGGGCGTGCCGCTGCGCCAT
The DNA here is from genome assembly GCF_900109205.1 of Sphingomonas sp. OV641. Taxonomy (NCBI): domain Bacteria; kingdom Pseudomonadati; phylum Pseudomonadota; class Alphaproteobacteria; order Sphingomonadales; family Sphingomonadaceae; genus Sphingomonas; species Sphingomonas sp. OV641. The sequence goes on along the minus strand of NZ_FNZB01000002.1, from coordinate 486,495 downwards.
GTGCTCGACCTTGCCGGCGTGCGCGGCGGCGCGGTGGCGGTGCGCGTCGGCGCGATGGACAAGCCGCTGGTGGCGGGCGCGCCCGATTTCGAGAAGTCCCTAGGCGTGGATCATGCGCGCGATGGCGAGGTGATGCTGGCGTTCGCGATGAATGGCGAGCAATTGCCGCTGCTCAACGGCTTTCCCGTGCGGCTGGTCGTCCCGGGCTGGTTCTCGACCTATTGGATGAAGACGGTGGATACGATCGAGGTGCTGCCCGCGCCCGACGAGCGTTACTGGATGGCCAAGGCCTACAAGATCCCCACCGCTCCGCGCGCAAATGTGGTGCCGGGATCGAAGGATTTTCCCAGCGAGCCGATCAACCGGATGATCCCGCGATCGTGGATCACCAGCGTCGCCGATGGCGCGACCTATGGCTATGATCCGGTTCTGCCGATCGAGGGGATCGCGATGGGCGGCGACAGGGGCGTGGCGCGGGTCGACATATCGGCGACCGGCGGCCGGACGTGGGAGCCGGCGACGCTTGGCCGCGAGGATGATCGCTACGGCTTCCGCCGCTTCACCGCGCGGGTGAACGTGCCGCGGCCGGGGCGCGTGAAGGTGATGGCGCGCTGCACCAACACGCAGGGAGAGACTCAGCCGATGGAGGCGAACTGGAACCCGGGCGGCTATATGCGCAACTGCGTCGAGCCCGTGGTCGTGAGGCTCAGCTGATGCGCGCGCCGGGATTTGCGGTGATCGCGCTGGTGCTAATCGGGGCGACGTTGGCCGTGCTGGTGGCGGTGAGCGGGCGCGAGCGCGCCGCGGCACCTGCGGTGGCTGTCTCGGCCGTGCCCGAGGCAGCGTCGGTGGCGGGCGGGGGTGTGACGCTGACGTCGACGGCGGTGGAACTGCCCGATGATGCGGCGGTGTTTCCGGACGGGCCGAACGTCGCGCTGGTCAACCAGCGGTGCGTGGCGTGCCATTCGGCGAGCATGGTGCTGACCCAGCCGAAGATGAAGCGGGAGCAGTGGCAGGCGATCGTGGAGAAGATGCGCGATACGTATCACGCGCCAGTGGCGGAGGGTGAGGTGGCGCCGATCGTGGGGTATCTGGCGGGACGGTAGGGGTGAGCGGCGCGGTTCGCTTTGGAAAGGAAAGCGGATGGTCAGCTAAACCATCGGGTATGCATCGCATGGATGAACCCCGCGTCGTCAACGGGAAAGCCAGATGCGGAGCCGATCACCGAGTCGACGCCACAATAAGGGCAAAGAGCGGTCCCACTCTCATCCTCGACCCATTCTTCTACCTCACGGACTTCAAACGTCTTTTTACAGAAGAAGCAGCCACACACATCGCTGCGTTCTAACTCCGCCCGGTGATTGGCCGAATGCCGGTGGGCGGCGTCGAGCGTGGCATATGGGAGGTCCATTGACGCTGCTTCGGGCAGCTTGGGAATGTCCGCAAGTGGGCGTTAGCGGTCGTTGATCATGCCTCCTGGAGCTTCGCGGAGGCGAGGTTAACCCGAAAACGAGCTCAGGGCGATGGGAGGGTGGGGTGGCGGCCACCGAGCCAGCCATCCGGTTGTCATCCCCGCCTTCGCAGGAATGACGGGCGGGGGATCCGCCGCGATCGCTCGTCGGGCATTATGTCCTATGGGACAGATGCGCAGGCCTCGCTTATGGACGACGGCATGAGCACCGCCTTTCCCGAGACCGCGCGCCCTACCATTCGCGATGTCGCGCGGATTGCGGGGGTATCGATCAAGACCGTGTCGCGCGTCATCAACGACCAGCAATATGTCAGCGCCGACAAGCGCGAGCGGGTGCGTCAGGTGATGACGGAGATCGGCTTCAAGCCCAGTCACGCCGCGCGGGCGCTGGCGGGACACAAATCGCACCAGATCGCGCTGATCTGCGACAATCCCAATCCCTGGTATGTGTACGAGATCCAGTTCGGCGTGCGCGAACGCTGTGCGCGCGACAAGATCCGCATGATCGCGCAGCCTTATGATCGTGCCTCGCCGACGCTGTTCGACGATATCGTGGCGCTGCTCGATCAGGCGAATCCCGATGGGCTGGTGCTGGCTCCGCCGGCATGTGACGACACCCGGGTGCTCGACGAACTGACGCGGCGTGGCACGCCCTTTGTCCGGCTGCAGCCGGGACTGCGGATCGACGAAGGGCCGGCGGCGCTGATCGACAATGAGCGCGCCGCCTTTGACATGACGACGCACCTGCTCGGCCTGGGGCACCGCCGCATCGGCTTCATCGTCGGCGATCGCAGCTATGCGGCATCGGGCCAGCGGCTGGCGGGATATATCGGCGCGCTGGGCGAGCAGGCGGTGGAGATCGACCTTGATCTGATTCGCCAGGGACAGTTCGACGTGGCCTCGGGGGAGGCGGCGGCCGACGCGTTACTGTCGCTGTCGCAGCCGCCGACCGCGATCTTTGCCTCGAGCGACGACATGGCGGCGGGCGTGCTCGCCGCCGCGCATCGCCGCGGCGTGCGCGTGCCCGGCGCATTGTCCGTCGCAGGGTTTGACGACGGGCCGACCGCGACGATCGTCTGGCCCGCACTGACGACGGTGCGCCAGCCGGTGCGCGCGCTGGCCGAAGCGGCGACCGACCTGCTCCTCTCCCCGGCGCAGGGCGAAGGGCCGCAGCGGCGCCTGCTCGCCCATGAAGTGGTGCCACGCGCCTCATCCGCGCCACCAACCGGTTGATTAATGTCGTGTCTTGGGTGACACCGTTGTCTTAAGGTTGATGGAGAGGATGATAGTGGAAGGCATCGGCAATACGCGCCGGCTGTTGATCGTGGGGCTGGCCTTCACGGCGATCATGCTCAACTACGTCGACCGGCAGATCATCGCGCTGTTGAAACCGATGTTGCAGAGCGAGTTCGGCTGGAGCGACCGCGACTACAGCCACATGGCGTCCGCATTCCAATTCTCCGCGGCGGTGGCGTTCCTTGGCACCGGCTGGTTCATCGACCGCATCGGCCTGAGGCGCGGGTTTGCGATCGGCGTGGGCGCGTGGAGCCTTGCCGGCATGGCCCATGCCTTTGTCACGAGCGTCGGCGGATTCGTCGGCGTGCGCGCGGCGCTGGGCGCGGCCGAATCGATCGGCACGCCGGCGCAGGTGAAGACGGCCGCGACCTATTTCCCGCCCGAGCAGCGATCTTTGATGCTCGGCGTCGGTAACATGGCATCGAATTTCGGCGCGGTGGTCGCGCCCTTGACGATCCCGGCGCTGGCGCTGGCGCTCGGCTGGCGCGCGGCGTTCCTGATCGCGGGCGGACTGGGACTCGTGTGGGTCTTGGCGTGGTTCGCCGTCACCCCGCGCACGTCGAAGACACCCGGCGCGGCGGGCAGCGCGGACGGGGACCGCGGCGCATCGGTGCCATGGTCGTCGCTGCTGCGCGACCGGCGGCAATGGGCGGTGATCGCGGCCAAGGCACTGAGCGACCAGGTGTGGTGGTTCCTCCTGTTCTTCATGCCCGACCTGTTCCACCGCATGTTCGGCATGAGCCAGGGAAGCCTCGGCCTGCCGATCGCGACCATCTATTTCCTTGCCGCGCTGGGCAGCCTCAGCGGCGGAATCCTGCCGACATACCTGCTGCGGCGGGGAGTCGACGTGAACCGCGCGCGCAAGGGATCGATGCTGCTCTACGCGCTGCTGATCCTGCCAGTGCCGCTGGTACTGCTGACGGGCGACCCTTGGGTGGCGGCGGGGCTGCTTGGGCTGGGCCTGTTCGCGCACCAGGGCTTCTCCACCAACGTCTTTGCGATGACCGCCGATATCTTTCCATCACGGATGATCGGAACGGCGATCGGCATCGGCGCATTTGCCGGCAATCTCAGCGGCATGGGCATGATCGAGCTGGCCGGCTGGTCGCTCGACAACGGCCATGGCTATACGCCGATGCTGCTGATCTGCGGGGGTTCGTATCTGGTCGCACTGCTGCTGATCCACCTGCTCGTGCCGAAGCTGGTGGTGGCGGAGCCGGGGACGGCGAAGGTGGCGCGGGCGGGACATTGAAAACGGTCGCGACGAGCCACGTGTCCTCACCCTGAGCTGGCTTCAGCATCGAACCGCCCCGTCGACGGGACGTTGCTCAAGTCACGATGGATGCTGAAACAGGTTCGGAAGACTGCTGGCTGAGCGCGACCGCTTCCGCCGAATTGCGGCCATCGCTCCCATGTGACACCTCTGTTCACATGAGGTCTCGACTACTGCTTGCTATGGCGCTTCTGACGGGTTGCGCGTCCAGCGTTCGCTTTGGTCAGCCCTCTGACTCAATCGTCAAAAGTGGCATCTTCCACACTGGCGAGCATGCTCACTTAGAGACATCCAACGGAGATGTATTTGAGCTTCGAGTGCCAGCGGCGCGAGACCGTCAGCGGCTCTATGCACTTGCGCCAATCACGCCCGAAACGATGGAGCCGCAGTGCCTTCACCTGCGCGTCGCTGGAAAGATGAATGGAGCGACAGAGCTAGGACGCCCCATCTTTGTGGTTTCCAAGGTTAATGAAGCCGAGGCGATCGGTTGCGGTGACAACGTCCGCTAACCACCCCAAGCCCGCCGAACTCCGACATTCCGCTCACGCCCCAGAAGCGGACATCAAGCCTTGCGCTGTTGCAACGCCCAGTAGGTCACCGCAGACACACAGCCGTAAATGCTAAAGACTGTCTGCAGGCCTGGAAGGCCGCTCGCCAGCGCAAGACCGATCGCGACACCTGCGAATGCTCCTACCAAACCGAAGACAATGAGGTTGTCGAGGTGAAGGCGACGCAAGAGGAGAGCCGTAGGCGTGCCAACGACCAACAGGGCTGCAAGAATGAAGGGGAACGGAAAAGCGATCGCGAAGGCCGCTCGCGCGAAGACTGGTCCAGCCGCGAAAGCCTCTGGATCAAAGAAGAACTCGTAGAAGCTATTGCCCAGCGCGCCCGCAATCGCCGTCAACGTCGCCGCCATTAGCAATTGGCCTACGAAAGAGCCGATCGCTTTTCCCGGCTGGGAAGTATGCGTGACTGCCGTGTCCGTCATCAACCCTCGATAGCAGAAAAGTCCGCTTCCCACCATTTACGGTCTGACGAATGCAGCACACTGGTGCGTTCTCACGGTTGCAATATTTGCGGAACCATGGATCCCCGCCTTCGCCGGGATGACGGCTTGGAGTGTGGGCGTGGGTGCACCCTCGTTATTCCGCACGAAAAAAGCCCCCGGATTGCTCCGGGGGCTAGGGCTTCTGACTTGGGGAGGGGGCGTCAGAAGTTGATGCGGCCGGTGACGCCGTAATAGCGGTCGGCGTCGCGCGGGATCTGATAGCGGTAGCTGCCTGCAGGACCGCCGTTCTGGATCGCGGCGGCGTAGCTCTGGTCGAACAGGTTGCGGACCTGGAAGGTCAGGCGGAAGCGATCGTCCTGGTCGCCCACCCCGGCCGACAGGTTGACGAGGCCGTAGCCGTCGATCGTGCCCAGCTGACGCTGCACCGCATCCGGCGAGAAGAGCGCGAGCTGCTTCGACTGATAATTGCCCTGCGCACCGAGGAACACGTCCACCGCGCCGCCAGTGCGCCAGCGATAATCCACGCCCAGCGAGCCCTTCCATTCCGGCGCGAAGGGCAGAGAGGTGCCCGCCGGAATTACCGCCGTCACCGGGGCGCCGGGCGCCTGGAAGAAGCGGTCGACATGCGCGTCGGTGTAGGCGAGGCCGCCCGAGATCGACAGGTCGTCGGCCGGCCGCAGCACGATGTCCGCCTCCACGCCGCGGGTCGAGACTTCACCCGCGTTGGTGAAGCGGGTGACCACCACGCCGGCGACGAGATCCGGGTTGTTCGCCTGGAAATTGTCGTACTTGGCGTAGAAGGCCGCAAGGTTCAGCGTCAGCAGGCCGTTGAACAGCGTGTTCTTGAGGCCGATCTCGTAGCTGTCCGACGTTTCCGCGGCGATCACGTTCGTGCCGTTGGCGTTCAGATTGTAGAAGACGTTGAACGCCGGACCCTTGTAGCCGCGCGTCCAGCCGCCGTAGGCGACCACATCACGGCTGACGTCGAATTGCAGCGAGGCCTTGCCCGACCAATTGTCGTTGGTGGTCTTGCCGCGCCACGCGATGCCATTCGAAGCGGCGACCGCCTGGGTCTGTGCGGCGCCCGGCGCCACGCCGGCGGCGAGCAGCTCATTGTAGCGATCAAACACGCCCTGATCGAAGTTCGCATTCACGCCGGGGCCGGCCAGCGTCGTCGCGCGACGGTGCCACACGTTGAGCTGATCGGTGGTGTAGCGCAGCCCGCCAATGAAGCGGAACCGATCAGTGAAGTTGACGGTGAACTGGCTGAACGCGGCGATATTCTGAAACACCGAGCCGAACGTCGCGACACCGAACGGATTGGTGGTCGCCGGTGCGCCAGCGCTGCCGCACGGGATCAGCGTGGTCGGCGTGGTGGCCGCGTTGCAGTTCACCACCGAGCGCGAAAAGGTCCGCTCCGACGCGGCGCGCGAATAATAGAGGCCGACGACATAGGAGATGAACTGCTGCGACGGCGAGGTCAGGCGCAGTTCCTGGCTGAAGGTATCGCCGGTCTGCGGCCCGAGATCGTGAAGCTGCGTAAAGCCGACATAGGGCGCGGCCAGGAAGTCACCATCGCGGATCTCAGTGTTCGAATATTCGCGATAGGCGGTGATGCTGGTGACCGTCTGATTGCCGAGTTCGGTATCGATCTGCAGCGAGGCGCCGTAGCTTTCCTCCTCAGTCCGCGTGATCAGGTTCTGGTTCACCCGGCGCGTCTCATCGCCGCGCGGCGCCGGCAGCACGGCGGAGATCGGGCTGGTGATCGGCTCGCCGGCGCCGTTGAGCGGGCCGGTCCCGATCACCTCGGCGCAGCAATTATCGTCGTTCTTGCGATAATCGGCGATGAAGGCGACGGTGGTCGCATCGCTGGGCATCCACTTCAGCTGGACGCGACCGCCGACATGCTCATAGCCGTTGACGCGGCGGCCATCGAAGGCGTCGTTGCGGATGTTACCGTCATACCGGCTGTAGAAGCCGGTAAAGCGCGACAGCAGGTTGTCGGTGATCGGCACGTTGAGGGCACCGCGGACGCGCGCCTCGTCTCCGCCGGTGAAATAGCTGCCTTCCAGATAGCCGCCGAATTCCCGCTCCGGCTGCTTGGTGACGATGTTGATCACGCCGGCGGAGGCATTCTTGCCGAACAGCGTGCCCTGCGGCCCGCGCAGCACTTCCATCCGCTCCACGTCGACGAGATCGCCGAACGCCTCGCCGGTGCGCGCCAGCACCACACCGTCGACCACCGCCGAAACCGAGGGCTCGCCAGCGATCGAGAAGGTGGTGGTGCCGACACCGCGCAGGAACAGCGATTGATTGAGCGTCGTGCCCGATTTCAGGATGTTGAGTGCGGGCACCAGCGTCGTCGCGCCTTCGAGGCCGGGCGCGCCGGTATTGGCCAGCGCCTCACCGCCCACGACGGAGACGGCCAGTGGCACGTCCTGGAGGCGTTCGCTGCGCTTCTGCGCGGTGACAACGATGTCGCCCATCGAGGCATCAGCCGATTCGGCCGATTCGGCCGCGACACCCGGTGCCGGCGCCGTCTCCTGTGCCGCTGCCGGCTCCCCAGTCTGCGCTTCTGGCGACATCGCCTGCGCCGAGACGCCCTGCGCCGCCACGGCAAACGCAGCGCTCGCGGCAAGCAAAAGCGCCTTGTTAGAGAAACTTACCATTACCCTCTCCTACCCCAAACCAGTCACACGCCGCACAATCCGCGACCGCCATCTTTAATCCCCTTAGTTGATGGGGATTCCCGTGGCGACCCTCCGAATTCGGCAAAGGTCCAATTGACCGCTTTCCTGTACGCGAGATCGCCCATATAAGACAACGGTGTCTTATTTGCCCTCCCCCGCTCGCTCCGTCGCTCTGGGCGACACCGGTCTCACCATCAGCACCATCGCCTGGGGCATGTGGCGCTTCCGCGGCACCGATGTCGCCGCCGCCCGCGCGCTGGTCGAGGCGGCGTTCGATGCCGGCGTGACCCTGTTCGACACCGCCGACATCTATGGCCCTGACAATGATGAGGAATTCGGTGCTGCCGAGGCGCTGCTCGGCCGCGTCTTTGCCGAGGCGCCGGAGCTGCGCGACAAGATGGTGCTCGCGTCTAAGGGCGGGATCCGCATGGGCGTGCCGTATGATTCGAGCGCGACCTATCTGGCGGAGGCGATCGACGCGTCGCTGACCCGACTCGGCTGCGACAAGATCGATCTTTATCAGATCCACCGGCCGGACATGCTGGCGCACCCGCAGGAAGTGGCCCGCGCGCTCGACGATGCGCGCGCCGCCGGCAAGATCACCGCCATTGGCGTGTCAAACCATACGCCAGCGCAGACCGCCGCGCTGGCCGAATATCTGACCGTTCCGGTCGTCAGCCACCAGCCGGAGTTCTCGGCCCTCACGACAAAGCCGCTGTTCGACGGCCTGTTCGATCAGGCGATGCAGCGCGGAATGGCGGTGCTGGCCTGGTCGCCGTTGGGCGGCGGTCGCCTTGCCGATCCGAAGGACGAGCGCGCGCGCGCCGTGTCCGCCCTGCTCGACGTGAAGGCCGAGGTGGCCGGCGTCGATCGTGCGGCGGCCGCCTATAGCTGGATCATGGCGCACCCCGCGCGCCCGATCCCGATCGTCGGCACGCAGAATGCGGCGCGGATCGCCACGATCCCCGACGCCTACAAACCGCAGTGGACGCGCGAGGAGTGGTACGCCGTCCTTCAAGCCAGCATGGGAGAGCGTTTGCCGTGACGGGACCGACCAACAAAGCGTGCGAAGTCAGCTGGTTCTCCGCTCTGTGCGATGACGATTACGAGTTTCTCGGCGTTCCCGACGCCAAGCTGAAGTCAAGCTGGGAGCATTGCCGCGACATCGTGATGCAGGCCGAAAGCGGCGGGTTCGACAATATCCTGCTGCCCTCGGGCTATGCGCTGGGCATCGATACGACGGCGTTTGCGGCGGCGATCGCGACGCTGGTGAAGCGTATCCGGCTGCTGATGGCGGTCCGGATCGGCGAGAGCTGGCCGCCGCAGCTGGCGCGGCAGATCGCGACGATCGACCGCATCCTGGGCGGGCGGCTGACGGTGAACATCATCTCCTCCGACCTGCCGGGCGAGACGCTGGCGTCCGGCCCTCGCTATGCCCGCACGCTGGAGGCGATGCAGATCCTCAAGACCATGCTGAATGGCGAGCCGCTGGATCACCAGGGCGAGTTCTGGAAGCTGAAGCTCGATCCGCCGGCGGTGACGACCGTGTCGGGCAAGTGCCCGCCGCTGTATTTCGGCGGCCTGTCGCCGGATGCGCGCGAGGTCGCGGCGCAGGGCGCGGACGTGTACCTGATGTGGCCGGACAAAAAGGAAGCGGTGCAGGCGATCATCGACGACATGAGCGCGCGCGCCGCCAAGCACGGCCGCACCCTGAAGTTCGGTTATCGCGCGCATGTGATCGTGCGCGAAACCGAGACGGAGGCACGCGCTGCCGCCGATCGCCTGCTCTCGAAGCTGGACGCGGCGCAGGGCGAGGCGATCCGCAACAAGTCGCTCGATACGACCTCTACCGGCGTCGCGGCGCAGGCCGCGCTGCGCGAGGGAGCGACGGACGATGGCTATGCCGAGGAGCATCTGTGGACCGGCGTCGGCCGGGCACGCTCGGGCTGCGGCGCGGCGATCGTCGGTGATCCCGATCAGGTGCTGGCCAAGCTCAGGATGTACCAGGACATGGGGATCGAGGCGTTCATCCTGTCCGGCTATCCGCATGCCGCCGAGGCGGACCTGTTCGCGCGGCACGTGTTGCCGAAGCTCGAACATGGCCCGCTGGTTCTTTGATCGGGTGACCGGCTAGCACCGTTCCCCGGTGAAGGCCGGGGAACGGTCGGGAAGGCCGGCGTAACGAAGCTGCGGCACCCGCCAGTCGGCGTTCCGCAGCTGGACCCCGGCCTGGGCCGGGGAACCACGGGGGAGAGGACGATGACCCACAACAAGCCGCTGATCGTCGGGATCGGTGGAACAACCGTTGCCGGCTCCTCTACCGAGCGCGCGCTGCAGATTGCGCTCTGCGCCGCCGAAGATGCCGGGGCGGACGTCCGGCTGTTCGGCGGCGAAACCCTGGCCGCTTTGCCCCTCTATACCCCCGGCATTGCGCGCACCGCGGGTGAGGAGGCGCTGGTCGAAGCGATCCGCGCCGCATCGGGCGTCATCATCGCATCGCCTGGCTATCACGGCAGCGTCTCCGGCATGGTCAAGAACGCGATCGACCTGCTGGAAGAAACCGCGCGGGATGCGCGGCCGTACCTTGCCGACGTGCCGGTCGGCCTGATCGCCACCGCTTATGGCTGGCAAGCCACGGGATCGACGGTCGCCGCGCTGCGCTCGATCGCGCATGCGCTGCGCGGCTGGCCCACGCCTTTTGCGGCAACAGTGAACAGCGCGCAGGCGAAGCTTGATGCGACAGGCGGGTGCAGCGATCCGGCGGTGATCGACCAGCTCCGCCTGGTCGGGCGTCAGGTCGCGGCGGCGGCGCTGCGCGACCATGCGGCGCGGGTGGCGGCATGAGCATCCGGCTGCAGGCGGTAACGGGCGGGTTCGACGTCCTTGCGGGCGACGTGCTGGTTATACGCCACCGTGTCGAGGCGCCTGCCCTGTTCGTCGGGACGGGCAGGCCGCGCGTCGACATGTATCGCGGCAACTACTTTCTCGAGGACCGGCTTGCTGAGCGGATCGCGCTGCGCGAGGCGGTGATCGAGGGCGGCCGCGTCACGCTCTCTGCGAACGGGCGCGCGCTGCTCGCGCTGACCGTTGAGGGTGGCGCATTGGCGCTCGAGGCGCTCGATCCGAGGCTCAACCGGCTGTGGCTGACGACCGTTGGCGAGGCGGGCGAGCGCTTCTGGGGTGGCGGCGAGCAGATGTCCTATGTCGACATGGCCGGGCGGCGCTTTCCGATGTGGACGTCCGAGCCGGGCGTCGGGCGCGACAAATCGACGCTGATGACGTTCCAGTGCGACCGCGATCATCGGTCGGGCGGGGATTACTGGAACACCAACTATCCGCAGCCGACCTATCTTTCGTCCCGACGCTACGCACTGCACGTCGATACGACGGCGTATAGCTGCTTCGACTTCCGCGATGCGGCCGCGCCCGAGATCGAAATCTGGGAAATTCCCGCACGGATCGAGCTGTTTGCGGGTGACCGCTTTGCGGCGATCGTAGGCCAGCTCTCCCTGCGGTTCGGCCGCCAGCCGCAACTGCCCGCCTGGGCCTATTCGGGCGCGATCCTGGGGCTGAAGGACGGCACGCGCAGCTTCGAGCGAATGGAGGCGATCCTCGACGCGGGCGCCGTCGTGACGGGCCTTTGGTGCGAGGATTGGGTAGGCTTGCGCGTCACCAGCTTCGGCAAGCGGCTGTTCTGGGACTGGAAGGCGAACGAGGCGCGTTATCCCGGCCTGCGCCAGAAGATCGCCGAGCTGAACGACCGCGGCATCCGCTTCATGGGCTATGTGAACCCGTATCTCGCCGTTGACGGGACGCAATATGTCGAAGCGGCGGAGGCGGGATATCTGGCGCTGAAGCTCGACGCGGACGAGCCGTACATCGTCGATTTCGGCGAATTCGATTGCGGGATCGTCGACTTCACCAATCCGGCGGCGGCCGAATGGTTCGCGGATCGGGTGATCGGCCGCGAGATGCTCGACATCGGCCTGTCGGGCTGGATGGCGGACTTTGGCGAGTATCTGCCCACCGACGTGCGTCTGCACGATGGCAGCGACGGTATGCTGGCGCACAATGCCTGGCCGACGCTTTGGGCCGAGGTGAACGCGCACGCCGTTGCCAGCCGCGGCAGGACGGGCGATGCGGTCTTCTTCATGCGTGCCGGCTTCACCGGGGTCGGCGCACACTGCCCCTTGCTCTGGGCGGGCGACCAGTGCGTCGATTTCTCGCGCCATGACGGGATCGGCACGGTGATCCGGGCCGCCTTGTCCTCCGGCTTGGTCGGCAACGCTTATCACCACAGCGATCTTGGCGGGTACACCAGCCTCTACGACAACGTGCGCACGCCCGAACTGCTGATGCGCTGGAGCGAATTGTCCGCCTTTTCGCCCGTCATGCGCAGCCACGAGGGCAACCGGCCCGACAGCAACCTTCAGCTTGACGGCGATGCTGCGGTGCTGGCGCATTTCGTGGCCATGACCAAGGTTCATGCCGCACTGGCGCCCTATGTGGCGAGCCTGTCCGCGGAAGCGGCAACGACGGGCCTTCCGCTGCAGCGCGCCATGTTCCTTGATTATGAGGACGACGCGGCCTGCTGGGGCGTGGAGACGCAATTCGCGTATGGGCGCGACCTGATCGTCGCGCCGGTGATCGAGGCAGGTGCCGAGCGGTGGCGCGCCTATCTGCCCGAAGGCGCCGAATGGCGACATCTGTGGTCCGGAGAAGCGTTCAACGGCGGCACGCGCGTGGAGGTTGCGGCGCCGATCGGCCAGCCCCCGGTATTCTATCGCAGTGACAGCGACTTTGCTTCATTGTTCGCGTCGATCGGTGCTGCCTGAATGAGGCACGACGATCGTTCCTTGGCGGCGCATATCCGGGCGACAGGAGAGCGGCGGTGACCAGATACGCAACGCTGCCGCTCGCGGCCGATCTCTACAATGATCTCGAGCCCTCGCCCAAGTCGAGCTGGCGGGATCTGATGCCGGGGCTGACGGTCGCAGTGCTGGCCACGATGGCGGCGGCGTTCGTCGCCGATCATTACGGCGCACCGCTTACGTTGATGGCGCTGCTGATCGGGCTCGCGCTCAATTTCCTCGGCGCCGACCCGCGCATGGCGCCGGGGCTGGGCTTTGCCTCCAAGTCGCTGCTGCGATGGGGCATCGTGCTCGCCGGGGCGCGCATCACATTGGGGCAGATCGTCGGGCTGGGCCCGGGAACGCTGCTGGCCGTCATCGCGATCCTGCTCGTGACGCTGGCAAGCGGCGTGATCATCGCGCGTGCGCTTGGCCTTGGTAGGGCGTTCGGCACGCTGGCAGGCGGGGCGGTGGCGATCTGCGGCGCATCCGCGGCGATGGCGCTGGCGACGACATTGGGCGAGAAACGCGCCAATCAGGCACAGCTCGCGCTGGTCCTTGTCGTCATTTCGGCGGCGAGCGCGACCGCGATGTTCCTTTACCCCAGCCTCGCGCATCAGCTTGGCCTGACCGACCGGCAAGCGGGCTTCATGCTGGGCGCCTCGATCCACGATGTCGCCCAGGCGCTGGGCGCGGGGTACAGCTATTCGGATGGCGCGGGGCAGATCGCCGCGATCGTGAAGCTGACGCGGGTCGCCCTGCTCGCCCCAGTGCTCGCGCTGGTTGCGGCATTCTTCCGGCCCGAGGACGGCAAGAAAACGGGCATCACTTTGCCGTGGTTCGTGGTGGGGTTCTTCGCCTTTGCCGGGATCAACTCGCTGGGCATCATACCATCGGTGGCGAGCCGCGGTGCGCAGGATATCGCAACCGCCTGCCTCGCCTGCGCCGTCGCGGCGACCGGCATCCGCGCGCCGATGAGCTCGCTGCTGGAGACAGGGATCAAGCCGATCCTGGTGATCGTGACCGCGTCTCTCGTGGCGCTAGCACTGTCGCTGGCAGGAGCGATGGTTCTGCTTTGATGCGGCCGCGGAGGGAGCAGCCGTCCGTGTTCATGTCGGACGGGCGGAAGAGCTCATGTCGAACGCCGGCGGTTCGCTGCATTCGCTAATTCAAGGGGATTGAACACCCTGACCGGGTCGCGCAGCGAGCAACCGTGTCCAGATCGGATCGAGATTGCTGGAGACCTGATGCGCTATGCGCGAACGACAGCTCCTCATCTTCGCGCAGCGCAACAACGTCGAAAGCGAGTGCCCGAAGCGATGTTGCTTCCGAAAAAACGGTGCCAATGGCGAATAGTAACGCGCCGAAAAGTGTCGCCTAAAGCATGCGCCCGTTCGTTGTCGTGTCCGCCACGATTGTTTTGATGATTGCGCGCTCGCAGCAAAGGAATTTCGCTGAGGATCTAAACGCCAGTATCTGCTAATCTGCTGGACAGCTGGATGAGCTTCTAACTGGTGAGCGCTTGCCATGCACCCTCGCCTCGATCCTTCTCATGCAATTGCCATGGCCTATGCGGCAGCTCTGGATCGTGAGCGCTGGCGGGAGGTTCTGGCGGCACTGGTCGACGTCTCCGGCGCCACCGGCGCGCAATTGCTGAGCGGGAAACGCATCAAGGGCGAAAGCCTTGTGTCGATCGGCATCGATCCTGCAGAAGATGCGCGATACAATCAATATTATGGCGCGATTGATCCGCTGCCGCAGATGTTGGGAACCCTTGAAGCAGGCGGCATCCTGTCGTGCAGAGAGGCAATCGCAAGGGACGATACGCGACACAGCCCCTTCTTCATCGAATGGGCTGACCCCAACCATGTTTCCGATGCCGTGTTCCTCAGGTTGTCGAGCAGCTCGGACCCATTGTGCGCACTGGCGCTCGGCCACCCTTATCGCGACACGCCGTTTCTGCGCCCTGCGCTGAGAGCTTACCTTGCCGTGGTTGGGCCGCACCTGGTGAACGCCTTCGATATCTCGCGGCGTTTGGAGCGGGCGAGCTTGGAAGGGCAGGCCTGCCAGGCGTGCTTCGATCAACTGGGTCGCGGCTGGATGCTTGTCTCGGCGACCTGCCACCTACGCGACATCAATCAGACAGGACGCCTGATTTTGGATGAGGAGGATGGGCTTCGCCTCAGGCAAGGTATGATCGAGGCGGTCGATCCTGCAATCAATGCGCATCTGTTGAAATCTGTAGCCGCGGGGACCGGCATGCGCTTTGCCGCGGCTGATTTTGGCCGACCGTTCGAAATCTCTCGTGCATCCGGCGCCTCTCCGTACATGGTGAGGATGATGCCGCATCAAACGCCCGACGGTTGGTTCAACCAGGGATGTGATCACGTCGCAATCATGATCACTGATCCCGCGCGCGAGGAGCAGCACCTGATGCATGCGCTCCGGAACGACTACGGGCTCACGATTGCCGAAGCTCAAGTCGCGCTGCGGGTGCGCGGCTCCCGCGGCTTGCGCCAGGTAGCGCTGGAGCGCGGCGTGAGCCTGTCCACCACGCGTATTCACCTGCAACGTGTATTCGAGAAAACCGCGACACATCGTCAATCAGAGCTCATCATGCTCATGTCTTCGCTTTCCGCTCCGCCGCGGACCGGGAATCTCTGACGTCCCAGCAAGCGGCAGATCCTTGCGTGATCCACTCACTAGTATGAACATACGACGCATCACGACTTGCAAGCGCCTAGAATAGCTTTCTGTGATGGAGGCCGAGCATGTCCCGCATTCAGCTAATGCTGCAGTCTTCATTCACCGCTCTGATGCTGACCTGCGCGGCATGCGGTGGGGAGGATGATGCCGATGGAGGTACGGTGGTTCTTCCCCCAGCGTCGCCAGCGCCGTCACCATCACCTTCACCTTCACCAACGCCCGCTCCCACACCGGCAGGCTTCGTCGGCGCAGTTTATGCCGGTACTGACCATGTGGGAAATAACAGCGGCTTCGACGAACCGGAAAACTTCGTCGTGGCATATGGCCGTGACGTTGCCGGGATGCTGAGGCTGATCGATCATTATCCGACCGGCGGCATAGGAAGCGGCGGTGTTCCTGAAATGGACCGCGCTCGCCGTCTCAATCCACTGATGTCCGAAGACTCCCTGCTTGCGGTTGATGACCGCTATCTTCTGGTCGTTAACGCAGGTAGCAACACCGTCACGTCCTTCCGGATCAACGCCGACTTCACCCTGTCTCGCATCGACGTCGAAGACACTGGCGGCACCTTGCCGATCAGCCTCGCCTATCGAGCTGGCACGGTCTATGTCGCCAATGCGGACGAAGACGGCGCGTTCACGGCTCCTAGCGACCAGAGTGGGAACATCACGGCGCTGCGCCTTGACACAGCGACAGGTGAGCTGACCCGGCTGGATGATTTTTCCCTGAATCTGCGCGGCCGGCCGGCTGACCTTGAGGTGTCTCCGGATGGAGCTTTCTTGATCGCGTCGTCGCTGAACGCGTCGTCGCCGCGACTCCCTCAGCCAACTGCTGCGGAGTTGACGAGCTTTCGGATCCAGGCCGACGGCACACTTGAGAGCAACCCGGCGGGCACCGGTCAGTCGACAGCGATCAACAACGTCGCGGATCGCAACCTGCCTAACGCACTCGGCATCGAAGTATATGCCGCTGGCGGACGTCAGTTCGTGATCGCCGCGGAAGCTCGCACGGTGTCGTCCACCGGCACGCCCGCGGCGACGTTCGCTACCGTTCAGACGGGCTCTATCTCCACCTGGGAGATGAGCGCCGACGGTGCCCTGATCCCCCGCTCTCAAGACGTGCTGCTTGGACCGTCAAAATCTTCGGGCCCGCTTCAGGCCGGCTATCTGGCCTATTCGCCCCATTATTCCAGTTTTTGGGTCGCCGCGACCTCCGGCGCTGTGATTGCCGGCTACGGCCTCAACGCGGATGGCACGATCGCCAGAGGGGAGATTGTTGCCGCCGGCGCCGCGGTCGATCCCGCCTCGCCCACGCCGCTTGCCGGTGCCGACGGCTTTGGCGATCTCGCGCTCAGCCCGGATGGTCGCTGGCTCTATCAGATCGTCGCGCTCAGAGGCCGTATCGACGTGTATGAAGTGGACACGCTGGTCGCGACCAACATAGCCCGCCGCTACCAGGTTGAGCCAAGCATTTTGGCGTCGGACAGCCTGCAGGGGCTCGTGGCGGTGGATCGGCGTCAGCCCTGAGATGGTGTTGGCCGTCACTATCCCAATCTTTCGGGAAGCTGCGGACTCCTGCCTGCCGCCCTTTGATCAGAGCCGATCCAAGGCATGATCCGCACTGGCTGTTTGGGAGCGACGTTCTTCCCGGTGGCGGTGCGTTTCGCCGTCGGCCAGCAAGCCCAAGAGTGTCATGGATTGTTCGTCAGCGCACTCAGACGCCGTTTGGCGAAGGCGGGGGCTGGCGCCGTGCCCAGGAACAGCGCGCCGGTGAGAGTCCAGCGCCGTGCCAGGGACCAGAAGATGGTAGGAACGATCACGCAAATGGCGAAGATCAGCATGTCCGACGTGAGGCCAACGTAGCGAAGCGTGTAGTGGATGAACTGATGCAGAAACATGATGCAGATGGCGGCCTCTGACAGCGGCGTGAAGATCCGGTCGGAGATGGACGCCCTGGACAGGTTCTTCATCGCTTCGAAGAACAGCCATGTAAGGCACGCAGCCAGTGCGATCGACAGAAACGGAACGCCAGGCTTGGTGGTTTTCAGGTCCATGACCAGATCATAGCCAAGGTAATAACACGCAATCGCCCCGAAGATGACGATGGCGCACAGAGCCGATGTCCGGAGCCTGTCCTCCTTTGCTGTCTTGAGGATGTGACCGATCCAGAAAAGTGGCAGACTGTAGGTGATCGCGCCGATCGCCAACGGGGTACCGACGTGCGGGAACAGAAGATTGGCGACATAGCCGCTGGTGGTGATCAACAACACGGCCAGCGCGAACGGCCGCGTCAGCGGACCGTGCAACTTCAATTTGAGGTAATTGTATAGCAACTGAGTCGCGAACAGGCTTGTCACGAACCAGAACACGCCAAATTCTCTGGTCAAATATTCACCGCCGACAATCAGCCGAGCAACGCCTCTGGGCGAAAGATATCCGGATTGCATGCCAAGCGCATAATATCTGCCGACGATCAGCAGGAACACCAGCACGAGATAGCTGACATAGGGTAGCAGGAGCGTTCTCACGCGTTTCTCAGCGAGTGCCCAAGGTCGCGCAGGAGCGAACAGGAACCCTGACACAATAAAGAACATCGGCATTCTGAAAAGTTTCAAGAAATACACGATGTCGTCGCCGTATAGCGCCTTAGACTCAGAGAACACATGCAGGACGACAAGGAGAAGGATACCCACTCCTTTTGCTACATCAAGCCAAAGCTCCCTCGACGCCTTCGGCTTGGTCTGCACGCTGTCCTCCAGCAAGTTGCACGTCAACGGGAGTATGGTGAGTTGCGCTTTGTCGGTAACCCACACGTACTTGGCTGGAGCGGAGGGCACACCTCGGCAACTTTAGCTAAGCGATAGCCGCAGTCGGGGCGCTCTGGCGTGATGAAGTGACGATGATCCTCTGTGAGGGGATTGGGGCCGATGGCTGCCGCGCACGCTTGAGGAGCGCACCCCTAACACGCGGCGCATTCAGATACGGGCATTGGCTTACGTGTTTGCTCCTCCGAGCGGCGGCAAGAGGAGCGCCGGCGAACAGGGCGCTCTCATTCGATGCAGAGTCACAAAGCTGCGGTCTCCAACCCACTGCTACAACGCGCTTTTTCTGTAGTCGCGGTCTTACACGAGAGCTAATCACGGTGAGTAGAAAAGTTTAATTAATTGGATAATTAGTTCTTGACCCTTTGAGCGGCAGGCATACGATCATGATCAGTTCGGGAGACCAGAGACACAGAGCTCGGCTCCCGGCGCCAGGATGGCTCGCCATCCTTTCGGGGAGGATACCATGACGAGAGTCACGTCTCTTGGTCGTGCGCCCTTGTGCGCCAGCCTGCTCCTGACCTTTGCACCGAGCGCCGGCTTGGCGCAGGCGTCGACACCGGCCGAAGATCCACCAACATCTGCCGCTGCGGCGGCGCAAACGTCGGATGGGAGCGCGCAATCATCCAGCGCGATCACCCAGCCGTCGCCTGAAGCGAGTGCCGCCGCGCCGGGAGATATCGTCGTCACCGCGCAGCGGCGGGAGACGAGTCTCCAGGACATTCCGTTCTCGATCATGGCGTTCGGCGCCGAGCAGGTGGAGCAACAGCGCATCACCGATGCCTTCGCCCTGTCGCAGCGCGTGCCGTCGGCCATCTTCAATTCCGCGGCCGACAAGGCGTTTGCCGTGATTGGCCTGAGAGGCGTCCGCGCCTTGTTGTCCGCACCGGCGGCCGACCTTCCCGTCGTGTTCTTCTTCGACGACGTTTACACCTCGGGCGTATCGAGCACGGGCAGCACCTTCTTCGATATCGAGCGGATCGAGGTTCTTCGCGGTCCCCAGGGTACATTGTTCGGACGCAACGTCACCGGCGGTGCGATCTCCGTATCCACTCGCCGACCCACCTTCGACAATGATTGGGGTGGCAGCGCGACGATCGGGAACAAGGGTCAGGTAGCGGCGGAGTGGTTTTCCAACGCCGTGCTGCTGGAGGATAAGCTGGCCGCGCGGATCTCGTACAAGCACAGCCAGAACGACGGACTCATCGAAAACCGCGCTGGTCCGGACCTCAATAAAGAGAATGTCGACGCAATCCGCGGCCAGCTGCTGTTTACGCCGGCGAGCAATCTCAGCCTGCGGATCTCCGCCGATTATATGAACGACAACGGCACGAGCAACCCGGCGAAGGTGACCTGTTTCACACCCGCCGCCGAGGTCTGCACACCACAATTGCTGCCCCCGCTTTCCACGGATCCCTTCACCGTCGACCAGAATGACCCGGCGGGTTACCGCGTGGAATATTATGGCGGGCTGGCGCGCGTCGACTGGGACGTTGGCGACGCGGGATCTCTGACGTCCATCACTGCGATCCGGCGCAACGTGAATTATGCCAACCGCGATCCGGACGCGATCCCGCTCAGCGTCTATTATCTTCGCGCGGAAACCAACGACAAGCAGTTCACACAGGAATTGCGCTTCGCCTCGCCCGCCGAGAAACGCTTCTCCTATGTCGCTGGCTTCTTCTATCTCCGGCAACGCAACGAGCGCAGCGACTTCTACAATGAGCAAGGGCTGCCGGGCACGCCGTTCGGCACCTCCGTTCCGCTGCTGAAATCGACTCAGATCCGGCAATATGCCAACAACAGCAGCATCGCCGTCTTTGGCGAAGGTGCCTTCAAGATCACGCCCGAGCTCACCGCATCGATTGGCGCGCGCTATACCAGCGACCGGAAAAAGGGCTTCGACGAGATCACGGGTACTCCCGGCACCCCGCGCTTCCCGGTCGTTCCGACCTTTGTACGGTTCGGGCCTGAACGCTGGGGCTCGTTCACGCCGCGCGTCTACATCAGGTACGAGCCGACACCGGATCTCAACTTCTACGGGACCGTCGCCAAGGGCTTCAAGGGCGGCGGCTTCTCCTCCAGCCAGAACTCGATCGTCGGGCTGACCACGCCATTTCCTCCAGAAAAGGCGATCAATTACGAGATCGGCACCAAAAGCCGCTTCTTTGATCGAAAGGTTCAGTTCAACCTGACGCTCTTCAGGCAGGAAATCGACAATCTGCAGGCGACCTTTTTCGAGAACGGGCTGAGCTTCACGCGCAGTGTCGGCAAATCGCGGCAGCAGGGCATCGAACTCGAAAGCTCAGCCAATGTGACGCCGGACCTGAACCTCTTCGTCAATTATTCTTACCTGGACGCCGAATACCTGTCGTACAACACGGGCACGGCTGACTATGCGGGCAACCGGATGCCATTCGCGCCCAAGCATTCGCTGAATACCGGCGCGCGTTACACCGCGCGTCTCAGCGACGATTTCGAAATGCAGTTCGCCGGGGATTACAGCTACCATTCCAAGCTGGCGCTGAGCGACGCCAACAACGTCAATCGCGGTGCGATCGACCGGTCGGATTGGAACATCTTCGGCGCCAGCATCGACTTCATCCCTTTGAAGGCGAACTGGAAGGTCAGCGTCTGGGGCAAGAACCTGACGAACAATGCGCCGATCCAAGCGGCTTATGACTTCGGCACCTTCTGGCTGACCCCCGCTGAGCGCTCCGCCGGACGGCAGGCGTATCTCACTTATTACGCCAACCCGCGGACCTTTGGTCTGACCTTCAGCATCAAGAATTGAACTTCTCGAGCGGAGCGAAGCGCCATGACATCGAGGCTGTTTTCCGGCGATCGCCACATCGACCTGAGCATGGTGCGCGAGCATGCCGCACGGGCCGCAACCGGTTTCGCGGCCGCCGGGGTCGGACGCGGCGACACGATCGCGCTGTTTCTGCGCAACGACTTCCCGTTCCTTGAAGCCTCGGTCGCCGCCGGGCTTCTGGGCGCCTATGTCGTGCCGATCAACTGGCACGCGTCGGCCGAAGAGGCGCGCTACATCCTCGAAGACTCCGGCGCCAAGCTCCTGATCTGCCATGCCGATCTGGCGGGCGGTGTCCTCGGCGCCGTGCCCGATCGGGTGGGCGTGATCATCGTGCCGACCCCGGATGAAATCGCCGCCGCTTATCAGATCGGTCCGTCGCCCCCGGGATCCGAGGCGGGACCGCACTGGGCCGAGTGGCTGCAGCAGTTCGCGCCTTACGACGGGCCGCCCGAACCGTCGCCGGGTTCGATGATCTATACCTCCGGCACGACCGGGCGGCCCAAGGGCGTGCGCCGTGCGCCGCGGCCCGAGCATGATGAGGCTGGCCTGGCGATCTCACGGGCGATCTTCGGGCTGCAGGGGTGGGACGATCGGCCAGAGGAGATCGTCCTTCTGCTTCCCGGCCCGCTTTATCATTCGGCGCCAAACGGCTGGGCGATGTATTTCCTCGGCATCGGGGCGAACATCGTGCTTGCGCCCAGGTTCGATCCCGAACAGCTGCTGCGCGATATCGAGCGCCATCGCGTCACGCACCTGCTCGCCGTGCCGACCATGTTCGTTCGCCTGCTGAAGCTTTCGCCCGAGGTGCGCGGGCGCTACGACCTGTCGAGCCTCCGCTACGTCATGCACGGAGCCGCGCCCTGCCCGCCGCATGTCAAACGGGCCATGATCGACTGGTTAGGGCCGATCATCTGGGAGCATTACGGCAGCACCGAAGTAGGCGGACTGACCATCTGCAGCTCGGAGGAGTGGCTGGCCCATCCCGGCACGGTAGGCCGCGTCATGCCGAACTGCACCTTGCGGCTGCTGGACGAAACGGGCGCGGATGTGCCCGTGGGTCAGCCCGGCGACATCGTGGGCTGGCGCGCCGGCTATGCCGACTTCACCTACAACAGGGACGACGAGAAGCGCCGCGGCGCGGAGCGGCGACCGGGGCTCATCGCAACCGGCGACGTGGGCTTCTTCGACCAGGACGGCTTCCTGTATCTGTCGGGCCGATCCTCCGACATGGTGATCTCGGGTGGGGTCAATATCTACCCCGCGGAGATCGAGTCCGCCCTGCTCCAGCTGGAAGGCGTGCGTGATTGCGCGGTGTTCGGCATTCCGGACGCGGAGTTCGGCGAGCAATTATGCGCCGTGGTCGAGCCGGAGGCAGGCGCGCGGATCGACATCGATGACGTGCGCACCTTCGTTCGCAGCCGACTTGCCGGCTTCAAGGTGCCCCGCGTGGTCGAGTTCCGCGACACGTTGCCGCGCGAGGATTCGGGCAAGATCTTCAAGCGCGAGCTGCGCGATCCCTACTGGCAGGATGCGGGGCGCCAGATATGACCGACGCGGGCGGCGCGCATGGCGCGCATGGCTTGGGGGCAAACACGCCGATGCTCGCCGCGGCAGCCCCACCGCCGGGCGATGCGACCCCCGCCGTCGTCGACCCGGCGGCCCCCTCCCCGATCGGTCCGGTGAGCCGCGGCTACCGCCGCTATGCGCTCCTGGTGCTTCTCGCCGTCTACACCTTCAACTTCCTCGATCGGCAGATCCTCGCCATCCTGGCCGAGCCGATCAAGCACGACCTGGATCTGAAGGACTGGCAATTGGGGCTGCTGACAGGCCTCGCCTTTGCGCTGCTATACACGCTGCTGGGCATCCCGATCGCGACCTGGTCCGAACGCGGCAACCGGCCATGGATCATCGGCGGCGCGGTGACGATCTGGAGCGGGTTTACCGCGCTATGCGGCGCGGCGCAGAACTTCGTTCAACTGGTCGCGGCACGCGTCGGTGTCGGCATCGGCGAGGCAGGCTGCACCCCGCCGGCCATGTCGCTCATCACCGATTATACACCCAAGGAAGAGCGTGCCTCGGCGCTTTCCATCTATCTTCTCGGCTCGCCGCTGGGCGCGCTGATCGGCATGGCGGCCGGCGGGCTTGTGGCAGACCAATGGGGCTGGCGATCGGCGTTTCTGCTGGCCGGCGCGCCCGGTCTGCTGCTGGCACTGCTGGTGGTCACGACATTGAAGGAGCCGCGGCGCAGATGGTCGGCCGAGATCCGGCAGCGCACCACCCAGGCCCCGGGGTTCGCCGCCACGTTCGCGATGCTCCGCCGCAGCCGCACCTATTGGCTGGTGGTATCCGCCGTCGCGCTGAAGGCCTTCATCTCCTACGGGACGACGGCCTTTCTCGCCTCGTTCTTCTACCGCAACCATGCCGGCGAACTCTCGGCCATGGCAGCGGCGTTCGGCCTAAAGACCGGCGGCTTTCTTGGCCTCGCGCTCGGTCTGGTGACGGGGGTGACGTCCGGGCTCGGAACGCTGGCGGGCGGCTATGTCGCCGACCTCTTCGTCAAGCGCGATGCCCGCGCCTATGTGCTGCTTCCCGTCGCCGGATCGCTGACCGCACTGCCGTTCAGCATCGTCGCGCTGCACAGCAGCTCCGTCACCGCCGCGTTGATGATCCTGGCCGTGCCGTCGCTGCTCAACGCGCTTTGGCTCGCCCCCTCCTACGCCGCGATCCAGGGGCTGGTGCCAGCCTCCGCACGCGCCACGGCCACCGCGATCCTGCTTTTCGTCGCCAATCTGATCGGCCTTGGCATGGGACCGCTGGGAGTGGGTCTAATCAGCGATCTGGCCGCCGCATCCGTCGGCCCGGCCGAGGGCGTGCGGACATCGCTGACCATCGTGGCGCTTCTTGGCCTGCCGGCAGCGGCGCTGTTCTGGCACGCGCGCCGCTCGATCGTCGCCGAAACCATCAGCTGAGCCATGGCCGCTCCGCTTTCTTCCTCACCACAGGTGCCCTGCCACCCTTGCGGCACTCCCATCGCACGGAGACTGGAACATGGACTTTAGCATTCCCGATGAACTCCTGGCCTTCTTGAAGGAGCTCGACACGTTCATCGAAGCGGAGATCCGGCCGCTGGAGGAGCAGGACGATAATGTTCGCTTCTTCGATCATCGCCGCGAATATGCGCGCACCGATTTCGAGCGCGGCGGGCTGCCGCGCCACGAATGGGAGGAATTGCTGCGCGAGGCCAAGCGTCGCGCCGACAAGGCCGGCTATCTGCGGTTCGCGCTGCCAGCCGAATTCGGCGGAAAGGACGGCAACAACCTCTGGATGACGGTGATCCGCGAATATCTCGCGTCGAAGGGGCTGGGCCTGCACTATGACCAGCAGAACGAGCATTCGGTCGTCGCGAACAACCCGTTCATCGTCATGTTTCGCGACTTCGGCACGCCCGAGCAGAAGGCCGAATTCATCGAAGGCATGCTGCAGTTCAACCGGCGGGTGACCTTCGGCCTGACCGAGCCGTATCACGGGTCAGACGCGACCCATATGGCGACGCGAGCGGTGCGCGAAACGCGGGACGGCGTGGATGGCTGGCTCATCAACGGCGAGAAGATGTGGACGAGCGGCATGAACTCGGCAACGCATTGCGCCCTGTTCGCGCGTACGAGCGGTGAGGACGGCGCGGCGCGCGGGATCACCTGCTTCCTGGTGCCGGCCGACGATCCGGGCGTGAAGGCGGAGGAATATCTCTGGACCTTCAACATGCCGACCGACCACCCGCGCGTGAGCTTCACCAACGTCTGGGTGCCGGATGCCGCGATCTTCGGGCCACCCGAGGGTGGGCTCGCGCTCGCGCAATCATTCGTGCACGAGAACCGGATCAGGCAGGCCGCCGGCTCACTCGGCTCGGCAGTTTACTGCATCGAGGAAGCCATCCGCTACGCGCGGCAACGCAAGCCGTTCGGCGAAGATCTCGCGCGCAACCAGGCAATTCAGTTCCCGCTGGTGGAACTCGCCACGCAATGTGAGATGCTGCGCCTGCTGATCCGCAAGACGGCCTGGGAGATGGACCAGATGCCGCATCCTGAGGTGGAGAAGCGCATCTCCGACAAGGTATCGATGTGCAACTATTGGGCGAACCGCCTTTGCTGTGAGGCGGCTGATCGCGCGATGCAGGTGCATGGCGGCATCGGCTATTCGCGGCACAAGGCGTTCGAGCACATCTACCGCCATCACCGCCGCTATCGCATCACCGAAGGAACCGAGGAGATCCAGATGCGCAAGGTGGCCGCCTTCCTGTTCGGCTATCTTGGTCCGCGCCGGGCGGAGTTCGCCAACCTCACGTATGATGATGTCGACTATCGCAAGCAGAGCCAGATCCGCCCGCGCAGCGGCCGGCAAGCGATCGAGACCGTTCGGGCTCCTTCTGCCGGGAGCTGAGGGCGGGACCGGTGAGGCATGTTTCCGGCCGACGCCCGGGCGTGATGGAGAAGGATCGATGAGGGACCAGAGCATCCGAGCGTGGCCGGTGGCGCGCGGGATAAAGCGCCCGCGCTCGGCGCCCGGCCGTGACGCAGCCGGTTTGGTGGAGAACGCGGCGTGACCATTGCGATGCAGGCAGCGGTGCCGCCGAACGCTTCGGCATCGGCCGGGAGTGGCAGGGAGCAGTTCCTGGCGTCCTTGCTGGCGATGGCGCAGCGCGTCGACCCTTCGGTAACGGCGATCACCGGGCTGGCGCGCGTTTCGGCCGGCGCAACGCTGGAGACTTGGGCGCTTGATGCCGAGCGGCCCGGCGGAGGATTGCCGCTGATCCTGCGCCGCTCGCCCGGCACCCGCGCGGGGACGTCGCTGCCACTCTCCACCGAGGCGGAGGTGCTGCGGGCGGCTGGGCGCCAGGAGCTTGCCGTTCCTGCGGTGTGGCATGTGCTCCGGCCCGAGGACGAACTCGGCGATGGTTTCCTGATGAACCGCATCCCCGGCGAAACACTGGCACGGCGCATCATTCGCGACGCGGCCTATGCCGGCGCGCGTCAGGTGTTTGCCGCGCAGATCGGGACCACGCTCGGCAAGCTGCACGACCTGGCAGCGGACAGGCTGCCGACGCTGCCCTATTCCGATGCGCGCACGCAGCTGGCGCGGATGACGGCCGAGCTGGCCAAACCCGGCGTGCAGCCGCGTCCGGTGTTCGAACTGGCGATCAAGTGGCTGGAGGCGAAGTTGCCCGAGCCGGTCGACCCACGGCTGGTGCATGGCGACTTTCGACTGGGCAACCTGATCGTCGGCGAAAACGGCCTGCGCGCCGTACTGGACTGGGAAGTCGCGCACCTCGGCGACCCCGCCGAAGACCTGGCGTGGCTCCAGATCCCGCCCTGGCGCTTCGGCGTGCTCGGCCGGCCGGTTGGCGGGGTGGGCCGCGCGGAAGACATGTACGCCGCTTATGCTGCGGAAACCGGACGGCCGGTCGATGTCGAACGGGTCCGCTTCTGGCAGGTGCTCGGCAGCTTGCGCTGGGGCGTATCCACCGCGGGCATGGTGAACTGGCTTCGCGGCGGCGACACGACGGTGGAACGGGCGATGATCGCCCGCCGCGCCTCGGAGAACGAACTCGACCTCCTCCGCGCGATCATGGGACGGGATTGACGCCATGCAGGAACAACCGACGCCTTCAGAAATCCTGGCGACGGTCGCCGCCTTTCTGCGCGACGTTGCGATGCCGCAGCTTCAGGGGCACGCAAGCTTCACGGCCCGGGTGGCGATGAACGCTGTTGAGCTTGTCCGGCGGGAGATCGAGCTGAGGCCCGCAGCCGATCATCGCGAATTGGCCCGCCTTGCCGCGTTGCTCGGCCAGGACGGCTCGCTTGAGGCGCTGAACGGAGAATTGGCGTCGCAGATCCGGGACGGACGGATCGACATCCACAGCACCGCGCTGCTCGAACATCTTTGGCAAACAACCATGGACAAGCTGGCGATCGACCAGCCCGCCTATGCATCTTACCAGGACGCGCTGAAGGGATCGGGCGCAGCCTAGTGGCTGCGGCTCATGCTCACCTATCCGCCGCTAGAGCCTTTGAGCGAGCCTCCGCCGCCGACGGGGGAGTGCGCGCGATACCGGCCATGAAGATGTCGATCGTCTGCGCGATGAAGCGCTCCTGCTGGGATCGATCGAACTGTTCCACCTTGAAGACGGTGGGCAGAAGGATTCGCGCGGAAAAGAGCTGTTCGCAGATCCCGACCGCTTGAAAGTAGAGAAACATGGGGTCGAGCGGGCGGAACAGCCCTGCGGCGACGCCCTCGTCGATCAGCTGGCGATAAGCCTCGGTAAGGGGCCGGGTGAAGCGATCGACGATCTCCTGGCGGCGCTCCTGACTTTGATGATGAAGGACCTGGAGCAGGAGCCGGTTGATGTAGGGCCGGTGGAAGTAGGTGCGCAGCATGCCATTCAGGTGGCGCCGCATCTTCTCGGCCGGATCGATGGTCATCGACAATAGGCGGAGGAGCTGCTCGAGCGTGTGCTGCGCGTCTCGCTCGAGAAGGGCGACGAAAAGGCCTTCCTTGTTGCCGAAATAATATTTCACCATCGCCGTATTGGCACCCGCCCGTTCCCCGATGTCGATCAGCGACAGATCAAGCGTGTCGCGCTCCGTCATCAGCGCGCTGGCAGCCTCGAGCAGCTCCTCGCGTACATCGCGGCGCACGAGCGCGGTCGACGGCGCGGACAAGGAAGGTTCACCGTGCATCTTGGCCGGCCTCATAGAGTGAAGCGTATCCGTTCAGATCTCGAAGCGCCATATACGTCGTTCACGGACTTCGTAGACGCTGCGGTGAGTGAGATCTTCAAGAGCCGCTCGCACCCCCTCTTCAGGTTTGAAGCGTGGCCTGGTGAGATCGAGCGTTCTCGGCGCTGCCTTGGCTATCGACATCTCCGGAACGCCACAGCGTGTCACGGGTGAGATGCAGACACCGCGAAATGCAATCCGTTACGCTAAATCCGTTCGACCGCCGCCGAACGCGCGCGGTCGATCGGTCGAGTTGCCCGTTTACCAACACGAAGATGCTGCCAGTCCCACGATCGGGGGAACTGCACATTTTCTTCGGAAGCGAACTGGGTGGCGGAGACGGAGGGATTCGAACCCTCGGTACGGTTTCCCGTACGACGCTTTAGCAAAGCGTTGGTTTCAGCCACTCACCCACGTCTCCGGGCCTGGCGGAAGCGCGGCTATAGCGGGGTGTGCGGGGCTGATCAACCGTTGCCGGCATGGTCGATCGATTCACCCCGGCGCGCGCCTCGCGCTACCCGCCGCACTGTTCATTGTCTTGAAAGCGCGGGTTTGTTTATGGTGGTCCAACGGGGTCTGCCCGGGGGAATTGTACCAATGCGCATGTTCATGATCGCCGTGGCGATGGTCGCCACCTCACTTGCCGGCAGTGCGCCGGCACAGGTCCGGACGATCGATCCCAATCAGTCGATCGACGGCGATCTGTCGGGGCCGCGCGTGCCGCCGCCACCGGCCCGCTCCTCCGCGCAGACCTATCGCGAACCGACGTCGAACACCGATACGCCGGCGGACCAGGATGCGCCGCTCGAGGCACCACTGCCGCAGCAATCCCCCGCCCCGGCTCCATCCGCCCCACCAGCGCCATCCACCGGCGCCGAGGTGCGGGCGGACGCGACGACGCAGGCCGCGACGACCTTCAAGCGCGATGACCTGATCGGGGCTGGCGAAGGCGTGTTCGGCAAGGGCGCGGAGGGCTTCGCGTCCATTATCGAGAAGATCCTGTCGGAGCAGGGCGAGCCCAACGCCTATATCGCCGGTCGCGAGGCGGCTGGCGCATTCGTTGTCGGGCTGCGCTACGGATCGGGCATCATGACCCACAAGGTGGAAGGCCAGATGCCGGTCTATTGGACCGGGCCGTCGGTCGGCTTTGACGTGGGCGGCGATGCCAACAAGGTGTTCGTGCTGGTCTACAACCTTTACGACACGGCCGAACTGTACCGCCGTTTTCCAGCGGCCGAAGGGCGACTTTACTTTGTCGGCGGTTTCGCAGCCACGTATCTTCGTCGCGGCAATATCGTGCTGATCCCGGTGCGGCTGGGCGTCGGATACCGCGCAGGCGTGAACATCGGCTATATGAAATTCACGCAGAAATCGAACTGGCTGCCGTTCTGATCGCCGGCAGCCGGCCGGTCTGAAGCGCCGGCTGCGAAACGGATCGTCTCCGATCCGTGGCTTGGCGGCTGTGGCGGTCGCCCCATATCCTGGTCCAACCTGCCGCGTCGCATGGTGACGACGCGGCGCCAGGATCATCCAGCATGAAGAAGATCGGTTTCCTCTCGTTCGGCCATTGGTCGGACGCTCCTCACTCGGCCACGCGCTCTGCCAGCGATGTGCTGCTGCAATCCATCGACCTTGCAGTGGCGGCCGAGGAGCTGGGCGTCGACGGCGCCTATTTCCGGGTTCACCATTTCGCGCGGCAGCTCGCCTCGCCCTTCCCCCTGCTGGCGGCGGTGGGCGCGCGGACGCGCCGGATCGAGATCGGCACGGGCGTCATCGACATGCGATACGAAAACCCGTTCTACATGGCCGAGGATGCCGGCGCCGCCGATCTGATCAGCGGCGGCCGCCTGCAGCTTGGTATCAGCCGGGGCTCGCCGGAACAGGTGATCGAGGGCTGGCGCCACTTCGGCTATACGCCGGCCGAGGGCACCAGCGATGCCGATATGGGGCGGCGCCATGGTGAGGTGTTCTTCGAATTGCTGAAGGGCGAAGGCTTCGCCCGCCCCAATCCGCGGCCGATGTTCCCCAACCCACCCGGCCTGTTGCGGCTGGAGCCATTCTCGGCCGGGCTGCGCGAGCGCATCTGGTGGGGCTCCGCCTCCAACGCGACCGCGATCTGGGCGGCGCAGCAGGGCATGAACCTGCAGAGCTCGACCTTGAAGGCGGACGAGACCGGCGAGCCATTCCATGTGCAGCAGGCGCGGCAGATCCACGCCTATCGCGCAGCGTGGAAGGAGGCGGGCCATGCACGCGAGCCACGCGTGTCGGTGTCGCGGTCGATCTTCGCGTTGGTGAACGATCAGGACCGACGCTATTTCGGCGCGGGGTCAGACAGCGATCAGGTCGGCGTGATCGACAATATGCGCGCGGTGTTCGGCCGTTCCTACGCGGCGGAGCCCGATCGGCTGGTGGAGCAGCTGCGCGCGGATGAAGCGATCGCGGAAGCGGATACGCTGCTGTTAACGGTGCCGAACCAGCTGGGCGTGGACTATAACGCGCATGTGCTCGAGAGCATCCTGACCCATGTCGCACCGGCCCTCGGCTGGCGCTGACGAACGGCGCCTCGGACGTGTCCCGGGGGCAGGCCCCTCACCGCACGGCTTCGCCATGCCGCCCCGTGGAACGGAGCGACATGGCGTAGACGCTAACAGCGCTTCTTATTCTGAGGTCTGGGTCTGCGCGGCGGCAAGCGCGCGATATTTGTTGCGCAGGCTGACCTTGTCGATCTTCTCGGTGCCAAGGCGCGGCAGCGGGTCGGTGGACAGCCAGATGCGCTGCGGCACCTTGAAGGCGGCGATATGCTGCGTGAGGAAGGCGCAGAGATCGTCCACCGTGACAGCCCCTGGCTGCGCCAAATGCACGACGGCGCCCGGCACCTCGCCATATTTCTCATCCGCCAGACCGAACACCGCCGCTTCGGCAACCTCGGGATGCTGGTAAAGCGCATCCTCGACTTCCTGGCAGCTGATGTTCTCACCGCCACGAATGATGATGTCCTTTTTGCGATCCACGATGAAGAGGTAGCCGTCCTCGTCGAGGTAGCCGATGTCGCCGGTGCGAAAATATCCGTCGGCGGTGTAGCAGGCCTTGGTCGCCTCGGCGTTGCCCCAATATTCCTGGAAGCAGGCGGCCGAGCGGATCGAGATTTCGCCCCGTTCACCCTGTGGCACCGGCGCTCCGGCATCGTCGAGGATGGCAAGATCCACCAGCGGCATGGAGGGGCGGCCGGCCGAGTTCGGCTTGGCCAGATAATTGGTGCGCCAATTACCCGTGCCAACGCCGTTCGTCTCGGTGAGGCCGTAGCCGATCAGCGGCGCGCCCTCCATCTCCTCATTGATCCGCTTCACATGCTCGACCGGGCGCGGCGCGCCGCCCGCCGCGATGTCAGCGACGCTCGACAGATCGTATTTGTGCCGGTTGGGGTGGTTGAGCAATTCGAAGCTCATCAGCGGAACGCCGACGAAATAGGTGATCTTTTCCTGTTCGATCAGGCGCATCGCTTCTTCGGCGTCCCACTTGGGCATCAGCACCAGCTTGCGGCCGATCGCGAAGGATTGAAGAAAGACCGGCACTTCCGCCGTGACGTGGAACAGCGGCACATTGAGCAGCGTGGACGGCTGCAGGCCGCTCGCCGCCTGCCCCTCCTGCGCTGCCAGGGCGAGCATCATGAGGGCAGAGCCGAGGTAGTTGAACACGCCCTGCGTCACCTGCCGGTGGGTGGACAGGGCCCCCTTGGACTGGCCGGTCGAACCGGAGGTGAACAGGATGGTCGCATGATCATCCGGGCCGACCTGCGGCAATGTCGCCTCGCCAGTCGCCTTGGCGACGATCGGGCCCAGCGCGGAGCCGAGCGGCTTCAGATCGTCGAACTCGACCACCTTGGCGGTCAGCTGCGGCAGCGCGGCGAGCCGCTTGCAGCGTGGCGGATCGGCGAAGACCAGCGCGCAGCCAACGTCCTCGACGCCGGCCTGAAGCTCCTCGGACTGCCACCAGCCGTTGAGCAAGGTGGCAACGCCGCCGGCCATGAGGATGCCCATGTAGATGACGATCCACGACGGGGAATTGCGCGCGGCGATTCCCACCCGGTCGCCCTTTTTCACGCCAAATCCGCTGATCAGCGCCGATGCGACTTCCTGCGCCTTCGCATAGACGTCGGCATAGGTCAGCCGCTCTGCGCCCGCGACGAGGAACTCCGTGGCGGCGTGCTGCTGGCTGTAATGCGCGAAATAGGCCGGCAAGGATGGCGGCGCGCCAGCGATCACGGGCAAGGTCTGACCAAAGCGCTCAATCGACCCGAGCGCAAGCGGACCGCCCTCTCCCGTCAACGCGGCCATGGTCGCGTCCATCTTGAGATCTAGTTCGGTCTTCATGCGTCTCTCCGCTTGGTCCTTGTGTCTGGGGCCCTTATGCAGGCGCGACGTTTGAGGGAAAAGCCTTGATCCTGCCCATGTTCGCGGCCACCGCCGGCCACCTTCGTTTCGACGATCTGGGGTTGCACCCGGACGTCTTTTCCATCGGCTTCTTCACGCTGCGCTGGTACAGCCTGGCCTATATCGCTGGCATCGTCATTGGCTGGTGGTACCTGCTACGGCTGCTGGCCCAGCCCGGGGCACCGATGGCGCGCCGGCATGCCGACGATCTCGTCTTCTACGCCACGCTGGGCATCATCCTGGGCGGACGGATCGGCTATGTGCTGTTCTACGCGCCCGACATGATCCTTCACCCGCTGCGCATCCTGCGCCTGTGGGATGGCGGCATGAGCTTCCACGGCGGTGTGATCGGCACCAGCCTGGCGATCATCATTTTCGCGCGCAAGAACGGCCTGAACTGGCTGCGAATCCACGATTATGTCGCCTGCGTCGTGCCGTTCGGCCTCTTTTTCGGCCGGTTGGCAAACTTCGTGAACGGCGAGCTCTGGGGCAAGCCGACCGACGTGCCCTGGGCGATCGTCTTCTCGCGCACCGTGCCAGCCGGTTTTCCGGAACCCGCCCGCCATCCGAGCCAGCTCTATGAGGCGGGGCTTGAGGGCCTGGTGCTGTTCGCGGTGCTGTGGTTCTTCTTCTGGCGCACCAATGCCCGTTACCAACCGGGCAAGCTCGTTGGCGTCTTCCTAACCGGTTATGGCCTCGCGCGGTTTTTCGTGGAGTTCTTCCGCGAGCCGGATTCGCAATTCGCCGGCACGTTCTTCGCCACGACGATTCACATGGGTCAGCTGCTGTGCCTGCCGATGATCGCCGGCGGATTGTACCTGATCGCCACCGCGCAGGGGCGCCGGCAGCGGGTGGAGCCGATCGCCGGCGGGAACAGCGTCGCCTGATCCTTCACGGTCGCTGCGCTTCAGCGTGGCGACCGACTGCTTGCCGGAACGCCGGATACACTCCGGCGCGCCATGGCCGCATCCCGTACTTGCGCGGGCGTGAGTTGGAGCAAATCAGCCGCGCTCGGCGTCATTCCGGCCTGATCAGAATTCCGACCTCGGCAAACCCGTTGCCTCAGGCCTCACTCACCAGCAGCTTGTCGATGCGACGGCCGTCCAGATCGACCACCTCGAACCGCCAGCCCTGCTCGACGAAGCTTTCGCCCTCTGCCGGCAGGTGACGGAACACCGCGAGTGCCAGACCAGCCACGGTCGCGTAATCCCGATCCTCGGGAAGGTCGATGCCCAGCCGCTCGGCGAGGGAATCGGCGGCCATGGTGCCGGACACCAGCAAACTCCCGTCATCGCGCTCCACGATGTTCGGCGCGTCGCCGGGGTCCGCATCCGACGCAAACTCACCCGCGATCGCCGCCAACAGGTTGGCGGGGGTGACGATGCCTTCGAAATGCCCGTATTCGTCGTGGATCAGCGCCATCGGCACTTCGGCGCGGCGCAGCGCGTCCAGCGCGTCCATCGCATCGATCTGGTCGACCACGAAGGGCGCCTTGCGGACCAGCTGGCGCAGGTCCAGCGTCTCGCCGCGAGCCAGCGCCGCCGCGACGTCGCGCGCCTGTACGACGCCGATCACGGCATCGATCGACCCGTCCGCCACGGGCAGCCGGCTGTGCGGCGTGGCGAGCAGCTTGGCACGGATGGCCGTGTCGCTGAGGCCGGCGTCCAGCCAGTCGACTTCCGTGCGAGGGGTCATGACCTCACGCACCGGCCGGTCCGCCAGCCGCACCACGCCGGAAATGATCGAGCGCTCATGCTCCTCGATCACGCCCGACTTCGACGCCTCGGCGACGATCAGGTGCAGTTCCTCCGCGGTGACATGTTCTTCCGATTCGCGGTTGAGGCGCAGCAGCCGGAAGATCAGCGCGCTGGAGGCATCGAGCAGCCAGACCAGCGGCTTGGTGATGCTCGCCAGCCAGGTCATGGGCAGCGCCACCCAGGCCGCGACCGGCTCCGGATTGCGCAACGCAATCTGCTTGGGAACCAGTTCGCCAATGATCAGCGAGGCATAGGTCGTCAGGCCGATGACGATCGCGACGCCCAGATTGTCCGCGATCCGCTCCGGCACGCCGAGCGCCGCCAGCCGCGCGGCCATCGGCGCGCCGAGGCTTGCGCCCGAATAAGCGCCGTTGATGATGCCGATCAGGGTGATCCCGATCTGGACGGTGGAGAGGAATTTGCCCGGATCAGCCGCAAGATCGATGGCCGCACGCGCGCCGCGATGGCCGGCGCGCACCATGGCGTCCAGCCGCGCCTTGCGGGCGGAAACGATAGCAAGCTCGCTCATCGCAAAGACGCCGTTGAGGGCGACCAGCGTGAGGATGATCAGGACGTCGATCCAGGGGAACGGCGGTGGCATGGTGGACGGCCTTCTTGGCGGGATTTCTCGCCCCCGACAACCACCTGCGTCAGCACTGGTTCAGCACGGAAGCGGAACAACCCGCCAAATGCGCGGGTTTTACACGCCAGTTCACGGAGGAAAGAGATACAATGAAGCGGAGATCAGCGTTCACCGCCGCACTTGCCGGCTGCGCGCTTCTGGCGACCGGGGCCTGCACGACCGATCCGGAGACGGGCGAGCGGCGGATCTCCAAGGCTGCGATCGGCGGCATCGGCGGCGCGCTTGGCGGATATCTGCTGGGTGATCTGGTCGGCGGACGGCGCGATCGCACGGAGAAGATCGTCGGGGCGGGCATCGGCGGCATCGCGGGCGCCGGGATCGGCGCCTATATGGACCAGCAGGAGCGCGAGATGCGCGCGCGGACCGCGGGCACGGACGTTGAGGTGATCCGCCAGGGTGACGATCTGCTGCTCAACATTCCGAGCGGGATCAACTTCGCCTATGATTCGGCGACGGTGCAGCCGCAGTTCCAGCGCACGCTGGACGAGGTGGCCAAGGTGCTGAGCGATTACAACCGCACCTATGTGGACGTGTACGGCCACACTGATTCGAACGGCAGCGACGCCTATAACCAGGGTCTTTCGGAGCGCCGGGCGGCGTCCGTCGCCGATTACCTGTCGTCGCGCGGCGTGACCCGCGCCCGCATTGGCACGCGCGGTTTTGGCGAGACCCAGCCGATCGCAACCAACGAGACCGAGGACGGCCGGGCGGCGAACCGCCGGGTGGAGATCAAGATCGTCCCGATCCTCGAAAGCGAAGTCGGCTACCGCAATTGATCGTGGCGGGCGACGCGGGGAGAACAAGCGGCGACCAGCCGCCTGTCACGCCGCGCCGCCCGGGTCCTCTCCGCGACGACCTATCGGCGGGCGGCGAAGAAGCCGCGCAGAAGCGCCGCGGACTCCTCCATGCCGATAGCGGGGTAAAGCTCGGGACGGTGATGACAGGTGGGCTGGGCGAAGAAGCGCGGCCCATGCTCCACCGCCCCGCCCTTTGCGTCGCCGGCCCCATAATATAGCCGGCGCAGCCGTGCATGGGCGATCGCGCCGGCGCACATGGCGCAGGGTTCGAGCGTAACCCACAGGTCGCAATCTTCCAGCCGCTCGCGCCCCAGTGTCCGGGCGGCCGCCCGAATCGCGAGCATTTCGGCATGGGCGGTGGGATCGCACAGACGGCGCGGCGCATTGGCGGCGGTGGCGACCACCTCGTCACCCAGCATGACGACCGCGCCGACCGGCACCTCTCCCTCCGCTGCCGCGGCACGAGCGGCATCCAGCGCGATGCGCATCGGTTTGGGCAAGGGAAACATGACGCGCTTCTAGGCCAGCGTGCGGGGAAACTGAACGTGCCCCGCTCGCCTGTTATGATGGTTCGCCGGAGAAGGCTGGCCTGGTTCCGGGCGTGTTCAGCCTTATTGGGCGGGCGAAGGATCAGCCGCCGGCTTCTGCACCTCGACCTTGGGCACCTCGATCACCTTCTGCTCGGTACCGAGATCGATCTTGCCTACATCGGCCTTGAACTCCGGCGCCTGCCCGCCCTCGATGCGGGGCAGCCTGGCCGTCTGTGTCTGATCGATGTTGATGAAGCCGGTCGCCATGCCCGCCAGAATCACGAGCGCGGCGATGCCAAGAAGGACAAGAAGGGCGCGCATGTTCCGGTCTCCATTCGATTCGCTGACGCAACAACGACCGGGGTTGCTGGTAGGTTGCACGGCCAGCCGCTTGACGATTCGAGAAGGTGGCGCTATCCGCGCCCACTTTCCGGGCCAACCCGAAACTCAGGATCACGAACCATGTCGCGCATCTGCGAGCTGACCGGCAAGGGCCGGCAGGTGGGACACAACGTTTCCCACGCCAACAACAAGACCAAGCGTACGTTTCTGCCGAACCTGCAGAACGTGACGCTGATGTCGGACGTGCTGGAGCGCAGCGTGCGCCTGCGCGTGTCGACCCACGGCCTGCGCTCCGTTGAGCACAACGGCGGCCTCGACAACTGGCTGGTGAAGACGAGCGACGACAAGCTGTCGCTGCGTGCCCGCCGCCTGAAGCGCGACATCGTCAAGAAGCGCGCTACCGTCGACACCGCCGCCGCCGCTTAATCAGCGCGCTGGCCTGTCACAAAAGGTCTGTCGCCCATCGGGCGACGGGCCTTTTGGCGTTTCCGCAAACATCCTGCTGAAGCTGCTGGTCTGCGATCCGGCGGGAGCATGGCGATTCGCCGGCGCGCCCGTGTTCACCAGACCGTCCGTGTTCACCAGACCGCCCCTGTTTACCAGACCGCCTGTATTCAGTTGAGCCGGAACTTCAGCAGATAGGACGGGCGAAAGGGCATGCCGTCATTGTCGGTGACGATCCACACGATCGTCGCGCCGGCTTCCTGCGTAACGGCGATCCCCTCGCAATTCTCACGCATCACCGGCGCCGCCAGCGTCGCGATTACCTTGCCCCGCACGTGCGCGCCGGGCCGCAGCGCCGCTACCGGCACGCGCACCAGCTTGGCGGAGAAGCTGAACGGGTAACGAAACCGGCGGGTGAGGATCAGAAGGTCGCCATCCGGCAGGACCGTCGCATCGCTGGGATCGAATCGGTCCGGCGGCAGGAAGCGGAACGGCGCCGCCCGGGTTTTGGGATTTGTGGGGTCGCCGGAGAACAGCACCGCGTAACGGCTTCGTCGATTCGGCTGGCGCTCGGCAAAGGCAACGAAGCGGCCGTCGTGCAGCCGGACAAAGGCCTCTGCGCCCTGGTTGCGCACCCAGGATCGCATCAGGTCGGGCGCGCGATGCCCCTCGACGCGCTGGAAGTTCGCGCGGTACCGCCAGATCTCATTCTGGTTTTCGAAGCCGACCCATGCCGTTCCGCTTGCGGGATCGAGGATCAGCGATTCGCTGTCACGATCCGCCCGGTCCCAACCGATCGCAGGCCCGTCCGCCAGAACATAGCCGCGGGCACCGATCGCCACATCCTGGCGCAGCGCGAAGCTGACGACATTGGCGCCGTCCGACATCAGGAAGGCGCGGCCGCCGCGCCAGGCGATCGCCGAGAAGCCGCCGAACGCGGGATCGTGGCTGCGCAACGTATAGCCGGCGAGCGGCGTGAGTTGTCCGATCCGGGCCGGCCAACCACCCGGCGGCACATAGCGGGCGACCGTGATCGACGGCGCGGCGCTGATCAGCGGCAGCCGTTCATTGCCGGCATAGCGCGGCACCACCAGCAGCACCGCGACCACGCAAAACATCCAGCGCATCACCCCGCGCGCCGGCTTCATACCTGAACCTTGGATAACGAGCGCATTCAGGGTTGGCTCAACGCGAATCGGCCAGAACCACATTCATCGAGACGGCAAACGCCCTCTCCGACGGAATTTGGAACGGGAGACGCAACCATGTTCAAGAAGCTTTCGCTCGCCGGCGCCGCTCTCGCGATGAGCACGGTGGCCATGATCCCGGCAGAAGCATCGGCGCAGCGCTACTACGGCGACCGCTATGAGCGCCAGTATCGCGGCCATGATAATTACCGCGGCTATCGCGGGTATCGCGGCAACGACCGTCGCTATTACCGCAACCAGCGCTGCAACAACGGCACCACCGGCACCATCGTCGGCGCGATCGCCGGCGGCCTGCTGGGTCGCGCGATCGACAGCCGGGGGGACCGCGCGCTGGGCACCGTGCTCGGCGGCGTGGGCGGCGCGGTGGCCGGTAACGCGATCGAGAAGTCGAACAACCCGCGTTATTGCCGCTGATCCAGGGGCCGGCGGGATCCGCCGGCAACGAGATGGCCTTTGGCCTGCTTATCCCTCGCGTAGCGTATGAGGGCGCGGGCCCGCTTCCAACCGGAGGCGGGCCCGTTGTTTTTGGGCCCGCTGTTTTCGGGTGTGCGGCCTGAGCGAACCTCTCTGTCCGTATTCCCCTATTCCATAGGGTTTCGCTCAACCTCCTAAAGGCGCCTCCCCGGCGAAGGCGGGGGTTCAGTTGGGAAAGCGGTGGTAGAAGCCGGTGTGCCTGCCAGCTGCGTTCCGCACCTGGGCCCCGGCCTTCGCCGGGGAGGCGGATCTGGGTGGCTGCGCCACGCTCTAGTGCCCAGCGACGTCGGGGCATCAGGCGCGAGCGCTGTCGTCCGGGGCAAGTCCCTCGACTTTGCTCGGGACGAACGGATTGGCGGGCGGTGGCGCGGCCCTCACTTCCAGCACCGGTTGCCCGTTGATCGCTCGGACGCTATATCCAAACCCATGTCGCGCAACCGTGCCACGACCACTAGCACTACCCCGGTTCTCCGGGGGCGGTCGCTCACGCGCTGATGCGCTGACGGCCTGCTCACCCGGAACGGGTGGGTTCGGCGTCCTCCACTTCGTTCCTGCCCATCCCGGACGCTCTTTTCGTTGCGGGTCCGCTCGCCTAAGCGCAGTCGCATTGCAGGAAAGCCTCTCATGAACATGCTCTCGATCACGCTTCCGGACGGCTCGGTACGCGAGGTACCGCCGGGATCGACGCCCGCCGACATCGCCGCCGCGATCGGGCCGGGCCTCGCCAAGGCCGCCATCGCCGCGCGGGTCGACGGCGAGCTTCGTGACATTAACCGTCCGTTCGAACGCGACGCGCAGCTTGCGCTGGTGACGAGCCGCGACGAGGCGGACGCGCTGGAACTGGCGCGGCACGATTTCGCGCACATTCTGGCGGAAGCGGTGCAGGAACTGTTTCCCGGCACGCAGATCACCTTCGGCCCGGCGACGGACGATGGCTTTTATTATGATTTCGCCGCCCCGGCGGATCGCGGGCCCTTCACCGAGGAGGACCTGCCGGCGATCGAGGAGCGGATGCGCAAGATCATCGCCGCGGACAAGCCGCTGCGCCGCGAGGTGTGGACGCGTGAGCAGCTGATCGAGCGCTGGCAGCAGCAGGGCGAGACGTTCAAGGCCGAATGGGCGGCCGAGCTTCCCGAGGACGAGGAGCTGACGGTTTACTGGTCCGGCGGCGACTGGCTGGACATGTGCCGCGGGCCGCACCTGGCCTCGACGGGCAAGCTCGATCCGCAGGCGTTCAAGCTGACGCGCGTGTCCGGCGCTTACTGGCGCGGCGACCAGAAGAACGCGATGCTGAGCCGCATCTACGGCACGGGCTGGCTGAACAAGAAGCAGCTCGACGCGCATCTGCACATGCTGGAGGAAGCGGCCAAGCGCGATCATCGCAAGATCGGGCAGGAGATGGACCTGTTCCACCTTCAGGCCGAGGCGCATGGCAGCGTCTTCTGGCACCCCAAGGGCTATATGATCTGGCGGCAGCTGGAGGCGTATATGCGCCGCCGGCTCGACGCGGCCGGCTATGACGAGGTCAAGACGCCGCAGGTGATGGACGCCCGCCAGTGGGAGAAATCCGGCCACTGGGGCAAGTATCGCGAGAACATGTTCGTCATTCCGGACGAGGTGCCCAACGTGTCCGACGAGGGCGCCTTGGTGTCGCCCGATGCGGACTGGATGGCGCTGAAGCCGATGAACTGCCCGGCGCACGTGCTGATCTTCCGCCAGGGGATCAAGTCGTATCGCGACCTGCCGATCCGCATGGCCGAATTCGGCTGCTGCCACCGCAACGAGCCGCATGGCGCGCTGCACGGCATCATGCGTGTGCGTCAATTCACGCAGGATGACGCGCATATCTTCGTGCGCGAGGATCAGCTGGTGGATGAGGTGGCGCGCTTCATCGACCTGCTCGATTCCGTATACCAGGACCTTGGCTTCACCGAATATGCCGTGAAGCTGGCGCTGCGCCCCGAGAAGCGCTTCGGCGACGATGCGATGTGGGACAAGTCCGAGGACGAGCTGCGCCGCGCGGTGTTCGCGTCAAACCTGCCGCAGAAGATCAAGGACGGGTTCGAGGAACTGGAGGGCGAAGGCGCTTTCTATGCGCCGAAGCTGGAATTCCACCTGACCGATGCGATCGGCCGGACGTGGCAGGTCGGCACGATCCAGTCCGATCGCGTGCTGCCCGAGCGGCTCGACGCGAGCTACATCGGCGAGGATGGCGAGCGGCACCGCCCGGTGATGCTGCACCGCGCGATCCTCGGCACGTTCGAGCGCTTCCTCGGCATCCTGATCGAGCATCATGCGGGCCGCTTCCCGCTGTGGCTGTCGCCGGTGCAGGCGGTGGTGGCAACGATCGTGTCCGAAGCCGACGATTATGCGCAGGTGGTGCGGGACAAGCTGGCCGCCGCCGGGCTGCGCGTCGAGACGGACCTTCGCAACGAGAAGATCAACTACAAGGTGCGCGAGCACAGCCTGGCCAAGGTGCCCGCGCTGCTGGTCGTGGGCAAGCGCGAGGCGGAAGAAGGCACCGTCGCCGTTCGCCGGCTGGGCAGCCAGGGGCAGGAGATCGTCTCGCTGGACGAAATCGTCGCACGCCTGGTGGCGGAGGCGAAGGCGCCGGATCTGGTGTAAGCGTAACGAGACGGGACGCCCCTTCGCGTTCGTGCTGAGCCTGTCGAAGCACGTGCCAAGCAGCGAAAGCGCTTGAGACACGCCCTTCGACAGGCTCAGGGCGAACGGGGAAGAGGTTTGCTTTCACCGGCGATCGTCACCCCAGGGGCTAGAGTCTGATCCACTCATCTTGATGCAAAGCGGCCTCCCCGGCGAAGGCCGGGGCCAGCTGGGAAGGCGTCAGCAAAAGCCGGTGTGCCTGCCAGCTTTGTCGCGCAACTGGACCCCGGCCTTCGCCGGGGAGGCGGATCA
The DNA here is from genome assembly GCF_900109205.1 of Sphingomonas sp. OV641. Taxonomy (NCBI): domain Bacteria; kingdom Pseudomonadati; phylum Pseudomonadota; class Alphaproteobacteria; order Sphingomonadales; family Sphingomonadaceae; genus Sphingomonas; species Sphingomonas sp. OV641. The sequence goes on along the minus strand of NZ_FNZB01000002.1, from coordinate 445,250 downwards.
ATCTGGGTGGATCAAATTCTGGAATGCGCGGAACGCTGGATCCTGGGACAGGCCTGTCCTGAGCGCCTGCCTGGACAGGCAGTCGAAGGCCCGGGGTGATGGAGAGGGGTTACCGCGGCCGGGTCCACAACGTCGGGTCACGCGGTGTGTCGCGCACCGGGCGCCGTGCTGCCACCGCCGCTTTCGCCACCCATGCGAGCTTGGCCGACTTGGGCGTCGTCACGCGATGATCCCAGGCGTGCGCCCCGCGCGCCGCCACCTCGCGGGCGATGTCGCCATAGATCCCAGCCGCCGCCAGCACCGCCCAGCGCGAGCGGGGCGGCAGCTTCGCCGCGCCGACGCGCGCACTCGCCTCATGCAGCGCCGCACGCGCCGCGAGCCGCCGCGCGAGCACCACCAGCCGATCGCGGAACGGCGGCTTCATGTGCTGCCCGGGCGGTATATCCATTTCCACCAGCCATTCGTCCGGCAGGTAGCAGCGCCCGATCCGGTCATCTTCCTCGACGTCGCGCGCGATATTGGCGAGCTGAAACGCCATGCCGAGATCGCAGGCACGGTCCAGCGTATCCTCGTCCGCCGGATCGACGCCCATCACCACCGCCATCATGCAGCCGACCGCGCCGGCGACATGGTAGCAATAACGGTACAGGTCAGCCTCGCTGCGCGGCCGCCAGTCCTCCGCATCGAGCCGGAAGCCGGTGACGAGATCATGCGCGAACCGCGGTGGCAGGCCCGTTTCCGCCGCAACGACACGCAGCGCATCGAACGGCATGTCGCCCACCACCCGCCCGACCAGCGCCGCCGTGGTCTTCTCGGCGATGATCGCCACGCGCGCCTCGGCGTCCGACACGGCGGTGGCGCCATGGCCGTGATCCTGCCCGTCGACGATGTCGTCGCAGGCGCGGCACCAGGCATAAAGCAGCCATGCGCGCTCGCGGGTCTCGCGATCGAAGAGGTTGCTCGCGGTTGCGAAGCTCTTGGATCCCCTGGCGATCGATTCGCGCGCGGCGGCGACAAGCGCGGCGCGCTCTTCCGCCGCCGTTCGCGAAGGGCTCACAGGTCGTCCGCGCTCATGCGCACGATCGGCTGCGCCGGCTCATGCGCCGCCATGCGATCGAGCAGATCGCCCAGCGTCTCGGCAACGATCAGCAAGCCGCGATGCTGCGGCCGCAGGAAGCCGACCTCGCCCATCTTGTCCCAGAAGGCGACGAGATGGTCGTAATAGCCGGCGGCATTGAGCAGCCCGACGGGATCGGTGTGGTAGCCGATCTGCGCCCAGCTCAGCGCTTCCCACAACTCGTCCATCGTGCCGGTGCCGCCAGGGATGGTGACGAAGCCGTCCGCCAGATCGGTGAAGGCGCGCTTGCGATCGTGCATCCCCTCCACGACGTGAAGCTCGGTCAGGCCGCGGTGCGCGACCTCCGCATCGACCAGCGCCTGCGGGATGATGCCGATCACCTCACCGCCAGCGGCGAGCGCGCCATCGGCCACGGCGCCCATCAGCCCGAGCCGGCCACCGCCATACACGACGCCAATGCCGCGCTCCGCCAGCGTGCGGCCGACATCCCAGGCGAGTTCCATGTACATGGGATCGCGCGGCGTCGCCGAGCCGCAATATACCGCCAGCCGCTTCATACGCCCTTCCGTTTGCGAAAGGGGGACACATACGAACTCAACGCCTTGCTCCTTCAAGCATCAATGCCGCCGTCGCCTTGGCACTGCCCACGACGCCGGGAATGCCGGCGCCCGGATGCGTGCCCGCGCCGACGAAATACATGTTGCTGATCGCATCGTCGCGATTGTGCACGCGGAACCAGGCGCTTTGCGTCAGGACCGGCTCCAGGCTGAACGCGCTGCCCAGATGCGCGTGGAGATCGCGCGAGAAATCGGCGGGGGTGTAGCTGAACTTGGTGATGATCCGATCGTGGATGTCGGGGATCAGTCGCCGACCGACCTCATCAAGGATGCGCTTTTCCAGGATCGGCGCGACGCGGTCCCAATCCTCCGGGAACTTGCCCTGATGCGGCACCGGCGCCAGCGCGTAGAAGCTCGAGCAGCCCTCCGGCGCGAGGCTCGGATCGGTGACGGTCGGATGGTGCAGGTAGAGCGAGAAATCCTCGCTCAGCACGCCATGGTCATAGATGTCGGATAGCAGGCCTTTGTAGCGCGGGCCGAACAGGATCATGTGGTGCGGGATGCCGGGCCAGGTGCCCTTGATCCCGAAATGCACCACGAACAGCGAGGGCGAGAACTTCTTCCGTTCGAGCCGCGCCGCGGTGCGGGCCGCCGCGCGCGATCCGCTGAGCAGATCGCGATAGGTGTGGACGATATCGCCGTTGGAGGCGACCATGTCCGCCTCCTGCCGCCAGCCGCTTCGCGTGCGCACCGCGGTCACCCGATCACCCAGCGTTTCGATTTCCTCTACGGCGTCGCCCAGCCGCAGCGTGCCGCCGAGCCGCTCGAACAGCGCCACCATGCCGGCCACCAGCCGGTTGGTGCCGCCGCGCGCGAACCACACGCCGCCGTCGCGCTCCAGCTTGTGGATCAGCGCGTAGATGGCGCTGGTCGTCATGGGATTGCCGCCCACCAGCAAGGTGTGGAACGACAGCGCCTCGCGCAGCTTCTCGCTCTTCACGAACGAGGACACCATCGAATAGACCGACCGCCACGCCTGATATTTGGCGAGCGCCGGCGCCGCCTTGATCATGGAGGCGAAGTCGAGAAACGCGACATGGCCGAGCTTTTCATAGCCCTCGCGGTACACGCCCGCCGAATAATCGAGGAACTTGGCATAGCCCTCGACATCGGCCGGATCGAGCTTGGCGATCTCGGCGCGCAACAGCTTGTCATCGTTGGTGTAGTCGAAATTGGTGCCATCGGGCCAGTTCAGCCGGTAGAAGGGCTGCACCGGCTCCAGCGCGACGTCGCGGCTCATGTCGTCACCGCTCAGCGCCCAGAGTTCGGCGAGACAGGCGGGGTCGGTGATGACGGTGGGTCCGGCATCAAAGGTGAAGCCATCCTGCTGCCAGACATAGGCGCGGCCGCCGGGCTTGTCGCGCGCCTCCAAGATGGTCGTGGAAACGCCTGCCGATTGCAGGCGGATGGCGAGCGCCAGCCCGCCGAACCCGGCGCCGATGATGATTGCGCGGCTGCTCATGAAGCGTTCCTGATCACGCGAAGGGCACGGAAGATGGGCACCGGCGGCCGCCCTGCCAGCACGCGGAGCTTGTCCCTGGTGGTCGAACGGGCGGCGTAGAAGCGCGCGATCAGCCGGGGATGCAGTCGATAGAAGCGCTCAAGCACCTTGTAGCGCACGTCCGGATCGGCCGCGCGGAACAGCATGGCATCGAGCATGCGATAAAAGCGCCGCTCGTCCCAGCGCGCGCGGGCATAATCATGCGTCAACGCGTGCAGCCCTTCGCCGCTGAGATCACTGGCCTCCGCGATGCGCACGGCCAGGCGGACGGCATCGGGCAGCGAATACCCGGTGGTGGGATGAAAGAGCCCGGCCCGTGCACCGGCCTTTGCGACCTTCGCCCCGCCCCAGCGCCAATAGCCTTCGAAGTCGCCGCCGATCACCACCGGCAGCGCGCCCTTTTCCTCACGCCCGCCGACCGTCGCGGACCATCCCTTCGACTCGGCATAGACATCGATCCGGCGATTGAGCGCACGCACGTTCAGCGAGGCACTGTCGCTGTAATAGGTATCTTCAACAAACACCTGCGTCGGGGAAAATGGCAGCAGGTAAACGAAGCGATAGCCATCATGTTGCGCGACGGTGGCATCCATCACGACCGGGCGCTCGACCCCGTGACCGGCCGGCACGTCGAGCAGCCGGCCGACGAATTTCTGCCAGCCGACTTCCAGCATCGAAAGGTCCCCGGCGCCGCGCGCGTCGATCACGCCCGTCGCCTCGATCCGCTCGCCATCCGCCAGCACGACGGCGGTCGGGCTGCAGGCCAGTACCTTGCAGCCGGTCATGATCGATTCGGCGGGCAACGCGCCGCGCACCACCTGATCGAAGCGATCGGATTCGATCGAATAATAAGGCTGGGCGATGGTGCGCGCATGCGCCGGGAAGGCGACGTCATAGGTCGGCCAGGCATGGCTGACGAGCGGCGTCAGCAGCCAGCGATCCTCCTTGTCGACATCGCCATCGAAGAAGGACCAGACATGGTTGCCGCCCAGCGTGTCGCCGCCCTCGACCAGGCGGATCTTCACCTCGGGCCGGCGCGCCGCCAGCGCCATCGCGATCAGCCCGCCCGCCAGCCCGCCGCCGACGATGGCGAGATCGCATTCATGGGTAACCGGCATCATTCCCGCCTAGCGGATCGAAAGGGGGGACGGAAGCGGGGATCGGCCGCGGCCAATGGCTTAACAACCGCGGCACGGGGACGCGGCCGCTTCCCCCGCCCCCTCCCAACCCGTACAAGCCCCCCATGTCGATCGCGCTCGCCATCACCCTTTCCGCCATCGCGATGACGCTGATCGTCGGCGTGCGCTACCTCATCACCAGCGGGGCCTTCGCGCTTGCCACGCGGGCGAAACACCCCGGGCTCTACAGCGGCCTCGATCCGCAGATCCGGCGCGAGATCTGGTGGAGCCTCGCGTCGGCCGCGATCTATGGCGTGCCGGCCGGGGTAGTCGCCTGGGGCTGGCAGAACCGCGGCTGGACCCGGATCTATACCGAGGCCTCCGCTTATCCGCTCTGGTACCTGCCGCTATCGGTGCTGCTGTTCCTGTTCGCCCACGACACTTGGTTCTACTGGTCGCATCGCTGGATGCACCGCCCGAAGCCGTTCCGCATCGCCCATGCGGTTCACCATGCCAGCCGGCCGCCGACCGCCTGGGCGGCGATGGCGTTTCACCCGATCGAAGCGTTGACCGGGGCTGTGGTAATTCCGCTACTGGTGTTCATCATTCCGATCCATGTCGCCGCGCTTGGATTGGTGCTGACGATCATGACGGTTATGGGTGTGACCAACCATATGGGCTGGGAAATTTTCCCGCGGTTCATGTGGCGGGGGCCATTGGGGGCGTGGCTGATCACTGCCAGCCATCATCAGCGCCATCACGAGCGGTACGGATGCAATTATGGACTCTATTTCCGGTTCTGGGATCGGCTGTGCCGCACGGATGACGGATTGGGCGATTTCACGCGGGAACGGGCGCGTGCTGCTGCTCGCCGCCAGCGCGGTGGCGCTGATCGGCGCGACGCCGGTCGCGCGGCTTGATGTCGATTTCGACCAGGTCCGTTCCGACAAGGGCATGTTGCGCATCTGTCTGACCGCTGCACCTGACAATTTCCCGACCTGCGTTGACGATCACAATGCGACCAGGCGCTCGGTTTCCGCCGGCACCGGCACGCTGCAGTTCGATGGCCTGCCCCATGGCAGCTATGCCGTGGCGGTGATCCACGACGAGAACGGCAACAAGAAGCTGGATACCTTTGCCGGCATCCCGCGCGAGGGCTTCGGCTTTTCGCGCAACCCGCCGATCCGCTTCGGCCCGCCCCGCTTCGCGGCCGCTCGGTTCAGCATCAACAGTGATGCTGAAAAGCAACACGTAAAGCTGCGTTACATCCTGTAAGCAACGTCGGGGAGCCAAATTGCTGCCGGCGGGTTGGGTGCGCACCGAAGAGGGGACGCATCAAACCGTGACAATGAGGATTCTCGTCGGCCTTGCCGCCGGCATTGCCGCTCTGCCCACCATCGCCAGCGCGCAGGACGCCGCGCCACCCGCCACCGCCGAAGCGATCGCGCAGGAGCTGGGCGGCGACAGCGTGACGGTCGGCGTGGGCGTCGGATATCTCACAGACTACGAAGGCTCCGACGATTATCGCTGGACGCCCGTGCCGGGCGCGATCGGATCGGTTGGCGGCATCAACTTCCAGGTGCTCGGCAATCGCGCCAGCGCCGATCTCATCCCTAACCAGTCCGGCTCCACCTGGGATTTCCAGCTCGGCCCGATCGGCGTGATCAACTTCATGCGCAGCGATCGTTCCAGCATCGACGATCCGCGGGTCAAGGCGCTGGGCGAGCGGGACACCGCAATCGAGCTCGGCGGCTATGCGGGTATCGGCAAGACGGGGATCATCACCAGCCCCTATGACCGGCTGTCGGTGTCCGTGAGTTATCGCCACGATGTGACCAAGGTGCATCGCAGCGGCATCTGGCAGCCGACGATCACCTATTTCACCCCCTTGTCGACCAAGGCGGCGGTGGCGGTGCTCGCGTCGGCGGAGCGGGTGGAGACCAAATATATCCGCACCTATTACGACATCTCGCCCGATGAAGCGGCGGTGTCGGGCCTGCCGGCCTACCGCGGCCGGGGCGGGTGGAAGAGCTGGACGGTGGGCGCGCTCGGCACCTATTCGCTGAGCGGCCATCTGCTGAAGGGATGGAAGATCGTCGGCGGTGCGACCTATCGCAAGCTGATCAACGACATGGCGGACAGCCCCATCGTCAGCGTGGCGGGATCGCGCCATCAGTGGATCGGCGCGGTGGGCCTGGGCTACACCTTCTAAGCGTTTGGAGAGGGGCGCGCGCGTCTGCCGCGCGGCCCGGGAGGTGGGGCTGAACTGATCGCCACCAAGGAGCAGCGCCCCACCTCGTTCCCCCCTTGTCGAAAACGCTTCCCGAGGAGCGCTACGCCGACAAGCGGTTGAACCGTCAGGTGAAACAGGGCATGGCTCCACCATGGTTCCTGTTTCGTTCGGCGGCCAATCGCTGACCCCCCTGCCGCAGGGCGCCCTTTATTGGGCTGCCCGCCGGGCGCTGCTGGTCGCTGATCTTCACCTGGAAAAGGCAAGCTGGTTCGCCCGTGGCGGGCAGATGCTGCCGCCCTATGACTCGCTGGCGACCCTCGCTGATCTCACGACGCTGGTGCGGGACACGGTGGTGCGCGAGGTCTGGTGCCTGGGTGACAGCTTCCATGATCCCGAGGGGTGCAGCCGGCTGCCGGAGGCGGCACAGGACATGCTGCGCGCGCTGACCGAGGCGACCCGCTGGACGTGGATCACGGGCAATCACGATCCACATGGCGTGGACCGCTGCGGCGGCGATGTGATGGACGAAGCCGAAGTGGACGGGCTGGTGCTGCGGCACGAGGCGCAGACGGGCGAGACGCGGCCCGAACTGTCCGGACATTATCACCCCAAGCTGCGTGTCCGGGTGCGCGGCAAGCTCGTGTCGCGGCGGTGTTTCGTGGCGACGGGTGCGAAGCTGATCCTGCCCGCCTTCGGTGCGCTGACCGGCGGCCTAGACGCCACCCATCCCGAGATCGTTCGCGCGGTCGGCCGGCCGGCGCACGCGCTGATCCCGGTCGAGGATCGGCTGCTCCGCTTCCCGCTGGCCGCCTGAGCGGGCGTCGCGGCGCGCTCAGACCAGCGCGGCGACGCTGTTCGCGATCAGGCGCACCAGATCGACCTGACCACGCGTCCGCGTCTTGGCGAACAGGCGTTTGGAATAGTTGCGCGCCGTCTCGAGCGTCAGGCCAAGCTGCGCGGCAGCCTCGCTCAAGCTCGCCCCGCCGGCGATCGCGGCGGCGAGCCGCGCCTCGCTGGGCGGCAGGGCGAAGATCGCCGACAATGCGGCGGCACGCGCCGCCTGATCGCCGTTCCGGGGAATAGCCACCAGGCCGATGACCGCTGCGCCTGAACCGGTCGCCGGTGGTTCCGCCGAACAGGGTATCAACAGCAGCCAGTGCGGCATATCTCCCCGCACCCGCATGACTTTCACGGCATTTTCCTGAAGAGCGGCCGCGACGCTGCTGCTCACTCCGACGGCGAGCCAGCGAGGACCCAGCACCGCCTGCGCGCCAGACGACATGGACAATAGCCGCGCGTCGGCGTCGAATCCGATCCAGCCGACACCGGCGCGGCGCAGCGCCTGTTCGGACAAAGCGAGCTCAACACGTGAGCGGTCGAGCGCCCGGCGGGTGCGCAGGGATATGCCGAGGTGCGGCGCGAGCCGCGTGAGCAAGGCGCCGTCCGCGGCGGTAAAGTCGCGCTCCTGTCGGCGTACAATGAGCCAGGCAGAGGCGCTCCCGACCTCATCCACGCGGACGATGCGGCCAAAGCCTTGGTCCCGATCAAGAACGTAGACGCGGCCCGGCCGCAATTGCCGGCGCCACGCGCGGTCGCCGCTGCCGCCTTGCCCAGCCGATGCCGCAAAGTGCACGTCTGGCGCATCCGGGCCGGCGCTGACGATAATGGCGGCACTGTCGGCGCGCACGCGCTGGCGGAGGCGCGAGAGGAACGTTGCCCAGGGGTGCTGCTCATGAACGCCGTCATGCAACGGGAGCAACAGATCGGTTTCGTCGGCCGGCGCGAGTGCCATGACGCATACTCCCATATGGGAGGTTTGCTGTCATCCCGCTGCTGCCATCTTCCCGACAAACAGATCGGGGATTTCATGACTGCCCGCACCCTCACCCATCTCGAGCGGCTCGAGGCGGAGTCGATCCATATCATGCGAGAGGTGGTCGCCGAGAGCGAACGTCCGGTGATGCTTTATTCGGTCGGCAAAGACTCGGCCGTGATGCTGCACCTCGCTCGCAAGGCCTTTTATCCAGCGCCGCCGCCCTTCCCCCTGCTCCATGTCGATACGACCTGGAAGTTCAAGGCGATGTACGAGCTTCGCGATCGCATGGCGCGCGAGAGCGGCATGGAACTGATCGTCTACAAGAATCCTGAGGCCGAGGCGCGCGGGATCAACCCGTTCGATCATGGGTCGCTCCACACCGACATGTGGAAGACCGAGGGTCTGAAGCAGGCGCTGGACAAATACGGCTTTGATGTCGCCTTTGGCGGAGCACGGCGGGACGAGGAGAAAAGCCGCGCGAAGGAACGCGTCTTTTCCTTCCGCTCGGCCAACCATCGCTGGGATCCGAAGAACCAGCGGCCGGAACTGTGGAACCTCTATAATGCGCGAAAATCCAAGGGTGAATCGATCCGCGTCTTTCCGATCTCCAACTGGACCGAGCTCGACATCTGGCAATATATCCAGCTGAACGACATTCCCATCGTGCCGCTCTATTTCTCCGAGCGGCGGCCGACGGTGGAGCGCGACGGGCTGCTCCTGATGGTGGATGACGAACGCTTTCCGCTGCGCGAGGGCGAGACGCCCGTCGAACGCTCGATCCGCTTCCGTACGCTAGGCTGCTATCCGCTGACCGGCGCCGTGGAAAGCGAGGCGGCGACCCTGTCGGACGTGATTCAGGAGATGCTGCTCACCACCACCAGCGAGCGGCAGGGCCGTGCGATCGACAAGGACGCGGGCTCGGCAAGCATGGAGAAGAAGAAGCAGGAGGGGTATTTCTGATGCTGCAAGGTATCACTTTGCAGCAGGTTGGCGTGAGTGGCGAGGACCGTCGCCCCAGCTCCACCGTCGTCCCCGCAAAGGCGGGGATCCACACGCGCTGCCGTCTCGATCATCACGAACCATCGAGTTCATGGATTCTCACCTGCGCGGGAATGACGAGGTAAGTATGGCCAGCACCGCCCAAGAACCCGTCTATCAGGTCGACGCCCTCGTCGCCGAGGACATCGACGCCTATCTCGATCGTCATCAGCACAAATCGCTGCTGCGCTTCATCACCTGCGGCAGTGTCGACGACGGCAAATCGACGCTGATCGGCCGGCTGCTGTATGATTCGAAGATGATCTTCGAGGACCAGCTCGCCGCACTCGAGAGTGACTCGAAGAAGGTCGGCACGCAGGGTCAGGAGATCGATTTCGCCCTGCTGGTCGACGGCCTCGCCGCCGAGCGGGAGCAGGGCATCACCATCGACGTCGCCTATCGCTTCTTCGCCACCGAGAAACGCAAGTTCATCGTCGCCGATACGCCCGGCCATGAACAATATACGCGCAACATGGTGACGGGAGCGTCGACCGCCGATCTCGCCGTGATCCTGGTTGACGCGCGCAAGGGCGTGCTCACCCAGACCCGGCGGCATTCCTATCTTGCCCATCTGATCGGCATCCGAAACGTGGTGCTGGCGGTGAACAAGATGGACCTGGTCGGTTATGATCAGGCGATCTTCGACGAGATTGTGGCCGATTACCGGACGTTTGCGGGATCGATCGGCCTTGATGCGTTCACCGCCATGCCGATCTCCGGCTTCAAGGGCGACAACATCACTGCCCCTTCGCCCAACACGCCCTGGTACACGGGGCCGAGCCTTGTCGCGCATCTCGAGGCCGTGGAGCTGGACGCGGAGGCCGATCAGGCAAAACCGTTCCGCCTGCCGGTGCAATGGGTCAACCGCCCCAACCTCGACTTTCGCGGCTTTGCCGGTCTGGTTGCGACCGGCACCATCCGGCCCGGTGATCCCGTCCGCATCCTTCCCTCCGGCAAGACGTCCAAGGTCGCCCGCATTGTCACGCTGGACGGCGATCTGGACGAGGCGGTGGCTGGCCAGTCGATAACCCTTACCCTGACCGACGAGGTGGATTGTTCACGCGGAGACGTGATTGCGGTCGCCAGCGCGCCGCCCCAGGTGGCGGATCAGTTCGAGGCCACGATCGTGTGGATGGCCGAGGACGAGATGCTGCCAGGCCGCTCCTATTGGCTCAAGCTGGGCACGCAGACCGCGACCGCGACGGTTCAGGCGCCGAAATATCAGGTCAACGTCAACACGCTGGAGCAGCTGGCGGCCAAGACGCTGGACCTGAACGCCATCGGCGTCGCCAACCTTTCCACCGACAAGCCCTTGGTGTTCGAGCCTTATGCGGACAACCGGGCGCTCGGCGGCTTCATTCTGGTCGACAAGCTGACCAACGCCACTGTGGCGGCGGGCATGCTGCACTTCAGCCTGCGCCGGTCGCAGAACATCCATTGGCAACCGACCGACGTTAGCCGCGACACGCTCGCCAGCCTGAAGAATCAAAAGCCGGTGGTGCTGTGGTTCACCGGCCTGTCCGGCGCGGGCAAATCCACCATTGCCAATGTCGTGGAAAAGAAGCTGGTGCGGATGAACCGCCACACCTTCCTGCTCGACGGCGACAATGTGCGCCACGGGTTGAACAAGGATCTGGGCTTCACCGATGCCGATCGGGTGGAAAACATCCGGCGTGTCGGCGAAGTCGCCAGGCTGATGACCGATGCCGGGCTGATCGTGATCACTGCCTTCATCTCTCCGTTCCGTGCAGAGCGGGAGATGGTGCGCCAGATGATGCAGCCGGGCGAGTTCATCGAGGTTCATATCGACACGCCGCTGGCGGAGGCGGAGAAGCGCGACGTGAAGGGCCTGTATGCCAAGGCACGGTCGGGGCAGCTCGCCAACTTCACGGGTATCGATAGCCCCTATGAACCCCCGGAAGATCCCGAGATCCGCATCGACACCACGGCGATGACGCCCGATGAAGCAGCCGAGCTGATCATCAAGAGGATCATTCCATGACCAACATGACCGATGCGGAGTTGGCCGCGCATCTGGCGGAAACCGCCGGTCGGATCCTGCTGGAAGTGCGGGAGTCCGGCGTGTTTTCGGCCAAGGCGCTGGGCAAGGCCGGCGACCAGACGGCGAACCAGTTCCTGGTTCATGCCATCCGCGAAGCGCGCCCCGACGATGGCCTGCTGTCCGAAGAAATGAAGTGCGATGGCGAGCGGCTCGGCAAATCGCGAGTGTGGATCGTCGATCCGGTGGATGGCACGCGCGAATATGGCGAAGCGCGGCAGGACTGGGCGGTTCACGTCGGGCTGACGATCGATGGCGTTGCAACCGTTGGCGCGGTGGCGCTGCCGGGTGCCGGAATGGTGCTTCGATCCGATCAGCCACAGGCCGTTCCCGCACCGGGAAGCCCGCTTCGTATGTTGGTTAGCCGTACAAGGCCGGCTGCCGAGGCTGTGAGCGTTGCCGAACGGCTGGGCGCGACGCTGGTCCCGATGGGTTCGGCCGGGGCCAAGGCGATGGCAGTGGTGCGCGGCGAGGCCGATATCTACCTTCACTCGGGCGGCCAGTTCGAGTGGGATTCGGCGGCACCGGTCGCGGTGGCGCTGGCGCACGGGCTGCATTGCTCGCGCATCGACGGCAGCCCATTGGTGTACAATCAGGAAGACACTTACCTTCCCGACCTGCTCATCTGCCCCAAGCCGCTTGCCGCGCAGATCCTGTCGCTCATCACGGAAACGAAAGCAGCCGCCTGAGCTGAGCCCGTCCGGAGCCGGACGGCTGCCGATAGCGGATCGCCTTCCCGATCGAGGGAAAGCGATCCGCGGCGATCATCAGGCCAAATGCTCGCGGAAGAAGGCGGCGGTCCGGTCATCCGCTAGCTGGGCGGCCTCTTCCGAACGGCGATCGCCCATCTCAGTCGCGAAGCCGTGGTCCTCACCGGGGTAGTCGTACAAAGTCACCTTCGGATGGTCGTCCAACCCCTCATGCATCTTCTGCTGCGTCGCCTTGTCGACGAAGCCGTCGTCACCGGCGATGTGCAGCAGCACCGGATGCGCGATGGCGTGCTTTTCACCCAGCAGGCCATCAATGCCGACGCCGTAATAGCCGACCGCCGCATTGATGTCCGTCCGGCACGCCGTCATGAACGCCAGGCGACCGCCGAGACAATAGCCGACCGCACCGACCTTGCCGGTGCCGCCGAGCAGCTGGCGCGCCTGATGGATCGTCGCCTCGATGTCGCGGATGCCGGCATCCTGATCGAACTGGCCGAACAGGTCGAGACCGCGCTGCAGCTCGGCCGGGACGTCGGGGTTCAGCTCCACGCCGGGTGCGATCCGCCAGAACAGGTCAGGCGCGATGGCGAGATATCCCTGCTCCGCCAGCCGGTCGCACTTCTGGCGAATGCCAGGGTTCACGCCGAACACCTCCTGGATGACGATGATCGCGGCGGTCGGCGTTCCGCTCGGGTCCGCGCGATAGGCCTTGAACATACCTTCGCCGTTCAATGCCGTGACGTCGATCATCTCACCCATGTGCAATCCTCTCAGTTGATGTCGGCCCGCGATGCGGTTGCGATGAAAGCCGCATAACGGGCATAGATGGCGCGTCAGTGACGCTATCGTCCCTACGGGGACTGCTCAAGGGAGCGTGATCAATGAAGGTCACCATCGAAATCGATTGTTCACCGGAAGAAGCGCGGCGGTTCATGGGCCTGCCCGATCTCGCCCCTTTGCAGGATCGCTATGTCGCGCTGCTGCAAAAGTCGCTGGAACAAAGCACGCAGGCGCCGGAAGCGCTGGAGGCGATCATGAAAAGCTGGGCGCCGATGGGCGAAGCCGGCACCGCGATGTGGCGGCGCATGTTCGAAACCGCGGCCAAGCCCGGCGGTTGATGGACACGATCTACGCGGTGTCCAGCGGCCGCCCGCCCGCCGCCATCGCCGTTTTGCGCATCAGTGGCCCCGATGCGATGGCAGCGGCCACGAAGCTTGCCGGATCGCTCCCCGCGCCCCGCCGCGCTGCGCTGCGGCGGTTGACGGACCATATCGGGGCGGTGCTGGACCAGGCGCTGGTCCTGATCTTTCCCGGCCCCGCTACCGCCACTGGCGAGGATCTCGTCGAGTTTCACCTTCACGGCGGACGTGCGGTTGTGGCGGCGGTGGAGCGGGCGCTGGGATGCCAGCCCGGGCTGCGGCTGGCGGAGCCGGGCGAGTTCACGCGTCGCGCACTTGCCAATGGCCGCATTGATCTGATCCAGGCGCAGGGATTGGCGGACCTGCTCGAGGCGGAGACCGAGCAGCAACGGCGGATGGCGATCGAAAGCGCGGATGGTGCGGTGAGCGTGATGATCACCGGATGGATGGACGCGCTGTCCCGCGTCGCGGCGCTGATCGAGGCAGGCATTGATTTCGATGATGAAGACGACGTCACGCCGATCGACCTCCGGTCGATCGAGGAGGAGGTCGAGGCGCTTGTAGCGGAGTTGGATCGGGTGCTCGCCCGCCCGTCGGTCGAACGATATCGCGACGGGATTCGGGTGGTGCTGGTCGGGCCGCCCAACGCCGGCAAGTCATCGCTGCTGAATGCTCTGATCGGCCGAGAGGCTGCCATCGTCTCTCCGATAGCAGGCACGACGCGGGACCGGGTGGAGGCGAGCGTGGTGCGGCGCGGGAACGTCTACCTCCTCACCGATACGGCCGGGCTGCGCGACGAGACGGACGATCCTATCGAACAGATCGGCATCGTTCGTGCGCGTGAGGCCCTCGCCGCAGCGGATATCATCCTAGATCTGAGTGACGATCCTTCACCTGACCCGCGCGCCATTGCGGTGCACGCTCGTGCTGATCAACGTCCGGCGGTTCCGTCAGCGGCGGTTGGAACATCTACCCTCGACCTCGAGAGCATCGACCGATTGTGGGCTGTCATTGAAAAACGCGGCTCATCGGTGTTGGGTGACGCCAACGGCGCAACGTTTCATGAGACGCAGCGACAAGCGCTAGCGTCGGCGCGGGCTGCACTGGCGCGTTTCAGCGATGACGGTGACTTGTTGTTGCGCGCAGAAGAAGTACGTACAGCGTCTCGCGCGCTCGCCGGCCTGCTCGGCATCGACGCGACGGAAGCGATGCTGGATGCGTTGTTCGGCCGTTTTTGCCTCGGAAAGTAGTGTTTCACGTGGAACAATCGTTTGACGTTATCGTGATCGGTGGCGGTCACGCTGGCACGGAAGCGGCGGCGGCGGCAGCGCGCCGGGGCGCGCACGTTGCCCTTATCAGCCATGATCCCAGCCGCATCGGTGCGATGTCATGTAATCCCTCTATCGGTGGCTTGGGGAAGGGTCATCTGGTGCGCGAGGTGGATGCCTATGACGGCCTGATGGCGCGAGCGGCAGATGCCGCGGCCATTCACCATCGCATGCTCAACCGGAGCAAGGGGCTGGCGGTCCAAGGCCCCAGGATCCAGGCGGATCGCCGGCTGTACGCTGCTGCCATCAGGCGCATGATCGGAGCTGAAGCGGGCATCACGATTATCGCTGGCGAAGCGGTTGCCCTGATCGTGGTTGGGGATCGGGTGGAGGGCGTTGCGCTATCCTCCGGCCAAGAAGTAAGCGGACGTGCCATCGTTCTCGCGACCGGCACGTTCCTCGGCGGCAAGTTGTTTCGCGGTGAAGAGCAGCAGTCAGGCGGACGGGTTGATGAGGCCTCGGCCCTTCCGCTGGCGGCGCAATTGCGCGAACTGAAGCTTCCCATGGGTCGGCTGAAGACCGGCACTCCACCGCGCCTCGACGGCCGCACGATCGACTGGGCGCGACTGGAACCGCAGCCGTCGGACGTGGATCCCTGGACCATGTCGCCGATGACGCGGAAGCGCCTGCTCCCGCAATTGGCCTGTGCGATCACGCGGACCAGCCAAGCCGCCCATACGATCATCGCCGAGAACCTGCATCGCTCGCCGTTGCAGACTGGCGCCATCGAGGGGCAAGGCCCACGTTATTGCCCGTCGATCGAAGACAAGATCCGCCGCTTCGGAGATCGCGACGGGCATCAGATCTTCTTGGAGCCGGAAGGGCTGGACGATCCGATCGTCTACCCAAATGGTATTTCTACCTCCCTACCCGCGGACGTTCAGGAAGCATTCCTGCGCACCATCGTCGGCTTGGAGCAGGTGCGCATCACCATGCACGGCTATGCGGTCGAATATGATCACATCGACCCCCGCGCGCTCGATGCGACACTCGCCCTGCCAAATTTGACGGGACTGTATCTGGCGGGTCAGATCAATGGCACGACGGGCTATGAGGAAGCCGCTGCGCAAGGGCTGGTAGCTGGCGCCAATGCCGCTGGTGCGGCGCTTGGCCTGGCCCCGCTCCTCCCCGACCGCAGTGCCAGCTACATCGGCGTGATGGTCGATGATCTGGTGCTTCAGGGCATCAGCGAACCCTATCGTATGCTGACCGCACGCGCCGAATATCGCTTGGCCCTGAGGGCTGATAATGCCGAGACGCGCCTGTCTGAAAGTGCAGAAGCGCTGGGGCTGCTGTCGGCGGAACGCCGCGCCCATATCGATGATCGAATGGCACAGCGCGCGCGGCTGAAAGCCGGATCGACTGCCGAGGATGTGGATGCTGATCTGATCCGCGAGCATGAAGAAGACGTTCGATACGCGCCCTATCTCGCACGCCAGGCGGCGGAGATCGCGCGGATGAAGCACGATGATCGTGTAACCATCGCAGCGGGCGCCGACCTTGACCGGATCGCCGGCTTGTCGAACGAAATGCGGGAGCGTTTGCGAACGGCAAGGCCGAACACGCTGGGCGAGGCGTCGCGCGTTCGCGGGGTTACACCGGCAGCGCTGACCGCCCTGTGGCTCGATGCAAAGGCGCGGCGATGAGCGAGGACGATGCACGAGCCGCCGTGGAGGCGATCGTCGGCACAGCGTATATGGACCGGCTCGCGCGTTTCGTTGCGCGGGTGACTGAGGAAAGTGAGCGGCAGAATCTGGTCGCCAAGCCAACGCTGGCTGCCATCTGGGAACGACACGTTCTCGATTCCGCGCAGCTCCTCCCGTTGGCTGGTGATCAGCCCGGCCTGTGGGCCGATGTTGGGACGGGTGCCGGCTTCCCCGGCATGATCATCGCCCTCGCCACTGATCGGCCGGTTGGCCTTATCGAGCCGCGGCGGATGCGCGCGGAGTTCCTGGCGTCCACCTTGGCAGACGAAGGTTTGTCGAACCGTGTCACGGTGTACCAGGCGAAGGTAGAGCGGGTTGTGGCGCTCTCAGCCGCGGTGATTTCGGCGCGCGCGGTCGCGTCATTATCGGAATTGTTGCAATCGACCGCGCATATCGCATCCATGGACACGCTTTACTTGCTCCCGAAGGGACAATCGGCCACGACAGAAGTGAACGAGGCGCGCCGCCGCTTTGAGGGATTGTTCCACGTGGAACAAAGCATCACCAGCCCCGAAGCCGGCATCGTCAGCGCCCGTCATGTGAGGCAGCGCCGATGATCCGAATTGCAGTTGCCAATCAGAAGGGCGGCGTGGGCAAGACCACGTCGGCGATCAATCTTGCGACAGCGCTTGCAGCCACCGGCAAGCGCGTCCTGCTGATCGACCTTGATCCGCAAGGCAATGCCTCTACGGGTCTCGGCATTACGCAGGCCCAGCGGCAGGCCTCCAGCTATAACGTACTGGTGGACCAGGCCTCCGTCGATGAGGCGGCCGTGCGAACCGGCGTGCCGCGCCTCGACGTGCTGCCCGCGACGGTCGACCTTTCCGGCGCCGAGATCGAGCTGGTCGAGCTTGAGCACCGCACGCATCGGCTGCACCGTGCGCTTGATGCCGCCTCCCCTCGCTGGGACATTGCCCTGATCGACTGCCCTCCGTCGCTTGGGCTGCTCACCATCAATGCGATGGTGGCCGCAGATTCGCTGTTCGTGCCCCTCCAGTGCGAGTTTTTCGCACTGGAGGGGCTAAGCCAGCTGCTCACCACTGTTGAGCGCATCCGCGCGCGGTTCAACCCGTCGCTGTCTATCATCGGCGTCGCGCTGACCATGTACGATCGCCGGAACCGACTAACGGAACAGGTGTCGGCGGATGTCCGCGCCGTGCTTGGCAAGGTGGTGTTCGACACCGTGATCCCGCGCAATGTGCGCCTGTCGGAGGCGCCAAGCCATGGCTTGCCCGCACTGATCTACGACCACCGCTGCAGCGGATCGCAGGCCTATATAGCGCTCGCGCGGGAGCTGATCGCGCGCCTGCCCCACACCGAAGAGGTTGCAGCATGACTGATACGAAGCGCCGCGGCGGCCTTGGCCGGGGATTGGGCGCGCTGCTGGGCGACATTGCGCGGGACGATTCGCCCGCAGACACCAGCGGCAGCCCGCCTGCCGGCGTTCGCCTGATCCCGGTCAGCGCGATCGCGCCGCATCCGGATCAGCCCCGCCGCCACTTCGACGAGGATGCCCTTAACGAACTCGCCGCCTCCATTGCGGAGCGCGGCATCATCCAGCCCATCGTCGTGCGCCCGCATGGCCACAATTATCAAATTGTCGCCGGCGAGCGGCGTTGGCGCGCGGCACAGCGCGCCCGGCTGCACGAAGTACCGGTCGTCGTTCGCGATTATTCTGATAGCGAAACGCTTCAGATCGCGCTGGTCGAGAACATCCAGCGGCAGGATCTCAACGCGATCGAAGAGGCGGAAGCATATAGCCGGCTGGTCGATGAGTTCGGCCATACGCAGGAGGTACTGGCCAAGACCGTTCACAAGTCGCGCAGCCATGTCGCGAACCTGCTTCGGCTGCTCGACCTGCCCAAGACGGTTCAGGCGCGGGTGGTGGATGGCTCGCTCAGCATGGGCCACGCCCGGGCGATCATCGGCGCGCCTGACGCAGAACAGCTGGCGGAGCAGGTCGTCATCAAGGGTCTGTCCGTTCGCCAGACCGAGAAGCTCGCCCAGACTGCCAAGCCTGGCTCCGTGCGAAAGCCGGCCCGTCAGCGCCCGGACCAAGTGGGTCAGGGCGCGAGCGATGCCGATGTGGCCGCGCTGGAGCGCCAGCTTGGCGACCTACTCGGACTGCGGGTGAAGATCACCTTTGGCGCTGGCGGCGGTGCCGTGACGATCGATTACAGCACGCTGGATCAGCTCGACATGTTGTGTCAGCGGCTGAGCGGTGAGCCGATCTGACCGCACGTCCGGCGGCCTGATCCACGTATCTCGACGATCTTCAGGAGCGTTGGCCGGGGAAGGTAATGGTTTACGCCTTCACAGAACCCTGCCCCGTCCTTTGGCGAGATGCGATTGTCCGCGCACAGGACAGCTTGAGATTTGCGGCCCCCCGCTGCCTGAACCTGTCCGGCGTTACGAAGCAGGATCTCACTTCACGATGCAGAGGCTGACCAGAGGGCGAAATCCGAAGCGCAACCTTGATTGCGCTTCGCCTCAGCGGCGGAGCTTGACGGCGAGCTCCATCATCGCCTGCGCGGCCAGCACGTCGCCTGCGCCCCCTGATCCGGCCATCACATCGCGTTCGGCCGCGCGGACCAGTGCCAGCGCGCGTGACAGCGCCTGTGGCGACCAGCGACGCAGGGCAGCAGATGTCGCGGCCTCTTCCTTGAAGAAGACGCGGTGCCGCTTCATGACGCCGGCGATATCGCCGCCATTCACCACTTCGCCCTTCATCTCAGCGAGCGCTGCCAGCCGCCGAGCGAGCGCGCGCAGCCAGGGCACCGGCGAGGTTCCCGCCTCGTCGAAGCGCCGAAGCGCCTCGCCCAGAACGGCAGGTTCGGCGCCGATGATCGCGTTGATCACGTCACCTGTTTCCGCATCGCCCAGATCCGCGCCGACCGCATCCAGCGCATCGAGATCGCATTCCTTCTGACGATCAACGGCGGCGTCGAGGTACAAGGCCAGCTTCTCGATCTCGCGCGTCATCACCGCGCGATCGCCGCCGCCGGCCTGCGCGAGGCGCCGTGCCACCCCGGCGCCCAGCCGCAGGCCATTCTCACGCGCAATTTCGTTTGCGATGCCTTCAAGCTGATCACCGCCGGGGACATAACAGGCAAGCGCCAGCGCGAGCGGAGAGTCGAGCGCGAGCTTCGCCACCTTGGATGTCGCCTTCAGCGATGGCGCGATCATCACCACCGGATTGCCCGCTTGATCCGCTTCGAGCAACGCAGTCACGGCCGCGAGGCTCTCATCGCCGGCGGCCGTGACCCGGATGTGCCGCGACGTCCCGAACAGTGACAGCGAGGCGGCCTCATCCGCAAGCCGTGCCGGATCCCCGCGCAAGGCAGCGCCTTCCAGATCGACCCTTTCCGCGTCCGTGCCGAGCGCACGAGGCAGACGATCGGCAAGCGCCAAGGCACCGGCTTCGTCAGGGCCGAACAGCAGGTATAGCCGGATATCGGCAGGCGGCCGGTCCAGCGCCGCCTTCAGGCGGGCTTCCGTCGCCTTCATGGGGCGGTGGGCGTACGCCCCAGATAAACCGCGAGGCGCATCAGGATCTGGTCTGCGACGCGCTCTGAGAGCCGCTCCAGCGCGGTGCTTTCGGCCGCGATTGTGGCGTAATCGGACCCGACCACGTCGATTCCCGCATCGGACCCTGCCGTCGCGTCCAGCACCACACCGTTCCGATCCAGCTCGACCAGTTGATAGCGCGCCCGCAACGTCCGCCGCTCGCGCGCCACCGAATCATCGCGCCGGATGGCGAGGCCGGTGATCTCGTCATCCAGCTTGATCTCCAGCCGGTAGCGCGCTGTCTGGCCCGCCGGAACGGCGCCCAGGCGATCGCGAAGCGCATTGGTGACCAGCCACCCCGCCTTGCCCTCGATCGGCGCCACCTCGACCTGGCCAAGCGCGCTGGCGACGGCGCCAGAGCCGCCACCCGAATAGAGCGGCTTCAGCCCGCACCCGCCCAGCGTCAACAGGGCGGCGGCGCCGGCGGCGAGGGCGAGGCGCCGCTTCATGCGACGATGTTCACCAGTCGATCAGGCACCACGATCACCTTCTTGGGGGCCTTGCCCTCCAGCACGCGGATCACCTTGTCCAAGGCCAGCGCCTGCGCTTCGGCGACTTCGCGCGCGACGCCCTTTGGCATCACCAGCGTGTCGCGCAGCTTGCCATTGACCTGCACGGCGACGGTGACTTCGTCGTCCACCAGCATCGCGGGGTCCACGACGGGCCAATCGGCGTCCGCGACCAGCCCCTCATGCCCCTGCGCCGCCCAGGCTTCCTCGGCGAGATGCGGCACCATCGGCGCGACGAGCCGCAGCAACGTACCGAGCGCCGCCGTGCGATCCGCGGACGGCTGCGCCTTCTCGATCGCGTTGGCGAGCGTGTAGATCAGCGCCACGGCCTTGTTGAACTGCAGCCCCTCGATCGCCTCGGCGACGCCCTTGACGGTGCGATGCGCCACCTTGCGCAGAGCAATGTCCTCGCCCTCACCAGTCCTATCGTCGCCGATCAGCCGCCACAGCCGCTGCACGAAGCGCCACGCGCCCTCGATACCGTTCTCGCTCCACTCCAGGTCGCGCTCGGGCGGCGAGTCGGAGAGCATGAACCAGCGCACCGCATCCGCGCCATATTGATCCACGATCGGTTCGGGATCGATCGTGTTCTTCTTCGACTTGGACATCTTCTCGATGCGGCCGACCGTCACTGGCTGGCCGGTTGCCGTCTCGACGCCATCCTCGATCTCGCCCGGCGAGAGCCAGCGACCGTCAGACGATTTGTACGTCTCGTGCGTCACCATGCCCTGCGTGAACAGGCCGGCAAACGGCTCCGCGACATCGATGAGGTCCACCGCCTTCAGCGCGCGCGTCCAGAAACGCGCGTAGAGCAGGTGGAGGATCGCATGCTCCACCCCGCCGATATATTGATTCACCGGCAGCCATTGCTCGGCCACCGCACGATCGAACGGCTTGTCGCTCGGCTGGCTGGCGAAGCGGATGAAATACCAGGACGAATCCGCAAACGTATCGAGCGTGTCGGTCTCGCGCACCGCTGGCTTGCCGCAGGACGGGCAATCGACGTGCTTCCACGTGGGGTGGCGATCGAGCGGGTTGCCCGGCGTCGCAAAGCTCACGTCCTCGGGCAGTTTCACCGGCAGCTGGTCGCCCGGCACCGGCACCGCGCCACAGGCGTCGCAATGGATGATCGGGATCGGCGTGCCCCAGTAACGCTGGCGGCTGACGCCCCAGTCGCGCAGGCGGAACACCGTGGTGCCCTCACCCCAGCCGCCTGCCTCGGCGCGCAGGATCACCTCGCGCTTGGCGTCCTCCACGTCCATCCCGTCGAGGAAGTGCGAATTCACCAGCGTGCCCGGCCCGGTATAGGCCTCGCCCTCGGCGAACTCGGGCGCATCCTTCGGCCCGTCGGAGACGACGCGGCGGATCGGCAGTGCGTATTTCGTAGCGAATTCGAAATCGCGCTGGTCATGCGCCGGCACGCCGAACACCGCGCCGACGCCATAATCCATCAGCACGAAGTTCGCGATGTAGACCGGCAGCTGAAGCGACGGATCGAACGGATGCGTGGCCTTTAGCCCGGTGTCGAACCCCTGCTTCTCCTGCGTCTCCAGCTCGGCCGCAGTCGTGCCGCCGCGACGGCATTCCTCGATGAACGCCTGCGCCGCGGGATCGTCAGCCGCCACGCGCTGCGCCAGCGGATGATCCGCCGCCACCGCGACGAAGCTCGCGCCGAAGATCGTGTCGGGGCGGGTGGTATAGACCTCAACCACGCCCTCGTTCGTGCCGGCCGCATCGCCAAGCGCGAAACGGAAGGTCAGCCCCTGGCTCTTCCCGATCCAGTTTTCCTGCATCAGGCGGACCTTGTCCGGCCAGTTCTTCAACTCGCCCAGCCCCGACAGCAGGTCGTCGGCGAAGGCGGTGATCTTCAGGAACCACTGGTTCAGCTTGCGCTTCTCGACCAAAGCGCCCGAACGCCAGCCACGCCCGTCGATCACCTGCTCATTGGCGAGCACGGTCATGTCGACCGGATCCCAGTTCACCGCGCTTTCGCGGCGATAGACGAGCCCCGCCTCGTAGAATTTCAGGAACAGCGCCTGCTCATGCCCGTAATATTCGGGATCGCAGGTCGCGAATTCGCGCGTCCAGTCCAGCGCGAAGCCCAGCCGCTTCAGCTGCGCCTTCATCGTGGCGATATTGTCGCGCGTCCAGCCGCCGGGGTGGACGCCCTTCTCCATCGCGGCATTCTCGGCCGGCATGCCGAACGCGTCCCACCCCATTGGGTGGAGCACTTCCATGCCATTCATCCGGCGGAAGCGCGCCAGCACGTCGCCCATGGTGTAATTGCGCACATGCCCCATGTGGATGCGCCCCGAGGGATAGGGGAACATCTCGAGCACGTAGCTCTTGGGCTTGGGCGAATGGTCGTCCGCGGCGAAGGTGGCGCGCTCGTCCCATACCCGCTGCCAGCGGGCATCGGCGGCGAGCGCGTTGAAACGTTGGCCGTTGCTGGGGCTCATGCCTGGGCTCAGTTGGAAGCCGACGACGCGCGGCGCAGATCGCGCGCGCGGGTCAGGATGATGTCTTCCATCTTCTGCGTCGTGGCGGCAGCGACCGGCGCGCTCACCCACTGGCCAGCCTGGTTCACCTCACGCAGCGCAGCGACGCGCACGGCGTCGGCGCGCAGATCCTGATCGAGGATCGTAACGGTCACCTTCATCCGCTCGGTCGGCGTCTGCGGGTTCACATACCAGTCGGTGACGATGACGCCGCCGTTGGAATCGGTCTGTAGCAGCGGCATGAAGCTGAGCGTGTCAAGCGAGGCACGCCACAGATAGCTGTTCACCCCGATGGTGGTGATACGGCTGGCGGCGAGATCCGCCTCCGGCCGCTTCTGGCCACCACCACAGGCAGCAACGGCAAGGGCAGCGCTAACGACCAGCGCGGAACGCAACGGGCGGAACATCGGCATCGTCCTGATGGAAAAATCGTGGTCCTGACCTCTATAGAGCATGGCCTATGCTCGCAAGTTCGCGGTGGAGGGCTGCTGCCGCCGGTCCAGTGGAACCGCGAACATGGTTAGCGGCTTCGCTATTGTGGAAAGCATGCAACACCTCCGCCAAAAGCAACACATGCACGTGGCGAGGCGCGAACGAATCGTGCTAGGTGCGTTTCCAAGGGTCGGAGGGATTCTGTGGACGCGGTACGTGCGCTTTTTGGCGGTTCTGTCGTGGCGATTGCCGCGGCGATTGCCATTGCGCCTGCCATTGGCGCCTCCGAGCCGGACCGGGTAGCGACCAAGCGGCCTGTCGCATCGCGGGCGCTGGGCGGATTCACCCCTGCTGCGGCAGATCCGCGGCTGGCGGCGGCATTCGCCCGCAGCGGGCTCGGCGCAAGCGAGTTCCGCTTCACGCCTTCGGAGAATCGCCAGGGCAACCGGCCGGTAACGGTCGCCGTTCGTGCCCGCTCCAGCCAGATCGCCGATGCCGGCCGCGCCGCCGCCGTTGCGCCGACGGTCGGCCTGGTGCCGGTCGCCTACAATCTGGGCGTTTCGGTCGGGTGGAAGCGCTTCGCAGTAACCGGCGACGTGGCGAAGATCGACCTGGCCGGTCAGCCCGGCGGGCGTGAGGCTGCCGATGTCGCGGTCAGCTACTCTCTGCCGCGCTTCACCGGTCGGGTTCAGGCCGGGGCCGATCGCGCACTTCCCGGTGCGCCCAAGCTGGTGGAGGATGGGCCCAGCTATTCGCTGGACGTGGGCGGTTCCTACTCGCTCACCCGGAACATCGATCTGACCGCGGGCATGCGCTACAAGTCCGAACGTGAACGCCTCGCGCGCTTCAGCGACGATCGCCGTGACAGCCAGGCGGTGTACGTAGGAACGGCGTTCCGCTTCTAAGCGGCGCTTTGCGGTGCGCTATCATATGCGCCGCAGAGCTGATCTCCTGATCCCATCACGCGCGGCTGTTCGGTGGAAGCCACGCATCGATGGCTGCCCAGCCGTCAAAGCCCGGCATTGTCCGAAATCGTCGCGCGTCCATGCCGCCTAGCGCGATTCGCGTCATCGGCAGCATCAGCGCCAGCCGCCTTGCTCGGCGTCGCCCCAGGCTGTCGGCACCGGGGTGTGATCGCGTCGCGAAGACGGGCGAGATGAATGCCGTGCTTGCCCTCGCCTGCCGGGCGCGCCGGGCCTCGCGCACGTCATGCACCGGCCAGGTCGTCATTCCCGGTCCGGGCGCGCGATGGACGCCCATTTCCCCCGCCAGCGGTACATCGCCCGCGCGGATCAGGATCAGCCCGCGCGAACGCGCCAAGCGCAGCAATCGGGCGAACAACCGCCGGCGCTCGGGAAGCGCTGTCGCGTGATGCCGGAAGACGATTCCTCCACCCCGCGGCAATCGGCGCACCGCGCGCCACAGATCATCCCCCATGCGCTCGTCCGTCATCAACCATAGCGTCGGGACAGGGTGGCGGCGCGGCATCGCCACCCGTATAGCCCCGCCGATGCAAGCCGACGACCGCCTTGATGCCATCCGCGGGCGCATCGCCCATGCCGCCAAGCTGGCGCGGCGCGATGCTGCCGCCATTACCCTGATCGCCGTATCGAAGACGCACCCTGCCGATGCGATCGAGCCCCTGCTCGCCGCCGGCCACCGCGACTTCGGGGAGAACCGCGTGCAGGAGGCGGAGGCCAAATGGCCTGCCCTGCGTGAGAAATATCCGGACGCGCGGCTGCACCTGATCGGTCAGCTGCAATCCAACAAGGCGAGCGATGCGGTCGCGATGGCCGATGCCATCCACGCGGTGGACCGGTCCTCGCTCATCACCGCGCTGGCCAAGGCGATGGACGCGCAAGATCGTCGCCCCGCCTGCTTCATCCAGGTGAACATTGGTGAGGAAGCGCAGAAGGGCGGCTGCGCGATCGCTGACCTGCCCGCGCTCTTGGCGGAAGCGCGCAGTGCCGACCTGCCGGTGGCGGGGCTGATGTGCCTGCCGCCTGCGGAGGTGGAGGCCGCGCCCTATTTCGCGCTACTGGCGAAGCTCGCGCGTGACGAAGGCATCGGCGGGCTCAGCATGGGCATGTCGGACGATTTCGAGACCGCGGTGATGATCGGCGCCACGCATGTGCGCATCGGCTCAGCGCTGTTCGGAGCCCGCGCATGAAGTTCGACGCGTTGCTGTTCGATTTCGACGGAGTGCTGATCGAAAGCGAGTATCTCGGCAACAAGCACATTGCCGACTTCCTCACCGAGCGCGGGCATCCGATCACGCCGGAGCAGTCCATGGCCAATTTCATGGGTCTGTCCGGCCGCGACTTCCTCGATCGGGTGGAATCCTTCATCGGTGGGCCGCTGCCCGACGACTGGAGCGAGGCGCGCATGGCGGAGAACGAGCGCGTGCTGGCCGAGGGGGTCGAGGAAGTCGCCGGCGCGATCGCCTTTGTCCGCAGCCTGCCCGCCGATCTGCCCAAGGCGGTCGTCTCCTCCAGCTCGACGCGCTGGATCAGCACGCATCTTGCGCATCTCGGCCTGTCGGACGTGTTCGGCGACCACATCTATTCGGGTGCGGAGCATGTCACTCGGGGGAAGCCAGCGCCGGATTTGTACCTGTATGGCGCGCGCCAGCTCGGCGTTTCGATCGAGCGGTGCGCGATCCTCGAGGATTCACCGGTTGGCGCGACTGGCGCGGTGGCGAGCGGCGGGCATGTCATCGGCCTGTGCGCGGGGCTGCACTGCACGCCTGGCCATGACGCGAGGCTGCGCGAGATCGGCGTCCACGCGATCGCGCATGACTTCGATGAGGTCAGGCGGCTGTTGCAGGTCTGACGCCCCGCCGCTGATCGGCGTGAACGATCTTCTTCGTTCGCCTCAAGCCTGCCGAAGAACGTGCGTTCCACAAGCTCAGGACGGACACGCTTATAGCTGATGCCCGGTGCGGTCGCGCTTGGTGGCGAGATATTGTTCGTTGTGCGGGTTTGTCGGCAGGAAGTGCGGCACCCGTTCCGTGACGGTGATGCCACGCGCTTCCAACCCGGCCACCTTGCCCGGATTGTTGGTCAACAGCCGGATCTCGCGCTGCCCGAGCAAATCGAGCATCCGCGCCGCGACGCCGAAATCGCGCGCATCGATTGCGAAGCCGAGCCGCGTATTGGCGTCCACCGTGTCGAAGCCCTGATCCTGGAGCGCATAGGCGCGCAGCTTGTTGACCAGACCAATCCCCCGCCCTTCCTGGCGAAGATACAACAGGATGCCCCACCCCGATTTGGCAATCGCCTTCAGCGCCGCATCCAGCTGTGGCCCGCAATCGCATTTGAGGCTGCCCAGCGCATCCCCGGTCAGGCATTCGCTGTGCAGGCGCACCAGCGGCGGCTCTCCCTGCGGGGTGCCAATCAGCAAGGCGACATGCTCGCCCGGCCCTTCCGGCGTCCGGAACGCCACGATTTCGGCATCTTCGGCATGGGCGACCGGCAACCGCGCACGCGCGGCTATGGTCAGCCGAACAGCATCCTCGTGCGCGTCGATCTCGGCCGATGACAAGGTGACATCGGCGGCACCGCCCTCCAGAACGAAGAAGGCCGGTAACATGCCCGCGATGCGCGCCAGCCGAAGCGCCGCCGCGGCATCATCGCGCGCCGTCACGGCGATGGCGCGAAACGGTCCCTTCAGCGGCGTCGCGAGGTCGAGCTGCGGATCCGCCAGTGCGGTCGCCGTCGCGAAATCGATCCAAGGCGCCCGGTCCACCAGCACCGGCGCGTCGGGCACCGCCGCCTCGAGCTGGTTGGCCAGCTTCAGCGTCTCGGCCCGGCCGGCGGATAGCAGAACCGGCGCCTGCCGCTCGGGATCGAACGCATCCAGCCGCACCGGATCGGCCGTCTCGATCGGCAGCAGCGCCAGCGCGCCGATGCGGATCGGCCAGCCGCGGCGCAATGCGTCGATCGCTCGGGCGGTCTGGCGCGGATCGGTCAAAAGGCGAACTCCGTCATGATCGGGACGTGATCGGATGGCTTCAGCCAGCTGCGGCACGCCTCGTACACATGGTGGGATTGCGCCGCCTTCGCCACATTCCCCGTGGCCCACATGTGATCCAGTCGCCGCCCGCGATCATTCTTCGTCCAGTCCGGCGAGCGATAGCTCCACCAGGTATGGAGCCGTGCGGGCGCTGGGTGAAAATGCCGGCCGAGATCGACCCAGTCGTTGGACGCCTTCAGCCGGTCCAGCGCCTCCACCTCGATCGGCGTATGGCTGACGACCTTCAGCAGCGCCTTGTGGCTCCATACGTCGCTGGGCAGCGGCGCGATGTTGAAGTCGCCGGTCAGGATCGTCGGGCAGTCGAGCGCCTCGGACCATTCGGTCATGCGCTGCACGAAATCGAGCTTCTGCCCAAACTTCGGGTTCGCCTCGCGATCGGGCACGTCGCCGCCGGCCGGAACATAGACATTCTCCAGCCTGACGCCGTTTTCCAGCCGCACGCCGATATGCCGCGCCTCGCGATTGGCCTGCCAATCCAGCCGGTCGTCCTCGGTGATCGGCACGCGGCTGATGATCGCCACGCCATGATGCATCCGCTGGCCATGAAGCAGGATGTGCTGGTAGCCGAGCTGACGAAAGGCCTCGGCCGGGAAGTCGGCGTCGATGACCTTGGTCTCCTGCAGGCACAGGATGTCCGGCTGAGCCTCGCGCAGGAACTGCTCAACGATGGCGATGCGGAAACGGACCGAATTGATGTTCCAGCTGACGATCTTCACCCGCGCGCTTTAGCGGGGGCAACGCGGCAACGGCAATCATCATATGCGCCGGAGAAGGAAAGGCCCTCGCTCCGGGGGCTTGGAGCGAGGGCCGACCTGGCGTTCGTCACGCAGGGGGGAGTGGAACATCGTTCAGGCAACAGGGGGAAAATCCTGAACCGCCCCACATCCGCATTCGGGGCAATAGCGGCCCTTTCCTGTCGCCTGGATGAACAAACCGGTTGTGAACCGTTCAGTTGCGCGTTCCGTTTCTCCGCGGATCGTTCCAACGGAACGTTCCGTCGCTCACCGGCACGTTGAACCGCTGATTGTCGAGCCGGATGGTCGTCCGATTGCCCTGGCTGTCCAGCGTTACCCAGCCCTGCAGCATCAACCCGCCCGGTGCGCCGCCTTCCCGCGCGAACACCATGGTGATGCGACCATATTCGGGATGCTTTGGATCGTAGCCCTCCACCGACAGCACGCGCGAATCGCCGCTGGGGATCACCTTGGCATAGCGGGCGATGTCACGATCCGGGTTGATCAGCACGCCCAGCGGTGAATTGGTGATCGGCCAACGCTGCACCTGGCGCACCGAATAGTCGATAAAGGTCAGCGCCTTGCCATCCCCAACCACCAGGATCGGCACGCCCTTTTCATATTGGAAGCGGATCTTGCCCGGCTTCTTGAGCGACAGCGTTCCCGTCAGCGTCTTTCCGGCGCGATCGGTCTGCGTGAAATCGGCGGTCATCGTGTTGACGGCGCGCAGGTGGTTCTGGACCAGGGCCAGGTCACCCGATTGCGCCGCCGCCGGCGCAGCGATCACGATCGCGGCGGCGATTGGCACGAAACTTCTCAACATGGCTCTCCCGTTGGGCATGGCCTGGCTTCTGGCCAGGACGGGTTGAACGCGTGGTGAACCCTTCCTGGTTCCCCGCCAGCGCTGTCGCGGCAGCGGGGTACGCCAGGCGCACACCGCGCCGTTCACGTCAGAAAAGGGTGTTGAGCCCCACTGTCTCACCAGTGCCGATCCAGCCTTCATAGATCATCTTGAAGGCCACGAAGATGATCACCGCAAGACCGATATAGGCGATCCAGCGATAGCGACCGATCACCCGCGCGATCAGGTTCGCGGCCAGGCCCATCAGCGCCACCGACAGAATGAGGCCGACCACCAGAATGCCGGGGTGCTCGCGCGCCGCGCCAGCCACCGCCAGCACATTGTCGAGGCTCATCGACACGTCCGCGATCGCCACAGCCCAGGCCGCGCCGGCAAAGGAGCGTGCCGGGGAGAGGCCCGACTGCTCGTCGCCGTGGATCTCTTCCGAACCCACGTTCGCATGGGAATGGGCGCGCAATTCGCGCCAGAACTTCCAGCTCACCCAGAGCAGCAGCAGGCCGCCAGCGAAGATCAGGCCGACGATGCCCATCAGCCAGGTGACGATCAGCGCGAAGAAGATCCGCAGCACCAGCGCCGCGATGATGCCGATCAGGATCACCTTCTTGCGCTGATCGGTCGGCAGGCCGGCGGCAAGCGCCCCGACGACCACCGCATTGTCTCCGGCGAGAACCAGATCGATCATCAGCACCTGGCCGAATGCCGCCAGCGCGGCCGGCTCGGACAGGTTGGAGAAATCCGCGACGATATTGTGCCAGATGTCACCCAGCGAGCCGGGGCCCTGGATGGCGGCGGCAGCTTGGGCGAGCAGGGTAAGGATCAACGGTCAACGCTCCTGGGTATCTGGACATCGAACGGCGACAGGGCCGATCCGGTTGCAGGTTCGATACCGAGGTTAGCCGCCCTGCGCCAGCGTGCTGACACACGCCGACGACGGCTCGGCCTTAAGCAAATGTCCTGCCGCGACACGATGACGGCAGACACGTGCAAGACAGGCGGCAGCGGCGCGGGCAAGGCCGCGCCGCCGCCCCACCCGCTTACTGATTCATGCTGGCGAAGAAATCCTCGTTGGTCTTGGAATCCTTCATCTTGCCGAGCAGGAATTCCATCGCATCGACGGTGCCCATCTGCATCAGGATGCGGCGCAGCACCCACATCTTGCTGAGCTTGTCCTTCTCCACCAGCAGCTCTTCCTTGCGCGTGCCGCTCTTGGAAACGTCGATCGCCGGGAAGATGCGCTTGTCCGACACCTTGCGGTCGAGCACGATTTCCGCGTTGCCGGTGCCCTTGAACTCTTCGAAGATCACCTCGTCCATGCGGCTGCCGGTATCGATCAGCGAGGTCGAGATGATCGTGAGGCTGCCGCCTTCCTCGATGTTGCGCGCCGCGCCGAAGAAGCGCTTCGGCCGCTGCAGCGCGTTGGCGTCGACACCGCCGGTCAGCACCTTGCCCGACGAGGGTACGACGGTGTTGTAGGCGCGGCCCAGGCGGGTGATGTTGTCCAGCAGGATCACCACGTCCTTCTTGTGCTCGACGAGGCGCTTGGCCTTTTCGATCACCATCTCGGCCACCTGCACGTGCCGCGTCGCCGGCTCGTCGAAGGTCGAGGAAACGACCTCGCCGTTCACCGTGCGCTGCATGTCGGTGACTTCCTCGGGCCGCTCGTCGATCAGCAGCACCAGCAGGAACACTTCGGGATGGTTGGCAGAGATCGCCCGCGCGATATTCTGCATCATCACCGTCTTGCCGACGCGCGGCGGGGCGACGATCAGGCAGCGCTGGCCCTTGCCGATCGGCGAGACGAGATCGAGCACCCGGCCCGTCTTGTCCTTCGCGGTCGGATCCTCGATCTCCATCTTCAGCCGCTCGTCAGGGTAGAGCGGCGTCAGATTGTCGAAGTTTACACGGTGACGCACGGCGTCGGGATCGTCGAAGTTGACGCGAACCAGCTTGGTCAGCGCGAAATAGCGTTCGCCGTCCTTCGGCCCGCGGATCTCGCCCTCAACCGTATCGCCAGTGCGCAGGCCATGCTTGCGGACCTGGTTCGGCGACACATAGATGTCGTCCGGACCGGCGAGGTAATTCGCCTCGGGAGAGCGCAGGAAGCCGAAGCCGTCGGGCAGGACCTCGATCGTGCCCTCGCCCATGATCTGCTCGCCTTCCTCGGCCTGAACCTTGAGGATGGCGAACATCAGATCCTGCTTGCGCAGCGTGGAGGCGCCCTCGACGCCGAGCTCTTCGGCCAGCTGGACCAGTTCCGCCGGAGCTTTCTTCTTGAGGTCCTTGAGATGCATATCGTGTGTCCGATGAGGATCGGTGGGGGGAGAAGCCCGGTTGGCGGAAGCTATTCGCGCGGCAACGAGACTGACAGGAGGCAGCGCAGCCGAGAGGTCGCGCCGTGAGGGCGACGTAGGAGCGAGGCCGGGGATAGTCAAGCTGCCCGTTGCCGCAAGGCCGATGGCCCGCGCCGGGCGGGGGTGGCGCGGCCCCGACTCAGGACCGGAGCGGCGGCTTGGTTAGAAGGGCTTCACCACCGCCAGGATCACGATGATCGTCACTGCCAGGGCGGGCACTTCGTTGATCATCCGAAGGCCGCGGTTGCTCAGCGTCGCTTGCCCCCTCGCCAGCTTCTTCGAATAGCCGACCGCCCAGCCGTGATAGCCCGAGAGCAGGAACACCACGAAAAGCTTTGCGTGCAGCCACGCCAGGCCCTGAATGCCCGCCAGCAGCCCGGCATTCACCGCCAGCACCAGCCCGATCACCCAGACCGCGATCATCGCCGGCGTCAGGATGATGCGCCGCAGCTTCGCCTCACGCGTGATCCACCGCGCCGCATCGGCGGGATCGCCCAGCCCCTCCTGGTGATGCACCAGATAGCGCGGCAGAATGAACATGCCCGCCATCCAGAAGATCACGAAGATGATGTGCGCGGCCTTCACCCAAAGATAGGCCGCGCCCAGGAACCCGGCGCCCATCACCCCTGCCCTCCCATTGCGGTCACTGGTCCTGAACGGACGCGGGCGATCGCCTGTTCGACATGCGCGATCGGCGTGTGCTGGTCGATGCCGTGGCCGAGATTGAAGACATGCGGCCGCTCGCCAAGAGCGGCAAGAATGCGGTCGATCGCGCCGTCCAGCGCCGCGCCGCCGGCGATCAGCGCCAGCGGATCGAGGTTGCCCTGCACCGGTAGGCCCTTTGGCAGCACGGAATCCGCCCAGACGGGGTCGACCGTCTCGTCCAGCCCAAGCGCATCGACACCGGTTTCGCGGGCATAAGCGGGCAATTTGCCCCCTGCCCCCTTGGGAAAGCCGATCACCGGCACATCGGGGTGCCGTTCTTTCAGCGCGGCCACGATGGCCGCATTGGGGGCGATCACCCAGCGTTCGAACTGCGCCGGCGACAGCGTGCCCGCCCAGCTATCGAACAATTGCACCGCCTCGACCCCGGCCTCGATCTGCCCGGACAGATACTCCACCGTCAGCGTCACGATCGCCTGGATGATTTCGGCAAAGGCAGCCGGATCGCGATAGGCGAGGCCGCGCGTTTCGGCCTGATCACGGCTCCCCTGCCCCGCCACCATATAGGTCGCGACGGTCCAGGGGGAGCCGGCGAACCCCAGGAACGTGGTCTGCGCCGGCAGCGCCGCCGCCACCCGCCGCACCGTGGCATAGACCGGATCGAGCCGCCCGCGCACCGGTTGCAGCCCGGCGAGATGCTGGTCGAGCAGGCGCGGAGCGAGCCGGGGCCCCTCGCCCGGTCCGAAGGTCAGGTCCTGTCCCATCGCCCAAGGCACCATCAGGATGTCGGAAAAGAGGATCGCGCCGTCAAAGCCGAAGCGGCGGATCGGCTGTAGAGTCACTTCCGCTGCGGCCTCCGGATCGGTCGCGAGCGCAAGGAATCCACCCTTTTCGGCCCGGAGCGCGCGATATTCAGGGAGGTACCGCCCCGCCTGCCGCATGAACCACATCGGCGGGCGGGCGCTTTTGCGACCTTTCAGAACGCCCAGCAGTGGTTTTGAATCGGTTGGGGCGTCCATGCTTCTTCTCAAAAGAAAGAGTCTGATGGTTGTGTGATGATGTAGGCGCGTTGGTTGCGGGGCTTATGCGTTCATCCCCGGATTGCCAACAGCTTGACGCTGGCGGAGCCGCAGACTCCCGCGGATTCGATTCACCCATCCACGATTCTCACAGCCTGTGGATAGAATCGCCGCCGGTGGATTTAATTGTGGATGACTGATGAGTTTTCCACGGTGCGCACGGCGGCTTGGCCGCTCGCGCAGGTTACGCTAGCGGTTATCCCCATGTTATCCACAGGTTCATGCCCGTGACGGTGAAGCTGCACCTGCACCTCCTGTCGGACTCCACCGGAGAAACGCTGGAGAACATCGCCAAGGCGGCGCTCGCCCAATATGACAATGTCGAAACGGTGCGGCATTTCTGGCCCATGGTGCGCACGGAGGCGCATCTCGATCGCATTCTCCAGGAGATCGCGCAGAACCCGGGGCTGGTGATCTATACGCTGGTGAATGCCGCCACGCGCGATGCGCTGGAGCAGCGGTGCCAGGCGCTTGGCCTGCCGATGGTGGCGCCGCTCGATCCCGTGAACGACGCTTTGTCCGCGCTGCTGGGGCAGCAGGCAAAGAACAAGCCGGGGCGCCAGCACGTGCTGGACGCCGCCTATTTCGCGCGCGTCGATGCGATCCAGTTCACCATCGCGCATGACGACGGCGTGCTGTGGGAGGAATGGGAAGAGGCGGATATCGTCCTCGCCGGCGTATCGCGCTCATCCAAGACGCCGACGTCCATTTATCTCGCCAATCGCGGCTTCAAGGTCGCGAACATCCCGATCGTGGTGGAAAGCCCGCCCCCGCCGCTGCTCTATTCGCTCCAGAACCCGCTGATCGTGGGCCTCACCACCAGCCCCGACCGGCTGATCCAGATCAGGCGCAATCGCCTCCTGTCGCTCAACCAGGCCCCTGAAACGGACTATGTTGATCAGGAGGCGGTGACGCGCGAACTGCAATATGCCCGGCGGATGTTCGCCGACAATGGCTGGCCGGTGATCGATGTCACCCGCCGCTCGATCGAGGAAACCGCGGCGGCGGTGATCTCGATCGTCAACGAGCGTCGCGGCAATCCCGGCCTGGTGATCGATCAATGAAGCTGATCCTTGCCTCGCAATCCGCCTCGCGCCGCGCCATGCTGGAGGCGGCCGGCGTTCCGTTCGAAGCGCAGCCGGCGATGGTGGACGAGGAAGCCGCCAAGGCGTCGCTCGGCGCGATCGCCCCGCGCGATCTGGCCGATGCCCTGGCCGAGCTGAAGGCGCTGAAGGTATCGCACCGCAATCCCCAGGCGCTTGTTCTTGGATCGGACAGCCTCGCCGTGCTGGAGGACGGGACGATCCTGTCCAAGCCGCGCGACCGAGAAGAGGCAGCGAAACACCTCGAGATGATGTCGGGCAAGCGGCACGATCTCGTCAGCGCGGCGGTGATCGCTGAAGCCGGTCGCCCGGTGTGGCGCCATGTCGATCGGGCGCGGATGTTCGTCCGCCCGCTCTCCGACAGCTTCATCGAGGCGTATCTCGATGCCGAATGGCCGGAGATTTCGGGCTGCGTCGGCTGCTACCGCATCGAAGGGCCGGGGGTGCAATTGTTCAGCCGGGTCGAGGGCAGCCAGTTCACCGTGCTCGGCATGCCATTGCTGCCGCTGCTCGGATATCTGCGCGAACGGCAGGTGCTGGGCGCATGACGATAAACGAGGCACCGGTGTCACACGCTTCTCAACCATCCTTCGCGGGCTCCGCAGCCGGCCGCCCCTATGCTGAGGTGATCGGCGATCCGATCAGCCATTCGAAATCGCCGCTGATCCATGGCTTCTGGCTCGAAAAGCTTGGAATTGCCGCCGATTACCGCGCCACGCATGTCGCGCCGGAGGATCTGCCCGCGTTCATCGAACAGCGCCGTACCGATCCGCATTGGCGCGGGTGCAACGTCACCATCCCGCACAAGGTGGCGATGCTCGATCTTGTCGAGGATCCCGGCGGCGTGCGCGACAGTATCGGGGCGATGAATACGGTAGTCCGCCGCGAGGAAGGCGGCCTCTTCGGCACCAACACCGATGCCGCCGGATTCTATGGCCCGATCGCCGATCTCGACCTGGACGGGGCGCCCGTCGCCATCGTCGGCGCCGGCGGCGCGGCGCGCGCGGTGCTGTTCGCCTTGTCGCGCATGAATGTCGGCAAGGTCACGATCCTCAACCGTTCGCCGCTGAAGGGCGCCGCGCTGCTGAGCCGGTTCGGACTGAAGGGCGAGGCGCTGCCGCTGAATGCGCGGCTTCCCGAGGCGAAGCTGCTGGTAAACACCAGCGCGCTCGGCATGGCGGGGCAACCGCCGCTCGAGCTCGATCTGTTGCCGCTGCCGCCGGGGGCAATGGTGTATGACATCGTCTATGCGCCGCTGCACACGCCGCTGCTCGATGCGGCGGAGGCGCGCGGGCTGGAAACGATCGACGGCCTGGAGATGCTGGTGGGGCAGGCCGCTGCTGCGTTCGAGCTGTTCTTCGGCCAGCCGGCGCCGCGTGAACATGACGGCGACTTGCGGGAACTGCTGATCGCTTGAACGGTCGTCCCGGCCGCGACCGAGAAGCATGGCGGCGGGGAAACTTAGCGACCGGGGAAAAACAAGGGAGGGGCAATGATCAAAGTGGGGCTCACCGGCTCGATCGGCATGGGCAAGTCGACCGTCGCCAAAATGTTCGCCGAGGAAGGCATCCCCGTCTTTGATGCGGACGCCGAGGTGCACAAGCTGCAGGGCCCGGCCGGCCGTGTGGTTGCCGCGATCGAGGCGCGCTTTCCGGGTACCACCGGAGAGGGCGGCGTGAACCGCACCGCGCTAGCCGAGGCTGTGTTGGGCGACGACGTGGCGATGAAAGCGCTGGAAGCGATCGTTCACCCGGCCGTGGGAGAGGAACGGGCCGCCTTTCTCGCGGAACATGCCGCCGCCCCGGTCGTCCTATTCGATGTGCCGTTGTTGTTTGAAACCGGTGGCCAGCGCGCCATGGACAAGGTTGTTGTCGTTTCCGCCGCGCCCGATGTGCAGCGCGCCCGCACGCTTCAGCGGCCGGGCATGAGCGAGGGCAAGTTCGACGCCATCATCGCTCGCCAAGTGCCGGACGCGCAGAAACGCGCGCAGGCGGATTTCGTGGTTCCGACCGATGTGACGCTGGAGGAAACCCGCGCCCATGTCCGCCGGGTGATCGCTTGCCTCGTGCCCGGGGAAAGCCGATAATCCCCCGAATGCGCGAGATCGTTTTCGATACCGAGACCACCGGCTTCACCTTCGGCGACGACCGCATGGTTGAGATCGGCTGTGTCGAGCTGGTGAACCGGGTGGAGACGGGGCGGACGTTTCACGCCTATTTCCATCCGGAACGGACGATGCCGCCGGGCGCTTTCGCGATCCATGGCCTGTCGGACGCGTTCCTCGCCGATAAGCCCTTGTTCCACGCGGTAGCGGAAGAACTGGTCGCTTTCATCGGTGATGCGCCGCTCATCGCGCACAATGCCTCCTTCGACTTTGGCTTCTTGAATGGGGAGCTTGGCCGCTGCGGGCGCGACATCATTTGCATGAGCCGGATGGTCGACACGCTGGCGATCGCCAAGCAGCGGCATCCCGGCGCGAAGCTGACGCTGGACGCGCTGTGCTCGCGCTACGGGATCGATCGGTCGCACCGGGTGCTGCACGGCGCGTTGCTCGACGCGCAATTGCTGGCGCAAGTCTATGTGGAGCTGATGGGCGGCCGCCAGATCGGCCTGTCTCTCGTCAGCGATATTGTGGTGGAAGAGGTGACGGTGGAGGTGGCGGCGCCGCGCGTTGCCCGTCCGCCACGCCATTTCGCACCCAATGACGAGGAACTTAGTGCGCACGCCGCGTTCATGACGAGAGTGAAGAATCCACTGTGGGGGGCCGAGGCGTCCGGTTGACGCCCAACGCTCCGGCGAATGAAGCCGGACCAGCCAATGGAGAATAGGTCGATGGATATCCGCATCTCTGGTCACCAGGTCGAAACGGGCGACGCGCTGAAGGATCATGTCGACAGCCGGCTGCAAGGCATTGCCGACAAGTATTTCAGCCGCGCGATCTCCGCTCAGGTGACCTTCGGCAAGGGGCCGCACGATGCCGGTTTTGGCTGCGACATCGTGGTTCATGTGATGCAGGGATTGGTGCTGAAAGGCCGGCACGAGGCGCATGACGCGCATCTCGCCTTTGATGGAGCGGCCGAGAAGATTGAAAAGCAGCTGCGCCGCTACATGCGCCGGCTGAAGGACCGCAACGCCGGCGAGGTGCAGGCGCTGGCGGAAAGCGCGGCCTATGACAATTTCGACAACGCCGGATACACGCTGTTCGCCGAACGGATCGGCGAGGACGATGAAGCCGTTGATGCGCCGCTGATCATCGCCGAAACGCGCGTCGACATACCGGATGCGACCGTCTCGGATGCGGTGATGATGCTGGATCTGCGCAACACGGCGGCCTTGCTGTTCAAGAATAGCGGGACGGGGGCGTACAACATGGTCTATCGCCGCGGCGACGGGACGATCGGCTGGGTCGAACCGCAGCGCGCGGGGTGAACGCCGGAACGTCATGGCCAGTGATTTGAGTGATCTGCTCCACCCCGACCTGATCGTGGTCGGGGTAACGGCAAGCAACAAGAAGATGCTGTTCCAGCAGCTGGGCGCGCTGGCCGCCCAGACGCTGGATCTGAACGCTGGCGAAGTCGCCACCGCGCTGGCCGATCGCGAAAAGCTCGGCTCCACCGGCTTCGGCGGCGGCGTCGCTTTGCCCCATGCCCGCATTCGTGATCTGCCGCGCATCGTGGTGATGATCGCCCGCCTGGTGCAGCCGGTCGAGTTCCAGGCCGTGGACGACATGCCGGTCGACCTGATCGTCGCCATCCTGTCGCCGTTCAGCGCGGGCGCCGATCATCTGAAAGCGCTGGCGCGCATATCCCATCGGCTGCGTGATCGCGGGTTCGTGGCGAAGCTGCGCGGCGCCGGCTCCCGCGATGCCATCTACGCCTTGTTGACGGCGGACGAACCGGGAAGCACCCGCGATGCGGCCTGAAGGCGCAGAAGCGCATCACCGCGCGCTGGAATCGCTCTATGGCGCCGCGCCGATCAACCAGCTGTTTGCCTCCACGCTGGAGATCCCCGAGCCGGGCGTCGCGCGCATCAGCTTCGAGATCGTACCGGCGCATTTCCATGCCGCCGGCGCAGCGCACGGCACGTCCTATTTCAAGATGCTGGACGACGCGGCCTTTTACGCCTGCAACAGCCTCATCACCGATCGCTTTCTGCTGACCACGCAGTTCAATCTCGTTCTCACCCGTCCGTTGGCGGCGGGGCCGGTGATCGCGGAAGGACGCTGGATCAGCGGCCAGCGGCGGGTGTTCGTCGGCGATGCCCGCCTGATCACCCGCGACGGGGAAGAGGTGGCGCGTGGGACCGGCACATTCATGCGCAGCCGGATCGCGCTGGCTTCCCTGCCCGGATATCGCCCCGCTTGAGCCCACGGCTCCCCTCTCACCTTATCGTATCGGCGCTGATGCGCCGGGTGAACGATGCTGGCGGTATCGCCGTTGTGCGCGCCCGCGGGGACGCCGATTCCGGCGCGATCCTGCTGCTGCTGGAGCGGGAAGAGCATTTCCTGGAACGTGCGATCGGGCTCGACGGTCGTGACTCGCTGGCGAGGAGCGGGCCCCGCCCCGAAAGCGGCGAATCGCTGGATGACTATTGGCAGCGACGCCGCAGGAATGATCCGGATCTCTGGGTGGTTGCTCTGGATATCGCGGACGGCCAACGGTTCGCCGCTGAAACCATCCTGCCTTAATTGACTCAATCGCTGGGGTATGGCGATCGAGCTTTATTGATTTTCGCGTTGTGCCGCGGCGGGTGCGATCCGCATCGGTTACGCAGTCGGGGGGGATCCCGGCCGATCGCTGTTCTTTCCGAACGCCGGATCGTGTCCGCGTACCCACCGCCCTTGATAGTGGACGATGGCTTTTCTCTCGCGGGCTGCGGTTGCCGTAGCCATGACGATTTCTTTCTTCGGCCTGAGTGCGCAGAGCACGGCCGGACTGGCTGCCGAGGTCGAGCAAATGCTCCCTCAGCCTGCCGTACTGGTGTCGGAGCCGACGCCAGCAACCATTTCCGAGCCGACAGGCTTCGATGGTGATGAACTCGCCGAGGGCGATTCGGTTGCATATCCGACGCTGGCGGCGGCAGTTGCCGCGCAGTCGACGCATGATGGCGACGATGATGCCATTCAGTGCCTCGCCGGCGCGATCTTCTATGAATCCAAGGGTGAACCGCTGTCGGGCCAGCTGGCCGTGGCAGACGTGATCATCAACCGTTCCAAGTCGGGCCGCTTCCCGTCGGACATCTGTGAAGTCGTGACCCAGCGCGGTCAGTTCGGCTTCGTTCGCGGTGGCCGCATCCCGACGATCAACGAAGACAGCCGTTCCTATCGCACCGCCGTCGCGGTGGCGAAGGTGGCACTTGCCGACGCCTGGGACAGCGACGCGGATCGCGCGCTTTACTTCAATCGCGGTCGTGCGCCCGCCTCGGGCCTGACCAAGGTCGCCTCGATCGGCAACCACATCTTCTGGCGCTAAGGCCAGCGGCGAACGGCGGCCTTCTTATCGGCCGCTGCGCCACCTTTGCATTGTTCCTGAATTGTTCTATGAAGCGGGCGTGCTGACCACGCCCGCTTCCTGCGTTGATGATCCCTCTTCTCCGTTGTGCGCGGCCGATGTCGCGCGCGGCGTCACCCGGTTGCTGCTGCGGCACGAGCTGGTGGCCATGCCGGAAGTGCCGCTCGACGGTGGCCGCCGCGTCGACCTGATGGCGCTCGATGCCCGCGGCCAGATCACCATCATCGAGATCAAGGTGTCGCGCGCCGATCTGCTGGGCGACAGCAAGTGGCAGGATTATCTGCCGCATTGCGATCGCTTCTTCTGGGCCGTGCCCGCAGGGTTCGATCACACGCCCGTCGCCGGCGAGGCCTTTCTACCGGAGCGTACCGGTCTGATCGTCGCCGATCGCTATGATGCGGCGGTCGTCCGCGAGGCGAAGACCGAAGCGATGAACACCCATGCGCGCAAGAAGTGCACGCTTGCCTTCGCCCGGCGCGCTGCGCGACGACTGCTCGCGCTGTCCGATCCGGAAGCCGTGCAGGGCTGGTGAGCCGTGGCGCGGGCCTCGCGCATTGCCCTGTTCCTGCCGCCACCTGACCGTTTTGGCATTTGCGTCCCGCGTCGCACAGGCGCAGGAAGCCCGCGCGGGCGGGAGAATGCCATGGCGGCGACGGTCGGAGAGCGGGAGGCGAGCGAAGCGCAACATGCGCGCGGCTGCCTGACTGCGCGCGAGCGGCTCGACATCCTGTTCGATCACGAAACACGTCGCGAGATCGGCGGCGCCGGCCAGGGCGTGATCACGGCGCGCGGCCTGGTACGCGGCCGACCGGTCATGGCGTTCAGCCAGGATGTGACTGATGCGGCCGGCGTCATGACCCAGGCGCAGGCCACAGCGATCGCACAACTCGTCGATCAGGCGGTGGCGACTGGCGCGCCCATCGTCGGTATCCACGATTCGCCCGGCGCGGCGCTTGTTGAGGGGCTAGCGTGCCTCACCGCGCAGGCAATGCTGATGCAGGGCCAGGCGCGGGCGCAGGGCAGGGTGCCGCAGCTATCCTTGCTGTTCGGTCCCACCGTCGGAACCGCTGCCCTGTCGCCCGGTCTCGCCGATTTCACCTTCATGCTCGACCGCGCTAGCGCTTTGTATCTGGCGGGGCCGCAGGTGCTGCGACAGGCTTTGGGAGAGATCGCGGGCGTGGACGCGCTCGGCGCGCCGTCCCTTCACGCCGCCGCCAACGGCATGGCCGATGGCGTGTTTTCGGACGAGATCGAGCTGTTGTTCGCCGCCCGCGACCTGCTGGACCTGCTTCCCACCGCCGCCGATCAGCCCGCACCATTGGTGATCACTGCTGACACGTCGGATCGGCTGGAGCCCGGCCTCGATCAGCTCGTGCCGCTCGATCCCGCCGCGCCCTATGACATGCGTGAGCTCGCGCGTGCGCTGGCCGATGAACGCGCGATCTTCGAGCTTCAGCCCGATCATGCCGCAAACATGATCTGTGCCCTTGCCCGGATCGACGGGCGCACCGTCGGTATTCTGGGCAGCCAGCCTCTGGTGCTGGGCGGGGTGATCGATTGTGCGGCGGCGCGCAAGGCAACGCGCTTCGCGCGCT
Organism: Sphingomonas sp. OV641; assembly: GCF_900109205.1. Classification (NCBI taxonomy): domain Bacteria; kingdom Pseudomonadati; phylum Pseudomonadota; class Alphaproteobacteria; order Sphingomonadales; family Sphingomonadaceae; genus Sphingomonas; species Sphingomonas sp. OV641. The sequence continues at coordinate 403,969 of NZ_FNZB01000002.1, read as the reverse complement.
TCTGCGACCGCTTCGCCATTCCCATGCTGGTCCTGCTCGATTCAACCGGCGTCCATCCCGGCGCGGCGGAGCAATCACGCGGGATCGTGCGGGATGTGGCGGATCTGCTGGCGGTGCTGGCGCGTGCAACCGTTCCGCGGATCACCCTTGTCACCCGGCGCGCGATCGGGGCTGCCTGGGCGATCTTCGCGCCGCAGCGCGGGGCGTCGGCCATCTGCTATGCCTGGCCCGGCGCGGAGATCGCCGCCATGGCCGGCGATGCCGCGGCGGCGCTGCTCTTCGAAACGGGCGATGAACAGAAAAAGCGTGACTATGCCGCCGCTATCGCTGATCCCTCTCACGCCGTGACGGCTGGGTTCGTCGATGCGGTGATCCGTCCTGCCACAACCCGGCAGACGATCGCCGCGGCGCTGCGCCACGCAGCGCCTGCGCAGGAATTCGGCAGCATGCTGCCAAAGCCTTCTCCAACCGGAGCGGGACATACGAGGGAGAGAAACCGAAATGGCTGATTACGAAACGATCCTGACCGAGAAGAAGGGCGATGTCCTGGTCGTCACGCTGAACCGGCCGGAGCGGCTGAACGCAGCATCGATCCAGCTCGCCGAGGATCTGACGGTCGCGCTATACGATCTGCAGGGCGCGCGCGCGGTGCTGCTGACGGGTGCCGGCCGGGCATTCTGCTCGGGCGCCGATCTCCAGGCGCGCGGCGGCGGCGATACGCGCGTGAAAGGCGGCGATACGAGCCACCGCGCGCTGATGAACTTCTACAATCCGCTCATGTCGCAGATCATGAACCTGCCGGTGCCGGTGGTGACGGCGGTCAACGGTCCGGCGGCCGGCGTCGGCTGCTCCATGGGCCTGTCCGGCGACTTCGTGTTCGCGGGCAAGAGCGCTTATTTCCTCCAGGCATTCGTCAACATCGGCCTGGTGCCGGATGGCGGCTCCACCTGGCTGCTCGCGAAGGCGATCGGCAAGGCGCGCGCCACGCAGATGATGATGCTGGGTGAGCGGATCGGCGCCGAGCAGGCCGAACAATGGGGCCTGATCTACAAGGCGGTGGATGACGACAAGCTCATGGACGAGGCGCTCGCGCTCGCCACGCGCCTTGCTGCCGGGCCGACCGTTGCTCTGTCGGCAATGCGCAAGAACATCCAGGTCGCGCTGGACGGCACCTTCGATCAGGTGCTGCGCGCCGAAGCCGAGGGCCAGCGGCTGGCCGGCGGATCCGAGGATTCGCGCGAAGGCGGCCTGAGCTTTCTCGAGAAGCGCAAGCCGGCGTTCAAGGGCCGTTGAGCATCCATCCCGTCCCGGTGCGTTGGTGCCGGGACGGATCATGGAGGTACGATGACCAAGGTTTCTGCAACGGCGCTTCTGCTGGCCGTTCTCGCGTCCGCCCAGCCTGCCGGCGCCCAGACCCAGGCGCAAATGAATGCGCAGGCGGCCAATGACCTGCGCCGCGCCGATGCCGCGCTGAACGCGCAATGGAAACAGACCTACGCCGGCATGAAGGATCGCGATGCGCAGAATGCCGCGCGGGGCGGCGGCTTCGGCTACGCGGCGGCCACTCTTGCCAGCCAGCGCGCATGGCTGCAGTTCCGTGATCGGCAGTGTGTGATCGAGGGCGGCCAATATGCCGGCGGCTCACTGCAAGGGTTCGCGCGGGGGCAATGCCTCACGCGATTGACCCGGGAGCGGACCAAACAATTGAAGGATCTGATGTGGACGCGGTGACCCGCAACGATTGGACCCGCGACGAGATCGCGGCGCTGTTCGACCTGCCGTTCGACGAGCTGATGTGGCGGGCGCAGGGCGTGCACCGCGCGCATCATGCGGTGGGCGAGGTGCAGCTCTGCACGTTGCTGTCGATCAAGACCGGCGGCTGCCCGGAGGACTGCGGCTATTGTTCGCAGTCCGCTCATGCCGAAACGGGGGTGAAGGCGACCAAGCTGATGGATGTGCGCGCCGTGCTGCAGCGGGCGGCGGAGGCGCGCGACGCCGGCAGCCAGCGTTTCTGCATGGGCGCGGCGTGGCGCAATCCCAAGGACCGCGACATGGATGCGATCGTTTCCATGATCCAGGGTGTGCGCGCCATGGGCATGGAAACGTGCATGACGCTGGGCATGCTGACGCCCTCGCAGGCGCAGCGGCTCGCCGATGCCGGGCTCGATTACTACAACCACAACATCGATACCTCGCCGGAGCGCTATGGGGAGGTGATCACCACCCGGTCGTTCGGCGAGCGGTTGGAAACGCTGGAGCATGTACGCGAAGCGGGCATCAACGTGTGCTGCGGCGGGATCGTGGGGATGGGGGAGACGCGGGAGGATCGGGTCGGCTTCGTCCATGCGCTCGCCACCATGCCGCGCCATCCCGAAAGCGTGCCGGTCAACGCGCTGGTGCCGGTGAAGGGCACGGTGCTGGGCGACATGCTGGCCGATACGCCGCTCGCCAAGATCGACGATATCGAGTTCGTCCGCACCGTTGCCGTTGCGCGGATCACCATGCCGCTCAGCATGGTGCGCCTGTCCGCCGGTCGTGAATCGATGGGTGAGGCGACCCAGGCGCTGTGCTTCATGGCCGGGGCCAATTCGATCTTCACCGGCGACAAGCTGCTGACCGCCGGTAATCGCGGCGACAGCGCCGATGCCACGTTGTTCGCCAAGCTTGGCGTTCGGCCGATGGTGGCGGAGGAGCCGATGCGCGCCTGCGAGCCAGCGGCGTAACGCCAGCGGGCGGCAAGGTGCGCGGCGGACGGGGACAACGCATGTTCGGCAAGATCCTGATCGCCAATCGCGGCGAGATCGCCTGTCGGATCATTCGCACGGCGCGTCGGATGGGCATCGCGACGGTGGCGGTCTATTCCGATGCCGATGTCCGCGCGCCGCATGTCGCGCTGGCGGACGAAGCGGTGCGGATCGGCCCCGCCGCGGCGAGCGAAAGCTATCTCGACGCCGATCGCATCCTTGCCGCCGCCCGTGCGACAGGCGCGACGGCGATCCACCCGGGCTACGGCTTCCTCTCCGAACGCGCCTCCTTCGCCACGGCATGCGCCGACGCGGGAATCACCTTCATCGGCCCCCCGCCGCAGGCGATCGCCGCCATGGGCGACAAGATCGCCTCCAAGGAGCTTGCCCGCGCCGCCGGCGTCAACGTCGTACCTGGCCATCCCGCTGCGATCGAAAGCGTGGCGGAGGCGGCGGCGGTGGCTGCCGGCATCGGTTATCCGATCATGATGAAGGCGTCGGCGGGCGGCGGCGGCAAGGGGATGCGGCTGGCGCACGACGAGGCCGAGCTTCGCGCGGGCTTTGACGCGACCCGGCGAGAGGCGCTCGCCAGTTTCGGCGATGATCGCGTGCTGATCGAACGGTTCATCGAACACCCGCGCCACATCGAGATTCAGCTGCTCGGCGACCGGCACGGCAACATCGTCTATCTCGGCGAGCGCGAATGCTCGATCCAGCGCCGCCACCAGAAGGTGGCGGAGGAAGCGCCGTCGCCTTTCGTCACCCCGGCGATGCGTCGCGCGATGGGCGAGCAGGCGGTCGCGCTCGCCCGGGCGGTCGGCTATCACAGCGCGGGCACGGTCGAGCTGATCGTGTCGGGCGCCGATCCGAGCGGCGAAAGTTTCTACTTTCTCGAAATGAACACCCGGCTCCAGGTGGAGCATCCCGTCACCGAAGCAGTGACTGGCCTAGATCTGGTGGAGCAGATGATCCGCATCGCCGCAGGTGAGCCGCTTGGCTTTTCGCAGTCGGACGTGCGCCTGAACGGCTGGGCGATCGAGACGCGCGTTTATGCCGAGGATCCCTATCGCGAGTTCCTCCCCAGCACCGGGCGCCTGGTCCGGTATCGCCCGCCCCCGGCCGCGCGCGCTGCGGGTTCGGCGCATACGGATGGCGCTGCCGTCACCCGCATCGACGGTGGCGTGGCGGAAGGCGGCGAGGTCAGTCGCTTCTACGATCCGATGATCGCCAAGCTGATCACCTGGGCCCCGACGCGCGAGGCGGCGGTGGCGGCGCAGGTCGATGCGCTTGATGCGTTCGTCATCGAAGGCCCCGCCACCAACATCGATTTTCTGTCCGCGCTGATGCAGCATCCGCGTTTTCGCAGCGGCGATCTCAGCACCGGCTTCATCGCGGAGGAATATCCGCGCGGGTTCAGCGGCGCGCCTGCCGCAGCTTCCCTGCTGCACGGCCTTGCCGGACTCGCCGCGCTCATGGCGGTGGCGCATGAGCGCACTTCTGCCGAGCAGGACTGGGCCGTGCGGATCGGCGCGCAGGATTTCGACGTCATCCTGTCCGGCCAGTCGGTGACGGTGAACGGCGACACGCTTGCCCTGTCGCACGATTATACCCCCGGGGCGGTGGCATGTCGCCTGCGCCTGGGCGACGAAACGTTGGTGGTGCAGGTGACGCGCACGCGTACTGGATTCCTCCTCCACACGCGCGGCGCGCGCCACGCCGTGCGTGTCCTGCCGCAGCGGATCGCCGGCTATGCGCGTCACCTGATCGCGCCGGCCGCAGCGGATCGGACGCGGACGATCACCGCGCCCATGCCGGGGCTGCTTGTCCGGCTGGACGTCGCGGCTGGTGACGAGGTCATCGCCGGACAGGCGCTCGGCGTGATTGAGGCGATGAAGATGGAAAATGTGCTTCGCGCCGAGATCGACGGGAAGGTGGCGGCGGTGTGCGTCTCGACGGGCGAGAGCGTCACGGTGGATCAGGTGCTGATCGAGCTCGCCTGATTGTCCACTTGGCCCGCGTCGCCCTCTCCCCCCCTTGCGACAAATCGCGACACAAAAGCGCTGGACCCTTCCACGCCGCCCAACCATTTCGGCAGGCATGACGCGTTTGCGGATTTCGCTTCTCCTCTTCGCCGCGCTTGGCGGATGTACCGTCGGTCCCGATTATCGGCCACGCAGCGCCGCCGAGCTGGGCGTGCCGGACAGCTTTTCGGTCACCGCCGCGCCTACGCGCGAGGATCTCACCCGTTGGTGGCGCAGCTTCGACGATCCGGTGCTTGGGCAGCTGGTGGAGCAGGCGGCGGCAAGAAACCTCGACCTGGCGCAGGCCGCCGCCCGGCTGCGGCAGGCGCGCGAGGCGCTGGTGCAGAGCCGCGCCAGCCTGTTGCCCACGGTGAACGGGTCGGCGGGCTACAGCCGGTCTGAAACGCTGCGTGGCGGGCAGACGCTGATCACCCTGCCGGACGGCACGACGCAGAGCATCGGCGGTGGCGGCGGCTCCAATTTCTCGCTCGGGCTGGATGCGCAATATCAGCTCGGCCTGTTCGGCGAGGTGCGCCGCACGGTGGAGGCGAGCCAGGCGCAATATGAGGCGTCCGGCTATGATCAGGCGACGGTGCTCCTGTCGGTCCAGGCCGAGGTCGCGCGCAATTACGTCCTGGCGCGGCTTTATCAGCTGCAACTCGCCAATGCGCGCGACAGCCTGGCGCTGCAGGACGACAATCTGGAGATCGCCGGTTTCCGCGTGCAGGCCGGTCTTGTTTCCAGTCTCGACCAGGAACAGGCGCGGGTGCAGCGGGCGCAGACGGCCGCCTCCGTTCCGCTGATCGAGCAGCAATATAACGCCGCCGTGGCGCGCATCGGCGTGCTCACCGGCGCGGCACCCGGCGCGCTGAAGCCGCTCCTCGCCGCGACCCGGCCGATCCCGCGCGGACCGGAAAGCGCCGGCGTCGGCATCCCCGCCGATGTGCTGCGACAGCGGCCCGACGTGCGCGCGGCCGAACGCAGCCTTGCCGCCGCGACCGCGCAGACCGGCGTCGCCAAGGCGCAGCTCTATCCCGCGCTGGCGATCAGCGGAAATATCAACTCCAGTGCCGGCAATCTCGGCGGCCTGCTGGAAACGGTGACCGGTGGCCTCTTTGCCGGGCTCACGCAGGCGATCTTCAACGGCGGGCGGCTGAGCAGCCAGGTGCGCGGCGCCGAGGCTGCCGCCGATGCGGCGTTCGCCGCCTACAAGCAGACCGTGCTGGTCGCGCTGGAGGATATCGAGAATGCCGTCATAGCGCTCCGCACGGCGGAGGCGCGCGAGCGTGAGTTCGCCGTGGCGCTGGAGGCGGCGAACAATTCCGCGATCCTCAGCCGCAGCCAATATCGCACTGGCCTCACCGATTTCACCACGTTGAGCCAGCAGGAAGCGTCGCTGCTCTCCGCCCGCAACAGCGCCGCCCAGGCGCGCGCCGATCATGCCACCGCGCTGATCCAGCTCTACACCGCGCTGGGCGGCGGCTGGAACTCGGGCGCGGCGCCCCAGGCAATCTTACCCCCGAACAACACGCAGGACGGAACCCGCTGATGGCGACCGAGCAACTTGACGATTTCCTCGGGGTGAAGCCGCAGCCGGCATGGCGTCGTTGGGTGAAATGGGGCGGGATCGCGCTTGGCGTGATCCTGCTGGTGCTGCTTGGCCTGCGATTGTTCGGGTCGAGCGCGGCGGTGGGCTATGCCACGGCGCCGGTGCGGCGCGGCGACCTGACGGTCACCGTGTCGGCGACGGGCAAGCTCGCGCCGACCAATCAGGTGACGGTCGGCTCGCAGCTTTCGGGCCTGGTCACGCGCGTGGTGGTCGACGTGAACGATCGCGTCACGGCGGGGCAGGCGCTGGCGCTCATCGATCCCGAACAGATCGATGATCAGATCCGCGCCGGCCAGGCGCAGCTGAACGCCAATATCGCCAGCGTGAATCAGGCGCGCGCCACTGTTGCCGAGGCGCAGGCGCAGCTTGCCCGGCTGGAGGAAGTGTATCGCCTGTCGAACGGGCGCGTGCCGTCGCAAACCGAGTTGCAGACCGGCCGCGCCAATGCGCAGCGCGCGGTTGCCGCCCAGCGCGTGGCGGAGGCGAATGTCGCCGCCGCGCGCGCGAACCTCGCGCAGAACCAGACGCAGCGGCAACGCGCCATCATCCGCTCGCCCGTCAACGGCGTGGTGCTCGCGCGTCAGGTCGATCCGGGTCAGACCGTCGCCGCGTCGTTCAACACGCCGACGCTGTTCGTGATCGCCGAGGATCTCAGCAAGATGAAGCTGGAGGTCGCCATTGACGAGGCCGACGTGGGATCGGTGAAGGAAGGGCAGGCGGCAAGCTTTACCGTGGATGCGTTCCCCGGGCGCACCTTCCCAGCGACGATCACCCGCGTCGATCTCGGCTCGAACCTGACCGCCAGCACCGCGACCTCGTCCTCCAGCAGCACCTCGTCGGGAACGTCCACCACCGGTCAGGTCGTGTCCTATGCGGCCGATCTCACCGTGGCGAACCCGACCATGGAATTGCGCCCGGGCATGACCGCGACGGCCGATATCGTCACCAGCGACAAGAAAAACGTGCTGCTGGTGCCCAACGCCGCCTTCCGCTTCAAGCCGACCACGGCCGGGGCGAGCGGCGACGGCGGCATCGCCGGATCGCTCACCTTCCGCCCGCGCCGCGATCGGCCGGAGCGCCAGGCGACGCTTGGCCGCGGGGCGCAGCAGACGTTGTATGTGAAGGGTGCCGATGGGCAGCCACAGGCGGTGCAGGTGACCACCGGCGATACCAACGGCTCGGTGACGGAGGTGCTTTCCGGCGGCCTGAAGCCGGGCATGGAAGTGATCACCGGGCAGCTTTCCGGCAGCGAAGGCGGCAGTGGCAGTGGCAGTGGTAGCGGCCAGCAGCGGCAGCGCGCGGGATGACCGATCCGATCATCTCGATGCGCAACGTCACCAAGGTCTATGGCAGCGGGCCAACCGCGTTTCAGGCACTGAAGGGCGTGGACCTCGACATCGCCGCCGGCGATTTCGTCGCCGTGATGGGCCCGTCGGGCTCGGGCAAGTCCACCACCATGAACATCCTCGGCTGCCTGGACGTGCCCAGCGCCGGCACCTTTCTGTTCCGCGGCCATCATGTGGAGACTTTGGACCGCGATCAGCGGGCATTGCTGCGGCGCCGCTATCTCGGCTTCGTGTTTCAGGGCTTCAACCTCTTGAGCCGCACCAGCGCGCTGGAGAATGTCGAGCTGCCGCTGCTGTACCGCGGCGATGATCGCAAGAGCCGGCGCGATGCCGGCATGGCGGCGCTGGACAAGGTGGGTCTCGCCGATTGGTGGGATCATACGCCCGCCGAGCTTTCCGGCGGCCAGCAGCAACGCGTCGCCATCGCGCGCGCGATCGTCACCCGCCCTGACGTGCTGCTCGCGGACGAACCGACCGGCAATCTCGATTCCGAACGCTCGGTCGAGATCATGGAATTGCTCACCGGGCTGAACCGCGACAGCGGGATCACCGTTTTGATGGTGACGCACGAGCCCGACATGGCGGCGTTCGCCCGCACCGTGGTCCACTTCAAGGACGGGCTGGTCGAGCGGGTCGATGCGAACCACCGGATGGGGGAGGGGGTCGCGTGATGCACGGGCACCATCGCCCTTTCACCCGACAGGTGGGAGGACACTGAGGTCATGTTCGGCACCACCTTCGTTCTCGCGATCCGCTCGATCCGCCGCCACTTGCTGCGCTCGTTCCTGACGATCCTCGGCATCGTCATCGGCGTTGCCGCCGTGGTCGCCATGGTGACGCTCGGCAAGGCGACCACCAGCGCCGTGCAGCAACAGATCGCCGCGCTGGGCACCAACGTGCTGCAGATCCGCCCCGGCCAGGGCTTCGGCCGTGGCGGCGGTGGGCCGCGCCCGCCCGATTTCGACCCGGATGACGTGACCGCGATCGCGCAGCAGGTGGCTGGCGTCACCGCCGTCGCCCCGCAGGCGTCGACCACCGCGACGGCCATCTACGAAGGCGCGAACTGGTCCACCACCGTTCAGGGCACCACCAATGCCGTCTTCACCGTCCAGCCCTGGCCACTCGCGCAGGGGCGGTACTGGACGCCGGCGGAGGAACAGGCGGGCAAGGCGGTGTGCGTCATCGGCAATACGGTGCGCCAGAACCTGTTCCGTGGCGGGGAAGCGATCGGCCACCGCATGCGCATCGGCGCGATCAGCTGCGACGTGATCGGCGTGCTCACCGCGCGCGGCCAGGCCGGATTTGGCGGCGATCAGGATGATACGGTGGTGATGCCGATCAAGGCGGTGCAGCGCCGCTTCACCGGCAGCCGCGACGTGCGGCTGATGCTGGTCGGCGTGGATCAGGCCTATTCGACCAGCGCGGTGCAGGCGTCGATCAGCGATCTGCTGCGCGAACGGCGCAACATCTCCGGCGGCAAGCAGGACGATTTCAACATCTTCGATACCAAGCAGATCAGCGACACGCTGACCGGCACGACCACCCTGCTGACCCGCATCGTCGCGGCGGTGGCCGCGATCAGCCTGGTGGTCGGTGGCATCGGCATCATGAACATCATGCTCGTGTCGGTGACGGAACGTACGCGTGAGATCGGCATCCGCCTGGCGATCGGCGCCGTGGCGAACGAGGTATTGCTGCAGTTCCTGGTGGAGGCCGTGGTGCTGTCCATGCTTGGGGGGCTGGTCGGCCTGGTGCTGGCGCAGCTCGTCATCGCGGTTGCCACGCCGCTGATGCAGGTGCCGTGGACGTTCGATCCCAGCATCAATGTCGTGGCCTTTGCCATCGCCGCGGTCATCGGGGTGGTGTTCGGCTACTTCCCGGCGCGGCGCGCGGCGGGGCTGAACCCGATTGATGCCCTGCGGCACGAGTGACGGATAGGGGCATGGCCACGTGCGCATGTGCCGCTTACATCGGGACGCATGAGCACGCGCTTTGACAATCTGACCAACCGTCGCGCGATCATTGATCGGCGCGTGATTGCGGAAGCCTTGGCGGCGCTTGATCCGGGCGATCCGGCGCTGCTCCGCCGCGAGGCGACGACGATGCTGAAGGACGCGCTTGAGGCGGGGCGCGCGGAGATCGCCCGGCGGCTGGGCGAACGGCCCTCCCGCGGGCTGGAGGCCGCCAATGCGCAGGCCTTTCTGGTCGATCAGTTGCTTAAACTACTGTTCGATCTCGTCACGCAGCGGCTCTACCCGCTCAGCAATCCGACGGCGGCGGAGCGGCTGACGCTGGTGGCGGTCGGCGGCTATGGGCGCGGCGAGATGGCGCCCTTTTCGGATGTCGACATCGGCTTTCTGACCCCCTGGAAGCAGACGCCCTGGGCCGAGCAGGTCATTGAATCGATCCTTTATGCGCTATGGGATCTGGGCCTGAAGGTCGGCCATTCCTCCCGCTCGCTCGATGAGATGGTGCGCCAGGCCAAGGGTGACGTCACGATCCGCACCGCGCTGCTCGAAGGGCGGTTCGTCTGCGGTGACGAAGCCTTGTACGAGGAATCGCAGGCGCGCTTCCGCAACGAGGTGACGCGCGGCACCGAGCGTCAGTTCATTGCCGACAAGCTGGCGGAGCGGAATGCGCGCCACGTGAAGATGGGCGATAGCCGCTACGTCGTCGAACCCAATGTGAAGGAAGGAAAGGGCGGCCTGCGCGACATTCACGCGCTCTTCTGGATCGGCAAATATGTCTATGACGTCGATCGCGCCGCCCAGCTGGTGGGCAAGGGGCTGTTCACGCCGGCCGAATACCGGCTGTTCCACCGCGCGGACAATTTCCTCTGGGCGGTGCGCTGCCACCTGCATCTCGTGGCGGGCCGCGCGGAGGACCGGCTGACCTTCGACATGCAGCGCGAGATTGCGGAGCGGATGCGCTACGCCGACCGGCCGGGCAAGGCCGCGGTTGAGCGGTTCATGCAATTCTACTTCCTTCAGGTGAAGACGGTCGGCGCACTGACGGGCGTGTTTCTGGCGCACGTCGATGATCTGTTTGCCGCGCGCGGCCGCCGCTTCGGTTTGCCCCGCCTGCGCCGCCGCCCGGGCAAGCTTCACGGTTTCGTCCTGGATCGCGGTCGCCTCGCCCTGCCGCACGACGGCTTTTTCGCCGAGGATCCGACCCGCCTGATCGAGATCTTCCAGCTGGCGGATCTGCATGGGGTGGAGATCCATCCGCTCGCCATGCGCGCCGCCACGCGCGATGCGAAGCTGGTGGATGAGGTGCGCACCGATCCGCGCGCCAATGCGCTGTTCCTGGATCTGCTGACGTCGCGCCACGATCCCGAAACCGTGCTGCGATGGATGAACGAGGCCGGCGTGTTCGGCCGCTTCGTGCCCGATTTCGGGCGCGTCGTCGCGCAGATGCAGTTCGACATGTATCACCATTACACGGTGGACGAGCACACGATCCGCGCGATCGGCCTGCTCGCGCGGATCGAGCGCGGGGACTTTGTCGTCGAACATCCGCTGGCATCGGAAATCCTGCCGCAGATCGTGTCACGCCGCGTGCTGTATGTCGCCGTGCTGCTGCACGACATCGCCAAGGGGCGGGGCGGCGATCACTCGATCCTGGGCGCGGCGGTGGCGGAGCGGCTCTGCCCGCGTTTCGGCCTGACGCGCGCCGAGACGGAGACGGTGGCGTGGTTGGTCCGTTATCACCTGCTAATGTCGGCCACCGCCTTCAAGCGCGACCTGTCGGATTTCAAGACGATCCTCGACTTCACCGATGTCGTGCAATCGGCGGAGCGGCTGCGGCTGCTGCTGGTGCTCACCATCGTGGACATCCGCGCCGTCGGGCCGGGCACGTGGAACAGCTGGAAGCGGCAGCTGCTCGGAGACCTTTACGAGTCCGCCGAGGAGGTGCTTCGCCTCGGGCACAAGCAGCGCGGGCGGGAGGAGCGGATCGCCGCCAAGCAGGCCGCGCTTGCCGACAGCCTGGGGTGGGACGCGGCCACCATGGCCGCCTATGTCCGCCGCTTTCCGGAGGCATATTGGATCGCGGAGCCCGATGATGTGCTCGCCCATAACGCGCGTTTCGTCGCGGGGGTGGGGCAGGCGCAGCTCGCCATCGATGCGCAGGTCTATGCCCAGCGCGGCGCGACGCTCGTCACCGTCTATGCCGCCGACCATCCCGGCATCTTCTATCGCATCGCCGGCGCGATCCACGTCGCGGGGGGCAACATCATCGACGCGCGCATCCACACCACGCGCGATGGCATGGCGGTGGACAATTTCCTCGTCCAGGATCCCTTCGGCCGGCCGTTTGACGAACCCGAACAGCTGGACCGGCTGCAGACCGCGATCGAGGATGCCCTGGCGAACCGCGGCAAATTGGTCGAGCGGCTGAAGGCGAAGCCGCTGCCCCGGGTGCGCGCCGATGCCTTTCGCATCGAGCCTAATGTGCTGATCGACAACAAGGCCTCCAACCGCTTCACGGTCGTGGAGGTGAATGCGCGCGATCGCCCGGCGCTCCTGAACCAGCTCGCCCATGCGCTGTTCCAGTCCAAGGTGACGATCCATTCCGCCCATGTCTCCACTTATGGTGAGCGGGCGGTGGACACCTTCTACCTCACCGACCTCACCGGCGACAAAATCGCCGGCGGCCCGCGGTTGAAGACGCTGGAGAAACGGCTGCTCGATGCGGCGGTGGGGCGCATGGTGGAGCTTGCGGCCTGACGATCGCCCGACCAGGATCGTCATCCGGCTTTTTGACCGGAACTCGGATCAGGTCCAGGGTGACAAGAGGGAGAGTGACATGCCGGTACTCGGAATGGGCGGGCTGTTTTTCCGCGCGCAGGATCCCGACGCGCTCAGCGCCTGGTATCGTGACCGCCTTGGCGTGGGCGCAGGATGCACCGGTGAGGGCGAGGCCAGCGAATGGTTCTGGCAGGTGCAGGGTGGGCCGATGGTATTCGCGCCGTTCAAGGCGACTACGGACTATTTCCCGCGCGACAAGGCGTTCATGATCAACCTTCGGGTGAGCGGCCTTGCAGACCTGATCCGTGATCTATCCGCCGCCGGCATCGCCGTTGAGACCCGCGCGGAGTGGGATACACCGGAAACCGGCCGCTTCGCCCGCATCCACGATCCCGAGGGCAACGCGATCGAATTGTGGGAACCGCCAGCCGCCTGATCCTTGGCCCGCATCGGCCGTCCCTGAAACGCAAATGCCCCGGCTTCAGCCTGACTGAAGCCGGGGCAAGGATGCGGCATGGGAGGCGGATTGCTCCGCCACCCCCTTTGATCAGAGACGATCAGAAGCGCTTGCGCAGCGTCACGCCATAGGTGCGCGGCTCCGCCAGGAAGGCGGAGAACAGCTGGTTCGCCGGCGTGGTGCCCAGACGGATCGTCTGGCCCAGGCTGCCCGCGCCCTGGAACGGCGCGTTGAACGCGACCTGCTGATAATCCTCGTTGAGGAGGTTCTGCGCCCAGGCCTCGATCGACCAATTCTGGTCCGGCCCGCGCACACCGATACGTGCGTTCATCAGGAAGAAGCCGTCCTGCTCCTTCTCGTAGAACAGGTCCGAACCGGTGTTATAGTCACTGGTCATGCGGCCATCGACGTAGAACAGGCCGGTCAGGCCCGTGCTGCCGAGGTCCGGCGTCCAGCTGACCGAGCCCGTCACCACGTTGCGCGGTGCGTTCGACATCTGGCTGCCGGCGAGCAGGAACAGCGCCGGGTCAAGCGCTTCGCCCGAGGCCGAGCCCACCAGGTTGCGGCGGAACTTGGTGTCAGCCAGCGTGTAGCCCAGGTTCACGGCGAAGTTGCGCGCCGGGTACAGGCCCAGTTCCACTTCGACACCCTGGCTGCGCACGCCGGGCTTCACGTCCGCCGAGCAGGCGCCGGTCGCGGCCGAGCCGTCCTGATCGCCGCCGTTCAGGCTTTCCGAGCACGACCCGATGTTCTGCACGACATAATTGGTGCCGTTGAACGTGTTGAGCTGGAAGTTCTCGAAGTCCGAACGGAACACGGTGACGTTCGCAGTGAACTGGCGCGTCGAATATTTCACGCCCGCTTCGTAGCTGTCGACCTTCTCCGGATCGAAGCGCAGGTTGGTCACGTCGCTCGAGGAGCGCGGGAACAGCGCCGAGCCGAGATCCGACCGGTCGAGATTGTAGCCACCCGCCTTGTAGCCGCGCGAATAGCTTGCGTAGAGCATCAGGTCGCGCGTCGGCTTCCACGAGATCACGCCCGTGCCGGTGAACTCGTCCTCGCTGAAGTCGTCCTGCAGGTCGAGGCCGTTGAGCGCCACGGACGAGTTGCCGGTGCAGCCCAGAGTGATGATGCCGCCGGCAAGCGACGCCAGCGCCGGGTTGGCGAGAAGCCCGCCAAGGCCGCCCTGCGCCGTGCCCGACTGAAGCGCCGGGCAGACGGTGTTGGTGTTCTCGAAGTTGGCGCGGAACGCCTTCGCTTCATGCGTCCAGCGCAGGCCGGCGGTGATCGAGAGCGTATCGGTCAGCTTGAAGATGTTGTGCGTGAAGAACGCGTAATTCTCGCTGTCCTGATAATAACGCGCATTGTTGTCGCCCAGGTTGTTGAGCGTCGAGAGGCGACGAAGGTTGCCGATGATCAGCGGGGCTGCCGCGCCGAGCGCGCCGGTCAGCGCCGCCGTACCCGTCGGGGTGAGACAGCCCGGCTGCGTCGGATCGCGCAGCGCCGCGGCCGGGTTGATCGTCGCAACGATGCGGCACGAGGCGAACGCGCCGTACTGCGAGCCGAACTGGAGGTTGTCGCCAACCACCAGATCCTCGTTCGAATAATAGCCGCCGACGAGCCAGTCGAGGCGATCGTCGAACAGCGAGCCCTGCAGGCGCAGTTCCTGGGTGAAGGTGTGGAACTGACGGAACGCGCGGCCATCGTCGGCGCGATAGCCGATGTCGACATTGCCATAGTCGATGTCGGAAGCGTTGCCGGCGTTATATTCGCGATAGGCGGTGATCGACGTCAGCGAGGCATTGCCGAAGTTATAGTCGATCTGCATCGACCCGCCGTAATCCTTGGTCACGTTCGAATAGGCGCGGCCCGGCGAATTGGCGATCTGGCGGTTGTACGGATCACCCGCGCTCGGGAAGATGCCGCCCATGCTGCGCAGCACGTCGACGATGCGATTGCCGTTCGGGTTGATGGTGAAGTCACCGGGCTGGCCCGGGGTCGGATCCAGCTTCTCGCGCAGGTCGACATATACCGCGCCGCAGCACTTTTCATCGCGCCAGGTGTAATCGCCCAGCAGGCGGATCGTCAGGTCGCTGGTCGGTTCGAACAGCAGCTGGCCGCGCACGAACCAGCGGTTGCGATCGTTATAGTCGGTGTCGTTGACGACATCGTCCAGGAAGCCGTCGCGCTTGTTGAACACGCCATCGAGGCGGAACGACAGCACGTCCTGCACGATCGGGCCCGTGACGGCGCCGGCCAGGCGGATGTTGTCGTAATTGCCGTAGGTGCCCTCGAGATAACCGCCAAACTCGTCGTCCGGCTGCTTGGTGTAGATGTTGATCGCACCTGCCGATGCGTTGCGGCCGGAGAGCGTGCCCTGCGGCCCGCGCAGCACCTCGATCCGGTCCACTTCGCCGATGTCGTTCAGGCCCGAACCGGTGCGGCTGCGATACACGCCGTCGATGAACACCGCGACCGAGCTTTCGAGACCGGGGTTGTCGCCCACAGTGCCGATGCCGCGAACGCGGGCGGTGGCGTTGGCTTCGCTGCCAGTGGAGGACACCTGGAGCGAGGGGGCGAGCTGCGCCACACCGCGAATGTCATTTGCGCCCGAGTTCAAGAGAGCGGCCTGGCTGACGGCGGAAACGGCGATCGGCACGTCGGCAAGGCGCTCGGCGCGGCGGGTGGCGGTGACGACAATGTCGCCTGCGCCCATTTCAGTGGCACCGAGATCGGTATCGCTGGCGGGAGCAGCCTGGGGCTGATCGACCGAGCCGGCGGCGGTGGGATCCTGGCTCGGCTGTTCCTGCGCAAGGGCGGGAAGGGCGGCAAACAGGACGGCGGTGGATAGAAGCGAGGCTACGCGACGCATCGGGCTCTCCGGTTATTTTTTTGGTTCGATGGGAGCGGTTCCTTTAATCCCGCCGCTGCAGGTGCAAACTTTTTTTTGCTGCGCCGCAAAGCTTTTCGATCCCGCTGTCGCGTGGATGCCACGATTGGTCCGCGGCGGCCCTGTCCAAACTGTCAGTTGACGCTACGGCAGACATGAAAAAGGCCGCGACCTTCGATGAAGGCGCGGCCGTTTCGCCGGCGAACCGAAAAAAATTTACTTCGGCGCGAGAACCATCAGCATCTGGCGGCCTTCCATGCGCGGATAGGCTTCCACCTTGGCCACCTCGGCGACCTGCTCGGCCACCCGCTGGAGCACCGCCATGCCAAGCTGGCCGTGGCTCAGTTCGCGTCCGCGGAAGCGCATGGTCACCTTCACCTTGTCGCCATCGCCGATGAACTCCTCCACCTTCTTCATCTTGGTGTCATAGTCGTGATCGTCGATGTTCGGACGCATCTTGATCTCCTTGATCTCCTGCGTCTTCTGGCTCTTGCGGGCGAGGTTCGCCTTCTTCTGCGCCTCGTACTTATACTTGCCGACGTCCAGGAACTTGGCCACGGGCGGATCGGCATTGGGCGACACCTCGACCAGATCGAGCCCGACTTCCTTGGCCTGCTCGATTGCCTGACGGGTGTACATCACGCCGAGATTCTCGCCCTCGTGATCAATCACGCGGACCTTGGGGCTCTGGATCCATTCGTTGAATCGCGGGCCGTTCATCGGCGGCGCCTGCATTGGCCGGCGCATCATGGGCGGACGGATGGTCAATTCTCCTGTTGCTTCAAACTGCCAACATATAATGCGTCCTGCCACGGTTCGAAAGACTTCAATCGGCCACGCCGGCCTAAAGTCGACGCCACTGCCATTCAGCGACCGCTTCCGGCGCGCAGCAAGGGGAGAGCTGAGCCCCTGAGCGGGGCTGGGCGGCAAGCCGAGTGGCGCGCCGAGTGGCGAGAGGGCGGCGAGCCGGGCGGCCCGTCGGACGGCCGGCGCATGGTGGCCGTGACACGGGCTTGGCCGCGCTCTAGGCAACGCGCCGATGATTGCCCGCACCCTCGATCGCCAGCGCCTGCTTGTCCTTGTGATCGTGGCGATTCTGGCGCGTGCGGTCACGTTCGCGAACCCGGTCGTCCATGTCGACGAGGATTTCTACTTCACCGTTGCGCGCGTCATGTGGAACGGTGCCATGCCCTATGTGGATGCCTGGGATCGCAAGCCCTTCGGGCTCTTCCTGATCTACCTGCTGCCGGCCGCGCTGCCGTTCAACTGGGGGATCCTCGCCTATCAGGCGATGGCGCTCGTGGCGGTCGCGATCACCGCCTGGCTGATCGCGCGGCTGGCGGTGCTGGGCGGCTGGTCACGCGGGGCGACGCTCAGCGGCCTGGCCTATATCCTGTGGCTCAATCTCGCGAGCGGGCAGGGCGGGCAGTCCCCGGTCTTCTACAATCCCTTGATGGCGGGCGCGGCGCTTCTGATCGTCACCAACCGGGCGCGCGCGGGCTGGCGCGATGCGGCGGCGCTGCTGCTCGTGGGGCTGGCGATGCAGGTGAAATATTCCGCGCTGTTCGAGGGGGTGTTCTTCGGCATCTGGATCATGCTGCGGGATTGGCGGGCGGGCGATTCGCTGGGCCGGATCGCTGCGCGTGCCGCTTTGCTGGCGGGGCTCGCGCTTCTGCCCACGGTCGCCGTCGCCGCTTATTATGCCGCGATGGGCCAGATCGATGCCTTCACCTTTGCGAACTTCGTATCGATCACCGAACGGCGCACCGATCCGCCGCTCGAACGGCTGGGCAATTTCGCCAAGATCGCGCTGCTGCTCGCCCCGCTGATCGCGATGGCGGTGGATTCGGTGCGTCAGGCACCGGCCGCCGAGGCGCACACGGAGCGCCGCTTCCTCCTGTGGTGGCTGGGGATCGCGATCGCCGGCATCGTCGGGTTCGGCGGCTGGTTCGATCATTATGCGCTGCCCGCGTTCGTGCCGGGCGCGGTCTGCGCGGCGGGGTTCCTTGGCGAACGCCGGCGCGGGCGGATGGTCGCGATCGGGCTGGCGGCGCTGATCGGCACGGTCACGATCGTCGCCGATCGCCTCGGCCGCGGTGGGCCGGACGAGTTTCGCGCCCTCACCCGGGCGATCGGCAGCGGGCCTGGCTGCCTCTGGGTCTATTCCGGCACGCCGAAGATCTACGCCGCCGTCCATCGCTGCCGCGTCACCCCCTATCTCTTCCCCAGCCATCTCTATCGCACGCGCGAGCAGGGGGCGATCGGGGTCGATCAGAAGGCGGAGGTGCGGCGCATCCTGGCGGCGGCGCCGGCGGTGGTGGTGATGCGTCCGCTGTCGATCGGCGAGCGGCCCGAAGTGCGCGCGATCGTTACCGCGATCATGGCGCGCGACTATGTCGTCGCGGCGCGCGAGCGGCTGGGGCGCGAAACGCTGACGATCTATCGCCATCGCTGAAACGAACTGGCCGGATGTCGCCGAGACCAGGCCGATCTAGGCCGCCTTGCGCTGCTTCAGGGCCAGGGCGGCTTCGTAATAGGCCATCAGATCAACGGTATGATCGCGATCGGTGCGCACCCGGCCGGCGGCCGCAACCGCCGCGGCGCGCAGCTGGGCAGGGTCGCGCGCGCGCAGCCGGGCGATCGCGTCGGCGCAGGAAAGCGCATCGCGCGGCCGGTATAGCTCGGCGCACCGCGGATCGGCCACTTCGGCGCACCCGCCCGAATCGGGCACGATCAGCGGCAGCCCGGACGCCATCGCTTCGGATGCCACCAGCCCGAACGGCTCCGCCTCCGATCCATGGATAAGCGCATCGCAACTCGCCATGATCCTGGCCAGTCGCGCGCGATCATAGATCGGCTTGAACAGCCGGATGTGCGGGCTGCCGGCGATCCGACGCTTCATGCGATCGGTGTCCACGCCCTGGCCGAGCAGGATCAGCCCCACCGGCAGCGTCGCGCCGGCGCGCTCGGCCGCATCGATCACCATCGGCCAGCGCTTTTCCGGGTGATGCCGCCCCAGGCCGAGCAGCAGCAGCCCGTCCTCGCCCAGTCCGCATTGCCGCAACAGGGCGCGGCGCACATGCCCATCCCGCAGCGCCGGCGAGAAATGCCCGCGCTCGATGCCCAGCGGCATGGCCGCGTCGATCCTCAGCCCACGCGCGCGCAGCCGCTTGGCGAGCGCCGGCCCGTTGGTGACCACGCAATCATATTTGTCCAGGAAGCGGGCCATGTAGCGGGTGTACCAGCCGAACGCCCGCTCGATCCGCTCATGGCGCGCCACGCCTTCGAACCAGCGCTGGGCATAAGCGGCCATGTTGTCATTGTGCATGAAGAAGGACTTAAGCGCACGGCCCTGCCACTCCCCCACGAACCACGCCGGTCGCCAGGGTGACGAACATTCCACCACATCGGGATCATAATGGTCCAGGAGGGCCGTCACCGCCTCGCGATCCCAAAACAGGCCGTAATTGCTGTCGAACGGCAGTTTCGGCGATCGGACGAAGTGGACGCGGCCGCCACCCGGCCGATCCTCGATCCGCTCTTCCACGCCGGGCGCAAGCAGGATCAGCTCATGCCCCAGATCGTTCATGATCCCGATCTTCCGATCGATGTACGTCCTGACCCCGCCGCCCGTCGGCGAATAGAATTCGTTGACGTCGACGACGCGCATGTCAGTCGCCCACAGGGCCGAAACTGGGGATCAGGCCGCGCAGATACTGGATCTGGATGGTCACTCTCCCCACCCCGCGCGGGATGTTCACGATCGATTGCGACAGCTTCGGGCGCGATCGGCCGATCCGCTGATTGGACGCAATGCCGGCGCCGTCCGTCCACACGTTGAACTTGTTCTTGTTGTCGCGATCATGCGTGACGAACAGCGCGTACCGCCCCGGCGCCGGGGCCTTGATGCACATGGTGATTGCGCCGTTGGCGGGAGTAGGCGCCAGGACGCGGTGGAAGAACCGGCCTTGGGCGGTCAGGTCGCGATCGTCCTTCAGGAAGTCCTCTTCCGTCGCCGGGAACAGCTCCAGCTTCAGGTTGCCGGTGCGGTCCTTCAGGCCCGTGATCGACACCTCGAGGGCGGGCTGATCGCGCTGGACGCACGCCGCCGCGTCGCTCCCGATCACGCGTGCAGCCGCCGCCGGGGTCGTTGGCCCCAGCAGCAGCAGCGGCAGCAGGGCAGCCTTCAGCGTTGCCAAAGCCGTAACCCGGTCCATCCCGCGCCGATCGCAAATGCCAGCATCAGGCAGACGTGCACGACCAGCGTCAGCGCGGCAACAAAGGCGATCATCTCGCTCAGCGCCTCGCCCTGACCGATCAGGAGGATCGCGAAACTGGCGAATAGCAGGTCCTTGTTGGGCACCAGCGGCAAGCGCGACACGAGCAACCGCGCGGCCGACAGGAACAGCCACATCCACAGGGACACGTCCGGCATGGCGTAATGCCAGGCGAGCGCCAGCAGGAGCGAACTCGCCGCGATGCGCGCGCAATGGATCCAGAACACCTGCCAGAGCTGGCGCCGGGGCAGCGAGAAGACCCGCTTGGAAAACAGGATCAGCAGCAGGCTGACGGCCAGGGTGATCACCGCGGACCCGGCGACAGCGTTCAGGACGCTCGGCGGCATCAGTTGATAGCCGACGGGCAGCGCCAGCGCGCACAGCAGAATGGTCGCGCCATTGCCGGCGATCGCCGACAGCAGCGACACATCCTTCACCGCGCCGAACGGCGCGGCCACCAGGTTCGCCCGCGCCCGCGCCCATGCGTAGAAATAGGCCTCGCCCGAATAGCCCAGCACCACATCGTTCGCGATGCGCTTCTTGTGGAGCGCCGCAAAGCCGGACCAGGGGATGCCCCACAGGCGGCGGAAGATGATGAAATCACCGGTCGGCGCCGCCATGTAGAGCCCGAAGAAAGCGACGTAGAACCACGGCGAATCAGGCGCCGCACGACTGAGACCGGCAAGGCCGGTATCCAGCAGCTCGCGGCCGAGCATCACCATCATGGCCACGCTGAGCAGGCTGCCGACGATCCCCGGCCACCGGCGGCGCAGCGTTTCCGCTGGCTGCAGGGCAGCAATATCGGGAAGATCGGCATCGACCACGCCAGCGGGTACGCTGTCGGCTTTGGCGCTCAAGACCTCGGGCTTCCTTTGCACGCATCCCGCATAACAACTTGCGGATGTCAGGCGCATGACGCCCGATTGTGGTTTCTTTTCGGCGGCAATCTGGGCTGTAGAGGGCCGGCAGACAAGATGAACGGCGCCCGGCACATCCTCAGCTACGCTCAGACGCTTCGTGGCGGCGGGGTCGAACGCGCCCTGCTGCGTCTGGCGGGAGCATGGGCGAGGGAAGGCCGGCGCGTGACCCTGGTTATCGGAGACGCGGGGGGGCCTTTGCGAACCGAAGTTCCCGACACGGTCGAGGTCGTCGGGCTGGGGACCAGCCGCTACACCGCCCTGCGAGCGGTCGCTGCCCGTGCCGCGGACCTGCGCCCCGATATGATCTTCTGTCCTGGCAGCCATTATACGAGCATTGCGGCATGGACGAAGTGGCGGCTCGGGAAGGGCTGCCCGCCGATCGTGGGCAAGGTGTCCAATGCGCTGGAGCGGCCTGATTACGGGCCGGTGATGACGGTGGCGCACCGCGCGTGGCTGCGCCAGCACCCCGCCTTTCTCGACCGGGTCGTGGTTATGTCGGAGGCGAGCGCCGAGGCGGCGATCCGCGTCATGCGGCTCCCGCGGCAACGCATCGCCGTCATTCCAAACCCGCCCGCCCCGCGCCTACTGGACGCGCCACTGCCGCCACTGCCGCCGCGCTACATTCTTGGCGTCGGACGGCTGGCGCCGCAAAAACGCTGGGATCGCCTGGTCGAGATCATGCCCCGGCTGGCGCAGCGGATCCCGCTCGTCATCCTGGGGGAGGGCGAGTGTCGCGCGGCGCTGAGGGCGCAGGCAGATGCCCTTGGCGTCGAACTGCTGCTGCCCGGCCATGTCGCGGATCCGCTAGGCGCCATGGCGGGCGCCGCCGTGCTTGCCCTGACGTCCGAGTTCGAAGGCGTGCCCGGCGTGCTGGGCGAGGCGCTTTCCATGGGTACGCCGGTCGTGACGACCGATTGTGCCCCTGCCGTGCGGGAAATCGTCGCGGCGCCATCGCTCGGGTCGATCGTTGCGCGCGGAGACGCGGCCGCATTGGCGACGGCGCTGGATCATTGGCTTGGGTCTCCAGTGCGCCCCCAGCCCGTTCCGCTGCCCGGCGCGGACTCGGCCGCGCGCTATCTCCGGCTGTTCGACGACCTTATTGCGGCATGACCCGGTCAGGCGCTGCCGCCTGCACGGCGGGCAGCGCAAGGCTGGCGGCTTCCGCCGCGCGTAGCTTGGGATAGGCGTCCAGCGGCACGTCGAACCGCCGCGCATTGGCAAGCTGCGGCACGAGGCAGAGGTCGGAAATGTCGGGCGTGTCGCCGCCCAGGAATGGGCCGTCACCGGCCACCTTCTCTACCGCCGTCAGACCCTCCACGATCCAGTGGCGATACCAATCGTTCTTGGCGGCCTGATCCGCGCCGAACTGCGCCTCCAGCCGCTTCAGCACGCGCAGGTTGTTCAGCGGATGAACGTCCGCCGCAATCGCCAGCGCCCGCGCGAGCTGGTCGGATCGCACGAAGGGATCCTTGCTCACCATCGGCGGCTCGGGGAAGTTCGCGTCCAACCAGTCCACGATCGCCAGGCTTTGCGTCAGCGGCCTGCCGTCCACCACCAGGGTGGGCACGAACCCCTGCGGGTTAATCGCACGGTTGGCGTCCTCGGCCTGCTCACCGGCCAGCAGGTTGACCGGCACCGTCTCATACCGGACGCCCTTCAGGTTCAGGCAGATGCGGACCCGATAGGAGGCGGAGGAGCGCCAGTAATCGTGAAGCACGATCCTCATGCGAGCGCCTCTTGCTCGCGCTCGTCCTCCACCGTCTCGCTGCGCCGCTCCATTGCCGCCTTGATCATCGCCGTCATCGGATCGGCCAGCGCGAGGCCCAGAATGCCGAACAATGCGCTCGCCAGGATCTGCGCGCCAAGCGTCAGCGCCGGCGGCATGTCCACCGTACGCTTGGCAACCATCGGGATCAGCACATAGCCGTCGAAGGTCTGCACGATGACATAAGTGCCGATCGCCCAGATGCCGGTGTCCGCGCCCGCGGAGAAGCCGACGGCGATCATCAGCGCACCGGAGATGAACGCGCCGATGTTCGGGATAAAGGCGAGGATGCCCGTCAGGATGCCGAGGATCATCGCCATGGGAACGCCGCCGATCATCAGCGCAATCCAGGTCAGCAAGCCCTCTGCGACCATGCCGATGATGCGGCCGAACAGGAGCCGCCGCAGCGTGAATCCCATGCGCTCCGTCACGATCGCGAATTCTTCGCGCTTCTCCTCCGGGATCATCCACTGGAGGCCGCGTTCATAGACCCGCGGGTCCATGGCGATGAACAGGCCGATCACCAGGATCATGAAGATGGTGGTGAGCGCGCCCACCGCAGTGCCGACCCATGAGGTGAGGCGACCGACCGAACTCATCGCCTGCCGGGCGATGCCGCTGATGTCCGACGCGCCCGGCATCAGGCCATGGCTGGTCAGCCAGCTGCTCAACAGCAGGGCCTGCGCCTCCAGCGTCGCGCGTAGCTCATTGACCTGCTCCGCCACCTGCACGCCGGTGAGCACAAACGTGCCGATCAGGAAGATGACGGTCAGCAGGCAGACGATCAGCAACCGCCAGGCGCGCCCGATCGGCAGCACCCGGCCGAGCAGGCGTACACCGCCGTCCAGCATGGCGGCGAACACCAGGCCGGCAAAGATGATCAGCAACGGCTGCACGAGCAGCACGACCAATGCGATGGCCGATGCCATGCCCAGCCATACGGCGGCGCGCTTTATCTCGCGGCGGGTGGCGGGATCGCGAACCTCATTCGGGCTGGCTCCTTCGACAATCCTGACGCCAGCTTCGCTCACCGTGTTTCCTCCGGGTGCAGCGAAATGCCCGCACGGCCGCTGCGCAGCGAACCAAACCACGTGACCGGGTTGATGGTTGCCGATCCATCGACGGAGAAGGTGATGAATTCGGCGCGCCCGCCGATATTTTCCCACGGCACCGGCCCGCCAAGCCCCTTTTCGCTGCCGCCCAGCGCAAAGCGGCTGTCGGCGGAGCGATCGCGATTGTCACCCATCAGGAACAGGTGGTTTTCCGGGATGCGGATCGGCCCGTAATAGTCGCCCGGGCTGGTGCCCAGCTCGACCGTGTCGAAGCGGCGGCCGTTCGGCAGCGTTTCGGTCACGATCGGCAGGCGGCAGACGGTGGCGCCGTCGGCGCGGGTGATCCGCGCTTCGGGATATTGCCACGGATCGCAGGTGGCGTTCCGGTCGACGGGCAGGTCGCGATAGTGGATCGGCCCGCGCGCCACTGGCCTGCCGTTCAGGATCACGGTGCCCGCGCGCACCTCCAGCGTGTCGCCGGGCAGGCCGATGACCCGCTTGATATAGTCGCTCGTCTGCCCGGGCGGCGTGACGATCACGACGTCGCCGCGCTTCGGCATGGCGCCCCACACGCGCCCGCGCCATTCCGGCAACTGGAACGACCAGCTTTCCACCGGCTCGCGCAGCACCGCTCCCCTGAAGACCGCCGCGGGATTGGGAATGGTCGGCGAGACGAAGGACCACCCGTAGGCAAATTTGGATACGATCAGCCGGTCGCCGACCTCCAGCCCGGGCAGCATGGATTCGCTGGGGATGTAGAAAGGCTTGGCGATGAAGCTGTGAAAGCCCAGCACCGCCAGGATCAGCCAGAACAGGCCCTTCGCCTCACCCCACCAATCAAAGCCGCGCGTGCGGCGTTGTTCGGGCGCTTCGTCAGCCGGGGGCTCGCCCGTCACCGGCAGTTTCTCGGCCAGATCGTTCACGTTCCTGAGGGTCACTCGTCCGGGATGGCCTCGATGATCACAAAGGCCTGCGCCCAGGGATGATCGTCGGTCAATGTCAAATGGATATGCGCGCGGTGGCGCGCGGGAATCATGGCGTCAAGCGCGGCTTTCGCGCCGCCCGCCAGCGCCAGGGTCGGCGCGCCGGAGGGCGCGTTCACCACGCCGATGTCCTTCATGAACACGCCGCGGCGAAAGCCGGTGCCGACCGCCTTGGAGAAGGCCTCCTTGGCGGCGAACCTTTTCGCATAGGTGCCCGCGATGGTGAACGGCCGGCGCTTTGCCTTGGCGCGTTCCACATCGGTGAAGACCCGCGCTTCGAACCGTTCGCCGAACCGGTCGAGCGACGCCTGGATGCGCTCGATGTTGCACAGGTCGGAGCCGAGGCCCACGATCATCGCGCCGCCTCCATCGCCGCGCGCATCCGACGGATGCTTTCGCCCAGCCCCGTAAAGATCGCCTCGCCGATCAAGAAGTGGCCGATGTTCAGCTCCACCACCTGCGGGATCGCCGCGATCGGCGCGACATTGTCGAAGGTCAGGCCGTGTCCGGCGTGAACCTCGATGCCGTTCTTCGCCGCCAGCGCGGCCGCATCGGCGATCCGCCGCAGCTCCTCCGCGCGTGCGCCGCCGTCGAGCTCGCAATAACGGCCGGTGTGCAGCTCCACGACCGGCGCCTTCAGCCGCAGCGCCGCGTCGATCTGGCGCGCGTCCGGCTCGATGAACAGCGACACGCGCGTGCCCGCCTCACCAAGGGCGGCGACCATCGGCAGCAATCGATCGAACTGGCCAGCCGCATCGATCCCGCCCTCGGTGGTGCGCTCCTCGCGCTTTTCGGGAACGATGCACGCGGCGTGCGGACGATGTCGCAGTGCGATCTCCACCATCTCCTGCGTCGCAGCCATTTCCAGGTTGAGCGGAATGGTCAGCGTATCGGAAAGCCGCGCGATATCCTCGTCGGTGATGTGCCGCCGATCCTCGCGCAGATGCGCCGTGATGCCGTCCGCCCCGGCCTCGGCCGCGAGCTGAGCCGCGCGCACCGGATCGGGATAGGCGCCGCCGCGGGCGTTCCGGACGGTTGCGACGTGATCGATGTTGACGCCCAGGCGCAAATATTCGCTCATCTACCCTCCATCCGCCGGGGCGCGGCCCGGTTCACGCTGCCGACCGGCTACCCGGCTTGATGGCGGGAATGGCAGCGAGCTCCGGCGGGAGCGAGTCCGCCTCATAGGTGGGCACATCAAGCCGGATCAGGGGGAAAAAGGGTACGCCAATGTCCGCCGTGCCGTTCGACCGGTCCACCAGCGCCGCGCCGGCGATCACCCGGCCGCCGGCCGCCTCGATTGCCTTGATCGCCTCGCGCGAGGAGAGCCCAGTGGTGACGACATCCTCCATCATCAGCACCTCCTGCCCCTCTTCCAGGCGGAAGCCGCGGCGCAGTTCGAAGGTGCCGGTCGGCCGCTCCACGAACATCGCCTCCACGCCAAGCGCACGCGCCATCTCATGCCCGGCAATCACGCCGCCCATCGCCGGAGAGACCACCGCGGAGATGCGGCTACGCACGTCGGCGGGAATCCGCTCGACCAGCGCCTCGGCCAGCCGCGCACCCCGGCGCGGGTCCATCAGCACGCGGGCGCATTGCAGATAGCGCGAGGACCGGAGCCCCGACGACAGGATGAAATGCCCTTCCAGCAATGCGTCTGCCGCCCGGAATTCCGCCAGAACCTCGTCGTTGGTCACCAAAAGCCCTTTTTTCGTCCGCGCCCCGAAATACGAACGACGCGCCGGCCATGCAACGGACCGGCCGTTGCGGGTGCAAATAAAGCAACATGCGTGCTTGAGGCGCGCGAAACCCCTCCGTATAGGCGGCAGAGTCCAAGGGGTCTGCCGCAGGGGGTGTGCGGGCCTCACACTGGAGAGGCAAGGTTACCGCACGGATGAGAAGCGCGTTCAAGGGATGGATGCTGGCCGCTGGGCTCGCGCTGGCCGGGCTTGCGCCCGCCGCAGCCCAGCCGGCGGCAACGGGGGGCGATGTTGCAAGCGCCCCGGCCGAAGCGGCTGCAATCGGCAATTCGGTCAATGTCGGGGAGCGGACGCCGGATGTGGCTCCCGCTGCACCGGGGGCGGCGGGCGCCGATTCCGCGCCGCTGACGGCAAGCCCGGTCATCGGTCAGCCGACCGATCGGCTCATGTCGATCCAGCCGCAGGTCACCAAGAATGGCCAGCGTGCGATGGATTTCCACAACGGCATCCTGTTCCCGCTGATCGTGGCGACCAGCCTGCTCGTGCTGGCGCTGCTGGTGTGGGTGGTGATCCGGTACCGCCAGGCGGCAAACCCGATCCCGTCCAAAACCAGCCACAACACCATCATCGAAGTGGTGTGGACGCTGGCGCCGGTGCTGATCCTTGTCGCCATTGCGGTGCCGTCGATCGGCCTGCTTTCGGCACAGTTCAAGCCGGCACCCGCCGGTGCCGTGACGCTGAAGGCGATCGGCAACCAATGGTATTGGAGCTATCAGTATCCGGACCATGGCGGAATCGAGATCACCGCCAACATGCTCAAGGAAAAGAACGAGGTTGCCGCTGGTGAGCGCTTCCGTACCGATGCGGATGGCCCCCGCCTGCTCGCAACGGACAATCGTATCGTGCTGCCGGTGGGCGTGCCGATCCGCCTCATCACCACCGCCAATGACGTGATCCACAGCTGGGCGATGCCGGCGTTCTGGATCAAGCTGGATGCGGTGCCGGGTCGCCTGAACGAGACGAGCTTCACCATCGAGAAGCCGGGCATCTATTACGGCCAGTGCTCGGAACTGTGCGGTGCGCGCCATGCGTACATGCCGATCGCCGTTGAAGCGGTGTCGCCGGCGCAGTTCGCAGCGTGGATCCAGTCCAAGGGCGGCAAGATGCCGGGCGCGGCCGAGCCGTCGGCCGCTGCGATCCCGCAGCCTGGCGCGGACAATTCCGCCAGTGCCGCCGCTGAGGCGGCCGCGGCGGACAACCTGACCGGGCCGACGCAGAACGCCACCGTCGAACCTGCCACCTCCCCGCAGGGTGCCACCGCCAATCCGGGCGGCACCGGCGACACGGGACGCTGATCATGACCGATACTGCACTTCACCCGTCCGCCTTCCAGGCGCACGACGACCACGCGCACGACCATCACGACGCGGATCACAAGCCCGCGTTCTTCCAGCGCTGGTTCATGTCCACGAACCACAAGGACATCGGCACCCTCTACCTGATCTTCGCGATCTGCGCCGGCATCATCGGCGGCGCGATTTCGGGTCTGATGCGTGTCGAGCTGCGTGATCCGGGCATTCAGTATCTGCCGACCTGGCTGGCCATGCTGCATGGACCGGGCACGTTCGATGAAGCGCTCCACTTGTGGAACGTGATGATCACTGCCCACGGCCTCATCATGGTGTTCTTCATGGTGATGCCGGCGATGATCGGCGGGTTCGGCAATTGGTTCGTGCCGCTGATGATCGGTGCGCCGGACATGGCCTTCCCGCGCATGAACAACATCAGCTTCTGGCTGCTGGTGCCCTCGTTCCTGCTCTTGCTGGCCTCGCCCTTCTTCGGCGCGGGTGCGGGCACCGGGTGGACGGTCTATGCGCCGCTATCCACTTATGGTGAGCCCGGGCCGTCAGTCGACATGGCGATCCTGTCGCTGCACCTTTCGGGTGCGTCGTCGATCCTCGGCGCGATCAACTTCATCACCACGATCTTCAACATGCGCGCACCGGGCATGACGCTGCACAAGATGCCGCTGTTCGCATGGTCGGTGCTGGTCACCGCGTTCCTGCTGCTGCTGTCGCTGCCGGTTCTCGCCGCTGCGATCACGATGCTGCTGACCGATCGCAACTTCGGCACGACCTTCTTCGATCCGGCCGGTGGTGGCGATCCGGTGCTGTACCAGCACCTGTTCTGGTTCTTCGGTCACCCCGAAGTGTACATCATGATCCTGCCGGGCTTCGGCATCATCAGCCACATCATCTCCACGTTCAGCCGCAAGCCCATCTTCGGCTATCTCGGCATGGCCTATGCCATGGTCGCGATCGGCGTGGTCGGCTTCGTCGTGTGGGCGCACCACATGTTCGCCACCGGCCTGAGCGTGAACACCAAGATGTATTTCACCGCCGCGACGATGGTGATTGCGGTGCCGACCGGCATCAAGATCTTCTCCTGGATCGCGACGATGTGGGGGGGCTCGCTCACCTTCAAGACGCCGATGGTCTGGGCGATCGGCTTCATCTTCATGTTCACCGTGGGCGGCGTGACGGGTGTGGTGCTCGCGAACGGCGGCGTCGACGATTACATGCACGACACCTATTATGTGGTGGCGCACTTTCACTACGTGCTGTCGCTGGGTGCCGTGTTCGCGCTGTTCGCCGGCTTCTATTACTGGTTCCCGAAGATGTCGGGGAAGATGTACAACGAGTTCCTCGGCCAGCTGCACTTCTGGGTGTTCTTTGCCGGCGTGAACGTCCTGTTCTTCCCGATGCACTTCCTGGGTCTTCAGGGCATGCCGCGGCGCTATCCGGATTATCCGGACGCCTATGCCTATTGGAACCAGATCGCGACCCATGGCTATGAGATCATGGCGCTGGGCATGGTGATCTTCTTCATCAACCTGGTTTGGTCGCTGGCCGCCGGCAAGAAGGCGGCCGACAATCCCTGGGGTGAAGGTGCAACGACGCTGGAGTGGACGCTGACCTCGCCGCCGCCGTATCACCAGTTCGAGACGCTGCCGGTGATCGAGGACGAAAAGCACCATTGATCGCCAGCCAATGGCAAAGAAAAAGCGCCTCGCGAGTGTTCTCGCGGGGCGCTTTTTTTTTCCGCTTGCAGCGGCGGAGGGCGCGACGCCGACCAGGGGTCAACCGCACGGCACCGGCGCATCGCCGACGCAGCGTGCCATTCTAAAGCCGGATGAAGAGGTTCAGCGCGGCGGCGTGAACCATGTCGACGCGCCGCCCGGGCGCGTCGCGGGTCTGGTTGAGGTATCCCGCCTCCAGCGTCGACGTGCCCGCCAGCGGGATCTCGACCCCAATGAACGTGCGCACCTGATCGAATCCGGTGACACCGCCCCATTCGGCCGATTTCAGGCCGACAAAGCCCTCTACCGAGCCAAGCGCGGCCAGGCGTTTGCTGCCCGGCGCGAGCGGGTATTCGAATCGCATCATCTGTCGCGCACGCAGCGACATGCCGTCGCCGTCGGAACGCCAGCGCTCTTCCAGCCGGGTGCGCGATTGCACCTCCAGACGGCCGACCGTGCCGACGTTCCACGTCACTTGCTGGAACAGTCGGTCTTCCTGCCGATCGGGCCCGTTCTCCACCGGATCCGTCACATGGGCGTAGCCCTGGTAGACGGTGACTTGCTTCGACAATTGCACGCCCACGGCCGGGCGCAGGAGCAATTGCGAAAGGCGCGAAACGCCGTCGCCGATCCGTGGTTGGACTTCCGCAAAGAAGACGACCGGTCCCTGGATCTGCCCCATCACCGTCCCGTTCACCCACAGCGCCTCGTCATGCGTCGTCTGGGCGGCGGCCGGAACGGCCATGGTCAGGGCGGACAGGAGACAGAGCGGGTTCAGGCGGTGCATGACGCCAACTCTAGCTGCGCGGGAGGTGAGTCGTCATGCTTTCGCGCGGCGGCAGCAACAAAATGTAGGAGAGGAAGACATGCCCGAGTTCCGGATGATCGATACCGGCCCGGTGCGGATCCGCACCGCGGTGGAGGGGGCGGGGCCGCTTGTGCTGATGGTCCATGGCTTTCCCGAAAGCTGGTATTCCTGGCGGCATCAGCTCGGGCCCGTGGCGGCCGCCGGCTTCACCGCCGCCGCGATCGACGTGCGCGGCTATGGCGGATCGGACAAGCCGACCGACGTTGCGGATTATGCCATGGAGCATCTCGTCGCGGATATCGACGCCGTTGCCGAGGCGCTTCAACCAGGCGCACCGGCTATCCTCGTCGGGCATGACTGGGGCGCGCCCCAGGTCTGGAACGCGGCGCTCACCCGCCCCGATCGCTTCCGCGCCGTGGCGGCCATGTCGGTCCCCCACACCGGGGTTCCGAGCCGTCCATTTACCGAGGTGTTCCGGCAGGCCTTCACCAGCAAGGAACGCTTTTTTTATCAAGAATGGTTCCAGGAGGTCGGGCCGGCGGAAGCGGAAGCGGAGCGCGACGTCCGCGATTTCCTGCGCAAATTCTATTACGCCATTTCGGGCGATGCGCCGCCGGGCACATGGCCGACGAAGGCGGCGGGCGCCTCGCTGCTGGAGGGCATGGTCGATCCCGATCCGTTCCCCGCATGGCTGACGGCCGAGGACCTCGATTATTATGTCGCGGAGTTCGAAGCCTCCGGCTTCTTCGGGCCGATCAGTCGCTATCGCAATCACGAGCGCGACTTCGCCTGGCTGCAATCCTTCCGTGATCGCCGCATCGAACAGCCCGCCTTGTTCATCGGCGGGACCAAGGATCCGGCCACCATGGGCTTTGGCGCGATCACCGATCCGATCGGGATCATGCGGCCGCACGTTCCACGGGTGGAGGGTCATCTGCTCGACGGCTGCGGCCACTGGACGCAGCAGGAGCGCCCGGAGGAGGTGAACCGGCTGCTCGTCGACTGGCTCGGCCGCCTCGGCTGACCAATCGGCATAGCGAAGGCGCCACAGCCCTTGGCGAATAGCGGCGCAGCATGAAGCCGCTTGCTCCGGCCGCGTAATAGCCGCAGCTAGTGCGCGGGGATCAAGGGGGCAGGCGGTGTGGCAGCCGGGCGGAACATGATTGGCCGGTCGCTGGACCGCGCCACCACCTTGCGCCTCGGCCGCACCCTTTCTGCCCAGGCTTATGGCCAGATTGTCACGATGCTGGTGCAGATCGCGCTCGTGCCGCTGCTGCTGCACGCCTGGGGCACCCGGCTCTACGGCGCGTGGCTGCTTCTATCCGCCGTGCCCTTTTACCTGACCTTCAGCGATCTCGGCTTCACCAACGTGGCGAAGAACGCGATGGTCATGGCGGTGGCGGCCGGCCGGCGCGATGTGGCGACGCGGGTCTTTCACAGCGTCTTTGCCCTGCTGTGCGCGGCATCACCGTTGCTGATGGTGGCCAGCGCGGCGCTCATCCTGGCCGTTGATCTCCGGCAATGGCTGGCGCTGGATGCGAAAGCGGCCGTCTCGGCCCCCGCCGTACTATTGCTGCTCATCCTCCAGGTTCTCCTCTACCAGTTCTTTCTTCTGGTCTGCGCCGGCATCCGCTCCGGCAACCGCCCGGCGACGGAGGCCGCCTGGGCCGCCACTGCGCGGCTCATGGAGGGGGCGGCTATCGCGATCGCCGCATGGGCCGGCGGCGGATTGGTCGCCGCCGCCGCGGCGATGGTCGTCACCCGGCTGATCGCGCTTTTCGCCGCCTATCGCTCGCTGCGGCGCCTTGCGGACTGGCTGCGGCTGGGTTGGCGACTGGCGGACGGGGCCACGCTGACCCGCCTCTGGCGACCGGCGCTCGCCCATATGCTGCTCCCGCTGGGGCAGGCGCTGCTGATTCATCTCCCCGTCGTGATCATCGGCGGGATCATGGGCGCGGTGGCAACGGTGACCTTCGCCACCACCCGCACCCTGGCGCGCCTAGGCATGGCTGCAACGAACATGATCAGCAACAGCGTCGCCAGCGAATATGCGGCGCTCGCCGGTCAGGGTGATCAGCATTGTGCCGCCAGGCTGCTGCGGCTCCAGGTCGGCGCCACCCTTATCCTGATCGTCGCCTATGGGCTGGCGATACTTGTCGCGGCACCCTTCGTCCTGCCGCTCCTCACGCATGATTCGGTCGGCGCCGTTTACCCGTTCCTGCCGCTGCTCGTCGCCGCCGTGGCGGCGGAGATGCTGTGGTCGGCACTGCTTACGCCGATCGCGGCGGTGAACAGGCACGGCGGCGTCACGGCCGCCTTCCTGATTGTCGCGCTCGCCATCATGGCCGCCGCCGGTGCGGTGACGGAGGCATGGGGCCTGACCGGCATCGCCGCCGCCCTGCTCGCCGCGCACGCCGCGATGATCCCGATCACCATCATCGCTGGACATCGCCGTGCGCGGTGAACGAGCCCGCCGCGTCCTCTTCATCGGCCTGTCCGCGCGGGGCCATGGCGGTATTCAGCGGTTTAATCGCCGGGTGATCGCGTCACTGGCGACCCTTGGCGTTCCCACCGTCACCGCCATGCGAGCCGAAGATGCGCCGATGCGGTTTGCGCGCCGGGTCCTTTCCGGCGTTCTCGGCGCAGAGCCAATCCTGATCGGGCACATCAATCTGCTGCCGCTAGCCCTGCTGATCCGCCTGCTACGGCCGCGCGCCCGGATCATCCTGTTCGCGCATGGGATCGAGTCTTGGGGTGATCCCGCCTACCGCCCGGTGCGTTGGTGGGAGCCAGCGATGCTTCGGCACGTCGTCCATCGGGTGGCAATTGTCAGTAGATACTCGATGAGCAGGATGGCGGGCGCCTTTGCTTTGGACGAGGGCACATTTGTCCTCTTCCCCAATGCCGTCGACCTGCCCGATGCGCCTGTGCGGGCGGAGGGCGAGACAATCCTGACTGTGGCGCGCCTTCAGGCTGGCGAACGCGAGAAGCACGTCGACAAGCTCGTCCGCGCCTTGCCGCTCCTCCCGACGGCGCGTCTCATGGTGATTGGTGACGGGCCATTGCGGGCGGAATATCGCACGCTTGCCGTTCAACTCGGTGTGGAGGCGCGCGTCGCACTCCCTGGCGCCGTTTCCGACATCGCCCTCGCCCGCGCTTATGCGGAAGCCCGCCTCTTTGCCCTTCCATCCTCGAAGGAAGGCTTCGGGATCGTCTATCTGGAGGCGTGGGCGCGCGGGCTGCCGGTGGTCGGGTCCTGCTTCGGCGCGGCGGGGGAGGTGATCAGCGATGGGGTGGACGGCTTCACGATCGATCCCGCCGATGTCGGCGCGTTGGCGCACGCGCTGGGCCGATTGCTGAACGATCGGCGTCTTGCCGATCGCATGGGGGCGGCCGGGCGCCTGAAGGTCGAACGGCATTACACCGGCGCTGCCTTTACGCGAAACCTTGAGGCTCTTCTCTACAGCGACATGCCATTGACCGGGATGACCTGAACCGTACGCGCCCGCCGGGTACGGCCGATCAGCAGCAGCAGCGCGGCCACCAGCAGCAGAAACGGAAAACCGCGGCAGAAGAAGGACAGCATCGTGCTCGCCTCTTTCTCGGCGAGATGGGCCGTGGCGGTCAGCACGAACGCGCCCCAGACATTGCCGGCAAGGCGACCACCCAGCAGATCCAGCGCGACAAAGGTCAGCGTGCTCACCAGCATGGGGAGCAGCAGCACGCCGGCAATCCCGAACGCGGCAAGGCTGCTGGCCACCAGCCCCACCACCGGGCGCGCGATCGAGCCGTTGGCGCGAAAGCCATAATGCCAAGCGATGCGGTCGGGGGCGTTGGCCAGCGACTTGTTCATGAGAAAACCGGGAAGCAGGGTTTCCGCCGGATCGCGCCAAAGGTCCGCGCCGCCCATGGTTCCGCGCTCCGTCAGCCCGCGCGCCACCAGATCGATGGGCTGGATCATGGTGAACCGCTCCGTGTTCCAGGCCAGCGGATAAATGTAGCTGTCCCGCCAGACGAGCTGATGCCCCTGCGCGATCCGGTCCGCCTCGGCGGTCAAGCGTGCGGGATCAAAACCGGCATCGCGCATCACCTGCCACGTGGCGGCGATCCGCCCGGTGCTGCGAACATCGGCCATGGTGCGCACGATCTGGATCGCCGGCATCACCATTGCGAGCAGCAGCACGACACCAGCGACGGCCGGTACGATCCAGCGCAGCCGCAGGCGCTTTCCGTGGACAAGAAAGACGAGGGTGATCGCCAGCAGAAAATCGAACAACGTCCGCTTCGTGTTGTCGGCCAGGGTCAGGGCCAGAACGATCACGGCCATGGCGGCCAGCACGGCGAGATGGCGCTGTTGCCGGGGGTGGCGCGCGACCAGGCCGGCCTGCATGGCGGCGCCGAGCGGTAGCAGTGGATAGAAGGTGCCGAAGCCGCCGAAGCCGCCAGCCTCGAACCCGCCCGCCACGGCAATCGGGCGAAACTGGGTCTGCAGAAACAGAAATGCGCTGCCGAGGAGGAATGTGGGGACGGCCAGCCGCGCAAGGTCGGGCGAATGGCTCGTGATCGCCCGCAGCTCCCCTGTCATGCGCGAGGACCGGCGAACCATGCGGCTCCCCATATAGCCGATGCTGGTCGAAGAAAAACCGAGAAGGAGATAGCCGGCGGAAAGCTCCGGGACATGAAGATTGGTATGAACCGGCTGTCCCGCCATCGTCTTTATCATAAGCGCGCCCGTGCCGAAGTAGACGGTCATGATCATGTAGAGACCGTCAGAAACGCGCCAGGTTTGGACTATAAAAGGTAGTAGCGCGGCGCTGGAGATAAGCAGAAGGACGGCGAGAAGCCACCGGTCAGCGCCTAGGAAAAGTTGCAAAAGCGCCGCCACCGCAAGGCCAGTTAGATATATCCAGCCAAGCGATTTCATGATCGTACGCACATCCTCCCCAATTCACGTCAACGAGCTTCTATCAACCAAGGGTATAAACGTCGATCCACCCAGTTGCGGTAAGTTAATGGATCGCTTAGTCTTGACGGCGGGGGGACAAAGCAATGGCAAATCGCGATGGCGCGGCCGCTTGACGGGCGGATCACGCGTGCGTGGGAGGGGGGACCGAGCTTCGCGCTGAGCAATCGGCTGTACCGGCTCGCCTGGGCGGTGACCTGGTGGCTTCTGATCCGCTGGACGCCGCCGCCGCTGCGCGCGTGGCGACGATTGCTGTTGCGTTTGTTCGGCGCGCGAGTCGCGCCAACGGCGAATGTCTATGGCAGCGTCCGGATCTGGTCGCCCGCCAACCTTTCGATGGGCGATCATGCGGCGATCGGCCCCGGGGCGATCATCTATTCCATGGCGCCGGTGATCATCGGGTCGCATGCGGTGATTTCGCAGCGCGCCCATCTGTGCGCCGGCTCGCATGACGTGGAGGATGCTGCCTTTCAGCTTCTCGCGCGTCCGATCACCGTCGGCGCCCGCGCCTGGGTGGCGGCAGAAGCGTTCGTGGGCCCTGGCGTCACCATCGGTACCGGCGCGGTGCTGGGTGCCCGCGGCTGCGCCATGCGCGATCTGGCGCGATGGACCGTGTACGGCGGTAACCCGGCACGCAAGTTGCGCGAACGGCGCATCCGCTTCGGAAGCGCGGCGTGATCCTGCGGGCGCCTGTGGAGGGCGCTCAACGTTCAGATGCGAAACCCGACCTCACGGTCGTGATCCTCACCTTCAACGAGGCGCATCATGTCGGCCGCGCCATCGCAAGCGTGCGCGGCATCGCGCGCGATGTGCTGGTGGTCGACAGCTTCTCCTCCGATGACACGGTAAAGGTGGCGCAGGAGGCTGGCGCACGGGTGGTGCAGCACCCGTTCACCAGCCATGCCGCGCAGCTGCAATGGGCGCTGGATCACGGCGCGATCGCCACCGGATGGACGCTGCGGCTGGACGCCGACGAGCTGATCGAGCCGGATCTCGCCAGCGCGATCGCGCGCACCCTGCCCATGCTCGACGCCGGCGTCACCGGTATCCTGCTGAACCGAAAGCACATCTTCATGGGTCGCTGGATCCGCCACGGTGGTCGCCATCCCCTGTGGCTGCTGCGGATCTGGCGCACCGGAGCTGGGCGGGTGGAACGCCGCTGGATGGACGAACATGTGGTGGTGGGTCGCGGCAGGACGATCCAATTGGCCGGCGGCTTCGCCGATGCCAATGCAGGCGACCTGACCTTCTTCACCGCCAAGCATAACGGTTACGCCAGCCGCGAGGCGGTGGAGGTGCTGGCGGCCCGCTACGCCTTGTTCGACACGGATGGTGACAGCGGAGCCGGCGCCCTTTCCCCGCCGGCACGGCGCAAGCGGCAGGTGAAAAGGCTCGTGTACGATCGCCTGCCGCTCTGGGCGGCGCCGCTCGGTTATTTCCTGTTTCGCTACGTCGGTCAGGGCGGCTTTCTCGATGGCCGGCCGGGGCTGATCTATCACGTGCTGCAGGGCTTCTGGTACCGCTTCCTGGTCGCGGCCAAGGTGGCGGAATGGGACCGGCAATTGGCCGCCTGCTCCTCCGGCAGCGCGCGTCTCGTGCGTCTCGCCGTGCTCAGCGGCCTGCCGATCGCGCCCTCGGCATGACGCGCATCCTGCGTATCATCGCGAGTGCCGATCCACGCACCGGGGGCCCGATCGAAGGGGCGCGTCGGGTGGGGGAGATCTGGGCCGGGCAGGGGCACCAACAGGATATGCTGACGCTCGATCCGCCGCACGAGCGCCACGTGCCCGATTATCCCGGCACCATCATCGCCCTGGGTCCGGATCGCGGGGCCGGGCCGCTGCGCCGCTATCGCTATGCGCCGCACATGGTGCCCTGGCTTCGCGAACACGCCGGCGCCTATGATGCGATCATCATATCCGGTCTGTGGCGCTATGCCGCCCGCGGCGCAGCGGTTGCGCTTGCGGGCGGGCGCACGCCCTACTTTGTTTTTCCCCATGGAGCGCTTGATCCGTGGTTCCGCCGTGCCGCCCCGCTGAAGCATCTTGCCAAACAGGCGAGCTGGTGGTGGACCGAAGGACGCCTGCTCGCTGGCGCGCGCGCCGTGTTCTTCACCAGCGAGGAGGAGCGATTGCGCGCCCATGGCGCATTCCGGCCCTATCGGCTGCGGAGCGCCGTCGTGAATTACGGCACGGCCGACCTGGGCGACCCTGACCAGGATGTCGTGGCGGCCTTTCGTCGCGTGCTGCCGCCGCTGCGCGGCCGCCCGTTCCTGCTCTTCCTCGGCAGGATTCATCCGAAAAAGGGCTGCGACCTGCTGGTGGAGGCGTTTGCGTCGGTCGCCGCCCGCGACCCAGCGCTCGATCTGGTGATCGCCGGCCCGGACGAAGCGGGCCTTGTGCCGCACCTGCGCACGGTGGCGGCGCGCGCCGGATTGGCGGAGCGGGTTCATTTCCCCGGCATGCTCGATGGCGCGGCAAAGGCCGGCGCGCTGCAGGCCGCCAGCGCCTTCGTTCTGCCTTCGCATCAGGAAAATTTCGGGATCGCCGTGGCAGAGGCGCTTGCCGCCGGCACGCCGGTACTCGTCAGTGATCAGGTCGCCATCTGGCGCGAAGCGGTGGCGGACGGGGCGGGACTGGTGGCTTCCGACACGCAAGAAGGGACGATCGCGCTGTTGACGCGCTTTCTCGATTGTTCCCCGGCCGAGCGCGCGGCCATGCGGCGCAAGGCGCGCGCCTCGTTCCTGACCCGCTTTCACATTTCACAGGCCGCCGACAGCCTGCGGACCCTGATCGAACGCGAGATCGCCTGACGGGGCCTGTCCTACATCCTTTCGCCTGCTGTAGAACATAAGCGGAACACAGCAGGAGTGACGATAGTGGCGGAAGTGGAGATACCCGCGGGGTTCGTACCGCAATATGCAATGGCGTTCGGCGCGGTCGATGCGCCGGCGGTTGCCGTTCACGATGGCAACCCATTGCCCGTGCGGCTGTTGAAGAAGCCGGCCGGGTCGGTGCCACTGGCGGGTTCGCTGGGGGCCAGCGGATTTGCCGGCCCTTTCCTGCCGGAACTGGATCGACCGATCTGGGTCACCCTTTCCGGCGACTGGTCCGGCACGGTGGACCTGCTCCGCTCGGTCGATGGCGGCGTTACCAAGTTCCCGCTGACGGCGGGCGGTGCACGCTGGGCGCGCTTCACAGCCAACGCCAATGAAGCCGCCGCCGAGGAAAGCGAGGTGGGCGCGAGCTATTATCTCTTCGCAACGCTCACAGGCGGCACCCTCACCTATCGGGTGGCGCAATGAGCGCGCGCGATCTGGTGGCGCGCGGCCTCACCGCCCGCGTGCGCGACGCCGTGACGATGGCCGGGCGGCACAACTTGTTATCCCGCGCGGCGGCCGCGGCGGCGGGGCGCAACCCGGTGGTCCTGCAGCCCTGGCTCGCGCCACCGGCCTATGCACCCGGCACGCCCTATGCGGTGGGCCAGATCGTCAGCCACAATGGCGGCTGGTATATGTGCGGCCTTGCCGGCACATCGCCTTCCACGGGCGCCGGCCCTGCCACCACCAGCAGCGGCCAATATGTCGCGGACGGCAACAGTTCGCTTTACTGGACCTATCTTGGCGGCACGTGCGCTGCCGATCCCGCCGATGGCGCGCCCATCGTCTCCTTTGTGACGAGCAATCCTTCCCTGGGCGCGACCTGGGCACCGGCCAGCCATCCCGGCGCCTATACGGTTCGCGGCGCGGCCACCGCGCCGTTGCGGACCAATTTCTGGACGCTGGCGAGCTTCGAGGCAAAGGCCGGCATGCCCATGTGCGCCGGCGCATCCGTGTCCTTCACCTGTGATGGCGACCGGCTGGCGTTGTTCCTTCCCGCAGGATCGGCGCAGATCAGGGTGATCGTCGACGGGCGCTATCTGATGCCGGGCAGCCATGTGGTCGCCGGTCAGGACCAGTGGATGGTGATCGACTGGTCGGGCAGCACGGGACGGCGGCTCCGCCATTATGAGCTCGAAACCGGCAAGAGCGCGTCCTGTTTCGGCGGGGTCCAGGCCGCTCCATCGGCGATCGTCAGCGCTGGCGGCGGCGGCGCGCCGCGCATGGTCGTCATCGGCGACAGCTATAATGCCGGGTCCAGCTATGGTCCGTGGCTGGCAGGCGGATCGATTGCCCAGTTGCTCGCCAAGCGGCTTGGCTGGCGCGATACCTGGAACCTCTCGGTCGGCGGCACCGGCTATTGCAACGCCTCGCCATCCGGGTTCGTGACCTTTGGCCAGCGCGTGCCGCATGCGCTGTCGCTGTCACCTGATGTCATGCTGCTGATGGGATCCAGCAACGACGCCGGCTATGCGCCTGCGCAGGTGCAGGCGGCAACCCTCGCCACGTTGCGTGCGCTGCGCGCGGGCACCGCGGCGCCGGTCATCGTGGTTGGCGTGCCATCCATCAACGTGCCCGGCGCACCGGCGACCGAGGCCGCGATCGCTGCGGCCGTGGCACAGCATGGCGATCCGCTCACCTTCTTCATCCCGATCTGCGGCGCCGTGCCGCCCTGGGTGCTGGGCGCGTGGAACAACGGCACCGGCGTGCCGGCTGGCGTGGCGAACGCCGGCTTCTATGTGGCGGCCGATAACGTCCACCCGCCGGAGATCGGCTTTGACCATTATGCCCAGCGGATCGAACAGGCCATCCGGTCCGAGGTTCTGCCAGCGCTGGCGCTGACACCAGCCTAGGCGAGCGCGCGCGTGCGCTCGCCCCCAGCCGGGGGTCAGCGCACGCGCATGCCGCGCACGCTGCGTCCGCCGACGTTGATGAAATAGCTGCCGATCGCGCCGCGCCGGATGCGGATCTTGTCACCGGCCTTGGGCGGGAAGGTCATCGCCTCGGTCGTCTGCCACACGGCGCCATCATCGCCGTTCAGCCGGATCTCGGCCCGTCCGTTCTGCAGCGAGCGGGCGGATGCCACCGTAGTGTTGATCTCGGTGAACTCCTCCTTCTTCGCCTCTTCCTCATCCTCGTCGAACAGCCCGACACGTGGCAGCGTGAAGCCGAACAGCGATCGACGGGTGCGCCGCACGTCTTCCTTGTCGAGGATGCGCACTTCCTTTGCTTCCACCGCCTGCGCCAGCGATGCTGCTGCCTTGTCGAAGCAGGCGAGGCGCTGGTCCGGTGCCGTGATCGTGCGGCATTGCGAGAATGATTGAAGCACCCGCTCGCCCGCGCCGTCCTGCGCCTGTGCGCCCGCGACACCGGCTGCGGCGAACATTACGGTCGCGGCCGCGCCGACCGCCAGCCTCTGGAACTGCGCCATTTTTTGTCTCCCTGAACTGGCCCCGGCGATAGAGAGTGTCGTGAAAACGGACAAGCCGGACAGGAAAGTGTTGCCTTCCTGTTACACCCGCGCCGCAATGTTGCAGTTGCGTTGGGTGGAGATTGCAGGGGCGTGAATTGCTGATTAGCCCTTTGCGCCATGTGGGTCGTCAATGCCGACCGCACATTAGGGCAAGCCGATAAACCGGGTTCAACCGGGGCATCAAAAGGGAAACACACATGCGCACAACTTTTCGCTCGCGCTTGTTGACGACGACGCTGTTCGTCGGCGCCGTCATGGCCGCCGGCTCGGCATCGGCGCAGCAGGTCGACTCGACCGTCACCCCGGGCACACCCGCACCGGGCGTCGTGACGCAGGAAGGTGCCGATACGTCCGAGACCGCGACCGGCGACATCGTCGTCACCGGTACGCTCATCAAGAACCCGAACCTCGTTCAGGCGACCCCGGTCAAGGTCGTCGGCGCTGACGAAATCGACCTGCAGCAGGCGAACGTCGCCGAAGAGCTGCTGCGCGAACTGCCGGGCATCACCCCGTCGATCGGTTCGGCCGTGAACAACGGCAACGGCGGTGCATCCTTCGCCAACCTCCGCAACCTCGGTTCGAACCGCAACGTCGTCCTGCTCGATGGCGTGCGCCTCGTGCCGGCCGAACTGAACGGCCGCTTCGACCTTAACAACGTGCCGCTCGCTCTGATCGAGCGCGTCGACGTGCTGACCGGCGGTGCTTCGACCACCTATGGTGCGGACGCGGTTTCGGGCGTCATCAACTTCATCACCCGCCGCAACTTTGCCGGTCTGGAAGCGAACGTCTCGCAGCAGATCAGCGAAGAAGGCGACGGCAGCGTGTTCCGTGCCGACCTGACGATCGGTGCGAACTTCGATGACGGTCGCGGCAACGCCGTGTTCAGCATCGGCTACCAGGAATCCGACCCCATCTACCAGGGCGGCCGTGACTTCGGCGTTCTCGCGCTCAGCTCCGCCTCGGGCGGCGGCGGCGGCTCGGGCACGGCGGTTCCGTCGCGCTTCTCGCTGCCGGGTCAGGGCACCCGTCAGGTCAACGCAGACGGCACGGCTTTCCGTCCGGGCACGGCGTTCACGGCGTTCAACTTCAACCCGTACAACGTCTACCAGACGCCGTTCGAGCGCTTCAACATCTACGGTGCAGCCAACTACGAAGTCAGCGATGACGTCGAGGTCTACACCCGCGGCATCTTCTCGAAGAACACCGTCTCGACGATCATCGCGCCGTCGGGCTCGTTCGGTGTCGCCGTCGACATTCCGCTGA
Source organism: Sphingomonas sp. OV641 (assembly GCF_900109205.1). Taxonomy (NCBI): domain Bacteria; kingdom Pseudomonadati; phylum Pseudomonadota; class Alphaproteobacteria; order Sphingomonadales; family Sphingomonadaceae; genus Sphingomonas; species Sphingomonas sp. OV641. The sequence continues at coordinate 361,993 of NZ_FNZB01000002.1, read as the reverse complement.
ACAATCCGTTCCTGACCGATTCGCTGCGCAGCTCCTTCTGCTCCGCGAACGGCATTTCGGCCGCGGCCTGCGCCGCTGCCGCCAATCCGGCTCTGACGCCGGGCGATGCCGGCTATCAGACGGTCACCAGCGCGCTGTTCCGCCGCGCAACCGAGGTCGGGCCCCGCGTCAGCGAATATTCGACCACCTTCTTCGATTACCGCCTCGGCGCACGTGGCGGCATCACCGACACGATCGACTGGGATGTCTTCGGTTCGTACGGTGAGTCGGAGAATCTGCAGGCGATCCAGGGCTACACCCTGAACTCGCGCGTGGCGGACAGCTTCCTCGCCAACAACACCAGCAGCTGCTTCGCCGGCACGGCCTCGGGCTGCGTTCCGATCAACTGGTTCGGCCCGGAGAACAATGCTTCCTGGACCGACGAAGCGATTGACTTCCTGAACGAGACCTCCACCGTTCGCACCCGCACGTCGCTGGCGCAGGCGCGTGCAACGGTCAGCGGCGATTTCGGCGTGGCAAGCCCGCTCTCCGAAAACCCGATCTCCTTCGCGATCGGCGGCGAGTATCGCAGCTACACCGCGTCGCAGCAGTCGGACACGCTGGCTGCTGGTGGTGACCTCGGCGGTGCCGGTGGTCCGGCTCCGAACATCGACGGCGGCTATGACGTGTACGAAGCCATCGGCGAGCTCATCGTTCCGCTGATCCAGAACCGTCCGTTCTTCCAGGATCTGACGGTCGAGGGCGGCGTGCGCTACTCGAGCTACACGATCGACGCAGCGGGCGACCCGGGCTTCAACACCACCACCTGGAAGGTGGCTGGTAGCTGGACTCCGGTCAACGGCCTGAAGATCCGCGGTAACTATGCACGTGCGGTGCGCGCGCCGAACATCGCCGAGCTGTTCTCGCCGGTGTCGACGGGTCTCACCAACCTGCAGGACGATCCGTGCGCGACCTTCGACGACAACGGCCAGCGGATCCGTCCGAACCCGTCGGGCACGCTGCGCGCCATCTGCCTTGCGCAGGGTGCATCGGCCGCCAACGTTGACTCCATCGCGCAGCCGATCTCGGGTCAGGCCAACTCCACCGGCGGCGGCAACCTGCTGCTCGATCCGGAAGTGGGCAAGAGCTGGACGGCCGGTGTCGTCTTCCAGCCGACCTTCGTGCCGCGTCTGTCGATCTCGGTTGACTACTTCAACATCAAGGTCAGCGGCGCAATCACCTCGCCCACCCCGGGCGATGCGATCACCGCCTGCTTTGGTGAAGATGCGAACAACCCGCCGGCCAGCGCTGCCACCAGCGCGGCGTGCACCGCGATCCGTCGTGATCCGCTCACGGGCGGCCTGAACGGCGATCCGAACACCACGCCGGGCCTGTTCCTGACCACGTCGAACCTCGGCCGTCTGGAAACCAGCGGCATCGACGTGACCGCGAACTATGCGCATGACATCGGCTTCGCGAAGCTGAGCCTCGCGGGCTCGATGACCTGGACCGACGAATCAAAGTTCCAGGCCGTGTCCGGCAGCTACAACCGTGACTGCGTCGGCTATTACTCGGCCAACTGCGGTCAGCCGATCCCTGAGTGGCAGTGGTCGGTTCGCGGTACGGCGACGATCGAGGGCGTGGACGTGTCGCTCCTGTGGCGTCACATCGGCGGCACGCGCTACGAAGGCGCGGCTGACGACTTCGCCGATCGTGGCTTCACGGCGACCTCGCGGTTCATCTTCGAAGGCACGCTGCCGGCAAGCGCAGGCGTCCTGGCCGGTGAGGAAGTCAACTTCAACCGCATCAAGGCGAAGGACTATATCGACCTCACCACCCGCATGAACGTGGGCGAGAACCTGACGTTCACCGTCGGCATCCAGAACCTGTTCGACATCGAGCCGCCGCTCGTTGGCGGTGAGGCTGGCTCGACCACCTACAACAGCGGCAACACCTTCCCGTCGACCTATGACGCGATCGGTCGCCGTTACGTGATGGCTGCGAAGATCCGCTTCTAAGCGCGAGCTTCACGACCAAAGAGAAGGGCGGGCCTTGTGCCCGCCCTTTTTTTGTCTGCCGCCGACCGGCAAGGCGGCGCTGCGCCCGATCGATCCAATGCCAAGAAGGCTCTTCGACAGGAGCCGAGCGTCGCATGGCTCCTGACGATACCATGCACTGCTCAACCCGGCGGTGTGCTCGGATCCGAGCTTCGCGACCTCAAGGTCTTAAGATCGGCGGCGTCGTAACTGCCGGGACGCGACCAGCGGGTGACGCACAGGTGTACCGCCCCCGATGCAGGAGGACGCTCGGATCACCCCATGGCGTCAGGTGAGCAGCGGTGCCGGCAGCGACAAGGCGACGCCATTCTGCTCCGCAAGCACCATCGCCCAGGCAAGCACCTTGTCGATCTCGTCGCCATGCGCCGCGACCGCCGCCGCCTGTTCCGCCGCGCGATCGCCGGTCGAGAAGGGCTGCCCCGATTTGCTGTGGCGGCCTAGCGCCGCATGGCGGGCGAAGCGATCGGGCGGCAGGCCGAACCACGCGGCCGCCGCGCCGGTCACGCCATCGGGGTCCGTCAGCAGCGCCTCCGAGCTGAGCGTGCGCACGCGATCGGGAAAGTGCTGCGCCAGCAGCGCGAATTGCCGATGCTGAGCCAGCCAGCCCACCGCCGCCACCTGCAGGTCGCTTAGCCGGAAATAATCGTTCGGCCCGAATCCCAGGTCGACCAGCCCGTCACGAAGCAATCCTTCCAGCAACTCGCGCGCCCACAACCGGCACCACAGCCCCTTGCGCGCGACCGAGGCGAGAAACGTCGCCAGTGGCGCATGGAGCAGGATCGCCTTCGCCGTCGGGCGGAGCGCCAGCATCGGTCGCTGCAACCCGCACAGGATGTTGGACGGCTTCACGACGACGCTCTCGCCCGGTGCCCATCGACGGGCGAGGAGCATCATCGCTTCGTCCAGCAACCGCGCCAGATCGGCGCCGGTGCGCTCACCCCGTCGGCGGATGCCGGTCACGTCATTGAGCAGGACGGGCTCGGACAGGCCCATCGCGACGCCGGGGACGTCAAAGGCGCGCACCAGCATGGTGGAGGCGCAAAACGCCGAGTGGAAGATGAAGTGCAACGGTGCAACATGCCCGCGCGCCGCCGCCACGCCCGCCGCCCTGTCCAGCACCTGGCTCGGCTGTTCGCCGACCAGTTCGTCGGTCAGGAATGGTCCGGCTTGATGCAACTCGCGCGGAACATGCCGGTAGAGAAGTTGATCGCGGACGATTTCATATCGGTGTGCCAGCCAGCGCGCATCGGCAGGATCGAAACTGTTGCCTGAATACATGATCTGTCACTAGCCTATGTTCGCGCGCGCAGCATCTTCTTCCAAAGGGTGCAGTTGCATCATAGGAAGTTGTCATGTCGCTGACCTCTCAGGAAGCCAATGCCCGCGGCCTCGCCGCCCTGCGCAATCGCGACCACGCCGGCGCCCGGCGCTGGTTCGAACAGGCGGTCGCGCTTGATCCGGCGGCAGGCAGCCTGTGGCGCAATCTTGCCCATGCCAGCCGGCTGGCAGGTGACGAGGCCGGCGAGCGCGCGGCGCTTGAAGGGGCCCTGGGCCTGGATGCGCGCGATCTGCCGGCGCTGGTGCGGCTGGCGCAATGGTTCGAGCGTGCGGGCGACCGGCGGGAAGCGATGCTCCGCTGGTCCGGCGTGATCCAGCTCGGCGAGCAGGTCGCCGATCCCAGCGAGGAACTGGTCCGCCTCATCGATCATGCGCGCCGCTATTGCGCCGAGCAGGGTGCGGCGCTCGCCACGCCGATCCGCCAGGCGCTCGCCCCGCAATACGACGGGTTCGGCCAGACGAGCCGGCGCCGCGCCCAGGCCTTCGTCGACCATGCGCTCGGCACCCGTCGCATCTACCCCAATGTCTGCGCCGGCATCCATTATCCTTTCCTGCCGGCGGACGAATTCTTCGACGATCACCACTTTCCCTGGTTCGCGGAGCTGGCCGCCGATACGGCGGCGATCCGGGCGGAGCTGGAGGCGCTGATCGCCGATCCCGGCCCGGCGCTCATACCCTATGTCCGCATGGAAAAAGGCGTGTCGGGCAGCCAATGGGATCCGCTCAACAACAATCTCGATTGGGGCGCCTGCTTCCTGTGGGAATATGGCCGGCCCAACCAGCCGGTGCTGGATCGCTGCCCGCGCACGGCCGCCGCGCTGGATCGCCTGCCGGGCGCGCGCATCCCGGGACGGGCGCCCAGTGCCTTCTTTTCCATGCTGAAGCCGCATACGCGCATCCCGCCGCACACCGGCGTCACCAATACGCGTGCAATCGTCCACTTGCCCTTGATCGTGCCGCCCGGCTGCGGCTTCCGGGTGGGTGGGGAGACCCGCGAATGGGTGATCGGCCAACCCTTCGCCTTTGACGATACGATCGAACATGAAGCGTGGAATGACAGCGATGAATTGCGCGCCGTGCTGATCTTCGATGTTTGGAACCCACATTTGTCGCCGGAAGAACAAACCATTGTCGCTGACTATTGCGGCATGGTAGATGATCTATCCAGTTCCCCGGTCACGGGGCGATGACTCTGCTTACGATTGGGGAGAACGGGCATGGCGAGTGTTTCGGTTGCGTTGGCGATCCTGCTTCAGACATCGATCACGCCCCCTTCTGCCATGCCAGTATCGGCAACTGATGAAACGCCGGTTTGCCGCCGTATCGAGGTGACGGGTTCGCTCGCCCGCAAGGAACGTGTCTGCAAGACCAAAGCAGAGTGGCGCGCCGCCGAAGACAGCGGCAATAGTCGGGCGCGCGCCATTGTAGATTACAGCACCGGGCGTCCAAGCGGTCAGTAAAGATCGGCGCACACGACTGGTCGGGGGCGGCAGTCGTGCGGTACATGGCCAAGTTTGATCCATTGCGCTGGTTTCACCGCACGATGTTTCGAGCCACATGGCTAGGCGCTGGAAACAGGATTGACGCCGGCCTGGTCTTCGGGCGGCGTGTTGCGGGGAAACAACAATGATCGTGTTGTTGGGACATTTGCTTCAGGTCGCGGCGGCGGCCGCTTCGGCGTCATCCCCGGCGACGCCGGCAGAACCGATTTGCCGCAAGATCGAGATCACCGGCTCGCTGGTGCGCAAGGAGCGTGTCTGCAAAACCAAGGCCGAATGGCGTCAGTCAGAGGATTGGGGCAATCGCCGCGCCCGGGCGATCATGGAGCATAGCGCCGGGCGCCCGCTGAGCGATACCATGTAGGCTTTCGGGCGCCGGTCAGCGGACGCGCAGAAAGGGGCGGAGGATCAGAAGATCCCCAGAAACTTCTTCTTCTGCTCTTTGCCCGGCTTGTCCTTGCCCTCTTCGTCCTTCGCCGTCGTGCCACGGCCCACGTCGTCGCGCTTCTCGCCCTTGCTGGTGCGCTGCGCCGCGGCGTTGGCGCCGGCCAGCACCGGGCCGCACGCCGCCGATTTGGCGTCGCCGATGTCCACGAACGCCAGGATGCCCGCCAGCGGCGTGGCGGCGACGGCAAGGCCCAGCCCGGCGCCTGCCCTGCCAACCAGCTGCGGGCTGATCACGTCCAGCGCGGGCGCGGAGAAATAGCCGTTCAGGCCGACGGGCGACTGGCCGGAAAACAGGCTGAACTTCTTGGCATCGGCGCGGATCGCAAGGTCGATCGCCTCCGTGCGGAAGCTGAACCCGCCGCGGCCCAGGATCACGTTCTTGCGCGTGTCGATCAGGATCGGGTCCGCCGCCGCGATCCCGCCCCGCACGGTGAAGCCGACAAGGCCGCAATTGATGCTGACCGGCTCCTTCAGCTGACCGGAGAACATCTTCTGGACGAATGTGCCGATGTCGATCTCGGCCAGCTGCACGTTGCGCGTCCACAAGGTGCCCTGCGGCATGACAAAGGCGATCCGCCCGCTGGAGGTGGCGAGCGAGTCGGCGATCGAATCACCACGTCCGCTCAATTGCACCCGTCCCTTGATCGTGCCGCTGGTGCCCGATTCCTCCACGCCCCAGCCGGCGAACAGCCGCCCCATCGGCGTCGGCGCCAGGCGGATGTCGTATTTCACCGCGCTCGGCCGCTGGCGCGTGTCGAACACGATGTCGGTGGCGACATTGCCGCGCGACATGGCGAAGCTGAACGGTGACAGCGCCAGCCGCCCGCGATCGAGATCGAGCGTCAGTTCCATGTTCGAAATCGGCACGCGCCGCGATTTCACCTGCCGCACCGTCCAGCGAAGGTCGGCGTCAAAGGCGCGCATCTTCTCCACCGGCAGGTCGTTGTCGGGCAGCAACTTCTGCGGGCCCGATCCGGTCGCGGCGGCGGCGGCAACCGCGCCCTTTTCTTCGACGATGTCGGGATTGTAGCCGACCAGGACGGAGGCATCGACGATGTCGAGGCTTCGGGTGGCGATGGTCGAATCAAGGTGCAGCCGCTCGCCATTGGTGACGGTCAGTCGCCCGGCAACGTCGCTCTTGCCGACGATGCCGGCCATGCGGGTGAAGCGATAGACCTCGCCATCCTTCACCATCTGCGCCTTCAGATTGTACGCCCGCGTCTCAGGCAGGACCACGCCGATGATGCCAAGCAGTTCGGATAGGTCGCGCCCGCGTGCGCGGGTCTGCAACGGCACGTTCTCGATCTCGGCGAGCGAGGGGAGGGTGCCCGACACGTCCACCACATTGTTGGCCGCCCAGGCGCGCGCCGTCAGCTTGTTCTCGCCGCGGTTCACCGTTGCGTCGGGCGACAGCAGCTGTCCGGCGACGCGGAACGGCGTGTCGCGGATCCGTCCCTCGCCCGCCACGCGCACCGCCTTGCCGATGCGGGCGTCTTTCGACCGGATGTCCTCGATCCCGAGGTCGGCGAGCAGCCGCATGCGGGGATCGAGATAGCGCACGGTGGTGCCGCGCACCGTGGCCACGTCGATGCGCGGGAATTCCAGCGGCTTGCCGCCCTTCTTCTCGCTGAACGTCCAGGTATTGGTGCTGTGTTCGGCGTTCCACTCCAGGTCCGCCGCGCCATTCTCCAGATCCAGCGAATAGAGCCGCCGCTTGCCGAACAGCAGCGACAAGGGCGCGATGCGCGTGTCGATCCGGTCCGCGCGGAACAGATACGGCCGTGTCGCCCAGGCCGGATTGGCGATGGTGAAGCGCTCGGCGTAGAATTTGATCCGGAGCGGCGCGAAGTAGAGCTGGAAGTCGCCGCCGACGCGCACCTCGCGGTTGGTCATGCGGCCCACGATCGTCTCGAACGGTCCCTTCAGGAACCGCCCCTTGGTGATGAACAGCACCAGCCAGATCAGCGCCGGGATCGCCAGGATCGCGATGATCGTGTTACGCACGATGCGCCGTCGCCGCTCGCGCGTGGCTGCGGGGGCAGGGGGCACTGGCCGGTCGTTACGCTCACTCGCCATGTCCATCCGGGCGAATCGTTCGGGCCGCGCATTGGTTGCATTTGCGCTCTGCCACCGCTATGCGCCCCGCTTCTTCCCAGCGAGGCAAAACGAATCGCCCGGCCATCAGGGCTGCCGCGGCGGTTCCAGTCTCGCTCGATTTGAAAGGACCAAAATGCCCAAGCTCAAGACCAAGAGCGGCGTGAAGAAGCGCTTCAAGCTCACCGCCACCGGCAAGATCAAGCACGGCGTCGCCGGCAAGCGTCACCGCCTCATCAGCCACAACGCCAAGTACATCCGCCAGAACCGCGGCACCTCGGTGCTGTCGAAGGCCGACACCGCCACGGTGAAGGCATGGGCGCCGTACGGCCTGAACTGAGCGACGAGGAGGTTTAAGACATGGCACGCATCAAGCGGGGCGTAACCACTCGCGCCAAGCACAAGAACATTCTGGAACAGGCCAAGGGCTACCGCGGCCGCCGCAAGAACACCATCCGCATCGCGCGGCAGGCGGTTGAGAAGGCCGGCCAGTACGCCTATCGCGATCGCAAGGTGAAGAAGCGCACGTTCCGCGGCCTGTGGATTCAGCGCATCAACGCCGGCGTCCGCGCCGAAGGCCTGACGTACAGCCAGTTCATGCACGGCCTGAAGCTCGCCGGGATCGACCTTGATCGCAAGGTCCTGGCCGACATCGCGATGCACGAGGGCGAGGCGTTTACCGCGCTGGTTGCTCAGGTGAAGGCTGCGCTGCCGGCTGCGGCGTAAGCCACTTCTCCTGAAGCGACACGAAGGGCGTGGGTGGCAACACCCGCGCCCTTTGCGTTTCAAACTCCTTCTCCCCGCGAGGGGAGAAGGGTACGTAGCCTTGGCCCCGAAGGGGCTTAGGCGAAGTTGGAAGAGGGGTGGGCGGCGCCCAGGCGCCGCGCGATCGCAGAGCGACCGCTTACCCCTCTCCCAGCTCCGACTAGGCAGCGAGCTGCCAAGTCTGCGCAACCCTCTCCCCTGCCGGGCAGGGGCGAGGGAGGGAACGGGAAAACATGACCGAGACTGACGACCTGAAAACGCACCTCCTCACCGCGGTCGATGCCGCGGCTGGCCTGGAGGCGCTCGAAATCGTTCGCGTGGAGGCGCTCGGCAAGCAGGGCCGGGTCACCGCGCTCCTGAAGTCGCTCGGCAGCATGAGCCCGGATGAGCGCCAGGTGCAGGGCCCTGCGATCCACGGGCTGCGCGAAGCCGTCACCCAGGCGCTCGCCAACCGCAAGGCCGCGCTCGAATCCGCCGCGCTGGAGGCAAAGCTCGCCGCCGAGCGCATCGACATGACGCTTCCGGTCGACATGCCGCTCGCCGGCACCATCCACCCCGTCAGCCAGGTGATGGACGAGTTGGCGGAGATCTTCGCTGACCTCGGCTTCGCCGTCGCGGCGGGCCCGGAGATGGAGACCGACTGGCACAATTTCACCGCGCTCAACATTCCCGAAAGCCATCCGGCCCGGGCGATGCACGATACGTTTTACCTCGCCGGCGATCATGTGCCCGAGGATCGCGAGCGGCCTCGCTTGCTGCGCACGCACACCTCGCCGGTGCAGATCCGCACGATGCTGGCGAACAAACCGCCGATCCGCATCATCGCGCCCGGCCGCACCTATCGCAGCGACAGCGATGCGACGCACACGCCGATGTTCCACCAGGTCGAGGGCCTCGTGATCGACAAGGGCATCACGCTTGGCCACCTGAAGTGGACGCTGGAAACCTTCCTCAAGGCCTTTTTCGAGCGCGACGACATCGTCCTGCGCCTACGCCCGAGCTACTTCCCCTTTACCGAGCCTTCGGCCGAGGTCGACGTCGGCTACACGCTCCAGAAGGGCAAGCGCGTGATCGGCGGCGGGGGCGATGTGCTCAACGGCGGCTGGATGGAAGTGCTGGGCAGCGGGATGGTGCATCCCAAGGTGATCGCCGCCTGCGGGCTTGATCCCGATGAATGGCAGGGCTTCGCCTTCGGCTGCGGCATCGATCGCCTGGCGATGCTGAAATACGGCATGGACGACCTGCGCGCCTTCTTCGATGGCGATATCCGCTGGCTCAAGCACTACGGCTTCTCCGCCCTCGATGTGCCCACGCTGTCGGGCGGCGTCGGCGCGGCTTGATCGACACGCTTAAGCTTGGACCGCCACGGCGCCCCATTTCACCACGTCATCCCGGACTTGATCCGGGATCCATGGTTCCGCGCATACCGACCCCGATGCGTGCGCGGCACGATGGACCCCGGATCAAGTCCGGGGTGACGGCGTGACCTTGGCGACCACACGACCTACGATAGCTCACAAGACCCCCGCCTCGGCCGGGGCGACGGATTGAGAAAACCATGAAATTCACGCTTTCCTGGCTCAAGGATCACCTCGACACCACGGCATCGCTGGACGAGATCCTCGTCGGCCTGACCCGCATCGGCCTCGAGGTCGAGGGCGTCGACAATCCCGGCGAGAAGCTCGCGGCCTTCCGCATCGCCCGTGTGCTGACGGCGGAGCGCCACCCGCAGGCGGACAAGCTCCAGGTCCTGTCGGTGGATGCGGGCGACGGCCCGTTGCAGGTCGTGTGCGGCGCGCCCAACGCCCGCGCGGATCTGGTCGGCGTGTTCGGCATGCCGGGCGCGACAGTGCCGGCGAACGGCATGGTGCTGAAGGTTGCCGCGATCCGCGGCGTCGAATCGAACGGCATGATGTGCTCCACGCGTGAACTGGAGCTGGGCGACGATCATGACGGCATCATCGAACTGGCCGATGATGCGCCGGTCGGTGAGGTTTATGCCGAATGGGCCGGCCTCAACGATCCGGTGATCGAGGTGTCCATCACGCCCAATCGGCAGGACTGCATGGGCGTGCGCGGCATCGCCCGCGATCTCGCCGCCGCCGGCCTCGGCACGCTGAAGCCGCTGAGCGTTCGTTCCTCTTCCGTCATCCCCGCGGAGGCGGGGATCCATACACGCAGCGGCAGCGATGGCGCCGAGACGTCAGAGGATATGGATTCCCGCCTGCGCGGGAATGACGGGTCGCATGTGGCGCCCGTCGCCGGCGACGGCCCCGGCCCCGACGTGCGCACCGACGATCCTGCCGGCTGCCCGGCCTTCTTCGCGCAGGGCGTGAACGGCGTCACCAACGGCGCATCGCCGGAATGGCTGGCCAAGCGGCTGCACGCGATCGGTCAGAAGCCGATCTCGGTGCTGGTCGACATCACCAATTACGTGACCGTCGATCTCGGCCGACCGCTCCACGTCTATGACAGGGCGAAGCTGTCGGGCGGCCTCGTCGCCCGCCAGGCCCGCCCCGGCGAAACGGTGCTGGCGCTCAACGGCAAGACCTATACGCTCGATGAAACGATGACGGTCATCGCCGACGATGCCCATGTCCATGACATCGGCGGCATCATGGGCGGTGAGGAATCGGGCGTGTCGGAAACGACCACCGACGTGGTCATCGAATGCGCCTATTTCGATCCGGATCATATCGCGCGCACCGGTCAGAAGCTGCTGCTGACCAGCGACGCGCGCCAGCGGTTCGAGCGCGGCGTCGATCCCGCCTTCCTTGAGCAGGGCCTCGCCATCGCGACCCGGCTGGTGCTCGACCTCTGCGGCGGTCAGGCGACCGGCATCACCCGCGCTGGCGAGCCGCCTCTCGGCACGCGCAGCTATGCCTATGATCCGGCCCGCGCCGAAACGCTCGGCGGGCTCGCCGTCGCGCCGGATCGGCAGCGTGCGATTCTCACGTCGCTCGGCTTCACCGTCACCGACGATTGGCAGGTCACCCCGCCGACCTGGCGCCGCGATATCGACGGCCCGGCCGATCTGGTCGAGGAAGTGATCCGCATCGAGGGCATCGACAACGTCCCCTCGGTCCCGCTGCCGCGCGCGCCGGGTGTCGCCACGCCCACCGCGACGCCGGAACAGAAGCTGGAACGCCGCGTCCGCCGCGCCGCCGCCGCCCGCGGCCTCGACGAAGCCGTGACGTGGAGCTTCATTTCGGAAGGTGAGGCCGCGCCCTTCGGCGGCGGCGCCTTCACGCTCGCCAATCCGATCAGCGAGGATCTGAAGGTCATGCGCCCCTCGCTGCTGCCCGGCCTGCTCTCGGCGGCGTCGCGCAACGTGCGTCGCGGCGCTGGCAGCGTGCGGCTGTTCGAAATCGGCCGCCGCTATCTTGCCGACAAGGAACGCGCGACGCTTGGCCTTGTCCTCGCCGGTGAGCGCCGCGCGCGCGGCTGGCAGTCGGGCAAGGCGCAGGCCTATGACGCCTTTGACGCCAAGGCGGAGGCGCTGTCGCTGCTCGCCGCGGCCGGTGCGCCGGTGGACAATCTCCAGGTGTTCGGGGAAGCGGGCGATGCGTGGCATCCCGGCCAGTCGGGCACGCTGCGGCTTGGGCCGAAGACGGTGCTTGCCGCCTTCGGCATCCTCCATCCCCGCGTCACCCAGGCGTTCGATCTCGACGCCGGCGTCGCCGCGGTGGAGCTGTACCTCGATGCGATCCCCGGCAAACGATCGGCCGGCTTCATGCGCCCGGCCTATACGCCGCCCGCGCTTCAGGCTGTTCGCCGCGACTTCGCCTTCCTTGTGCCCGAGGGGCTCGCCGCGGACGCGCTGGCCCGCGCGGTAAAGGGCGCGGACAAGAGCGCGATCGTCTCGGCTCGCGTGTTTGACGTGTTCGCCAAGGACGGCGAGACTTCGATGGCGGTCGAGGTCGTGCTTCAGCCGGGCGACAAGGCGTTCGTCGAGGCGGAGCTGAAGGCGATCGCCGACAAGGTGGTGGCCGCCGCCGCGAAGCTGGGCGCGTCGCTAAGGGGCTGATACCGCCCCCGTTCGCCCTGAGCCTGTCGAAGGGCGTGTCACACAGCGCGGAACGCTGCTTGGCACAGGCTTCGACAAGCTCAGCCCGAACGGGGTAGAAATGGCGACAACACCGTGGAGGTAAAGTGACCGACTGGATCACCATCGCGAACGATCACCTATCCGCCGCCATCAACCCCCTTGGCGCGGAACTCTCCTCGCTGAAGGACGCTGCCGGCCGCGAGCTGATGACCGATGCCGATCCTGCGTTCTGGACGGGCCGTGCACCCTTGCTCTTCCCCGTCGTCGGCAAGCCCGCCGGCGAGGTGATCCGGGTCGACGGCCGCGCCTATCCGATGAAGCAGCACGGCTTCGCCCGCCGCCTGCGGTTCACGCTGATCGACCATGGTCCCGCGCACGCGACCTTCCGCTTGCAGGATAGCGACGAGACGCGCGTCCATTATCCCTTCGCCTTCACGCTCGAGGCGACCTACCGGCTCGAAGGCGCGACGCTCCTGACCGAGATCGTCATCGCCAATCCGAACGCGGCCGATCTGCCGGCGAGTTTCGGTTTTCACCCCGCTTTCGCCTGGCCGCTGCCGGGCGGCGCGGAACGTGGCCAGCACGTCATCACCTTTGGCCAAAATGAGCCGGATGGCGTCCGACCCATTGCCGATGACGGCACGATAAAGGCCGGTTCACTCCCGTCGCCGCTGGACGGGCGCACGCTCCACCTCGCCGACAATCTGTTCGCGCACGATGCCCTGGTGTGGGATAACGTCCGCTCGTCCAGCGTCACCTATGGCGCGCCCGAGGGTCCCGCCCTGCGGATCGACTTTCCCGATACGCCGATGCTCGGCATCTGGACCAAGCCGGGCGCCCGTTACATCTGTGTCGAGCCTTGGCACGGCATCGCCGATCCAACTGGTTATGCGGGGGAACTTGCTGATAAACCCGGCATTTTTCTCGTGCCGCCGGGTGGTTCCAAGTCCATCAGCATGGCGGTAACGCTTCTTCCATGAAACTCGATACGCTCATCGGTGAACCCTGGGGTGATTACGGCCTGGTCGATTGCGGCCATGGCCGGAAGCTGGAACGCTATGGCGACTATCGCTTCATCCGCCCCGAACCGCAGGCGCTCTGGGCCCCCGCGCACGGGAATTGGGATGCGCACGGCGAGTTCATCCCCGGCAGCGACGAGGACGGCGGCGGCCAGTGGCGCTTCAACCGTGCCACCCCGCGCGACGGCTGGCCGCTCGCCTGGGGAGTCGGTCCGGGCACCGTCCGCTTCACCGCGCAAAACACGCCGTTCCGACACCTCGGTTTCTTCCCCGACATGGCGCCGGTCTGGTCATGGCTGCGCGAGCGGCTGGATGGCGTGGCCGAGCCTGAGGCGTTGAATTTGTTCGGTTATACTGGCGTCGGGACGCTCGCGCTGTCGGCGGCGGGCGCCAAGATGGTGCACGTCGATGCCTCCAAGAAATCGGTGGAGGCGGCGCGCGCCAATGCGAAGCTGTCCGGCATGGCGGATCGGCCGGTGCGCTGGATCGTCGACGATGCCGCCAAGTTCGTCGCGCGCGAGGTGCGCCGCGGCCGCCGCTACGATGCGATCCTGCTCGATCCACCCAAATACGGCCGCGGGCCGGATGGTGAGATCTGGCGGCTGGAGGAGCATCTGCCGGGCCTGATTGCCGACTGCCGCCAGCTGCTCGACGGTAATTCGCGGGCCTTGTTCCTCACCGTCTATGCGGTGCGCATGTCGGCGCTGGCGATCGGCGAGATGCTGCGCCAGGCCTTCGCCGATATGCCAGGCACGGTGGAAGCCGGTGAGCTTGGCGTCCGCGAGGAGGCGCGCGGCCTGGTGCTGCCGACCGCGATCTGGGCCCGCTGGTCGAACGACTGACTTGCACCGCGCACCCTGCGGACCCAGATGCAGAGCCAATCACGGAGAGCAGTCGTCCATGGATCAGTTGAACCTGTCGGAAGCCGAATGGAAACAGCGGCTTAGCCCGGAGCAATATCACGTGCTGCGCGAAGCCGGCACGGAGCGGGCGTTTGCCGGCAAGTATAATGACTATAAGGCGGACGGCATCTATCACTGCGCCGCCTGCGCGCTCGAGCTGTTCGACAGCGCCGACAAATATGACTCCGGTTCCGGCTGGCCCAGCTTCACCCAGCCCATTTCTCCGGAGGTCGTTTCCGATCATCGCGACACGAGCCACGGGATGGTGCGGATCGAGACCCGCTGCGCGCGATGCGACAGCCATCTCGGGCACGTCTTTCCCGATGGCCCGCCGCCGACCGGTCTTCGCTACTGCATGAATTCGGTCAGCCTCGATTTCCGCGCCCGCAAGTGACCGCTCCTCCGTCCGCCGGCTCCGTCTGGCGCGGCGGAGGTAGCCCATCTTGTTAAGCACAGCCTAAGCTTCTATCCCACAAGGCGCTTCGATGGCCCGCGCCCCTGCTCCCCGTTCGCCCTGGCGCCGCCGCCTTTCGATCACGATCAAGCTGATGATCGCGCTCGGAGTGCTGGCGCTTGGTGCTCTTGTCACCGCGGTGTACATCGCGCGTGCGCAGCTGCCCTCGTTCGAGGAGCTGAAATCCTCGCCCAACGGCCAGATGATCCGCGTGCACGCGGTGGATGGCACGGTGCTGGTATCGATCGGCCCGAGCTACGGCGAATGGCTGCCTTTTGATCGTATCCCGCGTGTGATGCGCGATGCGACCATCGCGGTAGAGGACAAGCGCTTCTACAGTCATCTGGGCGTTGATCCGATCGGCGTCGCGCGCTCGGTCAAGGTACGCCTCGATCGCGGGCGCTGGGTGCAGGGCGGCTCCACCATCACCCAGCAGCTCGCCCGCAATGTCTTCCTCAACAATCAGAAGAAGTTCGGCCGCAAGTTCCGCGAATGGATCCTTGCGCTGGCGATGGAGCGCAAGTTCACCAAGGATCAGGTGCTCGAGCTGTACCTGAACAAGGTCTATTACGGCGGCGGCGCTTATGGGATAGATGCCGCGTCGCGCAAATTCTTCGGCCATGGCGCCAATCGGCTGTCGCTGAGCGAGGCCGCGATTATCGCCGGGCTGGTCAAGGCGCCGTCCAACTACTCGCCCACCGCGGACGCGCAGGCGGCGGTTGACCGTGCGCAGGTCGTGCTGCGGGTGATGGCCGAAAACGGCGTGATCAGCGCGGGCGAGGCGGCCGATGCGAACCCGGACGCGGTAAAGCTCGCGCCCGAGCCCAAGCAGAACAGCGTTCGTTACTTCACCGATTGGGCGTTGCCGCAGCTCGAATTGCTGATCGATGAAACGGAACGGCCGCTTGAGGTCTGGACGACGCTTGATCTGAACATGCAGCGGGCGGCCGATGCGGCCGTGCGCGCCAATGCCCCCGCCGGCGCGCAGGGCGCCTTGGTGGCGCTGGACCGCGACGGCGCGGTTCGGGCGATGGTCGGCGGCAAGGACTATGTGTCCTCCATCTACAATCGTGCCACTCAGGCGCAGCGCCAGCCTGGCTCCGCGTTCAAGCTCTTCGTCTATCTGGCGGCGCTGGAAGCGGGAATGACGCCCGAATCCACCGTTGTCGACGAGCCGGTGTCGATCGGCGGGTGGAGCCCCAGGAACAGCTCCCGACGTTTCTCCGGACAGGTCACGCTGCGCACGGCGTTCGCCTATTCGCTGAACACCGTGGCGGCGAAGCTTGGGCAGCAGGTCGGCTTCACCACCGTTGCCGACATGGCTCGGCGTTTCGGCATCACATCCACGATCAACACGCATCCGTCGATGGTCCTTGGAACCTCGGACGTCCGCCTGATCGACATGACCCGCGCCTTCGCCAGCGTTGCCAACAAGGGCGTGGCGGTGACGCCGTTTGGCATCACCAAGGTGACGGCGAACAATGAAGTGATCTTCGAGCATGAGGTGGATCGCAGCCGCGTGCTTGTCGCGCCCTATGTCGCGGCGCAGATGACGGATCTGCTTCAGACGGCGGTCAACACCGGTACCGGCCGCGCGGCGCAGATCGGACGGCCGGTGGCTGGCAAGACCGGCACCACCTCTTCATCCAAGGACGGATGGTTTCTTGGCTTCTCGTCCGGGCTCACGACGGGCGTCTGGATGGGGCGTGACGATGCGAAGGCGGTCGGCGGCCTGCAGGGCGGCGCGGCGCCGGCGCGCGCTTTTGCGCAGTTCATGGGCAAGGCGGTGTCGAAGCGGCCGATCGAACAGTTCGAAACCGAAGTGACGCTCCCCGAATGGCAGCTGGAGCCAGATGAAGAGAGCTATTTCGGGGAGCCGGACAATAGCGTCTTCGTGGATGAAACCGGCGCGCCGATCGCGGTGGACGGCGTGCCACTGCCGGATGACGGCTATGGCCGGGGCGTTGAGCGACCCTCGCCGCGTGGCGAACGTCCGGTTCCCGAAGGCTATTATGAGGAACCGCCAGCGCCGGCGGCGCCCGAACAGCGGCTGGATCAGGATTGGATCGACCGCGTGACGGGGCGCGAGCCGCCCCGCGAACCGCGTCGCGATCGACGGGTTCAGCCGCCGCCGCCGCCGGTCGAGGAACGCCCATACCAGTGAAGCGAAGCGCCGTTGGTGCGTAGCCACTGGCGGTGCGGAGTCGGATCTTCGCCATAGATCGCCTCAACCAGGGCGTGAAACGCGGGCGAATGGTTCATGTGGATACGATGGGCGACCTCGTGCGCGGCGGTCGCCTGCCGGACGGCGGCCGGCGCCAACAGGAGGCGCCAGCTATATCGTATCGCTCCGTCGCTGGTGCAGCTTCCCCAGCGGCCGCGCGGGTCACCGATCGACACGCGCGCGACGCGCACACCAGCGCGATCGGCATAGAGGCTGGTGTCAGCCTCCAGCAGCCGCAGCGCTTCCCGCCGCAGCCAGCCTTCGACCCGCCGAGCCACGGTCGCGGACGCGCCGGAGAGTAGCAGCCGATCGCCTTCCCGCCGCACGATGCGTGATGCGCCCTCCCGCCACTCGATCGTCAACCTGTCGTCGGCGACCGGAATGATGGCGCCCGGCGCGAATGGCCTCGCCTGCGGCAGATTGGCACGCTGCGCCGCGATCCACTCGCGGTGGCCCGCGGCCCAGGCAAGCGCCTTGGTGGCGGAGGCCCGCTTGGGGATCGTCAGGCGAATCCGGCCGCTTGCGGGATCGAACGCCAGCTTGACCCGGCGGGCGGTCGGATGGCGGACAATCTCGATGTCTTCGGTCACAGACCGCAGGATATCGCCAGATCGGAGTGCCACGCGGCGATCACAGCCGGCGATCCGTCATGTGATACTCCAGTTCGCCGGCATCATCTTCGCTGATCGTCCATCCGCGAACGGACTCGCCGGCGCGATGCACCGCCTCGCGATCACCGGAGACAAGGTAATGCCATGCCGGCAGCGGCTCGCCATTCAAACGCAGCCGGTAGGCGCAGGTGCTGGGCAGCCACTCGATCGCATCCACGTTGCGCATGGAAAGGCGCACGCATTCCGAGACATAGGCGTGGCGATGGCGGTAATTGGAACATTGGCCGCTGCGGCGGTCGAGCAGGCGACAAGCAACGTTGGTGGCGAACAGCTCGCCTGTTTCCTCATCCTCCAGCTTGTGGAGGCAGCACTTGCCGCAGCCGTCGCACAGCGCCTCCCACTGCGCGCGGTCCAGCTTGTCGAGCGGCGTGTCTTCCCAGAAGCGGTTCATTCGGCCCAGCGTTTGATCTCATCGGCAATCGCCTGAGGTGCGCTGTCCTGCGGGAGCAAGGCGAGCGGCTTTCCCTCTGGCGACATCAGGTAAGCCTGGCGGCTGTGATCCATCAGATAGCCGTCCGGCGTGCCCTTGCCTCGCTGATAGAAGATGGCGAACTCCTTGGCCACCTTGGATATTTCGTCCTGCGTCCCGGTCAGGCCAATCATCCGCGGGTGAAAGGCGGAGACGAACTGCTTCAGAACCGCCGGTGTATCGCGCACCGGGTCGATGGTGACGAACACGGGAACGATCCGCTGGGCCAGCTCCGGATCGCTCTTGTCGAGCAGCTTCAGCGCGGCTGCCAGGTTCTGCACGTCGACGGGGCAGACGTCCGGACAGAAGGTGTAACCGAAATACATGATCCGGTACCGGCCCGCGAGGGACGAGTCGGACAGGCGCTTTCCATCCTGATCGGTCAGCGTGAACGAACCGCCGATCCTCGCCCCTTCCAGCGGCGGGCGGGCCGGCGATTGCGCCGGGGAGCAGGCGACAAGGGCGAGTGGCACTAACCAGGCAAGGGCACGGACATTCATGGCACCGCCAGCCTTGATCTGTTAGGGCGGGCGCCGCAACCATCAGATGGATCGTTTGCCAGTGAAGACGCTTAGCCGCCTGTTCGTCCCCCTGTTCATTCTTGCTGCCTTTCCGGCCGCCGCGCAGCAGCAGTCGCAGGGGTACAAGTTTCTTGAAGCCGTGCGTAAGTCCAAGGGCGATGAAGTCGTGCAGATGCTTGATCAGCCCGGTCAACGCATCGTCAACGCCCGCGATATAACCACGGGTGAAGGGGCGTTGCACATCGTGGTGAAGCGCGGCGACGGAACCTATCTGCGCTTCTTGCTGGCACGCGGGGCCGATCCGAACATGCGTGATGGTCGTGGCGACACCCCGCTGCTGCTGGCGGTGCAATATGGCCAGAATGCGCTGGTCGACATTCTAACGGCAGCGAAGGCGAACCCGAACTTGGGTAATGGCGGTGGTGAAACGCCGCTGATCCGTGCGGTCCAGAAGCGTGATCTCCCGATGGTCCGCAGCCTGTTGGCGGCAGGCGCCAACCCTGACCAGACCGACAACATCGCCGGCATGTCCGCCAGGGACTATGCCAAGGCCGACACGCGCTCTCCCGCCATCGCCAAGCTGATCGACGAAAAGCCCAAGCGTGCGGTCCGTGCCGTCGCCGGTCCGCGGATGTAATAGGGCCAACGGACGGTAAGCGACGGCAAAAGAGCTATGCCGCATCATCTGATCGCCTGCGCGCTAATCGGCGCCGCTGCCCCGGCGGCTAGCGCGGGCGCAGGCCGTCAAACATCAGGCGAAGGGCGCCGCTGACCTGTGCCGCCGCCCGCTCGCGACTTTGCGACGGACGCACGACTGCACTGGCCATGCGGGCGGCCAGAACGATGTCGCGCGGCATGATCGTGTCGGCGATCTCACCGCGCTGCCGCGCCACCGCGACAGCCGGCTCCAGGATACGTTCGAGCCTGCCGGCGAGCGCGTCAAAGGCTGCCCGGTTGCCCTGATCAAGCTGAAGATCGGCTGCGATCCTGGCGAACAGGGATGCCGCGACGGCGCCGTCCAGCACGAAGGCGGAAAGTATCTCGATCAGCGGGCGGGCGGGATCGAGCCCGCTTTCCAGCCGGTCCGCCTCACGCGAGAAGATCGCCAGGACCAGCGCCTCGCGATCCTTGAAGTTGCGGTAAAGCGTCCCGCGACCGACGCCCGCGCGCTCCGCGATCGTGTCGAGCGGTACGCGATAGCCCTCTGCCGTGAAGCACAGAACGGCCGAGGCGATCAGTGCCTCCCGCCGTTCCTGCGCATCCCGTCGCGGCGCTCGGCTCCGCTGCCGTTCTGGTTCGTCGAGCCCCATGCCAGGCTCCCCTATAGGCAGAAATTCGCGATTGTACCGCCCAACCATCGGTTCGGAGGGGAAATTTTTCGGTATGGTCGTGGCCCGAAACGGGATCATCTTGGCCGTGAACGGCCTCCATCCGGCGAAAGCCGGCCATTGGCGCAAACGCCGCTGGGCAAGCGCCGCTGGGCAAGGCAGGCGTGCCGATCTAAGCAACGCGGACGGCGCGGTCCCGTGCAGGTCGGCGCGAAAGGGGAGAGAGATGGACCACGAAGCCAGGGCTGACCTGTCCCATCTGCGCAAGGTGGTCGGCGCGTCGATGGCAGGTACCATCGTCGAATGGTATGAGTTCTTTCTCTACGGTACGGCCGCCACGCTGGTGTTCGGCAAGCTGTTCTTCCCGCAGACCGGCAACAACCTTGACGGCATCATCGCCGCCTTCGCCACTTATGCCGTCGGCTTCATCGCCCGGCCGCTTGGCGGGATAGTGTTCGGCCATGTCGGCGACCGGATCGGGCGCAAGTCGCTGCTGCAGTTCAGCCTGGTGCTGATCGGTGCCTCGACCTTCCTGATGGGCTGCCTGCCCGGCTTCGCGACGATCGGCTATTGGGCGCCCGCGCTGCTAGTGACGCTGCGCTTCATCCAGGGCTTCGCACTGGGCGGCGAATGGGGCGGTGCCATCCTGCTGGTGACCGAGCACAGCCCGAACCGCAGCCGCGCCTTTTGGGGCAGTTTCCCGCAGGCCGGCGTGCCGCTGGGCAACGTGCTCGCCACCGTCGTGCTCCTGCTTCTTTCCACCTTTTTGACGCAGGACGCCTTTCTCGCCTGGGGCTGGCGCGTCGCCTTTTGGCTGTCGGTGATCATCATCGCGATCGGCTATTACATCCGCACGCAGGTGAGCGATTCACCGCTGTTCCACGCTGCGCGCGCGGAGGCGGAACAGCGCAAGGATGCGGGGCATGGCGTTTCGCAGGTGTTCCGGCGCTATCCGCGGGCCGTGTTCAACGCGATGGGCCTGCGCTTCGGCGAGAACATCCTCTACTACATGGTCGTCACCTTCTCGATTACCTATCTGGCGCATCGCGGCATCGCGACCAGCCGCATCCTGGGGCTGCTGTTCCTGAGCCATTTGCTTCACGTGATCGTCATCCCAGCGGCCGGTGCGCTGGCGGACCGGATCGGGCGGCGTCCGGTCTACATCCTGGGTGCCGCGCTGGCGATTGGCTGGCCCTTTGCGGCCTTTCCGATGTTCGACACCGGGGACACGGCGACCATGCTGGCCGCGATCATGGCGGGCCTTGCGGTGCACGGCCTGATGTATGCGCCGCAGCCCGCCATCATGGCGGAAATGTTCCCGACGCGAATGCGCTATTCCGGCGTGTCGCTGGGCTATCAGGTGACGGCCATCGTTGCCGGCTCCTGGGCGCCGCTGATCGGGGCGGCGATGCTGCGTGCCTATGACAGCTGGGTCCCGCTTGCCATTTATGTGGGCCTGAGCGCCGCCGTCAGCCTGGTCGCCGCGCTGTTCATGCGCGAAAGCCGGGGCGTGTCGCTGCGCGCGCTTGATGCGGAAGATCGGCGGCGCATGGCCGGCTGATTGGGGGGCGGCTCAGCTTTCGGCGCTCGCTTCCTCGCGCACCGGGTCGCGCTGACGTCGCAGGCGAAGCCCCACGAAGAGCACGGTCGGCCAGAACAGCGTGTTCAACGTATCGCCGATCGTGTCCGGCCACCGCCATGACCCGTGATTGTACCGATCAATACATTCATTGAGCAGCTGAAGAACCACCACGAACACCAAGGGCACTGGCGTGGCGAGCGAACGGCGCGTGATCAGCCGGGCCAGCATGAGCGCGGCCATCCCGCCATGAACATGCGCGATCGTGTCGCCACCGCTGTTGAACAAGCCGGCAACGAAGTTCTTCAGGGCGACATAGTCCATGGAGCGCGCTTAGCTGTTGCGGCAGGCGCCTGTCATCCGCCGCCTTGCTCCCGATGGTCACTTCGTTCCTCAACAGGACGACCCGTGCGGCCCGTCCGCCAACATTCTGTCTCGCGGGGCGAGCTACGCGCTGATAGGCTGAGCCACGGGGATCCTGGGGGAAACATGCGGTTCGTTGGCTTTTCGATCGTTCTGGCGAGCGCGCTCGCCGGCAATGTGGCGGCGCAGTCGCGCCCTTCCGCAGCGGACGCGGCGGGCAAGCGCGTGGCCAGTGGACGGGAGGTGCGTTACGCGCCCAGTTGGGACTGGGTAATCGCCCCGCCGGCCGCAACCGAGGCACCGCTGCCTCCGGGCGCCCCGCTGCGCTTCGTCTATTCGGACAGCCAGGTGCGCGTCAGCAACGGCGTGCAGGACGAGTACCAGGCGTGGAAGGCGAAGCTTCTCTCGCCCGAGGGCCTGGCCATCGGCAACATCGCCGTCACCTGGTCCCCGGCCAGTGAGGAGATGATCGTTCACCGGCTGGCGATCATTCGTGACGGCAAGAGCATCGACGTGCTCGCGGCACAGAAGTTCGCCGTCATCCAGCGCGAAAATGATCTCGAACAGTCGATGCTTTATGGCGATCTGACCGCCACATTGCAGGCGGCGGGGCTTCAGGTCGGGGACGAGCTGGAGTTCGCGGCGACCAAGCGGCGTCGCGCGATCGGACCAGTCGACCGGGCCGATGGCTTCATGCAATTCCCGCTGATGGGCATGCGCGGCGCGTATCGCTTGCGCGTGCTGTCGCCCAAAGCCACGCCGTTGACGTTCCGCAACGCCGCCGACGTGCCGACCCCGATCGTGCGTGATCTGGGCGGTGAGGTCGAGCATCAATACCTGCTGGTCGATCCTTCATCCGTGACCGTGCCGGAGCAGGCGCCAGTACGGTATATGGTGAAGCGGCTGGTGCAGTTCAGCGACTATGCCGATTGGGCAACCCTCTCGCGGTCGTTCGCCGGCTCCTATGTGCAGGCAGCGGTGCTGGCGCCGGACTCGCCGGTGCGCGCCGAAGCTCGGCGGATCGCGTCGGAAACCAGTGATCCGGCGGGCCGCGTGGCAGCGGCGCTGCGGCTGGTGCAGGATCGCATCCGCTACGTCTATGTGGGGCTGGACGGCGGTAACTACCGGCCCGCCAATGCCGACGAGACGTGGAGCCGCAAGTTCGGCGACTGCAAGGGCAAGACCGCGCTGCTGATCGCCCTGCTTCAGGAGATGGGCATCGCCGCCGAGCCCGTGCTGGTGGCAAGCAAGGGCGGCGATGGCTTGGACGAGCGACTGCCCAGCCCGTCGCTGTTCGACCATGTGGTGGTGCGTGCGACGGTCAATGGCGCACCGGTGTGGCTTGACGGCACGCGGCTGGGCGATCGCTCGCTGGACGCGCTTGACCCGCCCTTGTCCCGCTGGGTCCTGCCGCTGCGCGCCAAAGGTGCGGCGCTGGAAGCGATCGTCTTACCCGCCCCACGCCTGCCGAACCGGGTCGAGGTGGTAGACATCGATGCCACCGCGGGTTTCGACAAGCCCGGCCGTTTCCGCATTCAGCAGACCCTGCGCGGCGACGAAATCTACGGCATCCGCGCGCAGCTGGCCGGGGTGGCCGCCAGCGACGCGGACAAGATGCTGGCCGCCTACTGGCGGCAGCAATATCCCGCGGTGGAGGCGACCCGTACCACCTGGCGCTTCGACGAGGACAATCGCTTGCTCGTGCTTGGCCTGGAGGGCGAGGGCAAGGTCGATTGGGAGGGCGACGCCAAGGAAGGGCATACCCATTATCTCTTCGGCGGCGGCTTTCCGCCCCCGTCCGAGCTGAAGCGGCCCAAGGATCAGCCGCAGGACGCGCCCTATGCCAATGATTATCCTGCCTTCTCCTGCTATGCCACGACGGTGAAGGTGCCACCGGCAGGCAAGGGCTTCCGCTGGTCCTTTTCCTCCAACCCGATGGATCGGACGCTGGGCGGCATCTCCTACTGGCGCATCTCGTCCTTCGACGGGCAGGTCGCGCGCATGGTGAAGAGCCGCCGGGTCGACGCGCCGGAGATCAGCGCGGCGGAGGCGGCGGCGCTGAACGCCGCCATATCAGGGTTCGACAACAACAAGGCTTATGTCTGGGAAGTGAAGGACAAGGGCTCGTCGATTGTGGCGGACGCGACCAACCGGTTCGGCAGTTTCGAGGATTTCGCCGGTGCCGCGCCGCCGTGCCAGAGCCAGGTGCGCACGATCGCCGCCGCCACGCCCGCGAAGGCACCCGCAGACAGGACCGAGAAGAGCGACGCGAACTAACGGGCTGCGCCGGATGGCGCTTTCGCGCTAGGGGCGGCGGCATGGAAAATCGCGCCAACCCTTCCGCCGAGGCACCGTCCGGAGACCTGACCTATACCGGCTATCTCCGGCTGGACGAGCTGCTCGCCTGCCAGACGCCGCTGTCCGACACGCATGATGAAATGCTGTTCATCGTCATCCACCAGGCATCCGAACTGTGGATGAAATTGTGCCTGCACGAACTGACCGCGGCGCGCCGGGCGATTGCGGAGGATCGGCTCGACACCGCGTTCAAGATGATGGCGCGCGTTGCGCGGGTGCAGCAGCAGTTGATCGGCAGCTGGGAGATCCTGGCGACGATCACCCCGGCGGATTATTCCGCGATGCGCGGCAAGCTCGGCTCAAGCTCCGGCTTCCAGTCGCACCAATATCGCGCGATGGAATTCCTGATGGGGAACAAGAACGCCGGAATGATCCGCGTGTTCGGTGATTCCCCGCATCTGCAGGCGCTGCTGCAGGATGCGCTGGAGCAGCCAAGCATCTATGATGAGGCGCTGAGAGCGCTGGCGCGGGCAGGGCTGCCGGTCCCGCAGGAGCAGCTGACGCGGGATGTGACTCAGCCCTATGAGGCGTCGCCCGAGGTGGAGGATTGCTGGCGCACGGTCTATGCCGCGCCCGAGCGTTACTGGAACCTCTATGAACTCGCCGAAAAGCTGGTCGATTTGGAATATCGCTTTCAGCTCTGGCGGTTCGGGCATCTGAAGACGGTGGAGCGGGTGATCGGCTTCAAGCGCGGGACGGGGGGCACGGCGGGAGTGCCCTATCTCGCGCGGGTGATCGATCAGGTGTTCTTCCCCGAACTACTGACGGTGAGGGCGGTCCTGTGACCCGCTGGCCCGATCTCGCCCAGGTCAAAGCCATGGACGCGGCCGATCCGCTGCGCGCCTGTCGCACGCGTTTCGCGTTGCCAGAAGGGCTGATCTACCTCGACGGCAATTCGCTGGGCGCGCTGCCCGTGGACACGCCGACGCGGATCGCCGCCACGGTCGAGGGGCAATGGGGTACGGACCTGATCGCGAGCTGGAACAAACATGGCTGGATAGACGCGCCGGCCAGGCTTGGCGCGCGCATCGCGCCGCTGATCGGCGCGGCGACGGATGAGGTGATCGTGGCCGATTCCACCTCGGCCAACCTGTTCAAGCTGATCACCGCCGCCTGCCTGGCGCAGCCTGGGCGGTCGACGATCCTGACCGAGCCGGGCAATTTCCCCACCGATCTGTATATCGCGCAAGGCGTGGCGGCGGTGCTGCCGGAGCGGCGGGTACGCACGATGCCGGCGGCGGAGATGGCGGCGGCGATCGACGGCGACACGGCCGTCGTGGTGCTGACCCATGTTCACTACAAGACCGGGGCGATGCTCGACATGGCCGGGCTGACGGCGGCGGCGCAGGCGGCGGGCGCGCTGATCCTATGGGACCTCAGCCATAGCGCTGGTGCGGTGGCGGTGGATCTTGGCGGTTGCCACGTCGATCTGGCGGTCGGCTGCGGCTACAAATATCTGAATGGCGGGCCGGGCGCGCCGGCCTTCCTTTATGTCGCGCGGCGATGGCAGGAGCGGCTGCGCTCGCCGATGACCGGCTGGATGGGCCATGATGCGCCGTTCGGCTTTGGCGACGAATATGCGCCGGGCGCGGGCATGAAGCGGTTCCTGTGCGGCACGCCGCCGATCCTTGGCATGGCGGCGCTTGCGGCGGGGCTGGATACCTTCGAGGGCGTGGCCATGACGGACGTGGTTGCGAAGAGCCGGTCGCTTGGCGACCTGTTGATCGCGGGCCTTGAGCAGCGGTGCGCCGGCGCGGGCTTCACGCTGGTCACGCCGCGCGATCCCGATGCGCGGGGCAGCCATGTCAGCGTGGCGCATGACCATGCGTGGGAAATCTCGCAGGCACTGATCGCGCGCGGCGTCGTCGGCGACTTTCGCGCGCCGGACGTGCTGCGGCTCGGCCTGACGCCGCTTTACACCGCGCATGAGGATGTATGGCGCGCGGTGGAGATCCTGGCCGAGGTGATGGAAAGCGAGGCGTGGCGCAACCCGGCCTATGCGGAGCGCGCGGCGGTGACGTGATCGCGCTGAAGGGAAGGCGGCGCTCGGGTTTGACCCAAGCTGCCGGAAGCACCTCCCCGGCGAAGGCCGGGGGCCAGGTGGGAAGGCGTCGTCAAAATCCGGTGTGCCTGCCGGCTCTATCGCGCAACCGCGTACAGCCTTCGCCGGGGAGGCGGATCAAACTGGCCGGATCAAACCCTAAGCCTGCAGCGCCTTGATCAGTGCCGCCTTGTTCATCGTGGAGCGGCCCTTCACACCTTTGGCGCGGGCCATCTCCAACAGCTCCGCCTTGGTGAGGTCGGCGTCGCCATGCCGGAAGGGCGCCGTCTTGCGGGCGACATCCGCCGGCTGCGCCGAATGCTGCTTGCCCTTCCTCGTGTCGCGTCGCTTCTGGGCGGTGGTGCGATCATGGTCGCGGTCGGTCAGCGCCTCGCGCGCCTTCTTGGGCAGATATCGCTCGCCGCTATCCTCGCTCTTCCGGCCCGAGCGGGTGCCCCAATCCTCCTTTGTCCATTGGTGAAGGCTGTTGTCAGCGTCCTTCCTGCCGCGATAGCCGCCGCCCGCCTTCTTATATTCGGCAACGGCAAGCTGCGCCTTGCGCGCTGACCATTCGCCCTTGTGACCGCCCTTGTCGCCGGCGGTCACCTTCGCCTTCACCTTTTCCCAAAGCGCGGGATCGTCGCGGTCGGCGGTGTCGCTCATCACCGGTTCTTTTATGGCGCGAGGCGCTCGGCCTGTGCCTCCGCCAGGATCACGGCGAACAGCCCGTCGGGGTCGGTCCATTCCGTCAGCGGCGTCCACCCGCCGGCGCGCAGGAGGATCCGGGCATCGCGCGGGCCGTATTTGTGGCTGTTCTCGGTATGGATCGTCTCGCCACCCGTGATCGAAAAGGGGCGACCCTCGACCTCGAATGACACGTCGCGCGTCGCCTCCAGATGCATTTCGATGCGCGCGCGATCATCATTCCAGATCGCGCGGTGGCGAAAGGCGTCGAGCGGGATCGTGCCCTCCAGCTCGCGGTTGATGCGGGCCAGCAGGTTGCAGTTGAACGCCGCCGTCACGCCTGCCGCATCGTCATAGGCGCGGATCAGCACGGCTTCGTCCTTGATCCGGTCCATGCCGATCAGCAGCCGTGCTCCTTCGCCAAGCGAACCGCGCATCGCCCGCAGCAGATCCACCGCCGCGCGCGGCATCAGGTTGCCAATGGTGGAGCCGGGAAAAAAGCCGAGCTTGGGCGCATCGGCGATGGTGCGCGGCAGATCGACCAGCCGGGTGAAATCCGCCTCGAACGGCAGCACCAGAAGGCCCGGGTAACGATCCGAGAGAAGACGCGACGATTCGCGCAGCATGTCGCCGGAAATGTCGATCGGAACATAGGCGCTGGGCTGCACGGCATCGAGCACCAGCGGTGTCTTGGTGGAGGAGCCGGAACCGAATTCGACCACCGCGGCGCCCGGCGGAACCTGCGCGGCAAGCGCCGGCGCGATCCGCTCAAGCAATGCGGTTTCGGTGCGCGTCGGATAATATTCCGGCAGGCGGGTGATATCCTCGAACAGGTCCGACCCGCGGCGATCGTAGAACCATCGCGCGGGGATGGCGCGGGGGCGAAGCTCAAGCCCGTTCAGCACATCCGCGCGGAACTGCGGATCGGCGAGGGACGCCTGGCCGTCCTCCATTTCCTGCTTCAGCATTGGCTTCCTTCCTGTTCGTGCCGCATGGACGACGGAGCGATGGGCCCAGCCTCCTGCCGGCTGGTGTCAGCGATCGCGGGCGAGCCGCACGCCGGTGAATTGCCAGCGCTGGTGAGGGTAGAAAAAGTTGCGGTAGGAGGCGCGCGCATGGCCGCGTGGCGTGGCGCAGGATCCCCCGCGCAGCACGAACTGGCCGCTCATGAACTTGCCGTTATATTCGCCCACCGCGCCATCCGCGGCGGCAAAGCCGGGATAAGGGCGATAGGCACTGCCGGTCCATTCCCACACATTGCCGAAGAAAGCCGGGGCATCGATGGCAGGGCGCGGCTCGATCGCGCGCGCCTCGTCAAGCTGATTGCCCCCGGCCGGGTCATGGTCGGCCGCGGCCGCTTCCCACTCCGCCTCGGTCGGGAGGCGGGCGCCTGCCCAGCTTGCATAGGCATCCGCCTCGTAGAAGCTGACATGGGTAACCGGCGCGGCGGGGTCGACCGGGCGGCGACCGTCCAGACCGAAGCGGGTCCAGACGCCGTCGCGCTCCTCCCAGTACAGCGGGGCGGCGATCCGCTCGCGCTGCAACCAGGCCCACCCGTCGGCAAGCCACCAGCGCGGCTCGCGATAGCCGCCATCGGCGATGAAGCTTTGCCATTCGCCGTTGGTAACAGTGCGATCGGCGAGCGAATGCGGCGCCAGCAGGGCGCGATGGCGCGGCCCTTCGCAGTCAAAGGCGAAACCCTGGCCGTCATGCCCGATCTCGACCACGCCTTCGTCACGATTGATCCAGCCGATCGGGCCGGGCATCGCGACCGGCACCTTCGGGGCGGCGGGCCACATGGCGGGCTCGAGCGGGTTTTCCGAAAAGAGGTGGAGAATGTCGGTCAGCAGCAATTCCTGATGCTGCTGCTCATGATGGCAGCCAAGCTCCACCAGATCGCGCACCGCACCGTCGAGGGTTGGCATGGCGGCGATCAGCGCCGCATCCACGGCCGCGCGATAGGTCATGACCTCCGCCAGGGAAGGGCGTGTGATCATGCCCCGGCGGCCGCGCGCGTGGCGGCGCCCCTCCGCCTCGTAATAGCTGTTGAACAGGAACGGGAAGCGCGGATCGTGCAGGCGATAGCCGGGCACGTGATCACGCAGGATAAAGGTTTCGAAGAACCAGCTGGTATGCGCCAGATGCCATTTGGCGGGGGAAGCATCGTCCATCGACTGTACGGTGGCATCGGCATCGCTGAGCGGGGCGACCAACGCCTGGGTCAGCGATCGGACACGGGCGAATTGCGCGGACAGATCATCGTGCGAGGGGGCTTCGCGCGGCTGCATCGCCTGTTGGACCTTCCACCATGATCGCCGGGGCGCCAACGCGCGCAGACGAGGACAGTGGAAAGGTGAACGCCCTTCCCGACCATCCGCTAACCGTGATCAGGGGTTAACCAACAGCCGGCCTTTTGGTTCATCATGCGGCGCGATGCCGCGGGTGAGATCAGGTGCGTCCGGCGGAGAACAGCAGCACGACCACGATGATGACGGCGAGCGCCTGGAACAAGATACGCTGCTGCATCATCTTGTTCGACTTGAGCTGGCTCTGGGTCGGCCCGGTGGGGCCGGTTCCCCGCGCCTCCGCGCTGGCGTTCTGCAGAAAGGCGACGATGCCGCGCACCAGCGCGACGAGCGTCGCAATCAGCGCCGCTACGAGGAGGATGACCAGAAAGGTTTGCATCGTTCCAATTTAGGGATCGCCGGTACCGATGGGAACCCGTCCCGCGCGCAGCTGCGCCGCCAGCGCCAGCCCGTCCGCGCCACGCTCGCGAAGGTCGGCCAGCGCTGGCGCCCCGTGGCGCTTGGCGAGGCGAACACCGTCCGGCCCGGTGAGGAGCGCGTGGTGGTGATAGGCAGGGGTGGGCAGGCCGAGCAGCGCCTGAAGCAGGCGATGGACATGGGTGGCGGCGAACAGATCCTGCCCGCGCACCACGTCCGTCACGCCCTGCCATGCGTCGTCGATCGTGACGGCCAGGTGATAGCTGGCGGGCGCATCCTTGCGCGCGAGCACGACGTCGCCGGCGGACAGCGGGTCCGCAGCGATGGTTTGGCCATGATCCCGCCAGTGAAGCGGCCCCGCCGCCTGCACCGCGCGTACCATGTCGAGGCGCCAGCAGTGCGGCCGATTGGAATGCTGTTCCGCCAGTGACCGGCAGGTGCCCGGATAGAGCGGCTCCGCGCCATGCGGGGCCGACAGGCTGGCCGCGGCGATCTCCGCTCTGGTGCAATAGCAGCGATAGAGGAGGCCCATGTCGCGCAGCCGGTCCAGAGCGGCGGCATAAGCGGGAAGGCGGTACGACTGACGAACCACCTCCCCGTCCCAGCTGAGGCCGAGCCAGGCGAGATCGGCGATGATCGTCTCGACATGCTCCGGGCGGCTGCGCGTGCCATCGATATCTTCGATCCGCAGCAGGAACCGCCCGCCGGCTGCGCGGGCACGGTCATGTGCTAGGATCGCACTGTACGCATGGCCGAGATGGAGGCGGCCGGTGGGTGAGGGGGCGAAGCGGGTGACGATCACGCGCGGGCATGTGTAGAGGCGGCGGCGACGGGGCAAGCCTTTCGGGGCAAGACCAGGGTCCAAGCGACAAGAGGAAGTGGCAGTCGCCACTTTCCTTGTGCCCGGACCTCGGCTTCTACCAAATCGCGCCCGGACGTATGAACCGGGTTCGAGAACGAGATCCAGCTAGTTTGACCCGCCTCCCCGGCGAAGGCCGGGGCCCAGTTGCGGAGCAAAGCCGGCACGCGCAGCGGCTGTTACAAACGCTGTCCATCTGGACCCCGGCCTTCGCCGGGGAGGCTCCTCCAGGAGACTGGATCAAGTCTTGTGCACCGGGATCTAGCGTCCGCTGAAGACCGGTTCGCGCTTCTCCATGAAGGCGGCAACGCCCTCCTTGTGGTCCTCGGTCGCCATCAGCCGGCGGATCGTCTCGATCGCCCATCCGCCAAGCTCACGCGGATCGCCATAAGCGGCGCGGCGCAGGCCTTCCTTCATGTAGCGCAGTGCCAGCGGCGGGTTGGCGGCGATGCGTGCGGCGAGCGCCCGGGCCCGCGCCATCAGCTCGTCATGCGGCACCACCTCGCGCACCAGGCCGATCCGCGCCGCTTCCGCCGCGTCGATCACGTCGCCGGTGAACAACAGCTCAGCGGCCTTGGCCGGCCCGACGATGGAGGGCAGGCGATAGAAGCCGCCGACATCGCACACCAGGCCGCGCTTGATGAACAGCTCGGCGAATTTCGCCTTCTCCGAAGCGAGGCGGATATCGGCATAGAGCGCCAGCTCCATGCCCCAGCCGACCGCAGCGCCATTCACGGCGGCGATCACCGGCTTGTCGCATTCCAGCGCCGCCATGGCGGCTGGTGTCGGCTGGTGGCGCACCACCGGCGGCGCCTTTCGTGCGGTGAAGGAATCGGGGCCGGCCATGATCTCGGCCACGTCGTCGCCCGAGCAGAAGGCGGGATCGGCGCCCGTGACGATCACGCAGCGCACTTCCTCGTCGGTCACCGCGCGCCGGAATTCTGCCTCGAGCCGGGCATAGGCATCCCAGTTCAGCGCGTTGCGTCGTTCCGGGCGATTGAGCGTGATGGTCGCGACATGATCAGCGACCTCGTAGGTAACAGTTTCGGTCAACTATCCTCTCCCCTTGACCCGGTGATTCGCCGGCTGTCATCATGGCGTCATCGCTTGACGCGACATCGCGCCAAGACACGGTATCGAAGGGGGGCTTACTTGTTCCATCCCGATCTGATCCGCCATCCGGACGCGTGCCCGACGCTCGTTCTGAACGCCGACTATACGCCTTTGTCTTATTATCCGCTCAGCATCTGGCCATGGCAAACGGCGGTCAAGGCGGTGTTTCTCGACCGCGTCGATATTGTCGCTCATTATGAGCGAGAGGTGAGAAGTCCCACCCAGGCGATCCGATTGCCATCGGTGATCGCGCTGAAACAATATGTGAAGCCGTCGCAATTCCCGGCCTTCACCCGATTCAACCTGTTCCTGCGCGACCGCTTCGCCTGTCAATATTGCGGCACCCATGTGCGCGACCTGACATTCGACCATGTCGTGCCGCGCGCACAGGGTGGGCGTACGACATGGGAAAATGTCGTTACCTCCTGTTCCCCCTGCAATCTGCGCAAGGGCGGGCGGACGCCCAAACAGGCCGGCATGCCGCTGCATATCGAGCCGATCCGGCCGACCAGCTGGCATTTGCAGGAACATGGCCGCAGCTTTCCGCCAAACTATCTCCACGAAACGTGGCACGATTGGCTCTATTGGGACGTTGAGCTGGAAGCCTGATCTTGAGGGAGGTTAACCGGGGATGCGATCGTTGATGATGCTGGCGGCGGCCGGGACGCTGCTGGCAGCCTGTGGGGCGCGCGAGGAAGAGCAGGATGCCGCCCTTGCCAATAACTACACGCCGCCCACGGTGACTTCGCGGCTGGACTTCGGCGGCGAGATCGAACGCCGCTTCCACCGCGCGGACATGAACGGCGACGATCGCGTCACTGCCGATGAGCTGCCCGAACGCTTGCGCCCGATGATCAAGCGCGGCGACGCCGACAAGGACGGCGGGCTCGGCCCGCAGGAATGGGGCGACATGCTGCTGAACTGGTTCGATCGCAACGACCTGAACAAGGACGGCACGTTGACCAGCGAGGAGCGCGACACCTATCGCGAGCGCCGCCGCGCCGCGCGCCAGGCCCAACCTGGCGAAACTGCGCGTTGACGGCGATGGTCGACGGCATGCAGCATGGCGGCATGAGCGCGCTTCCGTCGATCACCAACAATGATGACATCCGCTATCTCGGGCGCGTCCTGGGGGATGTGATCCGGGCCCTGGGCGGGGAGCGACTGTTCGCCGCGACCGAGGCGATCCGATCGGCGTCGGTGGAGCGGCATCGCGGTGCCGGGATCGCAGTGGATCACCATCTGGAGGCCTTGTCGCTCGACGAGACGCTCGATTTCGTCCGTGGCTTCATGTTGTTCTCCATGCTGGCGAACCTTGCCGAGGATCGGCAGGGCATCACGGCGGAGGAGGGGGCGGATGTCGCCTCCGCGCTTGATCGGCTGGCGGGAGAAGGGGTCGACCGCCATGCGGTGCTGGCGCTGCTCGACCATGCGCTGATCGCGCCGGTGCTGACCGCGCACCCCACCGAGGTGCGGCGCAAGAGCATGATCGACCATCGCAACCGGATCGCGGAGCTGATGGCGCTGCGCGATACGGGCGTGGAGGAAACGCCGGAAGGCGATCGTATCGACGAGGCGATCGTGCGCCAGGTGGCGTTGCTGTGGCAGACTCGCGTGCTGCGCCGCGAGCGGCTGTACGTGACGGACGAGGTGGAAACCGCGCTCAGCTACCTGCGCGACGTGTTCCTGCCCGTCATTCCGGCGCTGTACCAGCGGTGGGACCGCGCAATGGGGCGGCGCCTGCCGAACTTCCTCAAGCCCGGAAGCTGGATCGGCGGCGACCGCGACGGCAACCCCTTCGTTACCGCCGAATCGCTGAAGGTGGCGCTCGCCAAGGCCGCTGGCGCGGTGATCGGCTTCTACCTCGATCAGCTGCACGCATTGGGCGCGGAACTGTCGATCTCCGCCTATCACGCACCCGTGGACGATGCGGTGATCGCGCTGGCCGAGGCGAGCGGCGACGATGCGGAAAGCCGCAGCGATGAGCCTTACCGCCGCGCCTTGTCCGGGATCTATGCCCGGCTCGCCGCCACGTACCGGAAGCTGGTGGGCGCCCGTCCGCCCCGGCCGGCGGCGCGCGAGGCGGAGCCTTATTCCAACCCGACCGCCTTTCGCGCCGATCTGCTCGCCATGGGCCATGCGCTGGCCGAGGCGGGCGGCGGGCTGCTGGCGAGCGGGGGCGTGATCGGTCGCCTGATCCGCGCGGTGGAGGTGTTCGGCTTTCACCTCGCCACGCTCGATCTGCGGCAGAACAGCGCCGTCCACGAACGGGTAGTGGGCGAATTGCTGGCGCGGGCCGGCGTGTGCGACGATTATGCCGCGCTGGACGAGGACGCGCGCGTGTCGCTGCTCAACCGGGAGCTTGCAACCGCGCGGCCGCTGGCCAGCCGCTTCATCACCTATTCCGAAGAGACCGCCAAGGAACTGGCGATCGTCGCCGCGGCGGCCGAGGCGCATGCCACTTACGGCAACGCCTGCATCCGCCAGTATATCGTGTCCATGTGCACCTCGGTCAGCGATTTGCTGGAGGTGCATCTGCTGCTGAAGGAAGTGGGCCTGTACGTGCCCGGCGATCCGCCGCAGGCGCATGTGATGGCGGTGCCCTTGTTCGAGACGATCGGCGACTTGGAAGCAGCGCCGGGCATCATGAAAGCCTGGTTCGCGCTGCCCGAAGTGGCGGCGATCGCGCGGGCGCGCGGGCATCAGGAAGTGATGATCGGCTATTCCGATTCCAACAAGGACGGCGGCTATCTCACCTCCACCTGGCAGCTTTCCAAGGCGTCCACCGCGCTGAAGCCGGTGTTCGAGGCCGCGGGCGTCGGCATGCAGCTGTTCCACGGCCGAGGCGGCGCGGTCGGGCGAGGCGGTGGCTCCAGCTTCGCCGCGATCCGCGCACAGCCGCCCGGCACGGTGCAGGGCCGGATCCGCATCACCGAGCAGGGCGAGGTGATCGCCGGCAAATATGGCACGCGGGAAAGCGCGATCACCAACCTGGAGGCGATGGCCTCGGCCACGTTGCTCGCCAGCCTGTCGCCTGCGCCGCTTTCCAACGCGGAGAACGAAAGTTTCGCGGGTGCGATGGACCGGCTGTCCGATACGGCCTTCCACGCCTATCGCGATCTTGTTTACGGCACCGAAGGCTTCAACACCTTCTTCCGCCAAATGACGCCGATTGCGGAAATCTCCGAACTCAAGATCGGAAGCCGCCCCGCCAGCCGCAAGAAATCCGCCAAGATCGAGGACCTGCGCGCCATTCCTTGGGTGTTCAGCTGGTCACAGGCGCGGGTGATGCTGCCCGGCTGGTATGGCGTCGGCCAGGCCATCGCCGCGTTCGAGGACAAGGCGCTGCTGGCGGAAATGGCCGAGGGCTGGCCATTGTTCGCCGCCACGCTCGCCAACATGGAAATGGTGCTCGCCAAATCCGACATGGGCATTGCCGAGCGGTATGCCAGCCTGATCGAAGACGAGAAGCTTGGGCAGCGCATCTTCTCCCGCCTGCGCGACGATTGGCAGATGACGCATGACGCGCTGCTGGAAGTGACGGGACAATCGCGGTTGCTGGAAAAGCATCCGGCGCTGGACGCCTCCATCCGCCTCCGCCTGCCCTATATCGAGCCGCTCAACCTGCTGCAGATCGAACTGATGCGGCGACACCGCGCCGGTGAGGATGACGCGCGCATCGCGGAGGGCATCCTGCTGTCGATCAACGCCATCGCAACTGCGCTGCGCAACTCGGGCTGATTTCATCGGCCTTGTCGGCGGTTGCACCAACTGTGCAGCCATGCGCGGCTCGTTTTGCTGTTGCGAGTTATTCGCGATTGTTCTAGCCGAACGCCAGAGGGCGGCTGATCTCAGCGCGCATTTGGGATCGGCATGCAGGCCAGCGACGTGGAAGCGACGGGTGAACAGCGGTTGGCGGGGGAGCTGTCCCGCACGGCGCCGGTCGGTCGCGCCGCCACAGCCCGGCCCCAGATGGATAGACCCAAGAAGAAAAAGAAGATCAGCGCCTTCTGGCTGAAGCAATTGCACAGCTGGCACTGGATCAGCGCGGCGGTGTCGCTTGCCGGCATGTTTCTCTTCGCGATCACCGGCATCACGCTGAACCATGCGGCGACGATCGGAGCGGAGCCGCAGGTCACGCGCGCCGAAGCAACGCTGCCGCCGCCCGGCCTTGCGGATCTGCGCGGGGATCACCCGGCGAATGCGCCGCTGCCCGATACCGTTTCCCGCGCGGTCACCGCCGCGGTTGCGCTTGATCCGGCCGGGCGTGCAGGGGAATGGACCGACGAGGAGGTCTATGTCGCCATGCCCGGACCGGGCCGCGACAGCTGGGTCAGCATCGACCGGGAAAGCGGCGCGATCACCGCGGAGACGACGTGGCGCGGATGGATCTCCTACCTCAACGATCTCCACAAGGGCCGCAACACCGGCGATGCCTGGTTCTGGTTCATCGATCTGTTCGCGGTCGCCTGCATCATCTTCACGCTGACGGGCCTGCTGCTCCTGCAGCTTCATGCCCGGCATCGTCCGTCCACCTGGCCGCTGGTCGCCACGAGCGTGCTCGTGCCGTTGCTGCTGGCCCTGTTCCTGATCCATTGAGGAGCCTTCGCGAGCCCATGCGCCCAGCCTATCTGCTTCTTGCCGGCGCGGTCAGCGCGCCTGCCGCCGCCCAGACCGTCAGCGTGACGGTGCCGCGGCTGAAAGTCGCCGAATATCACCGCCCCTATGTCGCCGGCTGGCTGGAACCGGCCGCGGGTGGCCCGGCGCGCACCGTGTTTGTCTGGTATGACGTCAAGAAGGGCGGGGCGGAGCCGGGCACCAAGTGGCTGGCCGATCTGCGCAGCTGGTGGCGCAAGGGCGGGCGCACGATGAAGCTGCCGGCCGATGGCGTCAGCGGCGCGACCCGGGCGCCGGGCACCTATCAGATCCCGCTGCCCAAGGGGCTCACCGCCGGCCAATATGTGCTGAACGTCGAGGCGGCGCGCGAGACCGGCGGCCGAGAGCTGGTGCGGGTGCCGATCACCGTGCCCGGCAAAGGCGGCACCGCCGCCGGCAGCACCGAGCTTGGCTCCGTCACCGTTCGTTGAGGAAGATCACCATGCGCCTGAAGACCATCCTGCTCGCCGCCGTGGGTGCGGCCACGCTCGCCGCTCCCGCCCTGGCGCACCGCCAGTGGCTGCTGCCGTCCACCACCACATTGTCCGACACCAACCAATATGTGACGGTGGACGCCGCGGTGTCGAACGACCTCTTCTACCCGGACCATGTCGCCATGCGGCCCGAGCAGGTGAAGGTGTGGGCGCCGGACGGCAGCCCGGGCGCGATCGAGAATGCAGCGTCGGGGCGGCATCGCACGACCTTCGACGTAAAGGTCGACAAGCCGGGAACGTGGAAGATCGGCACCGAAATGTCGTCGGTCATGGGCAGTTTCCAGCTGAATGGCGAAACGTGGCGTGTCGGCGGCCGGCGCGGTCCGCCGCAGGCGGCGGGCGCACCGCGCGCGCAGAGCGTGGCCACGCCGGCGGAAATTCCGGCCGGCGCGACGGACGTGAAGCTCACTGAAGTCAGCAGCCGCAATGCCATTTATGTCACGGCGGGCGGCCCCAGCGACGGCGTCTTCAAGGCGACGGGCAAGGGGCTGGAGATGCAGCCGATCACCCACCCCAGCGCGCTGGTGTCGGATGAGGAGGCGCAGTTCCGCTTCCTGATCGACGGACAGCCTGCCGCCGGTGTTGCCGTGACGGTGGTACCGGGATCGAAGAAGTTCCGGGAAAGCGAGGCGGTGCAGGAGCTTACCACGGGCGCCGACGGCGTGCTGCGCGTCAAATGGCCGCTTGCGGGCATGTATTGGATGAGCGCCACCAAGACGGACGCCAACGCCAGCACGCCGCGCGCGACCGAGCGCCGCATGACCTTCACCACCACGCTTGAGGTGCCGGCACCCTGACCTGAAGCCATGGCTGCCCCCGACAGGCCGGTTGGGCAGCCAAGGCTGCTGGTACCGGACATCGACCCCACCGCGCTCGTCGGGTGGAGCCCCGACCTCGCCATGGTCGAGCTTGGCGGCGCCACCATGGGTACGCGCTGGCGGACGCTGTTCGCCGCGCCCCCGGCCCTGGATCTCGTCAGCCTGAACCATGCCGTTGAACGGCGGCTGGAACAGCTGGTCGGCGAGATGAGCCACTGGGCGCCGGATTCGGTGATCAGCCGGTTCAATCGCGACGCGCCCGGAAGCTGGGCGACGCTGCCGCCCGACTTCGCGGCCGTGATCGCGGCGGCGCTGCAGGTGGCTGAAGCTTCCGGCGGCGCGTTCGACCCCGCGATCGGTCAGCTCGCCGACCTGTGGGGATATGGGTCAGCGCCCGTCTCCCGTCTTCCCGACGAGCAGGCAGTGGCCGCTGCGCTTGAATGCGGCGGATGGCGTTCCCTGTCCTTTGACCCGGCAGCGCGGCGCCTGCGGCGTGGCCGTGACGTGCGGCTCGATCTGTCCGGTATCGCCAAGGGCTATGCGGTGGATTGCCTGTCCGCCCTGCTGCTGGCGCATGGCGTCGGGCACAGCCTGGTCGAGATCGGCGGCGAGTTCGTCGGGCGAGGGATGCGGCCGGACGGGGACCCGTGGTGGGTGGATCTGGAGGCGCCGGGCGCACTTGCGGCGCCGCTGCGGCTGGCGCTGCACCAGCTGGCGGTCGCCACCTCGGGCGATTACGTGCGCGGCCGACACACGATCGATCCGCGTAGCGGCCAGCCGGTGGCGCATGCCCTGTCGATCAGTGTCGTCCATCGTTCAGCGATCTTCGCCGATGCCTGGGCCACGGCCCTGGGGGTGGCCGGACCGGACGAGATGCACCGGCTGGCGGAGGCGCATGATCTGGCCGTGCGTGCGCTGATCCGGCGGCAGGACGGCATCACCGAATGGTTCAGTCCGGCCCTGTCGCGCATGCTGGTGGACTGACGCGGCGCTCGCGCGGCCGTTCCATCGACGGCACGGACCTTCAATGCCGGTCGCCGCGTTGAACCCGCCATGATCTGCCGGCTCGCATCT
The DNA here is from genome assembly GCF_900109205.1 of Sphingomonas sp. OV641. Taxonomy (NCBI): domain Bacteria; kingdom Pseudomonadati; phylum Pseudomonadota; class Alphaproteobacteria; order Sphingomonadales; family Sphingomonadaceae; genus Sphingomonas; species Sphingomonas sp. OV641. The sequence goes on along the minus strand of NZ_FNZB01000002.1, from coordinate 323,416 downwards.
GCTTCGGACCCGCGCAGCGCGGCGCGGGAGGCGTTTGCGGCGGCACTTGCCAGCGTCGACCCTGACGGCACGATCGCGATCCTATCCCACTTCGATGCGGATGGCCTGGCCGCCGCCGCCGTGCTCGCGCGGGCGCTGGAGCGCGCTGGCCGGCGCCATGAAGTGCATCTCACCGGAAAGGGCGAGACGCCCTGGGATCCTGCGGTGGCAGCGCGGCTTTCCGCCGGCGACCCCGCCTGGCTGATCGTCGCGGATCTGGGCACGCGCGCAGAGCCGGTGCTGCCCGGCTGTGCCACGGTGATCATCGACCATCATGTGCCGACCGGCGAGCCGGCGGACGCGATTACCATCAGCGGCAACGGCCTCTCGCCCGAGCCGACCAGCGCGCTGCTGGCATGGTGGGCGGCCGGCGCGCTGGGCGATGTGGACGACCTGCTCTGGCTGGCGGCGATCGGCCTGATCGGCGACATGGAGCAGGGCCGCGACTTTATCGAGCTGCAACAGGCGCAGGCGCGCTGGGGCAAGACGGCGCTGCGCGATGCCGTGTCGCTGATCAACGCGCCGCGCCGCACCGCGGCGGCGGATGCCGGGCCGGCCCTGCGCCTGCTGCTGCGCGCGGATGGGCCAAAGGCGATCACCAAGGGAACGGACGCCGATGCCGAGGCACTGCGGCTGGCAAAGGCAGAGGTCCGTGCCGCCATGGACGAAGGTAAGCGCCAGCCGCCGCTGGTGGTGGGCGATGTGGCGCTGATCGCGCTCGACACGCCGTGCCAGATCCATCCCCTGGTGGCGCAGCAATGGCGCGGGCGGTTGAAGGACAAGATCGTCATCGCCGCCAATCGCGGTTATCGGCCCGGCTGGGTCCATTTCGCCGCGCGATCAGCCACCGGGCGCAACCTCATCGATTTTCTCGCCGACCATCGGCCCGCCAACGCGGACGGCCGGTACGGCAATGGTCATGCGCAAGCCACGGGTGGCGCCCTGACGCTGGCCGACTGGAACAGCTTCGTGCGCGGGCTCGGCATTCCTCAGGCACAGGTGCTTTCATGACTGACAACAGCCGCCCGCTCCGCCTCGGCTTTCCCGTCAAGGTGATGGGAAAGCCCGGCCTGAAATCGGGCGATACGCGCCGCTGGCAGAAGAACCCGCATCTCAAATGCTCGCTGGAGCTGCTCGATACGGTGCTGGACTATCTGCATGGCGAGAAGCTCGACATGTACCGCCTGTCGTCGGACATCGCGCCCTACGCGACCCATCCGGACATGCCACAGTTTCACAACATGGTGGCCGAGAGCGATGCCGAACTGCGCGCGTTCGGCGCCAAGGCACGGTCCTATGACATCCGCCTGTCGTTCCACCCGTCGCAATATGTGCTGCTGAACGCGCCCAATCCGGAACTGACGAAGAAGAGCATCTGGGATCTGTCGAGCCAGGCCGAGATGCTCGACCGGATGGAACTGGACGACGAAGCGGTGATGATCACGCATGTCGGCGGCGTCTATGACGATCACGAGGCGAGCCGCGCCCGCTGGATCGAGGGCTGGGAGCAATGTCCCGAGCATGTGAAACGGCGGCTGGTACTGGAGAATGACGACATCCGCTTTTCGGCGGCGGACGTGCTGTGGATTCATGAACGCACGGGCGTGCGCTGCGTCTTCGACTACCAGCACTTCTGGTGCCTCAATCCCGAGCGGCTGGACATGCGCGACACGCTGGAGCGGTTCCTGGCGACATGGCCGGCCGGCGTGCGGCCAAAGATCCACTTTTCCTCGCCGCGCACCGAAATGCGAGAGGTGAAGCAGAAGATCACCGCCAAGCAGCGCGCCGATGCCAAGGCGGGCAAGGGCCGCGCGAAGAAGGGTGAGGTGCTGAAGGCGCCGGTAAAGACGACGGCGCGCGTGAAGACGGTGCTGCGGCCGCCGATCTGGACCGGCCATGCCGATTTCACCAACCCGTTCGAGTTCGCCACCTTCATGCGGATGGCGGACGGGCTGTTCTTCGACGTGATGATGGAGGGAAAGGCAAAGGACCTGAGCCTGCTCCGGCTGCGGCCCGACCTCCTTCGCTTCGCGCCCGACGTGGCGGCACGCTTCGGCATCACGCAGGAGGACGCGGCCGCCTTTGCCGCCGACGAGGCGCGGCTTGATAGCGGCGTCAGCGCCGATGACGAGCCGGACGTAGACGAAGGATTGATGGCAGCGGAATAGCCGGCCCATGCGTTGGCCGATCGGGGATCAGGAGGCGTTGATGGACATCAGGAAACTGCCGCCGGGCGAGCCGGCACCCAGCGATGGTGACTGTATCCGGATCCAGGAGTTGGAGGATGGCCGCTTTCGGTTGAACGGATCCGTGCTGTTTCGCTGCGGCGATACGGACGCGGCGGAGTCGGTGTCGCTGGTCGGCGGCGATCTTTATGCCAGCTATGACGACGCGGAATCGGCCGGTCTTGCCTGGGCCAACGAGCATTGCGCGGAGACGCTGTTCGTCAGTCGCTCCGACGGCAAGGCGCCGCTTCCGGACGTGACCTGACCGGCCACGACGCGCCGGTTCACTCCTCGGCCGAGCCGAAATCCGATGCGTTGCGTCGTGGCCCGCCATCGCCCTTGCGGTTCAGCGCCTGGCGAACGCGGTCGAGGAGATCGGTACGGCGATAGGGTTTGCCCAGCACGTCCAGCCCGCTGCGCAGCGGGCCGTCCGCCACCAGTTCCTCGTTATAGCCGGTCGTCATCAAGACCGGCACGTCGGGTGCGATCTTGGCAATCTCCTGTGCCAGCACGATGCCGTTGATGCCGCCGGGCATGACCAGATCGGTGAAGACAAGGTCGATCGACCCGTGCGCCGCGGCCTGGAACGATGCCAGTCCGTCCTCGCCGGTCTCGGCGGTAGTGACGCGATAGCCGACTTCCTCGAGGATCTCGCGCGCGAGGGCGAGAACTTCGGGACTGTCCTCGACCACCAGAATGTGCGCGCCCGACGTGCCGGAGCCGCTGGTTGGCTGGCCGCTCGGCTGCGGTTCGGATGGCAGGTCGTGTGCGTCGTGCGCCGCAACGGGGAACAGCATCCGAACGGTGGTTCCCTGCTGCGGCGTGCTCTCGATTTCCAGTCGCCCGCGCGATTGCTGCACGAAGCCGCTGGCCATGGCGAGGCCAAGCCCCGTTCCCTTGCCGACCCCCTTTGTCGTGAAGAATGGTTCGATCGCGCGTTCGATTACCTCGGGCGTCATGCCTTCGCCCTCGTCGCGCACCTGCACGGCGACATACTCGCCCGGCGAGAGCCCGCGCGCGGCGGCATCGCCGTTTAGCTTTATGCGGGCTGTCGACAGTTCGATCACCCCGCCGGTCGGCATCGCATCCTTGGCATTGAGGGCGATGTTCAGCACCGCCATCTCGAATTGCTGCGGATCGAGCAGCGCCTTGGGCAAGCCGCGGCGGAGGCTGAAGTGCAGCTCCACCTTTCGGCCCAGCGCGCTTTCCATCACATCGGCGAAGCTGTTGAGACAATCGCTGACGTCCACTGGCCGGGGATCGAGCCGGGTCTTGCGCGCAAAGGCCAGCAACTGGCCGGTCAGCTTCGCACCGCGCTCGGCCGCGCCGCGCGCGCTTTCCAGATAGCGTAGCACGCGTTCGTCCGTGCTGCGCGCCTGCGCGAGCTCGAGATTGCCGTTCACCACCTGCAGCAGATTGTTGAAATCGTGCGCCAGACCGGCGGTCAGCTGGCCCACCGCCTCCATCTTCTGCGCCTGCAGATAGGATCGCTCGGTCTCGCGCCGCCGGGTGACGTCAAGTTGGCTGGCGAAGAAGTAGAGCAGCTTGCCCGAGGTGTCATAGACCGGGCCAATGAACACCGCGTTCCAGAACGGCGTGCCGTCGCGCTTGTAGTTCAGGATCTCGAGCGCGATCGACTGGTTGGCGGCGACGGTATCGCGAAGCGCCGCGACGCTTTCCGGATCGGTGCGCGCGCCCTGAAGGAAGCGGCAGTTGCGGCCGAGGACTTCCGCCTCCTCGTACAGCGTCAGATCCAGGAAGGCCTTGTTGGCAAAGACGATGGGATTGTCGGGCTGATGCGGATCGGTGAGGATCATCGGCATCCGCGTCATCTCGATCGCCGCGAAGAACACGTTGCCGCGGCTGTCGAGACCCGGCTCGGTGATGGTGCTTTCGCGCCAGTGCCGCTTGCCCTCGCTGCTGCTGCCAATCGGCTCGTGCCCGCCCACGTCCATTGCGCCATCGGCCGGAACACCGGCGCTCTGGCCATCGCCTTCAACGTCAATGATGCTGTTCTCGGAGTCCTTGTCCGCCACGTCGTCTTCCGAATGTCTGCAAGTGCCGGCCGTGTACCGGGCGGCGGTTCGCATTAGAAGAGTTTCAGGCCTGCGTTGTTCCGCCGCTTCATGGTTGCGACAGGTTGTTGCGCAGGAGCGACCAGCCACGTAACGCCACCGTCATGAAGCTCCTCTCCTCGGCAGCAATCGCTGCGCTCGCCCTGTCGCTCGCCACCAACGCCGCCGCGGAGATGCAGCGCTACAGCGTGATCTTCGGGGGCAAGAATGTCGGCCATCTGAACGCCGATATCGAGGGTGATCGCACCGCCATCGACTTCGACTATAAGAACAACGGGCGCGGCCCGACGATGAAGGAAGTGCTGCGGCTCGATGCCAAGGGGCTGCCGCTCGCCTGGGACATCAATGGCACCACCACCTTTGGCTCCAAGGTGGAGGAGCATTTCGCGCGGCAGAACGGCAAGGCGACCTGGACGGACGCGACTGGCAAGGGCGCGGCCGACGCCGCCTCGGCCGTCTACGTCGCGCAGAGCGGCAGCCCCTGGGCGACCGGCCTCTACGCCCGCGCGATCATGAAGACTGGCGGCGCGACGATCACGGCGCTCCCCGGCGGCACGCTGACGCTGACCAAGGGCGAAACGGTCGCGGTGAACGGCGCGGGCGGGCCGCTGAAGGTGACGCGCTACGACCTTGGCGGGATCGAGACCACGCCGGACACGGTGCTGCTCGACGACAAGGGCGAGCTGTTCGCCAGCGTGTCGCCGCGGCAGGTGATCGTGCGCGCCGGCTATGAGGATGAGGCCGAGCGGCTGAAGACGCTGGCGGCGCAATGGTCCACCGATCGCTTCGTCGCGATCAACAAGAAGGTGGCGCATCGCTATCCGGGCATGGTGCGGATCCGCAACGTGCGCGTGTTCGACGCCAAGACGGGGACGGTCGGCGCGCCGGCATCGGTGCTGGTGTCGGGCAACAAGATCGTGGGCGTGGAGCCGCTGACGCAGAAGGGTGCGACGGGCGAAGTGGTGATTGACGGCGCCGGCGGCACCGTGATCCCCGGCCTCTATGAGATGCACGCGCATACCGGCCAGGAGGGCGCGCTGCTGAACCTTGTCGCGGGCGTCACCACCATGCGCGACATGGGCAATGACAATGCGGTGCTCGACAAGCTGATCGAGCGGATCGACGGCGGCGTGATCGCCGGCCCGCGCATCGTCCGCGCCGGCTTTATCGAGGGCAAGAGCCAGTTCAGCGCGAACAACGGCATTCTCGTCAACAGCGAGGCGGAGGCCGTTGCCGCCGTCCGCTGGTATGCCGACCATGGCGGCTATTGGGGCGTCAAATCGTACAACAGCATGAACCCGGCGTGGATCCCGGCGCTGGTGAAGGAGGCGCATGCGCGCGGCCTGAAGGTTGCCGGCCACGTCCCCGCCTTCGCCACCGCCGATCAGATGATCGAGGCGGGCTTCGACGAGATGACCCATATCAATCAGTTCATGCTGCAATGGGTGATCAAGCCCACCGAGGACACGCGCACGCTGTTTCGCCTGACCGCGCTGAAGCGGCTGCCGGCGCTCGATCTCAACAGCGAACGGGTACAGCACACCATGGGGCTGGTGACCGCGCGCAAGACGCCGATCGACGTGACGCTCGGCATCCACGAAAACCTGCTGCTCAACCGCGATGGCCAAATGGCGCCGGGCGCAGCGGATTATTTTGATCACCTGCCGATCGGCACACAGCGCGGATTGAAGCAGGCATGGATCGATACCTCCGCGCCGGGTGACGATGCGGCCTATCGCGGCGCCTATGACAAGATCGTCGCGACGGTCCGGATGCTGAATGATCGCGGCGCGATGATCGTGCCGGGTACCGACACGGGCGGGTCCTTTACCTTCCATCGCGAGCTGGAGCTGTATCAGCAGGTCGGCATGACCCCGGCGCAGATCCTGACCCGCGCGACGTGGGACATGGCCAAGTACCTCGGGCAGGACGCGACGCTCGGCTCGGTCGAGACGGGCAAGCTGGCGGACTTCTTCCTGGTGCCGGGCGACCCAACCAAGGACATGAAGGCGATCAAGCGCATCGCCATGGTGGTGAAGGACGGCACCTTCTATTACCCGGCGGAGGTCTATCCCGAGTTCGGAATCAAGCCCTTCGCGCCAGCGCCGGTGGTGAGCGGGGCCCGTTGAAGCTGAGCTCGCCGGCACGCCCGCCGCTCCGGGAGGTTGCGGCGCGCTCGCTTGTTCGCGTCATCCCGAACTTGCTCCGGGATCCACGTTGCCGCGAACGGTGCGCTCCCACGACAAGCGGAAGCGCCTGCGGATAGCTGGATTTCGGAGCAAATCCGGAATGAGGGGCTAGTTCGCGCCTGCCGTGCTCATCGAATAGGGCCGTGCAGCCGGCGCCGCGCCCCACGTGCGGTTCGGCGTCGCCTGCATGGTGAAGCGCAATTCGCCGCCAGCGGCCAGCTCCTCATGGCGCAGATAGGTGCGTTCGAGTGGGCGGCCGTTCAGTGTCACGCGGCCGACATAGCGGTTCGTGTCCGACAGGGCGTCTGCCACGATCGTGAAGCGCTTGCCTCCGGGCAGCGTCATCACGGCGCGGTTCACGAAGGGGCGGCCGATGACATATTCGCTGGACCCCGGCGCGACGGGGTAGAAGCCGAGGGCGGTGAAGACGAGCCAGGCCGACATCTGCCCCAAATCGTCGTTGCCGGACAGGCCATCGGGGGCGGCCTTGTATTGGCTGGCGACGATCTGCGCCAATCGCTCCTGCGTGCGCCAGGGCTGGCCGGCATAGGCATAGAGATAGGCGACATGGTGGCTCGGCTCGTTGCCATGGATGTACTGGCCGATCAGGCCGGCGATATCCTCGGCATGGCTATAATCGAGCTTGCTGTTGTCGAAGGCGAACATCGCGTCGAGCTTCGCCACCGCCGCCGCGTCCCCGCCGAGCAGCTTGAACATCGCCGCCTGATCCTGCGGCACGAACCAGGAATATTGCCACGCATTCCCTTCGGTATAGTCACTGCCATAGTTGATCGCGGTGGGATCGAAGGGCGTGCGGAAGCTCCCGTCGGCGCGGCGCGCGCGCAGAAATCCGGTCTTCGCATCGAAGCTGTTGCGCCAGTTGGTAGCGCGCTTCTCGAACGTTTCGGCCACATCCGCCTTGCCGATCGCGCGCGCCATGCGGGCGATGGTCCAATCGTCATAGGCGTATTCGGCCGTCTTGGACGCGGCCTCCGGTTCCTTGTCGATCGGCACGAAGCCGCGCTTCATATATTCGTCGAGGCCGCCATACGGGCCATAGCTCGCGCTTTTCACCATCGCTGCGAGCGCTGCGTCGGCGTCAAATCCGCGCACGCCTTTCAGATAGGCATCGGCGATGACGGAGACGGCGTGATAGCCGATCATCGTCCACGTCTCGCAGCCGTGAAACTGCCACACGGGCAGGATGCCGAACGGACTCGCCTGCTGACTGGCAAGAAGCGAGCGAACGAAGTCGCGATTGCGCTGCTCGGGCTGGACGAGGAGCAGCAGCGGGTGCTCGGCGCGAAACGTGTCCCACAGCGAAAAGGTCGAGTGGAAGGTGAAGTCTTGCGCCTTGTGGACCTGATCGTCCGGCCCGCGATAGCGGCCGTCGGCATCGGAGAAGACGCTTGGCGCGATCATCGCATGGTATAGCGCGGTGGAGACCATGCGCTTCATCGGCGCAGGTGCGTCGATCTCGATTGCCGACAGCGCCTGCTGCCACGCCGCTCGATTGGCGGCGGCGATCGCATCGAAGCCGCCGGCCTCGCTGTCTAGATTGGCGAGTGCACCATCCTCATCGACGCTGGAGATGGCGACCTTCAGTTCCAGCGGTCGTGTGAGGCGGCCGAAGTCGAGCTGCGCCACCAATGCCTGGCCCTGAAGCTGCGCCACATCCGCGCGGCCACGGCCGGGACCCTGGAACCCCTTGTAGGCGATCTTTTCCTCGCGATTGTGGAAGGCGTGGCCGGTGAGCGGCGCGTTGGCGCGGATCGCGAAGAACAATTTGCGCGCCGGTGCCCAGCCGCGCGTCTCGCGCATGCCGGTGATGGTGCCATCGGCCCGGACGCGGACAGACGACCAGAGGATCTTGCCCGGATAATTGTATAGCGAGGAGCGCAGGTCGAGCACGACATGCGCGTCCTTGCCGGCGGGGAAGGTGTAGCGATGGACGCCAACGCGGGTGCCGGCGGTCAGCTCGGCGCGGACGGCGCTGTCGGCCAATGTGACGGCATAATAGCCCGGCCGCGCTATCTCCTGCGCATGGCTGAAGCGGGAACGGTAGCCGGAGCCGGGCTTCTTCGCATCGCCTGGATCGAGCGAGACAGTATCGCCGGCGACCGGCATCAGCAGGAAATCGCCCAGGTCGGAGTGCCCGGCTCCGGAGAAATGCGTCTGCGAAAACCCCTGAATGGTGGGATCATCATAACGATAGCCCGCCGCATGGCCGTAGCATTCGCGGATCTCGCACGTGGTGTCCGTATCGGGGCTGACCTGCACCATCCCGAAGGGGGCGACCGCGCCCGGGAACGTGTGGCCCTCGCCACCCGTGCCGATGAACGGGTCGACGCCGTCATAGGTCGACTGGGCGGCGAGCGGGGCGGCGATGAGGCTGGCGGAAAGAAGCGCAGCAAGGGCGGAGCGATGCATGAGGCGGCTTAGAGCATGGCCGTGGGGCCGCCGCCAAGCGCCGCGCTCGGTATAAGCCCCAGCTTGTGGAAAGAGACGTTGCAGGCTCACTCCCCACGGCAGTGAAGACCGATGAACGATCGACAGCGGCACTGTGTCGCGGTGGACTGATCGATTTCGCCGCTTGTACTGACGAATTTATGTCGCTTCCGTCATCCCTGCGAAGGTCTAACCTGTTGTAACCAGATCATTGACGAGAGGACGAGTCATGGACGCGACAACGAGTGGTTGCCCGATGGCGGGCGACCCGCTGAGCGACAAGGCCAAGGAACCGGCTGCGCTGCGCCGCCTGCTCGGCCGCACCAACCGCGATTGGTGGCCCAACCAGCTTTCGCTGGAAATCCTGCAGCAGAACGGCTTGTCCGGCGACCCGATGGGCGACGATTTTGATTACGCCGCCGAATTCAAGACGCTCGACCTCGAAGCGGTAAAGGCTGACCTGCGCGCGCTGATGACCGACAGCCAGCCTTGGTGGCCGGCCGATTATGGTCATTACGGCCCGTTCTTCATCCGCATGGCATGGCACTCGGCAGGCACCTATCGCACGGGTGACGGTCGCGGCGGTTCCTCATCCGGATCGCAGCGGTTCGCGCCGCTCAATTCCTGGCCGGACAATGGCAATCTCGACAAGGCACGCCGCCTTCTGTGGCCGATCAAGCAGAAGTACGGCCGCAAGCTTTCCTGGGCGGATCTGTTCATCCTGACCGGCAATGTCGCGATCGAATCCATGGGCGGCCCCATCTTCGGTTTCGGCGGCGGCCGCGCCGATGTGTTCGAACCTGAAAAGGACATCTACTGGGGCACCGAGGAAGAGTGGGTCGGGCATGAGAACAGCCAGACGCGCATTCAGCCCGATCGCGAGATGGTGCTCGAAAGCCCGCTGGCGGCGATCCAGATGGGCCTCATCTACGTCAACCCGGAAGGGCCCGGCGGCGTGCCTGATGCGGCGCAGTCCGCACGCGACATTCGCGAAACCTTCGCGCGCATGGGGATGAATGACGAGGAGACCGCTGCGCTCACCGCTGGCGGCCACACCTTCGGCAAGGCGCATGGCGCGGGCGATGCGAAACTGGTCGGCGCGGAGCCGGAAGGCTCCGACATTGCGCAAATGGGCCTTGGCTGGGCTTCCACCCACGAAAGCGGCATGGGCGATCACACGATCACCAGCGGCATCGAGGGCGCGTGGACGCCGACGCCGACGAAATGGGACATGACCTATTTCGACATGCTGCTCGACCATGAATATGAGTTGGTGAAGAGCCCGGCAGGCGCGAAGCAGTGGCAGCCGGTCGGCAACCCGGAAGAGACGCTCGCACCCAAGGCGCATACGCCGGGCGTCAAGGTGCCGACCATGATGACCACCGCCGACATGGCCATGAAGGTCGATCCCAAGTATCTGGAGATCATGAAGAAGTTCCGGGCCGACCCGGACTATTTCGCCGACCAGTTCGCTCGTGCCTGGTTCAAGCTGACGCATCGCGACATGGGGCCCAAGATCCGTTACCTCGGCCCGGACGTGCCGGCGGAGGATCTGATCTGGCAGGATCCAATCCCCACGGCCGATCACGCGCCGATCGACGATGCTGATGTGGCGACGCTGAAGCAGAAGATTGCGGCGTCGGGGCTGACGGTGAGCCAGCTGGTGAAGACCGCCTGGGCCTCCGCCGCCACTTTCCGCGGTTCGGACAAGCGCGGCGGCGCCAATGGCGCGCGCATCCGGCTGGAGCCGCAGCGCAGCTGGGACGTCAACGAGCCGGAGAAGCTCGCCAAGGTGCTGGAGGTCTATGAAGGCATCAAGGCCGACTTCGACGGCGGCGCCAGCGGCGGCAAGAAGGTGTCGATTGCCGACCTGATCGTGCTCGGCGGCACCGTGGGTGTCGAGCAGGCCGCCAAGGCGGCTGGTCATGACATCGCCGTGCCGTTCACGCCGGGCCGCACGGACGCCAGCGCGGAGCAGACCGATGCCGAGGGCTTTGCGGTGCTGGAGCCCAAGGCGGACGGTTTCCGCAACTACCTCCAGGTGCGCTACAACGTGCCGACCGAGGAGCTGCTGGTTGATCGTGCGCAGCTCTTGGGGCTGAGCTCGCCCGAGATGACGGTGCTGGTCGGTGGCCTGCGCGTGCTCGGTGCAAATCATGGCGACAGCGACCATGGCGTGCTGACCGATCGTCCTGGCCAGCTGACCAACGACTTCTTCGTCAACATCCTCGATATGGGGACGGCGTGGAAGGAAGTGGATGAGACCGGCGACGAACTGTACCTCGGGACCGATCGCGCCAGTGATGAACCGCGGTGGAAGGCGACCCGCACCGACCTAGTGTTCGGCTCCAATTCGCAGCTCCGCGCCCTCTCCGAGGTCTATGCCGCGGCGGATGCGAAGGAGAAGTTCGCGAAGGACTTCGTCGCAGCCTGGACCAAGGTGATGAATGCTGACCGCTTCGATCTGACTTACGCCTGATCGCAGCGCGACGAACGGGAAGGGGCCGCGGCATCCATGGGTGCCGCGGCCCTTGCCTGTTTTGGCACCCGTTACGGCAGCGGAACCGCCTGACCTGGCCTCCGTTCAGCAGCGGATGGCAGATGATCCGCACAGCGTCGGCGACATTCTCGACCGGCTCGATGAACTGGCAGACAAGAAGGACGCAGTGTCGCTCGGTCAGACGATCGAGGCGTTTGGGAACCGGAGCTATGCGCCCTTCCTTGTCATCATCCCGCTGATCGACATTTCACCGGTCGGCTCGATACCCGGGCTGCCGACCCTGCTCGCCTTGGTGATCGTGCTGACGGCAGGGCAGATGCTGTTTGGCCGCAAGCACCTGTGGCTGCCCGGTTTTCTCTCCAACCGCTCGGTGAAGTCCGAGAAGGTGAAAAAGGCGGTGGAGAAGGTGCGTCCGGTCGGCCGATGGATGGATCGCTGGTTCCACGGCCGGCTGCCGGCGCTGACCAAGGGGCCGATGGTCCGGGTGGCGGCCGCCGCGATCCTCGTGCTGACGCTCGCCATCCCGCCGCTGGAGCTGCTGCCGCTCGCCACCACCGCCCCGATGGCGGCGATCGCCGCCTTCGGCATGGCCCTGCTGGTGAAGGACGGATTGCTGATGATCATCGCCTTTGCCGCGGCGGGCGCGGCACTGGCAGTCGCGGCAGGGTTGCTCAGCTCACGCGGCTAGAATCTGATCCACCCCGGTTGAAGCGCCTCCCCGGCGAAGGCCAGGGCCCAGCTGGGCAACGTCAGTAAGAGCAAGTTGCGCTTCGTTACTGCGACCTTCCCAACTGGGCCCCGGCCTCCGCCGGGGAGGCCGCTCTGCATCAAGAGGAGCGGTTAAACTCTAGCACTGGTCACAGCCGCTGTCGGCCCTTGGGGAGGGCCCTCAGTCCCTCAGCCCCTCAGCGTCGGGGCTTGGGTGCCTTCGCCGGCTTCGCGCCCGGAAGCGTGGCTGGCGCATCCAGCGAGGGCGGCGGGGCGACCGGCGCCGCCTGATAGGGCGGGGGATTGTCGGCGGCGATATAGGCGTGGAGGATGCGCGTGGGGTTTGCCGGCGGCTCGCCCTTCTCGATCGCATCGACATATTGCATGCCCTGAAGCACGCGGCCGAACACGGTATATTTCCCGTCCAGGCTGAGGCGCGGCATCAGCATGATGTAGAACTGGCTGTTGGCGCTGTTCTCGTCCTGCGCGCGGGCCGCGGCGACCGCGCCGCGCACGTGCGGGAGGTAATTGAACTCGGCCTTCACGTCCGGCAGGTCCGATCCGCCGGTGCCGTCACCCTGCGGATCGCCGCCCTGCGCCATGAAGCCGTCGATCACGCGGTGAAAGGTCAGGCCGTCGTAGAATTTGCGGCGCGTCAGGTTCTTGATCCGGCGCACCATGTCCGGCGCGACATCGGGGCGCAGCCAGATCGAAACGCGCCCGCCGCTCGACAGATCGAGCAGCCAGGTGTTTTCCAGATCGGTGGTCGGCGGCGGTGTGTAGCGCTGCTTGGAAGCGGTGGCGGTCGCCTGAATTTCAGGAGTCTTTTCCTGGGCCAAGGCCGGCCCCGCCAGCACTGCGGCCAGCATCGCGATCATTCCAACAAACCGCATCGTCTTCCCAACCAGATCGTTTGACCGGCGCCCTAGACCAGATCGCGCCTTGCGCCAAACTGAACTGCGGTGCCGGTCGCTTGCCTGCGGGACAGGATCGCCGTGCCGCCGCCAGACCGCCGCCTGCCGCCGTCAGCGCCCGCGCCGGCCCGTCTCCGCCACCCGCGCGACCACTTCCTCGCGCACCGCGGGTGACACGAACTTGCCGATCTCGCCGCCGAAAATGGCGATTTCCTTGACGAGCCGGCTGGCGATCGGCTGCAGCGCGACGTCTGCCATCAGAAAGACCGTCTCGATCCGGTCGTTCAGCTGCTGGTTCATGCCGGCCATCTGATATTCATATTCGAAATCCGCCACGGCGCGCAGGCCGCGCACGATGACGCTGGCACCCTCGCGCTCGGCAAAGTCCATCAGCAGCAGGTCAAAGCTGACCACGTCGATATTCGCATCCAGACTGGCGCATTCGCGGCGCACCATCATCATGCGTTCTTCCAGGCTGAACATCGGGCTTTTGGACGGATTGGTCGTCACGCCGATCACCAGCCGATCTACCAGCTTCGCGCCGCGGCGGATGATGTCCATGTGCCCGCGCGTGATCGGGTCGAAAGTGCCTGGATAAACGCCGATGCGAGAGGTCATGCTCAATGGTCCCTTTGCAGCACGAAGCGGGCGATGTCGCGGAGCAGATCCGCCTCGGGCCCGTAGTGGCGAAGATGCGCGATGGCCTGGTCGACCAGCAGCCGGCAGCGTTCGCGCGCCGGTTCCACGCCGAGCAGGGAGACAAAGGTCTCCTTGCCGGCGCCCGCGTCCTTGCGCAGCTTCTTGCCCGCCAGCGCCTCGTCCCCTTCCACGTCGAGCAGGTCGTCGACGATCTGGAAGGCGAGGCCGATGTCCCGGGCATAGCCGCGCAGGTGCGTCCGCCCCTCGGGCGGGAGGCGACCTAGGATCGCCCCGGCTTCCACCGCCGCCATGATCAGCGCGCCGGTCTTCATCGCCTGAAGCCGGGTAACGGTGGTGAGGTCGAAACTGGCGCGCTCCGCCTCCAGGTCCATCATCTGGCCGCCCGCCATGCCGGACGGCCCGGCAGCGCGGGCGAGATCGAGCACTAGCTCCGCGCGAACGAACGGATCGGCATGGGTCGCCGGATCGGCCAGCACCTCGAACGCGAGCGCATGAAGGCAATCACCCGCCAGGATCGCGGTCGCCTCGCCGAATGCCTTGTGAACGGTCGGGCGTCCACGGCGCAGATCGTCATCGTCCATCGCCGGCAAATCATCGTGGATCAGCGAATAGACGTGGATCGCCTCCAGCGCGATCGCCACGCGGCCGGCGCAATCCATGTCGCAGTTGAACAGCCGTGCGGTGGCAAAGACCAAGAGCGGCCGCAGCCGCTTGCCGCCGTCGATCGCCGCATGACGCATCGCGCGATACAGATCGGCGCGCGGATCGTCCGGCACGGTCAGGAGTGCGTCGAACCGGGCGTCGATCTCGCGCGCGGTATCGGCCAGCGCCGTGGCAAGCGCAGGGGAGGGGTTCATCCGGCGGTGAAGGGCGTGGTGGTGGCCCGGCCCTCGGCATCCAGCCGGATCGCCTCGATCCGCGCCTGGGCGGCGTCCAGCCGCTCCGCGCAGCGTGCGCGCAGCGCGTTGCCGCGTTCGTAAAGCTCGATTGCGTCCTGCAGCGGGGTTTCCCCGGACTCGAGACGTGCGACGATCGACTCGAGCTCCTTCAGCGCGGCCTCGAACGTCATGCTCTCCACGGGATTGTCCATGGCCGCGCTATGGGCCACGCCACGGCCAAGGGTCAAGGATACGCTCCTGCCGGCAATGGTTTGATGCGGCCGAACCGCGGCTGTGGCGTCAGTTTGCGGGCGCTGTCGCTGCGCTGTTCCGGCCGGATCAGCGCACCAGGCGCTGCGCCGTCCAGGTCACGAGGATGGAAGCGCTGGCAAGGCCGAGGTCGACAGCCGCCTGAAACCGCGCCGGCGAGGCATCGCGGCTGTCGTGCGTGAGGATCTGCACGTTGGCGCTGGGCGGATCCACGGTGGCAAGCGCCGCCAGTGACAGGGCGCCGACGGCGAGGGCGATCTGGCGACGGTTGTGCATGGCGGGCACGCTATCGCACCGGCGAATCGCGTGCAATCCGGCACAACCCTGATCAGGCGCCCTCTGCCTGCCGCCGCACCGGAGAAGTCCGGAACGGCGGCAGGCTTGCCCGGTTGCGGCGATCAGTTGGCCGGCGTCGCCCCGGTGTTGACGGGCGCCGCATTCCGATAGCGATCGAACCAGGCAAGGATCGCGCTCGCCTTTGCCGCCGATTGCGAGGGGCGGCTGGTGAAGCCGCCATGGCTGGCACCCGGCACCTTGACGAGCGCGGTGGGCACGTTGGCAATCTGGAGCGCGGCGTAATATTGTTCGCTCTCGCTGACGGGTGTGCGATAATCCTCGCTGCCGACGACCACCAACGTTGGCGTCTTGACGTTGCCGACAAGGCTCAGCGGCGAGCGATTCCAATAGCTCATGGGATCTTCCCACGGCAGCTTGGAGAACCAGTAGCGCGACGTGAACAGGGTGTTGTCCATGGTCAGCGCCTCGCTGATCCAGTTGATCACCGGCTTCTGCGTCGCCGCCGCCTTGAACCGGTTCGTCTTGCCGACGATCCACGACGTCAGCACGCCGCCGCCCGAGCCGCCGGTCACGAACAGGTTGTTCGGATCCGCCACACCTTCCGCGATCGTGGCGTCGACGGCGGCCATCAGGTCGTCATAGTCCTGGCTGGGATAGTTCTTGTCGATCAGATTGGCGAATTCCGCGCCATAGGAGGTGGAGCCGCGCGGGTTGGTCCACAACACCGCATAGCCGCCGGCGGCATAGAGTTGCACGTCGGTGGCGAAGGTCGGGCCATAGGCCGAATGCGGGCCGCCGTGGATCTCCAGGATCAGCGGCACGCGCGTGCCCGGCTGCCAGCCCGGCGGCGTGGCGAGCCAGGCGTCGATCGGGCGGCCATCGGCCGCGGTGACCGCCACCTTGCGCACCGGGGCCAGCGCCTTGGACGCGGTGAGCACCTGATTGAGGTTGGTCAGCCGGCGCGCCTTGCCGCCGCTGGTGACCCAGACGTCGGCGGGCGCCGAGGCATCGCCGCCGGTATAGGCGATGGTGCCGCTGCGCGAGATGGAGAAATCGCCGCCGGTGTACGGACGATCAAGCCCGCCGCCGGCGAGATTGTCCGCCATGGTCGTCATCCGGCCGTCCATGCCGATGCGGGCGAGCTTGCGCTGGCCCTTGTCGTCATAGCTGGCGTAGAGCGAGCGGCCGTCGCCGGCCCATTGCGCATCCTCGATTGAGCGGTCGAGCGATGCGGTGAGCGAACGCGGCGCGGCGGCATTGGCGTCGCCCACGTAAAGCTCGGCATTGGTGTAAGCGCGCCGCTTGTCGTCGAAGCCGATCCACGCGACCTTGCTGCCGTCGCTGGAGTAGCGCGGCGCCGCGTCGGGGCCGTCACGGCTGGTCAGCGTACGCATGGCGCCTGAATTGGCGTCCACCGCGATCACGTCCGAATTCATCACCTGCCGCTCGGCATCGGGGCCGCGGATGGCGGAGAACAGGATCGTGCGGCCGTCGTCGCTCCAGGACAGCGGGCCGCCGTCGTCGAAATTGCCGAAGGTTAGCTGCTGCGCCGCGCCGCCGTCGGCCCCGACAACGAACAGGTGATCATAGCCGGGCTTGCGATAGCCGGGGCCGTCGTTGCGATAGGTGACCCGGTCGATCACCTCCAGCGGCTCGGCCCATTTCGCGCCCTCGGGCTTCGCGGGTGCCTTGCCGAGCTTGGCCGGTTCGCCGGCGACCGTGGCGATATAGGCGAGGCGGGTGCCATCGGGTGACCAGGATAGGCTGTTGGGATCGCCCGGCAGGCTCGTCACCCGCGCGCTGGCGCCATTGCCGAGCCAGCGGACGAATAGCTGCGAGCGATCGCCGTCGCCTGCGACATAGGCGATGCGGGTGCCGTCGGGCGACCAGCGCGGGCTGGATCCGCTGGTGGCGAAAGGCGTCTGCCGGCCGCTCGCCACGTCGATGAGCCACAAGGAGGATTGCATCCGATCGGTCATGATGTCGCCGGTGCGGCGGACATAGACGATGGTGCGCCCGTCCGGGCTGATCTGCGGGTCGGCGGCGATCGACAGGCCGAACAGGTCGCTGCCGGTGAAGGTGCGGCTGGGCGCTTGCGCCGGGGCGGCATTCGGCTGCTGCTGTGCGGCGGCTGGCAGGGTGACGGCGGGGAGGGCGATGGCGGTGCAGGCGAGAAGACAGGCGAGAAGGCGCATCAAGATACTCCGAAGGACGGATGGCATCTTGAAGCGCGATCAGCCGGTGCTGGCAAGCGGCAGGTGGCTGAAGCGCGAGCAAATCTCTCCGCGCCGGAGAGGTTGGCGACAGCCGCCTCGCGACCTTTGGCTTCTTGGCCGTGCCGTACGCGGATCAGGCGCGCGTGGCAGTCACCAGATAGTTCAGCGTCAGGGTATCAGAGAGGCTGAAGCCGCTGGTGGGCGAATAGCTGATGCCGCGTGTGTCGCGCACTGCCAGGCCCGCATCGGCCAGCATCGCCGTCAGCTCCTCGGGCGTGATGAAGCGATCCCAGTCGTGCGTACCGCGTGGGATGCGGCCAGTGCCTTCCGCCAGCGTGATCATCGCCAGGCGCGACACCGGCGTGCGGTTCGGCGTGGACATGATCAGCAGGCCGCCCTCGGCCAGCGCGCCCGCGAGCCCGGCAACGAACGCCGCGGGATCGGCGACGTGCTCGATCACCTCCATGCACGTGACGAGATCGAATTGCTCGCCGCCCAGCGCCTCGATCCCTCCCGCGCGATAGTCGATTACCAGTCCGCTCGCGGCGGCATGGTCGCGGGCGACCGCGATATTCTCCGCCGCGGCATCGATCGCGGTGACGGACGCGCCCAGCCGCTTGAGCGGCTCCGCCAGCAGCCCGGCGCCGCAGCCGACGTCCAGCGCGCTTCTGTGGCCAAGCGGGGTGAAGCTGTCCGGATCGAGATCGAAATGCCGGTCGGCCTGCTCGCGGATATAGCGCAGCCGCACGGGGTTTAGCCGGTGGAGCATCGCGGAGGACCCGCGCGGGTCCCACCAATCCTTGGCCATGCCGCCGAAATGCGCCGCCTCGCGCGCGATCACGCTGGCATGATTGCCGGACGGAGCGGTATCAGTTGTTACAGTTGCGTCGGCCATGACCGCCTCCTATCAGGCGCGCCTGTTTTCCCCAAGCACTCCGAAAGTAGTCCCGTGGCCCGCATCGTCATGAAATTCGGCGGCACCTCGATGGCGGGGATCGAGCGCATTCGCTCGGTCGCGGCGCGGGTGAAACGCGAGGCGGCGGCGGGCAATGAAGTGGCGGTGGTCGTCTCCGCCATGGCGGGCGAAACCGACCGGCTGGTCAATTTCTGCCGCGAGGCGAGCGCGCTCTACGATCCCAAGGAATATGACGTGGTCGTCTCCGCCGGGGAGCAGATCACCAGCGGGCTGCTGGCGATCGCGCTTCAGGCGATCGGCGTACCGGCGCGTTCGTGGATGGGCTGGCAGCTGCCGGTCAACACGTCCGATGCCTTTGCCAAGGCGCGCATCGAGACGATCGATAGCGCAGCGCTGCTTGCCAGCATGGGCGCGGGCGAAGTGGCGGTGATCCCCGGCTTCCAGGGCGTGCACGCCAAGGAGGGCGAACGGGGCCGCGTCACCACGCTTGGCCGCGGTGGCTCCGACACGTCGGCAGTGGCGGTGGCGGCGGCGATCAAGGCCGATCGCTGCGACATCTACACCGATGTGGACGGCGTCTATACCACCGATCCGCGCATCGTGCCGCGCGCGCGCAAGCTCGCCAAGGTGACGTATGAGGAGATGCTGGAGCTCGCCAGCGTCGGCGCCAAGGTGCTGCAGACGCGATCGGTCGGCCTGGCGATGAAAGAGAATGTCCGCGTCCAGGTGCTGTCGTCGTTCACCGGCGAGGACGCGCCAATGGCGGATACATTGCCCGGAACGATGATCGTGGGCGAACAGGAGGTTGAAGACGTGGAACGCCAGCTGATCACCGGCATCGCGCACGATAAGAACGAGGCGAAGATCACGCTGACCGCGGTGCCCGACAAGCCGGGCTCGGTGTCGGCGATCTTCGAGCCGCTCGCCGCGGCGAACATCAACGTCGACATGATCATCCAGAATATCGCCCACGACCATGGCGCGCGGGGGACGGGGTCGACGGACGTGACCTTTACCGTGCCGTCCGCCGATCTGGCCCGCTCGATCGAGACGCTGAACCAGGCGCGCGAGGCGATCGGCTTCGCCGAACTGGTGCACGACACGCGCGTCGCGAAGATCAGCGTCGTTGGCGTCGGCATGCGCAGCCATGCGGGCGTGGCGAGCACCATGTTCTCGACCCTGGGCGCGCGCGGCATCAACATCCAGGCGATCTCGACCAGCGAGATCAAGGTCAGCGTGCTGATCCACGAGGACGAAACCGAGCTGGCCGTGCGCGTGCTGCACACCGCTTATGGCCTGGACGCCGACGAAGCGGCCTGAGCCGCTAGGTCAGCAGAACCGCCGCCGCAATGATCAGCGCGGCGACGATCAGCGCCGCCGCAATGAGGCGGCTGTCGAACGTCTGAGCCGGCGATGGGGCGGGCGGCGCCTCCGCGCGGCGGGCGAGCGCGCGGATGAGGCGCGGGAGATCGTCGCCGAGGCGGTCCACCTCCATGGCGACGGCAGCGGCGCGGCGCGACCAGCGTTCGGGTGACAGCCGCTCCATCACCAGCCGCCCGCTGGCGCGCCGCATCGCCGCCGCAAGATCGAAGTCCGGCTCGATCGCGCCGAGCACGCCGTCGAGCGTGATCAGCGCCTTGAAGAGCAGCAGCAGATCGGGCGGAAAGGCGAGCTTTTCCTCCCGCAGCGTCCCGAACAGGTCCGCGACGAGATCGGCGAGCACCAGCCGCCGGCCGTGGCGAACCACCAGCCCTTCCGCGATCGGCAGGAAGCGGGATATCTCCGCCTCGCGCTCCGCCCAGCGGGCCAGCGTTTCGGCGAGCAGTGCGGGGTCGTCCGTCACCAGCGCCTGGACGAAGGCGATGAATTCCTCGCGGCGGCGCGGGCTGACATGCCCGATCAGCCCGAAATCGATCATGCCGATGCGATCGCCCGGCAGACACAGGAGGTTGCCGGGATGCGGATCGCCGTGGAAGCGGCCGTTTATCAGGGCCATCTGTAGCACGATGTCGGCGCCCGATGTGGCGATCACCGCCGGATCGATCCCGGCATCGCGCAGCGCCTGCGCATTGCGCGGCGCAATGCCGGCGAGGTGATCCATCACGATCACCGCCTCGGACGTATAGTCCCAATGGACGCGCGGAATGACAACGCGAGGATCGCGGACGAAATCCTCCCGCAGCAGATCGGCGTTGCGGCCTTCATTGGCGAAGTCGAGCTCGCCCAGGATCGCGCTGCCCAGCTGGCGGACGAGCTTGGTCGCACCGAAGCGGCGTGCCTCGGCATTGGATCGCTCCATGACGCGGGCCACCTCGCCCAGCAGACGAAGGTCCGCCTCCATACGCGGACGGATGCCAGGGCGGCGGATCTTGACCACGACATCAGTGCCATCGTGAAGCGTCGCGCGGTGCACCTGCGCCATTGAGGCGGCAGCCAGCGGTTCGGGATCGAAATGGGCAAAGACCGTTTCCGGTGGCTCGCCAAGCGCGGCCTCCACTGCCGGGCGCAGATCATCGAAGGGCAGGCGGGGTGCGGCGCTTTGCAAATGTTCGAATGCCGCGATCCAGTCAGGCGGCAGGATATCCGCGCGGGTCGCCATGATCTGGCCGAGCTTCACCCAGGTCGGGCCAAGCGCCTCCAGCGCGCGGCGGGTGCGATCGGGCAGGTCGAACGGCTCGGGCTGGTCCTGCGCGCTGCCGAGGCCCAGGCGCGCAAGCAGCACGTCGAGGCCAAAGCGTGACATGACGGCGGCGACTTCGCTCAGCCGAGCGCGATCGCGGGCGGCGACCTTCAACGTGGCAAGCATCCCGATCACTCGCCGATCAGGTGAAGCGCGATCTGCCGGCGGTGCGCCGCGCGGCGATGTTCGAAAAGGTAGATGCCCTGCCATGTGCCGAGCACCGGGCGGCCGCCCACGACGGGGATCGACAGGCTGGTGGCGGTTAGCGCCGCGCGGAGGTGCGCGGGCATGTCGTCCGGCCCCTCGTCGTCATGCTCATAGTCGCGCGATTCGGGGGCGATGCGGGCAAGATAGCGTTCGAGATCACGGCGTGCGGCTGGCGCGGCGTTTTCCTGGATCAGCAAGGAGGCGGAGGTGTGGCGGATGAAAAGCGTGAGCAGCCCCTGATCCACGCCGGTGGATGTGACCCAGCCGGTGACATCGCGGGTGAATTCATGAAGGCCTTGGCCGGGCGAAGTGACGATCAATTCGGTGGCGTGCTGCCGCATGTTTGTCTCCGCCGCGCGACCGGTGTAGCGGCGCGGTGATGAACGATACCACGATCGAGCGCCCAGGTTCCCCTCAGGCCGGTTCCCCTCAGGCCGGTTCCGCCCGCCTATCGCGCCGCATGGAGCGGGGCGCTGCATTCCTCGGCAGCGAGGTGGCCATCATGGCCGGCGCGATGAGCTGGGTGAGCGAGCGCAACCTTGTCGCCGCCATGTCCAATGCCGGCGGCTTTGGCGTGATCGCCTGCGGCGCGATGACGGTCGACCTGCTCGATGCCGAAATCGCCGCGACCAAGGCACTGACCGATAAGCCGTTCGGCGTGAACCTGATCACCATGCACCCCGATCTGATGGCGCTGATCGAGGTATGCGCGAAGCATGAGGTCGGTCATGTCGTCCTCGCCGGCGGGCTGCCGCCCAAGGGCTCGCTGGAGGCGATCAAGGCTTCCGGCGCCAAGGTGATCTGCTTTGCCCCCACGCTGGCGCTGGCGAAGAAGCTGATCCGCTCGGGCGCGGACGCGCTGGTGATCGAGGGCTCCGAAGCGGGCGGGCACATCGGGCCGGTTTCCACGAGCGTGCTGGCGCAGGAGATCCTGCCGGCGATCGCCAACGATGTCCCGGTGTTCATCGCCGGCGGGATTGGCCGCGGCGAAGCGATCGCGGGCTATCTCGACATGGGTGCCGCCGGCGTCCAGCTCGGTACGCGCTTTGTCTGCGCAACCGAATCGATCGCGCATCCCCGGTTCAAGCAAGCGTTCATCCGCGCCTCGGCCCGCGATGCGGTGGCAAGCGTGCAGATCGATCCGCGCCTGCCGGTGATCCCCGTTCGCGCGCTGAAGAATGCGGGCGGAGAGCTGTTCACCGCCAAGCAGCGCGAGGTGGCGCAATCGTTGGACGAGGGCGCCGTCGCGATGGCCGAGGCGCAGCTTCAGATCGAACATTATTGGGCCGGCGCGCTGCGCCGCGCGGTGATCGACGGCGATGTCGAGCACGGCAGCGTGATGGCCGGGCAGTCGGTCGGCATGGTGACCAGGGAAGAGCCGATCGCGGACATCATCGCCGCGCTGATGGCGGAAGCGGCGCAGGCGCTGGAGCAGCGCGCAGCCTGAGCCGCTTTTCGCTGGCGTGCCCGCTTGTCCAGGAGGCGGGCACGGCCGTTCACCCGATCATGGGCGGGCCGAAGACGGACCAGCCGGTGCGATGCGCCAGCATCTCCAGTGCGCGCACGCCCAGCATCGAATTGCCATGCTGGTCAAGGTTGGGTGACCAGACGGCGACCGCCGCTGTTTCGGGAACGATCGCCAGAATGCCGCCGCCGACGCCGCTCTTCGCCGGCAGTCCGACGCGCAGCGCAAAATCGCCCGATCCATCATAATGGCCGCACGTCATCATCAGCGCGAGCAGCTTGCGCATGCGGCGCGCGACAGCATCCGCTTCCGCGTCGTCCGGCTGGCGGCGGGTGCGCGCCAGGAACAGCCCGGTCCGGGCCAGCCCCTCGCAGTCCAGCGTGATCGCACATTGATTGACATAGGCCTCCATCACCTCGTCCGGCGGTGAGTGGAGATTGCCGTGATGGCGCATGAAGCTCATCATCGCACGGTTGAGATCGCCGCCTTCCTGCTCGGAGGCGAGGACGTCCGGGTCGAGATCGACCATTTCCAGCCCGCCATGGTGGCGCACGAAATCGACCACTGCGCTTGCCTGTGAATCGTCGCCCAGTTCCTCGACCAATATGTCCACCACGGCCAGGGCGCCGGCGTTGACGAACGGGTTGCGCGGGATGCCCTTTGTTCGCTCCAGATCCACGATCGAGTTGAACGGATCGCCGGACGGCTCGCGCCCGACACGTTCGAAGATGCCGTCGCCCACGGCGCAAAGCGCAAGCTCCAGGGCGAAAACCTTGGCGATGCTCTGCAACGGGAATGGCGTCTGCGCTGCGCCGCCAGACACCAGATCGCCGCTTGTTGTCACAACGGCGATGCCGAAGGGGCCGGGTGCCAGCCCCTCCTCCTTTGCGTCGGCGGCGCGCTCGATCTCTTGTGCCTCGTCGCTGATCTCTCGGGCGATCTGCGTCACGATCGCTTTCAGTTCCTCCACCGCCCGGGTTCGCGTCATGCCTGCTCCGCCATTGATCTGATCGTGTCGCACAACGTCGACCGGCGAAATCGGTGCCCTGCAGGGCTCGGTGCGAAGCCGTGTCCTTGGTGCAACGGCGTGCAAGGAAACGGGATCGGGCAGGGGATCCGGCGCCCTTTACCTTGCATTCACCCAATCACCGGCACAGCATTCCGGGGATAACGGAGCCGCCATGTCACGCGTAACGCAAGCCGTCGTCGCTGTCGCAGCCATTGCTGCGGTTGCAGCCTGCGCCTCCCGGCCGAAGGAAGTGGCGGTGGTCATGCCGCCGCCCGAGCCGGCACCGGTGCCGGTTCATGTCACGCCGCCGATCACGCCGATCAATCGCGGGCTCTCGCCAGCGGCGACCGTGTGGCACATGCGGGTGGCGCTGAACGTCGCGGCCCTCGCCTGTCGCGGCGCGCAGGAGGCGGTGATCGTGCAGCGCTACAATGCGATGCTGGCCAATCACAAGACCATGCTGGCCAGCGCCGAGACTCAACTGTCTGACCAGTATCGCGCCGGTGGCGGGGACTGGCAGGACCGGTACGACGATGCCATGACCAAGCTCTACAACTTCTTCTCCCAGGCGCAGGCGCGCGATGCCTTTTGCACTGCCGCCGCCGCGACGCTGGCGGAAACCGAACGGCTTGGCCCCGGCGAGTTGCAGATGTTCGCCGCCGCCGTCCTGCCGACTCTTGATGCGCCGTTTGCGGAGATGCTGGCGCCCCGGCCGATGATCGCAGTCGCCGCGCCGGTGACAGCGCCTGTGGTTGGCGCTGCGCCGATTGCCGCGGCTCCCGTGGCAACGCGCGTCGCTGCCGTGGCTCCTGCTGCGGTGGTTGACCCGCGGGTGTCATCGCCTGCATCCGGCGCCACGACGCTTGCCGAACGCACCGGGGCCGCCGGCCCGGCGATCGCGGCCGCCGCGGTAATGAAACCGGCCGGAGCCAGGCCGAAACAGCCCGCCGGCGCTGCCTTGTCGCCCGCCGTTGGCACGCCCCGTGCGGCCGTGGCCACGCGTGCGGCGTCACCGGCTGCGGCGGAAGATGCCCCGGCCGTTGCGCAGCGGGTGCCTTGGATCGAGGTCGATACCGCCGTCTTCAAGGACTGACCGGATCGGCTCCATGGGGCTACCCGAGCCCGCAACGTTCGGTTAACAACGGCGAAATGGAAACCGGCCAAGCCGACCAGCCGCTGGAAGGGCGCTTTGCCGGCGTGGAACATCGCCTGCCGGTGCGCGTCTATTTCGAGGACACGGACCTGTCGGGCGTGGTCTATCACGCCAATTACCTCCGCTTCATGGAACGCGCGCGTTCGGACATGCTCCGCCTGGCGGGCGTGGATCAGCGCGCGGCGCATGATGCGGGGCTGGGGGCCTATGCGGTGGCGAGCCTCGCCATCCGTTACATCGCGCCGGCGCGGCTGGACGATGCACTGGTCGTGTTCACCCAGGTGACGGCGGTTCGCGCGGCCAGCGTTTCCATTCATCAAAGAGTCATGCGCGACGCGCTTGTGCTGGCGGAGGCGGATGTCGTGGCGGCGCTGGTGGCGCCGTCGGGGCGGCCGCGCCGGCAACCGCGAGACTGGATCGACCGTTTTGCCGCGCTTGTCGACAAGGGGGAAAAGAGGCCTTGAACCCGTTCTTCAATACCGACGCTGCCACGCTCTCACCTATTGCCCTGTTCCTGCAGGCCGATTGGGTGGTGAAGCTGGTGATGTTCGGCCTGCTCGCCGCAAGCATCTGGACCTGGGCGATCATCTTCATGTTCTGGCGCAAGCTGGGTCGCACGCGGCGCGCCACCGAGACGTTTGAGCGCGATTTCTGGAAGGCGGACGACATCGATGCCTTCTACAAGACGCGAGCTGACGAGGATCTGCCGAGCGCGCGCGTTTTTGCGGCGGGCGTTGCCGAATGGCGCCGCTCCACGCAGGGTGCGGTGATCGATCGCGGCGGCACGCGTGAGCGGTTGGCGACGACGATGGGCGCAGCCGTTGCCAGCGAGATCGACAAGCTGTCGGACCGGCTGAACGTGCTGGCGACCGTCGGATCGGTGGCACCGTTTGTCGGCCTGTTCGGCACGGTGTGGGGCATCATGCGCAGCTTCACCAGCATTGCCAGCCAGCAGAATACCAGCCTGGCCGTGGTGGCGCCCGGCATCGCGGAGGCGCTTTTTGCGACGGCAATCGGCCTGTTCGCGGCGATCCCGGCCGTGATCGCGTACAATCGCTTCAGCCACGCTATTAATCGTATCGAGGCGCGGCTCAATCGCTTCGCCGATGGTTTCCACGCGACGCTCTCGCGTCAGCTGGACCGCGAGCGGTGAGGGGCGTCATGGGCCATCTTGCGCCGGCTCGGGAGCGCTGAGAGGTGGCGATGCAGCTTCCTTCGCAGCGATCGGGCGGCCGCCGTGCACCGATGGCAGACATCAACGTGACGCCGCTTGTCGACGTCATGCTGGTGCTGCTGATCATCTTCATGGTCACCGCGCCGCTGCTGACGGCCGGCGTGCCCGTAAATCTGCCAGACAGCCGCGCCAAGCCGCTGGATCAGGACAAGCAGCCGACCGAAATATCGCTGGACGCCGACGGCCGGATCTTCATCGCCAAGGATGAGGTGTCCGAAGACGCGCTGGCCGAACGGCTCGATGCAATCGCGGCGCAGTCTGGCGAAGGGGATCCGCCGCAAGTGTATCTGCGTGCCGATCGCGCGCTGGATTACGGGCGTGTGATGCGCGTGATGGGTGAACTCAACCGCGCCGGGCTGAATCGCGTCGCTCTGGTGACGATCGGGGACGAGTGACCCGAATGGAGCGGTCGGAAAAGGTCGGGCTTGGAGTAGCAGGCGCAGGGCATCTGATCCTGTTCGGGCTGCTGTCGGTCGGCTTTCTATCGACCCCCAATCCGGAAAAGCTGAAGCAGCAGCCGATCGACGTCAGCCTGGTGAAAGACGTCGGGCTGGAGGCGACCGCACCGCAAGCGGTGGAGGAGCCGGCGCAATCGATCGCGCCCGAGACTGGCGAGCCGGACGATGCCGCGCCGCCCGCTCCCTCGGAGCCAGCACCTGCGCCGGAGCCGGCACCCGTACCGCCGCAACCGCAGCCCAAACCAGCGCCGCCCGAGCCTGCGCCGAAGCCTGCGCCAAAGCCGAAGCCTGCGCCGCCCAAGCCGGCGCCAGCACCCAAACCTGCCGAGAAGCCCAAGCCCCGACCCGATCCGGCCGCCGAGCGCGCCGCGGCCCAGAAAGCCGCCGCCGCGAAGGAAGCAGCGGAAAAGAAGGCAGCTGCGGCCGCCAAGGCCAAAGCGGCTGCCGAGGCGAAGGCCAAGGCCGCAGCCGACGCCAAGGCCAAAGCGGCTGCCGATGCAAAGGCGAAGGCAGCGGCGGCAGCAAAGGCGCGCGGTTCGGGATCGGACAGCGAATCGAAGAGCGCGCGGCCGCGCGGCGGTCGTCTCGGGGATGACTTCCTCAAGGGCCTGACCAGCGAACCATCGAAGAGTCGCAGCCAGACGCCGCGCGCGGCGAAGATCGATGCCACCGCTCTTGCATCGATCGTCCAGGCGATCGCGCGGCAGATCCAGCCCTGCGCCGATCGGCAGGTCGACCCAGGTCCGGGCGCCAATGAAATCGTGACGACGCTGAACCTGCGCCTGAACGAGAATGGCACGCTGGCCGCCACGCCCACCATGGTCCGCCAGACCGGAGTCACCGCCCAGAACGAACGCTATGCCCAGCGCGTCAAGGATCTGGGCATTGCGGCGTTCAAGGGTTGTTCGCCGCTGAAGCTGCCGCCGGAATATTATGACACGCCCAACGGCGGTTGGAACAACATCAACTTCAAATGGAAGCTGCGGTGACGATTGGCTGAGGCGCTTTCGCGGTGCGTAGCCGGCACTTGCTGGTCGGATCGCGGCCGCTACATGCGCCGTTCATCTAAGCCCGTGGATGGGGCAGGATGCGCTCCGATCCGGGAGCCGGGCCCACGTCCGAGTGAGAGGAAGACGATGAAACGCTTTGCCCTGTTGGCCCCGCTCATGCTCGCGATGCCGGTGATCGCGCAGGACGTGCCGCCAACGCCGCTAGTGGTGCCCGGGACAGCTGCCCAGAGTCAGGCGCCGGGCCAGCCCGAGCCCGTAGGGGCGCTGGCGCAGACCGCCGGCGGGCCGCTGGAAGTCGACGTGACCGGTGGCATTTCCGCGCCGATGCCGATCGCCATCCCGGCGATGCCGGCAGCCGCGATCGCGCAGACACCGGCGGGATCGACGGATGCGCTCGGCCGTCAGCTTGCCGAAATCGTGACGAACGACCTGCGCAATTCCGGCCTGTTCAATCCCTTGTCCCCGGCACAGTTGCGCACGGTATCATTCCCTGAGGTGACGGCGCCCGCCTTCGATTACTGGGGCGGCACCGGATCGCAGGCGCTGGTACAAGGCTATATTCGTGCCAATGGCGACGGCACGCTGACGGTTGGCTGCTACCTTTTCGACGTGTCAGCGCAGACCGAACTGATGCGCCAAGGCTTCGTGGTGCCGCCATCGGACTGGCGCCGCGCGGCGCACAAATGCGCCGACATGGTCTACACCCGGCTGACCGGCGAGGGACCGTATTTCGACAGCCGCGTCGTCTATGTTTCCGAGACGGGACCCAAGGGCAAACGCATCAAGCGCCTGTCGATCATGGATCAGGACGGCGCCAATCACCGCTTTCTGACCAATGGCCAGTCGATCGTGCTGACCCCGCGCTTTTCGCCGAACCAGCAATCGATCGTGTACATGAGCTATGTCGGCCGTGTGCCGGCGATCTACGTCTATGAAATCGGCTCCGGGCGGCAGCGGCTGGTGGTGCAAAATGTCGCCACCACCTTCGCCCCGCGCTTCTCGCCGGATGGCCGCTGGATCCTCTTCTCCATGGCGTCGGGTGGCAACACCGATCTCTATCGCGTCGCGGCGGGAGGCGGCACGCCGCAGAAGCTGACGAACTCGCCCGGGATCGACACCGGCGGCAGCTATTCGCCCGATGGAAGCCGGATCGTGTTCGAGAGCGATCGTTCCGGCGGGCAGCAGCTTTACGTGATGAATGCTGACGGATCGAACCAGCAACGCATCAGCTTCGGTGGAGGTCGCTATGGTACGCCGGCGTGGAGCCCGCGTGGCGACATGATCGCGTTCACGCGCATGTCAGGCGGGTTTCGCATCGGCATCATGAGCCCGAACGGCTCGGGTGAGAAGATCCTGACCAACAGCTGGCATGATGAGGGCCCGTCGTGGGCGCCGAACGGCCGGGTGCTGATGTTCTATCGCTCGGCGCAGGGGCGTAGCGGCAAGGCGGATCTCTGGTCGGTCGATCTGACCGGCGTAAACGAGCGCCGCGTGCCGACGCCGCTGGACGGTTCGGATCCTTCATGGGGTCCGATCCGGCCGTGAATTTGATATCGGGGCAAACGGGGACGGAATATGGGAGAAAAAGAATGGCGAGACTGACCACCACCATCCTGCTCGCGACTGCGCTGGTCACCACGGCCGCCTGCTCGAAGAAGCGGCCGGAGGTTCTGCCGCCCGCGCCGGGTGAGGCGCCTGCCGAGACGACCGGTCCGACCGGTCCGACAGAGGGGGCCGTCGTTCCGGGCTCGTCCGAGGACTTCAAGCGTTCGGTGACGAGCGACACGGTGAATTTCGGTCTCGACCAATATGATATCGATGGCACCGCGCGCGGCATCCTCGACAGCCAGGTTGTGTGGCTGCAGCGCTATGCGAACGTGCGCGTGACGATCGAGGGCCATGCCGACGAGCGCGGCACGCGAGAGTATAATCTGGCGCTCGGCGATCGCCGCGCCAACGCTGCGAAGAACTATCTGGTGGCGCGCGGAATCTCACCCAGCCGCATCACCACGATCAGCTACGGCAAGGAACGCCCGCTGGCGCTTGGATCGGACGAAGAAAGCTGGGCACGCAATCGCCGCGCTGTGACGGTGGTCCTGAACTGATCCTGCCTGGAGCCGTGCTGGGCATTGGCCGGCACGGCTTTAACAGATTAGGTAAGCACACCCTCGGTCAACGACCAGCGACGAAAAGAAGCGGGCGTCCGCGCCGTTTCGCGAACGCCCGCACGAGCAGCGGCGGCGATGAGGGAGCGAGACGCGCCGCTGCAAGCGTCAGGCGGCGCCCACGGACGGTGCCAAAGCCCAGATGGTGAGCAGGAAGCCGGCAAACAGCGCCGGGAAAAAGCTCGGACGATGCATTGTTCGTCTCCTTTCCCGAGCGCAGATGGCAGGGTGGAGCCCGGTCGTCAGCGGCGTAGCGACCGGAACGCCGCCAGTGCGACAAGCACGTATCTGTGCGCGACGAAGCTGCGGGGGGCGGCGCCTCAGTCCGGCTCAACGGGGGATATTGCGTCTTTCGCCGTACTGCCGGCAAGCGGGCGCGCTTCCTCGATCAGCAGCACCGGAACGCCACCTCGGATAGGGTAGGCGAGGCCCGCTGCGGTCGATACCAATTCGTTCGACGTGCTGTCGAAGGCGAGCGGCGTCCGCGTGACGGGACAGACAAGCCGCTCAAGCAACCAAGGATCGATCGTCATTGCAGCGTGACGCGATCGTCGCCGTCATGGCGGCCGAAGAACTGCATCAATTGCACGATCAGATCGGCCCTTATTGTGATCCCTTCGGCCTCCAAAAGGGCCTGTTTGGCCGCAACGTCGAACGGCGCAATCTGCGCGATCCCGTTCACGAGGCTCTGGTCGTCCAGTCGGGACACGGCCTCCCAATCCACCGCATAACCTTGGTTCTCGGCGAAGCGGCGCGCCTCCATTTCGAGCGATGCGCGCGCGCCGAGCGAGAGGGTTTCGGGTTCGCCGGCGGGTACAAGCTCCGCCTCCACCTGGCGGAACAGCGTGCTTACATCCAGCTCGCGCAGCACCCGGAAAAGCGACAGACCCTCCAGCACCAGATTGGACCGGCCATCATCCAGCATCTCGATTTCGGCGATGCGACCCACGCAGCCGATGTCGTAGAGTGCCGGCCGGTCGCCGGCCCCTGCCTCCATGATGCGCGGTTGGATCATGCCAATGCGCCGGTCGCGCGCCATCGCGTCCGAAACCATGGCGCGGTAGCGGGGCTCGAAGATGTGCAGCGGGAGGTGCATGCCCGGGAAGAGCAGGGCGCCGGGCAGGGGAAAGATAGATAGGCGCGTCATCCGAACAGAATGGCGGACAGGCGACGACGCTGGGCCGACACCCAGGGATCCTCCAGCCCGACCACTTCAAAGAGCTTCAGCAACTGCTGGCGGGCAGCGCCCTCGTTCCAATCGCGATCCTGCGCGGTGATCGCGAGGAAGCCATCGGCGGCCGCATCCCGGTCGCCAGCCGCCATCTGCGCATTGGCCAGATCGAAGCGCGCCTGGAGATCGCCAGGGTTTGCCGCCACGGCGGCCTCCAGCGGAGCGAGATCGCTCACCTGCGGCGCGGATCGGGCGAGCGCCAGCGCAGAACGGGCCCGTTCGAGATCGGGGCGGCCAGTGACATCCTCGGGCAGATCCTGAAGGGCAGCTTCCGCTTCCTCATGGGCGCCGGCTGCCACCAGCGCCCGGATCCGGCCGGACAGTACCGCCGGATGATCAGGCGCCATTTCAAACAGCTGGTCGAAGATCGACAGCGCGCGCTCCACGTCACCTTCGCCGAGCACCTGCTCGCCCATCGCGATCAGCGGCTCGAGTTCTGCCTCCTGCGCCTGTGCATCGCCTTCAATCGGCAATTGGCGCAGCAATTGATCAAGCGTGGCGCGCAGCTGGGATTCGGTACGGGCGTTGGTCAGGTCGGCAACCAACTGGCCCTGGAACATCGCGTAAACGGTGGGGATCGAGCGGACCTGGAATTGCGACGCGATGAACTGGTTCTTGTCCGTATCGACCTTGGCGAGCACGACGCCCTTGTCGGCGTAAGCGGCCGCGACCTTTTCGAGCACTGGGGCGAGTGCCTTGCACGGGCCACACCATTCGGCCCAGAAATCGATGATGACCAGCTTCGTCATCGACGGTTCGACCACGTCGCGGCGGAACGCCTGAACGGCTTCCTTTTCCGCGGCACTCATTCCCAACGTAGCCAAGGGCTGCTCCCGATTAGTCGTTCGCCCCCTTATGTGGTGACGGGCCGGGGGAAGCAAACCCCCCGGCCCGTCCTGTCCATCAACACAATGGCTGCGCCGGCGCGCAGGCCGGGATCAGAATGCAGCGGTCAACGAGAAGAGGACCGTGCTGTCCGCGATCGAACCCGTGCCATCCTGGCCCTTGCTGAAGCTTGGCTGGATATAGGCCGTATCCCGGCTGCTGAGATTGGTGTCGACATAGGCGACACCCAGCGTCAGCGGCGTGTTGGGGATGGCGAGGTCTGCGCCGATCAGCCAGTCGATATATTCGCCGGTGGGCGACACGCTGGTCGCAAACGGCCCCAGTCCCTCATTGCCGTTGGAGAAGCCGATATGGCCCTTCAGCGTGATCGGCGTGTTCGGCACGGCAGCTGCGCCGTCGACCCAAACGTAGATATTGTCGTTCTTGTCGCCCGGATCGTCATAGATGCCTTCCGCCGCCGATGCGCCGTTCAGATACCAGGCACCGAGCGCCTCCTGCTTTGGCGCATAGGCGAGACCCACCGTCAGCGCAGCCGGGCCGAGCGTGCTGGAAACCTTGACGTAAGGCTCGATGAAGTCGGTGTTGTCGAAACCGCCCGGATACATGTACCAGGTGGCGCCAACGTCGACGGACACATCGTTGAACGTGGCCTTGTAGCCAGCGATCAGATCGAGCTCCATGTTGGCACCGCCGAACGTGCCCCAGCCGGCCAGGTTCGACCCCCAGGTGCCGATATACACGCCGCTTTCATGCGCGATGGTGAGGCCGCCCTGCACGGCAAGGTTCTCGTCAGTTTGGGAGACGCCGCGGAAGCGATAGTCGGATACCAGTCCGACACTGCCGCTCACCGTTACGGCCTTGGGTGGCTCTTCATCCTGTGCGGCGGCGGGAAGCGCCAGCATCGCCAGGGCGAGGGCGGGAAAATATTTCAGTAACGTCATGGAACCTCCTGTTGGCAGAGGCTCCTCCTGCTTCCGATCCGCCCGCGCTCCTCCTCCCCTATGGAGCGGTCGCGGGCTGGCCGAACACTCTGACGCTACCGCAGCAAATCGAATGTAATGTTGCTGGATTGCGTCAAAGTGTTTCGAGCATCATGGTTTATGCGGCGAGTGTGGCAATCCGGCCACGTTGACCACGCAGTTCGACCGGATTGCCGGCTGCCTTGCGACGCTGGAACCAGTCACGCAGCAGTTCCGCAGTAGTGTGATCCACCGCGTCAAGCTTCGACACGTCGAGCCGAACGGGCGCGCCCGCGGGAACGCGGTCCAGCGTCGCGGAAAGCTTCGGGAGTGTCACGAACGTCGCGGCGCCATCAAGCTCGATTGCATGAGCATCGCCGTCACGCTGCTCGCGCACCTTCAGCCTCAAGCGGCGCAGGTTGGGGATGAGTTCCAGGACAGTCAGCGCAATGCCGGTGAGAACGCCCGTCAGCAGATCGGTTGCGACAACCATGATCAGCGTCACGGCCCAGATGGCAACCGGCAGCAGCCCGTAATCCTTGAACAGATGCTTGGCATGCTTGAGGCTGACCAGGCGCCAACCCGTCACCACCAGCACGGCGCCAAGCGACGCCATGGGAATGGCGCGCAGCAGCCAGGGAAGGAGCGCGACGAAGCCGAGGATCCAGATACCGTGCAGGATTGCCGAGGCGCGCGTAACGGCACCGGCCTGGACGTTGGCCGAGCTGCGAACGATCACGCCGGTCATCGGCAAGGAGCCGGCGAACCCGCACAACAGATTGCCCACGCCCTGTGCGCGCAGTTCCTTGTTGTAATCGGTGCGCACGCCATCGTGCATCTTGTCCACCGCTGCGGCAGACAGCAGCGTCTCCGCCGAGGCGATGAAAGCGATGGCCACCGCGGCAGTCAGAACGGCGGGATCCATGAAGCGCGACACAAAGCCGCTTTCCGGCGGGGCGATGGCGGCAACGATCGACTCAGGCACGACCACCTTGGCCACGTCGAAACCAAAGATCAGCGTCAGCACCGTCGCCGCGAGCACACCAACCAGCGCGCCCGGTAGCAGCCGGAGCGATTGCGGGCGGAACTTCTCCCAGCCGACCATGGCGATGATGGTGACGAGCGCGAGCATGAACGCCAGCTCGGTCGCACGGATGTCCGACGACAGCCCAAGCAGGCGGCCCGGCATGGCGGCGAGGTTTTCCGGCCCCGACGACAATGGCCGCGCATCGAACAACACGTGGAACTGGCCGACGACGATCAGCACGCCGATGCCAGCAAGCATTCCGTGGACCACGGCCGGGCTGATCGCCCGAAACCATCCGCCCAGACGAAAAATGCCGGCGGCGACCTGGATCGCGCCGGCAAGGATGAGGATCGGGCCAAGGGCGGAGAGCCCCTGATCGCGAACCAGTTCGAACACGATGACCGCGAGTCCGGCCGCCGGGCCGGAGACCTGCAGCGGCGAGCCGGCGAGGGCGCCGACCACGATGCCGCCGATGATACCCGTGATCAGTCCCTTTTCGGGCGCAACGCCTGATGCGACCGCGATGCCCATGCACAGCGGCATCGCGACCAGGAACACCACGATTGAGGCGGTGAGATCCCGCCCCAGGAACTTGATCGAGGGTATGGAGACGCCGGGGCGCTCTGCCGCTGCCTGGGTCATTATTCCGCTGCCTCTTGCGTGATGAAGTCCGCCGCCAGCCGCTTCGCAGCAGGCAGCGCGACCGGAAGCGGGCGATCCTCGCGGACGGACTCGAAGCGGCCGGTCTCGCCATTCAGGGCGAGCATCTGACCTGCGTGAATGTCCACGAACCAGCCATGAAGCGCGATTTCACCGCGCGCGATGCCAGCAGCGACCGACGGGTGCGTGCGCAAGTGGGCCAGCTGCGCCACGACGTTCTCGAGGCTGACCGCGCGAACGCGCGCACCGTCATCCATATCGGCGTAGCTCGAATCGACAACCTGCCGTGCCGCCGAACCGTGCCGCAGCCAGGCAACGACGTTGGGCATGGATTCGAGTTTGGCGGGATCGCCGGCGAGGCCCTTCATGGCGCCACAATCGGAATGACCGCACACGATGATGTCGCGAATGCCGAGCGCCAACACGGCATATTCGACGGTCGAGGTGACGCCGCCGTTCTGCGTGGCATAGGGAGGCACGATGTTGCCGGCGTTGCGGCACACAAAGAGGTCGCCGGGCTGAGCCTGCATGATCTGTTCGGGGACCACGCGCGAATCAGCACAGCTGATCATCAGCGCCTTGGGCTCCTGACCATGGTTCGCGAGCTTCGAATAGAGCGCGCGGCTGTCCTCATAGACCTTCTTTTCGAAGTCAAAGACACGGCCGATCAGTTCGTTCACGGAAGCTGCTCCTGAAATTGGAACAGCCTACATAATTGCTGCGCCTTTCTGGCCCGCAGCGATCACGTTACGTTTTGTGTCCGGCCGCCAGTTGGGTGATCGGCAAAACAATCGTGGCGACCAGCCCGCCCTCCGGGCGATTGGCAAGTGTGAGGGTTCCCCCTTCCGCCTTGATCGCCTGAACCGCGATCGGAAGACCAAGTCCAAAGCCGATCGTGTCGCGCCCGCGCGCCGGGTCAAGGCGGACGAACGGTTCCAGAACGTGTGCCAGTTGCTCGTCGGGGATGCCGGGGCCCGTATCAAGGACTCGGATGGTGACGACGCCGTCGCCGGGCGCGAGTTCGACCACCGCTGACGCCCCGTATTTCAACGCATTGTCGACCAGGTTGGTCAGGGCGCGCTTCATCGCCAGTCGACGCAGGCGGAGCTCGAGATGGTCGGGACCGACGTAGCGCGCCTCATGGCCGCGATCGGTGGCGTCATCGACCAGTGTGGCGCACAGCACCGCGAGGTCCAGGGCTGAGCTTTTCTCGGGATCATTGTCCCCGCTGAGAAAGGCCAGAAGCGAGGCGATCATCGCCTCCATTTCCGAGATGTCCTGCCCGATCGCTTCGCGTGTGTCAGCGCTCGCGATCGTCTCGGTTCGAAGGCGGAGTCGCGCGAGCGGCGTGCGCAGGTCATGCCCGACCGCCGCGAGCGATTGCGTGCGCGCCTCGATCAGTGCGCCGATCCGTGCCTGCATCCGGTTGAAGGCGCCGACCAGACGGCGAACTTCGCGCGGGCCGCCTTCGGGCACCGCGCCGACCTCGTCATGGCCAACGCGGTCCGCGGCCTCGGCCAGCCGGCGCAAGGGGTGGAGCGCACGACGCAGCATCAGCCCGCCCAGCACCATCAGCGCGACTGCCGGCACCAGCCCCAGCAGGATCCGCTCAAAGGCGAAATCCAGCCGCGCCACCGCGTCCAGCGTGCGAAAGTGCAGCCAAGTGTCGTCCCGCAGGCGCAGCGCGCCGCGCACCTTGGAACTTCGCCCCGGCGAGATGAGCCGTAGCCGCAAGTCGCCCGTGCGCAGCGTCGGCTCCCAATCGACGATCTGCCGACGCATGGGATCAAGCGCCGGCTCAACCGCGGGCGGCACCCCGGCTGCCCCGTCCCACTGCACCTCATAGCGATCGGTGGTCAGCTCATGCGCGAGCGCCGGGCGCTCAGCGGGTGGCCGATCTTCCAGCAGGCGCCGGCTGATGACCAGATGTTCCGCCAGGCGCCGTGCCTCGTCATCGCGGACCGAGAATTCGCTTGCCCGCTCGTAGAGCATGGTCGAGACGCCAAACTCGATCAGCATGGTGAGGAGAAGAATGGCCACGACCTGCCCGAGCAGGCCGACGCTGGGAAGCCAGCGCCTCAACTGCGCTCCACCGGCACGTTGAGCATATAGCCGACGCCGCGCACGGTGACGATCGGCGCCTGTTCGCCGGCGCTCGACAGCTTGCGGCGCAGGCGGCTGACCAGCACGTCGATCGACCGATCGGAACTGTCGCCCAGCCGGGTGCGCGAAAGCTCGATCAGGCGTTCGCGGGCAATGACGCGCTGTGCGTGATCGGCAAGGGCGACGAGAAGATCGAATTCCGCGCCGGTCAGATCCACCGAGGCGCCAGTGGGCGAGGTGAGCTCGCGCCGCGGCAGGTTGACCGTCCATCCTTCGAAGCGCAGCAGCCCCTGATCGCCCTCGCCAGAGCGGCGGTCCAGCGCGGGCCGGCGAAGCACTGCCCGGACCCGCGCGACCAGTTCACGCACGCCAAATGGCTTGGCAATGTAGTCGTCCGCGCCCAGTTCCAGGCCGACGACCCGGTCAGTCTCGCTCGATCGCGCCGAGATAAAGATGATCGGAACATCGCTTTTTTGCCGAAGCGACCGGCACAGATCGATGCCGCTGGTGCCCGGCAGCATGATATCGAGCAGCACCAGATCGACCGGTCCGGCATCCAGCGCCAGCCACATTTCCGGCGCGGCAGAGGCCGGCCGCACGTTGAACCCGTTTTCCTGGAGCGCGCGCGCTGTGAGCGTGCGCAGCGCGGGATCGTCCTCGACGAGCAAGATGGTAGGGGCTGTCATGCCGCAGCGCAGGTAGGCGGGGAGGGCCTCTCCGGTCAATCTTTCTGGAAGAATGTGCATTTGGGGGTTGCAGGGGTTGAATCGCGCTGCTAGTGGCCGCGCCTCACCCAGCCCGGAGGCTTCCGGGACTGACGCCAGAGCGGGCGTAGCTCAGGGGTAGAGCACAACCTTGCCAAGGTTGGGGTCGAGGGTTCGAATCCCTTCGCCCGCTCCAGTTTCTTCAGCGATAGCAGCATATTAGGAACTGCCGCCTCGGCGGATCGGTGCGATGTGTCTTGCAAGCTTCGTGGCGGCGCGCTGCAAAAGCGGCCGACCTGTTACCCGCATCCTTCTTCGACCTTGGCCGGGCCTGCATGTGATCTGCTGGCGCCGCGTCCCTATGGCGTGCTGAGCGGGGCGAGCATGCGCTCGAACACCGATTCGTCGATCTGCTGCCCGCACAGTGTGGCGCGGCTGCGGCCGGCCATGATGCTGGAGAATAGCGCGGTATCGGCCACGGACAGCGAGCGGTCGGGATGCACCCAGGCCTTCAGGTATCGACCGGATGTTCGCCCGCGAAGGTAGCGCAACTGCGCGGCGAAGGGAGCAAAGGTCGGATCGCGCGCGACAACGAGCATCAATTCGAATGACGCTTTCAGCGCGACCTCGTCGGGCAGCGCCATGGTGCCGGACAGCGACATGGCCGGCCGTTCCCCTTCGAGCGGCGTCACGGTGCGTCGGTACGTGCTCTCGAATGCGGCGCGCAAGAGTTCCGCACTGCTCCGGAAGCGACTGGATACCATGCCCAGCGTCACCTCCGCCGCTTTCGCCACGGCCCGGTGAGTGAGGCCGGGAAGCCCGAACTGAGCCACCGTTGCCGCTGCCGCTGTCGCGATATGCTGGGTCATTTGGTCCCATGCCGGCTCAGGCGGCTGGCCGGCAACCGCGGCGGTCCGTGCCATGGTCCGCAAGGGCGCGGCAGCGCCGGAACGACCGAGCGACCATTCCGTCCAGGTCCGGCAGGTTTCCTCGAGCACTGCGCGATCAAGTGGACGCCGCCAACGCAGCAGATGCAGGCTGGATTCACCGTCAAACAGAGCCATCACCGCGCCGATCAGCTCGCCAAAGCCGAAATGGGCGCACAATGGCGTCCAGAAATCCCCCCAAAGGGCGGCCCATTCCTCGGCCGGCCCTCGTTCAGTCGGGTTGCGCATCGCCTGTGCCTGCGCCTCGCGCCAGGCGAAGGCTAGCGACCGCTGCTGTTCACACCAGTCATCGATCAGCGTTGCGAGCAGCGGCGCGAAGAAAGACGGATCTCCGGGGAGTGTATCCAGCGCCGCGAGCTGGCGCATTGCCCATTCGCGCGCCTGTATGCACGCGGCGTGCGAGGCGCGCCGGACCAGCTGATCCATGCCGCCGAAGTGATGATAAATCGATGAGGTTGGAATGTCCGCGTGCAACGCCGCCGCGCGCGCGGACACACCCGCCGCCCCCTCGCATTCCCATAAGGCAATGACGCTTGCTTCCAGCCGATTAACGGTTGTGACGCCGACGTCGCCGGGCTCGGCTGATTGCTGTTTCATCCGCTCCATCTAGCTTTCTGAAATCGTTCGGTCACCCGCACACAAGCCCTGATACATCTGTTCTACAAGGTGTGTTCTGGATTAGGCGAGTAATAGCAGTCTGGTAGAATACGACCTGTCACGACCACGTAACCAGCCAGACCCTTGCGAGTCATACAACCGTTCTAATGGCGCCCCGAGGGACAAGGGAAGGGGCGTTAATGACTATCGGAAAGGGCCATCAGCTAACCGCGGTGTCCATGCTTGCACTGCTGACGGCGACGCCGGCTTTCGGACAGGCGCTCGCCAGCAACGCGGCGGCGGTGCCGGTCGCCCCCGTCGACGCACCAGGCGACAATGCTGCCGACGGCGACATCGTTGTGATGGGGTCGATCCTCCAGGCGCAGCGCTCTTCGATCGAGCAGAAGCGAAATGCAGACAATCTGATCGATGTCGCCGCGGCGGACGCGGTGGGGCGTTTCCCTGACCAGAACAGCGCCGCTGCGCTGGCCCGCCTGCCCGCGGTCGCGGTTCAGCGCGATCAGGGGCAGGAACGCTATATTCAGGTGCGCGGCGCGCCGAACCGCTGGACCTCCGTCAGCATTGATGGCGTGCCTGTGGTGGGGGTGGATGAAGGCGGCACAACGCGCGCCTATCGCTTCGATGCCATTCCGGCGGTGCTGCTGAGCGGCCTTGCCATCAACAAGTCGCTCACGTCGGACATTCAGGCCGAAGCGATCGTCGCAAGCATCGACCTGCGCACCTATTCGCCCATGTCGGAGAAGGGGCTCAACGTTCAGGGCGACCTTGGATACGGCTTCATGGAGCTGGGCGGGGGCGAGCAGCGCCAGGGCTCGCTGCGCGCCAGCTGGTCCAATGACGTGGTCGGCGTGGTGATTGGCGGGTCGCACTACCGCCGCAAGCAGGTAACCGACAATCGCGAGGTCGGCCTGTACGACGCCAGCGGCCCGACCGAGTTCGACATCCGCAGCTATCGCCTGATGCGCGAGAATAACGGCCTGTTCGCCGGGGTGGAATTTGCCCCCGCCGATGGCCAGCGGCTGTGGGCGAAGGCGATCTACACCAGCTTCAACGACGACGAGCAGCGCAACCAATATGAGTTCCGGCTGGATCGCGCCGTTGGTGGGACCCGCGGCGTGCAGAGTGGCGACCTGCTGCGCGTGCCGGTGCGTGGCACCTTCAACGACGGCAAATATCGCACGCGCAACTACATCAACACGATCGGCGGCGAGCTGGAGGATGGGAATGGCCTCCGTGCCGCGGTCACGCTGAACTATACGCGCACGGAAAACACGACCGATCTGCCACTGATCCAGGCGAGCACGCCAGGGAGCGCCTCGCCCTCGCTGACCTATAACTTCAGCGATCCGCGCTTCCCGATCGTCCAGCTGTACAGCACGGTGGCGGGCGCGACGCCTGGCAGCTTCGCACGCGGCCCGGCGCTTGACGGCTTTGACCAGCGCACCTTGACGGGCACGTACGTGATCCCGGGCCGGCAGGACTCCTTTACGGACAGCTATACCGCGAAGCTCGACCTGTCGAAGGAGTTCGATCAACTGACGCTCTCGGGTGGTGGCCTTTACGCCGATCGCACGATCGATGGCTTCACCTTCGCAACCAGTTCCGTCGTGAACCTTGCGGCATTTCCCGCAGGCTCGGGACTGGCATTCAACGTCAATGATTATGTGACGGACGATCGCTGGGACACCAACTTCCCGCTGGGCATTTCCTTCAAAAATATAGACAATCCGGCGCTGGGACGTGATGTCAGCGCGATCCTCAACCGGCTGCAGGCGCTCGGCATCTATAATCCGGCGAACGACGTGCCTGTCAGCAACCGTTATGCGCTGAACGAGCGCCTCGCGGCCGGCTATGCCATGGCCAAGCTGCGGTTCGACGCAGGGCAGGTGATCGCTGGCGTGCGCGTCGAACACCTCGACCTCGACAATCGCGGCACGGCGCTGTTGCGCGGGAATGTCGCTGCGCCGCTTTCGGCCGGGCAGAGCTATACCGACGTCTTCCCGAGCCTGAACGCGCGCTTTGATCTATCGCGCGACTTCGTGTTCCGTATCGCCGGCCAGCGTGGCATCGCGCGGCCCTCCTTTGGCGAGATCCGCGTCGGTTCCTCGATCGATGATACCGCCTCGCCAGGCAGCATTGGCGGCGGCAACCCGAACCTGCGGCCGGAATATACCTGGGGCGTGGACGCCAGCCTGGAATATTACCTGCCCGGCAGCGGGATCCTGTCGGTTGCCGGCTTTCATCGCTGGGTAGACAACGTGCTGTACGCCAACACCCAGGTGGTCGGGAACGATGCGTTCGATAGCGGCGGGGTGGATCGCTCAGCCTATCTCCTGACCTCGACGTTCAACGGCGAGAGTGGGCGTCTCTACGGCGTGGAGCTCAACTACCAGCAGCAGTTCACCTTCTTGCCCGCGCCATTCGACGGCTTCGGCTTTCAGGGCAATCTCACGCTGCTGGACGGCCAGTTCGACACTGCGGAACGCCAGGACATCCGCTTTCCCGGCACGTCAAACCGGATCGCCAATGCGTCACTCTATTTCGAGAAATATGGCCTGTCGGCACGCGTCAGCTATCAGCATCGCACGCGCTGGCTAGATACGCTTGGCGGGCTTGGCATCGGCGCGGGCAGCGGGGACGAATATCGCGCCGGCTATGACAATCTCGACGTCGCGATCCGTTATGCGATCACCGACAACATTGGCGTCTATGCCGACCTGAACAACCTCACCAACGCCATTTACTGGGCGTATCAAGGCGATGAGAGCCGACCCACCGAAGTGGAGCAGATCGGCCGCCGCTTCCTGTTCGGCATTCGCTTCAACTTCTGACCCCTTCCCGAGAAAGGAACCGTGATGTTCAACCTTGCTACCCGGCGTCTGCCGCTGGCGCTGATCGCCGCAGCGCTGCCCCTTTCCCTGACCCACGCCCAGGTGGCGCAGCCGCGCGCAGCGCAAGCGGCCCCGGTCGCGCAGCAACGCGTTCTTCCGCTGGAGGGCGGGCAGAACTTCCGCGACCTTGGCGGCTATCGCGCGTCTGACGGCCGAACGGTGAAATGGGGCCTCCTCTACCGCTCGGGTGCGATGAACAACCTGACGTTGAAGGATTATGAGACGCTGCGTGCGCGCGGCATCCGCAGCGTCTGCGACTTCCGCGATACGCGGGAGCGGGCTGCGGCACCGGTGCAATGGCCAGCGGGCGTCAAGCCGGCGGTATTCGCGGACGACTACGAAATGGACAGCAATTTTCGGGCGCTGATGAAGCCGGGCCTCACCGGCGAACAGGCGGCCGCGCTGATGGCGGAAGGCTATCGCGACATTCCGCTCCGTTTCGCCGGTCAGTACAAGCGCATGTTCGCGCAGCTTGCCGCGGGGAACGCGCCGCTGGCGTTCAACTGCTCGGCTGGCAAGGATCGCACCGGCGTCGCCGCGGCGCTGCTGCTCACCGCGCTGGGCGTGCCCTATGCGACCGTGATGGAGGATTATCTTCTCTCCAATCAATATTTTAAGCCCGACCGGATGAAGGCGGATCCGCAAGCCGCCGAGTTCGCGAAGCGCGTGTCACCAGACGCGTTGAAGGCGATGATGGGGGTCGACCGGCGCTATTTGGATGCGGCGTTCGATGCGCTGCGCAGTCGTCCGGGTGGTCTCGAGGGCTATTACCGCAACGAGCTGGGCGTTGACGACGCTATGAGGAAAGCGCTGCGCGCGCGCTATCTCGAGCGGGCCTGATGACCATGAGCGTGACCGGCGGCCGAACGCCCGTCACGCTCCCTCACGCCAGGTGCAGCCGCGCCTGGTCTGCCCAACGCCCCCATGCGTGATGGCCGCCTTCGCCACCCGGGCGGCGCCCTGCTAAGCCGTGGTCATGACACAGGCACCGATTCGCGTCGGCATCGGCGGTTGGACCTTCGAGCCTTGGCGCGGGACCTTCTATCCCGCCAAATGGCCGATCAAGCGCGAGCTGGAATATGCCAGCCGCCATGTCACCGCGATCGAGGTGAACGGCACCTATTACAGCGGGTTCAAGCCGGCGACCTTTGCCGGATGGGCGCAGACCGCGCCGGACGGCTTCGTCTTCACGCTGAAGGCCTCGCGCTTCTGCACCAACCGCAAGGTGCTGGCCGAAGCCGGTGAATCCGTCGCCCGCTTCGTGGGGCAGGGGATCGTCGAGCTTGGCGAGAAGCTGGGCCCGATCCTGTGGCAGTTCATGGCCACGAAGAAGTTCGAACCCGATGATTTCGCGGCATTTCTCGCGCTGCTGCCCAAGGCGCACGAGGGCGTTGCGCTGCGCCATGCGGTGCAGGTGCGACACGAAAGCTTCCAGGTGCCGGCGTTCATTTCCATGTGCCGGGCGGCGGGCGTTGCCATCGTGTTCGGCGATTCGGCCGACTATCCCGCCATTGCCGATGTGACCGGCGACTTCGTCTATGCTCGGCTGGAAAATGCGGTGGAGGAGGAGGCGGCGGGTTACTCCCCGAAGGCGCTGGATCGCTGGGCAACGGCGGCGCGGCAATGGGCATCCGGGGCACTGCCAGACGACCTTCCCTATGTCAGCAGCGAGGTGCCGGAGCGGACGCCGCGCGAGACATTCGTCTTCTTCATCAACGGGTTCAAACCGAAAGCGCCGCAGGGTGCGATGGCCTTGATCGAGCGGCTGACGGCCTGATTCGGCCTGTTTCGGCCGTCTTCGGCCTGTTTCGGCCGTTTTTGGCCTGTTTTGGCCGATGTCGGCCAGATGATGTCGCGGCACCTTTATCGCAGCCCCGTCGCACGGTCGCAGCGGCGTCGCGGCGCGGATGAGGCGCGGCGCGTGCCCGTCTAGTCGGGCGGCATCAACACGATGCAACGGAGTTTCGCATGGCGACCGCTTTCGCCGCCGCTGCCGCTCGCCCGCGCGATACCGCGGAGCGGCGCTTCTATCGCTATATGGCGTGGCTGATGGTCGCGCTGGTCTTCGCCGGCTTTGCGCCGAGCTGGTTCCTGCGCGGCATGGTGCCCTCGCCGCGACCGCTGGCGCCGCTGGACGGGGCGGTGGTGGTGCATGGGCTGCTGTGCACATTGTGGCTTCTGATCTTCTGGACGCAGACGCAGCTCGTTTCGGCCGGGCGCCGGGACCTGCACATGCGGCTGGGCGTCGCGGGGCTGATCGTGGCGGTGCTGATGATTCCATTCATGTACCTGACGATGATCCATCTGCCGCAGCGGATGACCCAGCCCCCCGGCGTGAGCCCCTATGGCTGGATGGCGCTGCCGATGGGGGCGCTGCTGTCCTATACGCCGCTCGCCGCGCTGGGCTTTATCCGTCGGCGTGACGGTCAGGCGCACAAGCGGCTGATGCTGGCAGCGACGCTGGTCTTCATGGGGCCGGCAATGGGGCGGATCCCGCTGGGACCGCCATCACCGGCCATGTTCACGGCAAGCCAGGTGATCGGGCTGCTGCCGTTCGGCCTGCTGTTCTGGTGGGACCGTATGTCGCTCGGCCGATTGCACTGGGCGAGCATCACCGGCGCGGCGCTGACCAGCGCGGGCGCGGCCTTTGGCGTCGGGCTGATGGATGCGCCCGGCTGGATCAGCGTGGCACAGCGGCTGCCGGGGGTTTGACGCGACGGCCGCAGAGCCCGAGCCGGGGGGATGAAGCCAGATCTGCGTGACCCCCCGGTGAACGCTGGGGAAGGTGGAAAACGGATCGTGACTGCCGCTGCGCACGCCAGCTTCGCCCCCCAACTGGGCCCCGGCCTTCGCCGGGGAGACGACACAAGTGGGTGAAAGCCATTTCGAGCGGAAGCTTCTAGACGGTCATGCCCTGCAGCAGGCGCGGCAGGGCGCCGCTTTCGCCGCGTGCCTCGGCCATGAAGCGGTCCTTCAGCGGGGGAATGGCGTTCACCGCCGAAATCCCGAAGCGGCGCACGGCGCTGGCGGTGCGGCCCGGGATGCCGAACAGGCGGGTCAAGGTGTCGGTGGCGCCGGCGACCAGCAAGGTATCGAGGCTGCGCCAGCGGCGGTAGCGATCGAGCAATTGCGCGTCGCCCGCGTCAAGCCCCAGGCGGCGCCCCTCGACCAGCACCTCCACCAGCGTGGCCACGTCGCGGAAGCCAAGGTTCAGCCCCTGGCCCGCGATCGGGTGGATACCATGCGCGGCATCGCCGACCAGCGCGAGCCGCTCCGCCGTGATCGCGGCGGCATGG
Source organism: Sphingomonas sp. OV641 (assembly GCF_900109205.1). Classification (NCBI taxonomy): domain Bacteria; kingdom Pseudomonadati; phylum Pseudomonadota; class Alphaproteobacteria; order Sphingomonadales; family Sphingomonadaceae; genus Sphingomonas; species Sphingomonas sp. OV641. Next base: position 278,418 of record NZ_FNZB01000002.1, on the reverse strand, counting down.
TGGAAGCCGAGCGGATAACTCGCGCGCGGGCTCGCCTTGTACAAGGTGCCGAGAAAACCGCCCATGCGCTTCTCCGCCTCCGCCAGAAAGGCGCGGTCGGACAGTTTCAGCATCCCGGGGCCATCCGCCTGCTTCACCGACCAGACGATCGCGCAGCGATGCCCGTCCTCGTCGTCCACCAGCGGGAGCAGGGCGAAAGGGCCGGACGGATAGAAGATCTCAAAGGCGATATTCTCATGCGAGCGTTCGTGGTGGAACGCGCCGATGATCGCGGCATGATCATAGCGCCAGTGCGCCGTCGTGATCCCGGCGGCGGCACGGGTCGGCGAGTTGCGCCCCTCGGCGGCGACGAGCAGCGAAGCGGTGACCTCCGTGCCGTCGCTCAGCGTGGCGCGAACACCGGTCGCCGACCGCTCCACTTCGGTGGTGCGCGTCAGCGGGCGGAAATCGACCCCGCTTTCGCCGAGCGACTGGGCGAGCGCCCGGCGGAGCGCCCGATTTTCGTACATGGTGCCGAGCGCGCTATCGTCCGCGTCCGGAATGAAATCGAGCGCGCCCGGCTCCAGCCCGTCGCTGACCCGGATCTGCCGGATCGCGCAGCCCTGCCCGGCCAGGCGGTCGGCAACGCCGATCGCCTCGAGCATACGGTGGCTGGCGCTGGCGATGGCGGAGGCGCGCCCGTCAAACCCGGCCGACAAGGTAACGGAGGGATCGGCCGGGTCGACGACGATGGTCGAGAGGCCATGGCGGTCCAGCGCGATCGCCAGCGTTGCGCCGACCAGCCCGCCGCCAAGGATGAGTACGTCCGCGTGCTGCATGTGCCTGGCCCTTGTCTCCGTTCACGGCGCCTGTCCCGCTGGCTCACCGGCGCCTGCGTGGGACAAGGCGCCGGCCGTCACCGGATCAAAGGCTTGTGTTGCCCGCGCTCTAGCGCGTGGGGGCGGAAGGCGAAAGCAGCCGATCAACCCAGGGCAATGATCGCGATCTGGCGGCCGTAATCGGGCTCGCCGCGATGGGTGGCACGGCGATAGCTGAAGAAACGGTCCTCGTCGGCATAGGTATCCAGCCCGAGCGCCTCGATCCGGCGCACGCCGGCGGTCGCGAGGCGATGGGTGACATAAGCCTCCAGATCGAATTGCGCATGGCCGGCGCGCGCGTCGACGAAAAAGCGCTCGTTGGCGGGATCCTCCCCTTCGAAGCGGCGACGGAAATCCTCGTCCACCTCATAGCTTGCCCGGGCGATGCAGGGCCCGATGGCGGCGGCGATGCGGTGTCGCCGGGCGCCGAGCCGCTCCATGGCGGCGAGCGTGGAATCGGTGACGCCGCCGATCGCGCCCTTCCACCCCGCATGTGCCGCGCCGATTACGCCGGCCTCCGCATCGGCCAGCAGGACCGGGGCGCAATCGGCCGTGAGGATGCCGAGCGCCATGCCCGGCCGATCGGTGACGAGCGCGTCGGCGCGGGGCCGCTCCTCCGGTGGTGCGGCGACGGTGACGCAATCGGCGGAATGGATCTGGAAACAGGTGACGAGCGGCGCGCCGGGGAGCACCGCCTCGGCCGCGCGCCGGCGGTTCTCCGCCACCGCCGCGGGATCGTCCGCCGACCCCAGGCCGACGTTCAGGCCGCCGTGCAGCCCTTGCGACACGCCGCCGCGCCGGCCGAGGAAGCCGTGCGGCACGCCGCCGAGCGCGCGGGCCCGGATGACATCCACGCCGGTCACAGATCCAGCCGCATGATCAGGTCACGGTCGATCTGGTCGCCCGTCTTGAAGGCATAATCGCCGATATGGACGAAGCCGTGCTTGGCATAAAAGGCCCGTGCCCGGTGGTTCTCCTCCCACACGGTCAGCAGGATCGCCTGGCGGTTGCGCCGGCGCGCCAGGCCGCATGCCCAATCAAGCAGGTGCGCGGCGACGCCGCTGCCATGCGCCGCCGGATCGACATAAAGCTGGTGCAGATGGAGCGTGCCCTCGGTCGGCACCTCGCCGTTGAAGAAGGTTGGCCCGACCTTGCAATAGCCGACCACCACGCCCCGTTCCAAGGCGAGCTGGAAGTCATAAGCGGGATCGGCAAGGTGGCGGCGCAGCAAGCCGTCCGCCCCATAAGCATGGGCGACATAGGCATCGATATCGCCCGGCGGGGCGGAATGACCGAAGGTCGCGAGCCAGACGCGGCGCGCCATGGCATCCAGCGCTTCCCCGTCCGTGTTCACGGCATTGCGATAATCGATCATGCGAATCCTGCAGGCTCCGGCCAGTCACGATGGCGCATCGCCAGAACCTTGAACAGCGTTCCCATGGCCTCAACCAGGCGATCGCGATCCGGCGCGACACGCGGGCCGAGCGCGGCCGCGCGGGCATCGATCCCCAGCCGGGTGAGAAAGGCGCCCTGTGGCACCGGACCGGAGACGGCGGCGCCGCTGGCCGTGCCGACCATGCCGAGCGTGGCGAAGTCGACATGCGCCGTCAGGTCGCGCTCGCCCGGCTCCTCAAACGGATTGGCAAAGGCATGGCCGCGCACCGCCTGCAGCGTTTCGCCGAGCGCCGGGCCTTCATAGCCATAGTCGATGGCGAGCAGCGCGCCGCCCTGCGCCACGATGCGGGCGGCGAGAACGCGCATGATGCCGACGCTGGCCGGCGAGGTTTCGATGATCGCGCCGGGCGCGGCCTCCCGCAGCGCGTCCGGGATCACGCTGTCCGGCACCGCGGCGCCCGGGATCGGCAGAAACAGCAGATCCTGGCAGGCGACGATCCGCTCGTGCCAGCCGGTGCGCCCGCGGACCAGCTGGCGGATCGGCAGCGCATCGAAGAATTCGTTGGCGATGACGATGAGCGGTCGGTCGGCCGGCAGATCCTCGACATCGTCGTGCCAGGTGGCGGCGGGCACGCGCTCCGCCTGCCGCGTGCGCAGCACCGGGCTGGTCTCGACGAAATGGACCGGCGGGGCGAAGCCGGCGCGGGCGGCCGCGCGCATCGCATCGGCGGTGAGCGTCCCGCGCCCCGGGCCGAGCTCCACCCAGCGAACCTCTGGCCGGCCGGCGCGATCCCACAGATCCGCCGCCCACAGGCCGATCAGCTCACCGAACATCTGGCTGATTTCCGGCGCGGTGGTGAAATCGCCGTCCGCGCCGAGCGGATCGCGCGTGGCGTAATAATGCGCGTTGGCGGCAGCCATGAACTGGCTGACGGGGATCGGCCCACCCAGCGTGATGGCACGGGCGAGCCGCTCGGGCAGATTGCCCTCCGGCGGGGTGGCGGGATCGTGATCGGGGATGTCGGTCATCGCTCGGCCCGACATGCCGATGTGCCACGGATCCCGCAAGCGACGGCGCTGCCCAACGGGAAGGAGCAGCGCGGCGGGTGCCATAGCGGGGGGGGGGGCGGGCGTGTGCCCGCCGATCACCTCAGGCGGCGAGCAACGACCGGCACGGCTCCAGCCCGGCGAGGAACTGCGCGGTGCAGGCGTCCCAGCAATAGGCCCGGCCGGCAGCGGCGGCGGCGCGCCGGTCGAGTTGAAGCGCGCGGGCGACGGCGCGGCCGAGATCCTCGTCCAGCGCCCCCGCCTCAGGGTGTTCGCCCAGCACGTCGAGCGGGCCGGCGACCGGATAGGCGGCGACCGGCGTGCCGCAGGCCAGCGCCTCGATCATGACCAGGCCGAACGTGTCGGTGCGGCTGGGAAAGACCAGGACATCCGCGTCGCGATAGGCTGCGGCGAGCCGCTCGCCCTGAAGCGCGCCGAGAAACAGCGTGTCGGGAAAGCGGGCGCGGAGCATCGGCAGCGCGGGGCCATCGCCGACCACAACCTTGGTGCCGGCGGTGCCCGCCGACAGGAACGCCTCGATATTCTTTTCCGGCGCGACCCGCCCGACATGCAGCAGGATCGGCCGCGGCAGCGCGGCAAGCTCGGGCAGCGGCGGGCCACCGGGGCGGAACAGCGCCAGATCGGCGCCGCGCGACCAGCGATGGGTCTGCGGCAGGCCGCGCCCACGCAGCTCGCCCTCCAGCGTCTGCGTGGCGGCGAACACGCGCGCCGCCGGCTGGTGAAAGCGGCGCAGACTGGCCCAGAACAGCGACGGCGACAGCCCGGTGCGCATCGCCATGTAATCGGGAAAGCGGGTGTGGAAGGAGGTGGTGAAGGCATGGCCGTGCTGCAGGCACCAGCGCCGGGCCGCCCAACCCAGCGGGCCCTCGGTGGCGATGTGCACCGCTTGCGGCGCGAAGGCATCCAGCCGCCGCCGCACGCCCCGGCCGGGCATCACCGCCAGCCTGATCTCGGCATAGGTCGGGCAGGCGACGGTGGGAAAGGTATCGGGCGTGACCGTTTCCACCTCATGGCCCATCGCGCGCAGTCGGGCGACGGTGGTCGACAGGGTGCGCACCACGCCGTTGACCTGCGGCATCCACGCGTCGCTGACGAGCGCGATCCTCACGCCTCGACCACCGTCAGCTTCGGCTTGGCGCGCGCGGCGACCGCATCCGCGCGGTGCCGCTCCGCCCAGTCGATGATCTCCATCCGGCCGCAGGCGTGCTCGACCAGCGCGGTGCAGCTCTCCACCCAGTCGCCGTCGTTATAGTAAGTGACGCCGTCGAACTCGCGGATCTCGGCCGAGTGGATGTGACCGCATACCACGCCGTCGACGTTCCGGTCGGCCGCGGCATGCGCGACCACTTCCTCGAAGCGCGAGATGAACTGCACGGCGTTCTTCACGCGCTTCTTCATGTGCGCGGCGAGCGACCAATATGGCAGGCCGAGCCGGCGACGCGCCCAGTTCACCGTGCCGTTGCTCTTGAGCAGCATGGTGTAGGCCCAGTCGCCGAGGAAGGCGAGCCACTTGTGGTAAAGCACGACGTTGTCGAACTGGTCACCGTGGATCACCAGCAGGCGCCGGCCGTCGGCGGTGACATGCACGTCCTCCCCGACCAGCTCGATGCCGCCGAATTCCAGCCCGACATAGTCGCGGAAATGCTCGTCATGATTGCCGGGCACGTAGATGACGCGCGTGCCGTGCTTGGCCATCTTCAGGATGGCGCGCACAACGTCGTTGTGCGCCTGTGGCCAATACCACCCTTTGCGCAGCTGCCAGCCGTCGACGATGTCGCCGACCAGGTACAGCGTCGCGCATTCGTGATGCTTGAGGAAGTCGAGCAGCAACTCGGCATTGGAGCCCGGCGTGCCGAGGTGAAGATCCGAGATGAAGATGGTGCGATAGCGCGTACGCTTCGGCGATGGGCCGGCATCGTCGCCGTCAATGGCGGTCAGCCAGGGCGGGAGCGTTCGCGGGAGATCGCGCGGGTCCCCCATACCGCTGATGCGCGCGCTTGTTTTCGAAAACAGGTCGGCCATGTCGCGTCCCCGAATGGCGGGCCGGACGGTCGGCCCTTCCTGCTTCGGCCGTTTAGAACATGATAGGGACAGTTCGGTGAGCGTGCGGTGACGATTGCATTGCGAGATTATGGCGGACCCTGTCGCAAAACCTTCGCTCAACTGAAATGCTGGGCTGTCACAGAGCCAGAGAGGATGTGATCCCAAGGGGATCGCGCGTACGGGAGCCTCTTCTTGGCCACACAGATGAGCACCGCCGGCGTCGCCAAAGCCTATGATCGCTGGGCGCCGATATACGATCTGGTTTTCGGTCCCGTGTTCCGCCAGGGCCGCGCCGATGCGATCCGCGCCGCGGAGCGGGTCGGAGGGCGCATTCTGGAAGTGGGCGTGGGAACGGGCATCTCGCTGCCCGGCTATGACCGGCGCAGCCGCATCGTCGGCGTCGACATATCGGAAGACATGCTGGACAAGGCGCGCATCCGGGTCGACCGGTTGGGCCTCGACAATGTCGAGGACATCCGTGTCGACGATGCCGAGCGGCTGTCGTTCGGCGACAATGCGTTCGACGCGGTGGTCGCGCAATATGTCGTGTCCGCCTGCCCCAATCCGGCAAAAGCGCTCGACGAATTCGCGCGCGTATGCCGCCCTGGCGGCGAGATCATCATCACCACGCGCGTGAGCGCCAATGCGGGTTTCCGCGGCGGCGTGGAGAAGGCGCTGATGCCGATCACCAGCCGGCTGGGTTTCCGGACGGAATTTCCCTTTTCGCTTTACACCAACTGGGCGGCGAGCCGGTCCGACGTGTGTCTGGTCGAGAACCGGCCGTTGCCGCCGCTCGGCCATTTCTCGCTCGTCCGTTTCGCCAAGCTCGCCGCCTGAGGACCTCGACCATGACCAGCTTCCGCGCCCAGCTCGCCGAGCAACGTTGGGATGACCATCGCTATTATCACCACAGCCTGGTCAACCAGAGCCTGCACTTCGTCAGCGCCTGCACCTTTATCACCGCATATGTGCTGCTGTTCATCGACCCGGCGGTGGCGAGCCTGCTCGCCTGGGGCGTGGCGATGACGAGCCGCCAGGCCGGCCATTTCTTCTTCGAGCCCAAGGGCTATGATCACGAGAACCAGGCGACGCACGCGCACAAGGAAGAGATCAAGCTCGGTTACAACCTGTTCCGCAAATGGGTGCTGATGAGCCTGTGGGCGGCGGTGCCGGTCACGCTGGTGCTTCAGCCGACATTGTGGGGCCTGCTCGATCCGTCCGACGGGTGGATGACGACGCTGCGCCGCGTTGGCTCGGCATGGCTGTTCCTGGGCGTCGGCGCGATCGTGTTCCGCTCGCTGCAGCTCTTCATCCAACGCGACGTGGAAACCGGGCTCGTCTGGGCGACCAAGATCGTCACTGACCCGTTCAACGACTTCAAGCTCTACAGAAGCGCGCCGGGACGGCTGCTGCGCGGCGAACGTACGGATCGCCGCCACGCCGCCTGAGCCCCGGGGGCGGGACGGTCAGCGCCGGCCGAGCCGCGCCCTGACCGTCTCACGCAAGACCCCGCGGCGCAGCGACTTGTCGGTCACCCCAGCGCCGACCCACCACCAGCCGTCCGCCTCCATGGCGCGGGCGGCGGCGACGAAGCGGTCGACGATCTCCGCGAACAGCGCGTCAGCGATGTCGAGACTGAAGATGAGCCGCCCCGTGCCGACCCAGCTCAGCGCCAGCCCCTCCATGCGGAGGTAATATTGCAGCATCCAGTTATAGCGCGAGGGGCGGGTATAAAGGATCGTCCAGATCGACTGCATGCCCGCCGCCTGAACGGGCAGGCCGGCGGCCGCGAGCCGATCGTTGAGGAGCGCGAGCCGCGCCTGCCAGCGCGCATCCTGGCCGTCATACAGCGCCCGCACCTCCGGCCGCTCCAGCCGGCGCAGGAAGGCATCCATCGTGCCCATCACATAGGGATGCGCATTGAACGTGCCGCGCGCGAAGCAGATGTCGACGGGACGATCGTCCCGCCAGCGCTGCATGAGATCGGCGCGGCCGCAGATCACGCCCACGGGAAGGCCGCCGCCCAGCGTCTTGCCGTAGGTGACGAGATCGGGGCGAACCCCGAAATATTCCGACGCCCCGCCGGGTGCGAGGCGGAAGCCGACGAATACCTCGTCGAAGATGAGCACGGTGCCCGCCGCGCGGCAGGTGGCGGCGAGGCGCGTGAGCCAGTCCGCATAGGCATCGCGATCGAAGCTCGCGCGGCGGCCGGCGCTGTCCACCAGCTGCGAATCGCCCGGCGCCGCGCCGTTCGGGTGCATCGCCTGGAGCGGATTGACCAGCACGCAGGCGATGTCCCGCCGGCGGCGGAGCACGTCCAGCGTCCGCTCCGACATTTCCGCCAGCGTCAGCGTGCCGTCTGCCGGGACCGGGTTGCCGATCCCCGGCTGCACGTCGCCCCACCAGCCGTGATAAGCGCCGGCGAACCGCACGATGCGCCGGCGCCCGGTGTGATAGCGCGCGAGGCGAACCGCCTGCATCACCGCTTCCGTGCCGGACATGTGGAACGACACTTCGTCCATTCCCGTCAGCGCGCGCAGGCGGCGGACATTGTCGGCGACGAGCGGATGATAATGGCCGAGCACCGGGCCCAGCGCCTCGACGGCGGCCGCACCCTCGCGGATCATGTCCTTATAGGCGTCATAACCGAGCAGGTTGACGCCATAGGAGCCGCTCAGGTCTATCAGGCGATTGCCGTCGAGATCATGGAGCAATGGCCCTTCCGAGCGCGCCAGGAACGCGCCCGTGGGCAGCGCCTGGCGGACGTGCTCGCTGAACTGGAACGGCACACGGTAGCGCCCGGTGAACTTGAGGTCGGACAGGCCCTCGCGCGTTTCCTTCGTCAGCGCGATGGTGCGGGCGAAGCGCGCGTTCCACGCCGTTGCAAGCCGATCAAACGCGGCGCGGCGCCGCTCGGCCACATCGGCCGGCGCGTCGTCGGCGCGATAGAAGCGATCAGCGGCATAACCGTAAAACGGGATCTGGCCGGCGATGCGCTTGGCCAGGCGGACATGGCCGGCGAGACCGGGATGCTTGGCGCGCGACAGGCGGAGCCGCTCGCGGCCCTTGGTAGCAGCGGCAAGGCCGGCACCGGCCGCGGCAATCGACAGGAGAAACGAAGCCATGCCCCCTGTGAGCTTATTGCGGTGACACGGCCGTGACAGGAACATCCGGCCCGCGCGGCCTGATGCGCGTCCTGATGCAGGAAGACGTGAACTTCCTGCTCACCAACCGGCTGCCGCGGCGGCTGGCGACGCGCGTCGTCGGGCGAATCGCGCGCGTGCGGCACCCGGTGGTGCGCGCGCCGGCGATCGCTTTGTGGCGATGGTTCGGGCAGGTGGATCTGTCGGATGCGGCAACGACGCGCTTTGCCACCCTGCGCGACGGCTTCACCCGCGCGCTTCGCCCCGGCGCGCGGCTGTTCGACCCCGACCCCGATGTCATCGCCAGCCCCTGCGACGCGATCGTCGGCGCGCATGGCCGCGTGGTGGCAGGTCGGGTGCATCAGGTGAAGGGCTTCCCCTATCGGCTTGCCGATCTGGTGCCCGATCCGGTGCTGGCCGAACGGTATCGCGACGGCAGTTTCGTGACGCTGAGGCTGACGGCGGGCATGTATCACCGCTTCCACGCGCCGCACGATCTGGTGGTGGAGGGAGTCACCTACCTATCGGGTGACTGCTGGAACGTGAATCCGATCGCCTTGAAGCGCGTCGAGCGGCTGTTCTGTCGCAACGAGCGCGCGGTGATCGAAGCGCGATTGGCAAACGGCACGCCGCTGCTGCTGGTGCCGGTGGCGGCGATCCTGGTCGCGAGCATCCGCCTCACCTTTCTCGACACGGTACGGACGGTGCGCGATCTCGGCCCGGCGCGCGTCCGCTGCGCGGCGCCGCTGGCGAAGGGCGAGGAGATGGGCTGGTTCGAGCACGGATCGACGATCATCGTCTTTCTGCCCGCTGGCGTGCCGCTGGCGCCGGGGCTGTCGGAAGGTCAGGCGATCCGCGCAGGCGAGGCGCTGGCGCGGCTCGGGTGAGGCGGGGCGTTGCTGAGTGCGCATCCGCGACCGAGGGCGGCGCGCTGCTGCGCGTAACGGGAGTGATTTTCGGAAGGGCGCGGTGAGCCGCATCAACCCGCCGCGACGCTGTCGCGGCTACCCATCAACGATCGGCGCGCTCAAGCTCTCCCCGCACCTGTTCCAGCGCCCTGGCGAGATCCGCGCCATGCGCTGGCGCGAGCTCGACCTGGGCCGCGCTAAGTGGGTGATCCCAGCGGAACGGACGAAGATGCGCCGGTCGCACGAGGTGCCGCTGTCACGACAGGCAATCGCGATCATCGAGTCGATGCGGCCGATCTCGGGCATCGCCGACTACGTGTTCCCGGCGTTCCACTCGCGGACGAGGCCGATCTCTGAGAACACGGTGAACCAGGCGCTGCGGCGGTTGGGCTACCAGGGCGTGATGACCGCGCACGGCTTCCGCTCGACCGCCAGCTCGCTGCTGAACGAGAGCGAGCGGTGGTCGCCCGACGTCATCGAGAGCGCGCTCGCGCACCAGGATCAGAACGCGGTTCGGGCGACCTACAACCGTGCGAGCTACTGGAAGACTCGCGTCGAGATGATGCAGTGGTGGAGCGACCATCTGGACACGCTCCGCGCCGCGGCGGGCGCGTGATCTAGGGGCCCCAAAGCGGGCCCCCAAACGAGCCCCAACAGGCCCCCGATTTGCCCCAAATGCCTGCGGACCGCGCCGAACGGTCTGCGGGCATTTCTCTTTGCAAATCAGTAATATGCAGCACTGCTGCGGCCACCTGCGCGCAGGTAAATGGTGCCCAGAAGAGGACTCGAACCTCCACGCCCTTGCGAGCGCCAGCACCTGAAGCTGGTGCGTCTACCAATTCCGCCATCTGGGCACGGGGTAGGCCGGCGCCTCTAGGGTGTCGGTGCCGGCCTTGTCAACAGGCACTTTGCACGGCTAGGGGCGGGGCGAAATTTTCCCCGGCGGAGCGTTACATGAGAGACAGGCTGTTCACGCTGATCGGGGGTGGCGGTTTTCTGGGCCGTTATGTCGCACAGGCGCTGCTCGCCACGGGCGCGCGCGTTCGCATTGCGCAGCGCGATCCCCGCGAGGCCTGGTATCTGAAGCCGCTGGGCGGGCTGGGGCAGACCCAGTTCGTCGCGGCCGACATCGCCCGGCCCGAGACGATCGAGCGGGCGATCGCGGGCGCCGATGGCGTGGTGAACCTGGTCGGCAGCTTCACCGGCGATCTGGACCGCATCCATGTGGCGGGCCCGCGGGCGCTGGCCGAAGCGGCGCGTCGCGCCGGCGTGGGCGCGCTGGTCCATGTCTCCGCGATCGGGGCAGATGCCAATGCCGAGGCGCAATATGCGCGGACCAAGGGCGCGGGCGAGGCGGCGGTGCGCGAGGCGTTCCCCGCCGCCACCATCCTGCGCCCCTCCACCGTGTTCGGCCGCGAGGACAAGTTCATCAACATGTTCGCAGGGCTGATCGCCCGGCTGCCGGTGGTGCCGGTGCTGAAGCCGAACACCCGTTTCCAGCCGGTTTTCGCCGGCGACGTCGGCGATGCGGTGGCGGCGGCGCTGCGTGACCCGGCCCGCTTTGGCGGGCGGACGTTCGAGCTGGGCGGGCCGGACGTGCTGACCATGATGGAGCTGCAGCAGTGGATCGCGCGCCAGATCGGCCGCGCGCCGTCGCTGGTGGCGCTGCCCGATGCACTGGGCGGGCTGCTCGCCGCGCTGCCGGGCGCGCCGATCTCGCGCGATCAGTGGAGGCTGTTGCAGAAGGATACGGTGGTGGCGCCGGGCGCGGACGGGCTGGAGGCGCTGGGCATCACGCCGACGCCGCTCGCCGCGATCGCGCCGGGCTGGCTGGTGCGATACCAGCGCGCCGGCCGCTTCGCACGGCCGACCGCCGCCTGATCCCCGCATCACCGTTCCGCGCATCGGCCCGCGGCGGCGGGCAACCTGAAAGGCTGTCATGTCCGACCTGCTGACCGCGATCATCCTCGGCATCGTCGAGGGGGTCACCGAATTCCTGCCGGTGTCCTCCACCGGCCACCTCGTGCTGGCGACCGAGCTGCTGGGCTATGATCCGCAGCGCTGGGCGGTGTTCAACATCGCCATCCAGCCGGGCGCGATCCTGGCCATCGTAGTGCTGTACTGGCGCACGTTCATGGCGGTGCTGACCGGGCTGTTCCGCGGTGAGCCGAACTCGGTTGCCTTCGTGCGGAACCTGCTGATCGCGTTCGTTCCCGCAGTGGCGCTGGGCCTCGCGTTCAACGACCAGATCGAGGCATTGCTGGAGAATGCGGTGGTGGTCGCCTGGGCGCTGATCATCGGTGGCGTGGCGATCCTGGTTGTGGAGAGGCTGGCGAAAACCAGCGTGGTTGGCGGCATTTCCGGGGTATCCACGGCGCAGTCGGCGAAGATCGGCCTGGTGCAGTGTATCGCGATGATACCCGGCGTCAGCCGTTCCGGCGCGACGATCATGGGCGCGATGGCTTTCGGCATCGACCGGCGCACCGCCGCCGAATTTTCCTTCTTCCTCGCACTGCCGACGCTGACCGGCGCGACAGTGCTTCAACTCGTCAAGCATCGCGACGCGATCACCGCCAACGACCTGCAGCTGATCGGGGTTGGCGCGTTCGTCTCGTTCATTGTCGCGCTCGCCGTGGTGAAGGCGTTCATGGCGGTGGTGACCAAACATGGCTTCGCACCCTTCGCCTGGTATCGCATTATTGCCGGGGCGGCGGCGTTGATGATGCTTTCCGCACGATAGGTCCGGGGTGTTACCTTCTTTATTGGTGTTTGTAGCGGTCAAGTGACGAAAAGGCGGGGTGAAGCTGCAAATAGGTAAGCAGTACTGACTTGATGGTGTTTCGGCGATGTGAGACCCACGTCGGCGGAGGGCTTATGGCTGCTGATACCATGCTTCGATTCGTCGCGACCCCGCAGTCCTATCCGGACAAACGGTCGGCCGAGGCGCGAGCGGAAGATTTTCGTGAGATCGCCGACCGCTACGCCGTGGTTCGGGCGGAGGAGCAGGCCGGGCGCTGTTCGCAATGCGGCGTGCCTTATTGCACCGTCCATTGCCCGCTCCACAATCACATCCCGGACTGGCTGCGACTGACCGCCGAGGGGCGGCTGCGCGAGGCTTATGAGCTGAGCAACGCAACGTCGACCATGCCGGAGATCTGCGGCCGCATCTGCCCGCAGGACCGGCTTTGCGAGGGTAATTGCGTGATCGAGTTCAGCGGCCATGGCGCCGTGACGATCGGCTCGGTCGAGAAGTTCATCACCGACACGGCCTGGGAAGAAGGCTGGGTGGAGCCGCTGGTGCCCGGGCCGGCGCGGGGCCAATCGGTGGGCGTGATCGGCGCCGGGCCGGCCGGTCTGACCGCGGCGGAATATCTGCGCGCCAACGGATATGAGGTGCACGTCTATGACCGGCACGACCGGGCGGGCGGGCTGCTGACCTACGGCATTCCCGGTTTCAAGCTGGAGAAGCCCGTCGTGATGCGGCGGGTCGAGCGGCTGAAGGCGGGCGGCATCGTCTTCCATGAAGGCTTTTCCGTTGGCGAGGATGCGGGGTTCAACGACCTGCGCCAGCGCCACGATGCGATCCTGATCGCCACCGGCGTCTACAAGGCGCGCGAGATCGACGTGCCGGGCAATGCGGCGGGCGGGGTGATCGCCGCGCTGGATTACCTCACCGCGTCCAACCGCAAGAGCTTCGGCGATGCGGTGGCGGCGTTCGATGATGGCAGCCTGGATGCGGACGGCAAGAATGTGGTGGTGATCGGCGGCGGCGACACGGCCATGGATTGCGTGCGCACCGCCATTCGCCAAGGTGCGAAGAGCGTGCGCTGCCTGTATCGCCGCGACCGCGCTAACATGCCGGGTTCGCAACGCGAAGTCGCCCATGCGGAGGAAGAAGGCGCGGAATTCGTGTGGCTTTCCGCGCCGCATTCATTCGTCGGCGACGAGACGGTATCCGGCGTCCGCGCCAACCGGATGCGGCTGGGCGCGCCCGACGCGAGTGGCCGGCGCGCGCCGGAAGTCGACCCGGGCGGCCCGATCGACATGCCGGCGGACATGGTAATCAAGGCGTTGGGCTTCGACGCGGAGGAACTGCCGCACCTGTGGGATGCGCCGGAACTGGGCGTCACGCGCTGGGGCACGGTGCTGGTCGACAACAAGACGCTGATGACGAGCCTCGACGGCGTGTTCGCCGCGGGCGACATCGTGCGCGGGGCGAGCCTGGTCGTCTGGGCGATCCGCGACGGCCGCGATGTGGCATCGACGATGCACAAATATCTCAAGAGCAAGGTCGCGGCGCAGCCCGCGAAGGAGGCCGCGTGATGGATCAACGCGAATATCTCGCCACCCACGGCATGTACCGTCCCGAGTTCGAGGGTGATGCCTGCGGCGTGGGTCTGGTGGCGGCGACCGATGGCAAGCCCTCGCGCCGTGTCGTTCAGTCGGCGATCGATGCGCTGAAGGCGGTGTGGCATCGCGGCGCGGTGGATGCGGACGGCAAGACGGGCGACGGCGCGGGGCTGCATGTCGACCTGCCGGTACGCTTCTTCGACGATGCGATCGCGATGAGCGGGCACAAGGTGCGGCCCAACCGGCTGGCGGTGGGCATGGTGTTCCTGCCGCGCACCGATCTGGCCGCGCAGGAGACGTGCCGCACGATCGTGGAAAGTGCGATCATCGAGGCGGGCTATACCATCTATGGCTGGCGTCAGGTGCCCGTCGACGTGTCGGTGATCGGCATGAAGGCGCAGGCGACCCGTCCCGAGATCGAACAGATCATGATCGCCGGGCCGATGCCTGACGAGGTCGATGCGGCCGAATTCGAAAAGAACCTGTATCTCGTCCGCCGGCGGATCGAGAAGCGCGTGATCGCGGCGCAGATCCAGGGCTTCTACATCTGTTCGCTCAGCTGCCGCTCGATCATCTACAAGGGGCTGTTCCTGGCCGAGAGTCTGTCGGTCTTCTACCCGGACCTGACCGACAAGCGCTTCGAGAGCCGCGTCGCGATCTTTCACCAGCGTTATTCCACCAACACCTTTCCGCAATGGTGGCTCGCGCAGCCGTTCCGGTGCCTGGCGCATAACGGCGAGATCAACACGATCCGCGGCAACAAGAACTGGATGCTCAGTCACGAGATCCGCATGGCGAGCATCGCGTTCGGCGAGCATTCGGAGGACATCAAGCCGGTGATTCCGGCGGGCGCTTCGGATACCGCGGCGCTCGACGCGACCTTCGAGGCGATCTGCCGTTCGGGACGCGATGCGCCGACCGCCAAGCTGATGCTGGTGCCCGAAGCATGGCAGAGCGACGTGGCCGACGACATGCCGCCGGCGCATGCCGCGATGTACCAGTATCTCGCCTCGGTGATGGAGCCGTGGGACGGCCCGGCCGCGCTGGCGATGACCGACGGCCGCTGGGCCGTGGCGGGCATGGACCGTAACGCGCTCCGCCCGCTGCGCTATACCCAGACGGCGGACGGCCTGCTGATCGTCGGTTCCGAAAGCGGCATGGTAGTGGTGCCGGAATCGACCATCATCGCCAAGGGCCGGCTGGGGCCGGGGCAGATGATCGCGGTCGATCTGGCCGAGGGCAAGGTCTACGACGATCGCGCCATCAAGGACCGGATCGCAACCGAGGCGGACTATGCCGGGATGATCGGCAATTTCGCGACCATCGACGATCTGCCACCGGCGCCCGCCGCGGGCGTGCCGCGCTTCGATCGCGCCGAGCTGGCGCGTCGCCAGGTGGCGGCCGGGCAGACGCTGGAGGATATGGAGCTGATCCTCGCGCCGATGGTGGAGACCGCCAAGGAAGCGATCGGATCGATGGGTGACGATACGCCGCTGGCCGTCATCTCGGACAAGCCGCGGCTCATCAGCCAGTTCTTTCGGCAGAATTTCAGCCAGGTGACGAACCCGCCGATCGACCCGCTGCGCGAGCGCTATGTGATGAGCCTCAAGACGCGGTTCGGGAACCTCGCCAACATCCTCGACACCGAGGATCGGCGCGAGCGCGTGCTGGTGCTCGATTCGCCGGTGCTGACCTCCACCGACTGGGCGCGGCTGAAGACCTATTTCGGCAGTGCGGCGGCGGAAATCGACTGCACGTTCGAGGCAAGCGGCGGGGCGGACAAGCTGCGCGCCGCGATCCAGCGCATCCGCAACGAGGCCGAACAGGCGGTGCGCCAGGGCAAGAGCGAGATCTTCCTGACCGACGAATATGTCGGGCCGGAGCGGATCGCGATCCCAGGGGTGCTCGCGGCGGCGGCGGTGCACACGCATCTCGTGCGGCGGGGCCTGCGCTCCTACGCCTCGGTGAACGTGCGCACGGCCGAGTGCCTCGACACGCATTATTACGCTGTGCTGGTCGGCGTGGGCGCGACGACGGTGAACGCTTACCTCGCCGAAGCGGCGATCGTGGATCGCCAGGCGCGCGGGCTGTTCGGCGACCTGCCGCTCGACGAATGCCTGAAGCGGCATCGCAAGGCAGTCGAGGAAGGG
Source organism: Sphingomonas sp. OV641 (assembly GCF_900109205.1). Lineage (NCBI taxonomy): Bacteria > Pseudomonadati > Pseudomonadota > Alphaproteobacteria > Sphingomonadales > Sphingomonadaceae > Sphingomonas > Sphingomonas sp. OV641. The sequence goes on along the minus strand of NZ_FNZB01000002.1, from coordinate 262,504 downwards.
CTGCTGAAGATCATGTCGAAGATGGGGATCGCGGTGATCTCCTCCTATCGCGGCGGCTATAATTTCGAGGCGGTCGGGCTTTCCCGCGCGCTGGTGAACGATTTCTTCCCGGGCATGCCGGCCAAGATCTCGGGCGAGGGCTATGCCTCCTTGCACATCAACGCCAAGGATCGCCACGACGCAGCGTTTGACGAGACGGTGGTGAACCTGCCGATCGGCGGCTTCTATCGCCAGCGGCACACCGGGGAGGCGCATGCCTATTCGGCGCAGCTGATGCACCTTCTGCAGACCTCGGTCGCGACGGACAGCTATTCGACCTATCTGCAGTTCGCGCGCGGGGTCGGCGATCTGCCGCCGATCTACCTGCGCGATCTGCTGCAGTTCAACTTCCCGGCGGAAGGCGTGCCGATCGACCAGGTCGAGCCGATCACCGAAATTCGCAAGCGCTTCGTGACGCCGGGCATGAGCCTGGGCGCGCTATCCCCGGAAGCACACGAGACGCTGGCGATCGCGATGAACCGGATCGGCGCCAAGGCCGTTTCCGGCGAGGGCGGCGAGGACAAGAGCCGGTATCAGCCGTACGAAAACGGCGACAATGCCAATTCGGTGATCAAGCAGATCGCGAGCGGCCGCTTCGGCGTGACGGCGGAATATCTCAACGCCTGCGAGGAGATCGAGATCAAGGTCGCGCAGGGCGCCAAGCCCGGCGAGGGGGGGCAGCTGCCCGGCTTCAAGGTGACCGAGTTCATCGCCAAGCTGCGCCATGCGACGCCGGGCGTGACGCTGATCTCCCCGCCGCCGCACCACGACATCTATTCGATCGAGGATCTGGCGCAGCTGATCTACGATCTGAAGCAGATCAACCCGCGCGCGCGGGTTTGCGTGAAGCTCGTCTCCTCGGCGGGCATCGGCACCGTCGCGGCGGGCGTGGCGAAGGCCCACGCCGATGTGATCCTCGTTTCCGGGCATGTCGGCGGCACCGGCGCTTCCCCGCAGACCAGCATCAAATATGCCGGCACGCCGTGGGAGATGGGCCTTTCCGAGGTCAACCAGGTACTGACGCTGAACGGGCTGCGCGGGCGGATCAAGCTGCGCACCGATGGCGGCCTGCGCGTTGGGCGCGACATCGTGATCGCGGCGATCCTGGGCGCGGAGGAATTCGGCATCGGGACGCTCAGCCTCGTCGCCATGGGGTGCATCATGGTGCGCCAGTGCCATTCGAACACCTGCCCGGTGGGCGTATGCACGCAGGATCCGCGGCTGCGCGAGAAGTTCGTCGGCACGCCCGAAAAGGTCATCAACCTGATGACCTTCATCGCCGAGGAAGTGCGCGACATCCTGGCGCGGCTGGGCGTGCGCAGCCTGGACGACGTGATCGGACGCACCGAGCTGCTGCGCCAGGTGAGCCGCGGCGCCGAGCATCTGGACGACCTCGACCTGAACCCGATCCTTGCCAAGGTCGACGCGACGGATGCGGAGCGGCGCTTTTCGCTGAACACCTTCCGCAACGAAGTGCCCGACAGCCTCGACGCGCAGATCATCAAGGACGCCGGCGCGGTCTTTTCGCGGCGCGAGAAGATGCAGCTCACCTATTCGGTGCGCAACACGCACCGTGCGGTCGGCACACGGCTGTCGAGCGAGATCACCCGGACGTTCGGGATGACCGCGCTCAACGATCACCATGTGACGATCCGCCTGCGTGGCTCGGCCGGGCAGAGCCTGGGCGCGTTCCTGTGCAAGGGGATCACGCTGGAGGTGTTCGGCGACGCCAATGACTATGTCGGCAAGGGCCTGTCCGGCGGCATGATCGTCGTGCGGCCGGCGGTATCGTCTCCGCTGCGCAGCCAGGAGAATACGATCGTCGGCAACACCGTGCTGTATGGCGCGACCGCTGGCGCGCTGTTCGCGGCGGGGCAAGCGGGCGAGCGGTTCGCGGTGCGCAATTCGGGCGCGACGGTGGTGGTCGAGGGCTGCGGCGCGAACGGCTGCGAATATATGACCGGCGGCGTCGCGGTGGTGCTGGGCGCCGTGGGGCAGAATTTCGGTGCCGGCATGACGGGCGGCATGGCGTTCGTCTATGATCACGACAACAGCTTCGCCCGCCGCGCCAATCCGGAGAACATCACCTGGCAGCGGTTGGCGGCGGCGCATTGGGAAGGCGTGCTGCGCGACCTGATCGAGCGCCATGTCGAGGCGACCGATTCCAAATGGGCGCGCGGGATCCTGGACGATTGGGAGCGCGCCTCGGGCAGCTTCTGGCAGATCGTGCCGCGCGAGATGCTCGACCGGCTGACCCATCCGCTATCCGACGCGCCGGCGATGGAGGCGGCGGAATAATCGTCCCGGCGGGGAGGTGCTGCGCGGGGCGGACGCGTTGTCCGCCCCTTGCCCAGCCGGCTTGATCCGGCTGGTGTGAGGTGTGTCGACGGGCGTGTGTTCCGGGCACGTATCTCGATACGCTAAGCACGTCCCTCGACGCCGCCAACGTCGTCGCTCGGGACAAGCCGGCATGACGATGTGGGTTGCAGCGGTTCCGCGAAGGCTGGGGCCGCTTGGACCCGCTCCTGCGTGAGAGGGGCTATCTTCTCGCCTGAGCCCAGGCTTCGCCGTCCGCGAGGTTTGATCCACCCCGATTGATCCGCCTCCCCGGCGAAGGCCGGGGCGCAGTTGCGCGACCAAGCTGGCAGGCACACCGGCTGTTTCCAACGCTTTCCCGCCTGGCCCCCGGCCTCCGCCGGGGAGGTGCTTCCGGGAGCCTGGATCGGACTCTAGAAGCCTTGCGGCTCGATCTCTTCCGGTTCGAGCTCCTCGCGCCGGCGTGGCGGCGGTGGCGGGGCTTCGGGGCGGGAGACGGTGACGGAGCCGTCGGGGCCGATCTCCAGATCCATGCCGAGCGCGTCCAGCCGTTCGGCGGCGGGCGCGATTTCGTTTTCCACCATGCCGATCAGCCCGGCCTCGGGATCGACATCTTCCACGACGGGCGCCTTTACGACGGGGGCGAGATCCAGCGCGTCCGTCATGAAATTGCGCCAGATCTGCGCCGGTATGCCGCCGCCGTGCAGGCCCGGATTGGGCGTGTTGTCGTCATTGCCGACCCAGACGCCGACCACCAGATCGCCGGCAAAGCCGATGAACCAGGCGTCGCGGCCCGATTGCGACGTGCCCGTCTTGCCATAGGCATCCACCGACAGCGCCGCCGCCCGGCCGGTGCCACGTACAGAGGCCGCGAGCAGCGTCAGCATGTCATCATGGATGCGATCGGGCAGCGTCTTCTGGCCACCGGTGAGGGAGCTGTACCAGCTCTTGTCGCGCACATCGGGCAGGCCGTGCGGCTGTACCGGATAGCGGCCCTCCGCCACACCGGCGAAGGCCGCGGTCAGCTCCAGCAGGGATACTTCCGACGTGCCAAGACCGATCGTGGCCTCGTTCGCGATGGGCGTCGAGATGCCGAGATCGCGCGCGGCGCGAATGACGTTGCGCACGCCGACCTCCTGCGTCAGCCGTGCGGCGACCACGTTGGAGGATCGCTGGAACGCGCGGCGCAGCGTGATTTCACCCAGATAGCGATTGTCGTCGTTCTTCGGCTTCCACCCGGCGATCTCAACGGGAGAATCGTCGACCATCGTGTCGGGTGACATGCCGGCGCGCAGCGCGGCGAGATAGACGAAGAGCTTGAACGTCGATCCCGGCTGGCGGCGCGCCTGCGTGGCGCGATTGAAGGCGCTTTTCTTGTAATCGCGCCCGCCGACCATCGCCACGACCTTGCCGTCGCGCGTCATGGCGACCAGCGCGGCTTGCGCCTGACGCAGGCCGGCCTGGCGGATGACCCGCTCCGCCGAGCGCTGAAGCCCGCGATCCAGCGTGGTGCGAACGGTGGCCTCCGTCTTCACTTCGCCGGCCTGATCGCGCGCTTCGGGCAGGATCCAGTCCGCGAAATAGGTGCCGGTTGGCAATTGCTGCGGCCGGCTGGCGAGCACGCGCTGCGGCTGCACGTCCTCCGCCTGCGCCTTGGTCAGGAAGCCGGCATCGACCATCGCGCCGACCACCACGGCCTGGCGTTCGCGCGCGCCCTTTAGATTGCTGGTCGGCGCGAGGCGTGAGGGCGCCTTGACCAGGCCGGCGAGCATGGCCGCCTGACCGATGTTCATCTTTTCCGGCGAACGACCGAAATAATGTTTCGAGGCGGCGCGCAGGCCATAGACGTTGTCGCCGAAATAGACGTTCGACAGGTAGCGCGAGAGGATCTCATCCTTGCTGAGCCACGCCTCCAGCCAGAAGGCGATCATGACTTCGCGGATCTTGCGCGCGGCGGTGCGATCCGAATCGAGAAAGGCGTTCTTGGCGAGCTGCTGCGTGATCGTGCTGCCGCCCTGGCGCACGCCGCCGGAGCCGAGATTCGCCCAGGCGGCGCGGGCGATACCGCGCGGATCGATGCCCCAGTGCGAGTAGAACCGCCGGTCCTCGATGGCGAGAAAAGCTTCCCGCACATGGGCAGGCATTTTTGCCGCATCCACCGGCTCGGCAATGATCGCGCCGCGCCGGGCGATCGGCGTACCGTCCGCCGCGGTCAGCGTGATCGAGGGCGGCGTCGGCGGCTTGAGCGATTGCGAGAGCGGCGCGGTGATCGCGAGCCAGGCGATCGCCAGCACCAGCAGGACAAGGACGGCGCCCAGCCCGCGCATGATCCAGCGCATGGAGATGCGCGGCAGTCGGCGCGCCGGGGCAAGGCCGGAATCAGGATCGGGCGGCGGCGGCGCTTCATCCTGCCAGGCATCGAAGCCGGGCATGGCCGGGCGCGGCTCTCCCGGCGAATGGTGATAGCGGATACGGCCGCTGTCAAAGGGATCGGGGCGCATATCGTCGTTCCGGCGGTCAGCCATCGCGTGTTACTTTACTAAGACAGTTGCCGCAAGGATGCGCATCGTGCGAGGGAATAGGACCATGAGCGGCGAAGCGGAAGCACTTCAATCAGATCAGCGGCCTCTGGTGGTGGGGATCGGCGGCACCATCGGCGCGGTCTCCTCGACCGAACGCGCGCTGCGAATCGCGCTTGATGCGGCGGAGGAGCAGGGTTTTCGCACCCGGCTGTTCGGCGGCGAGGACATGGCGAAGCTGCCGCTCTACAACCCCAAGGCGATCGAGCGCACGGCGGAGGAGCGGGACTTTGTCGAGGCGGTGCGCGGTGCCTCGGCGCTGATCATCGCGTCGCCCGGCTATCACGGCAGCATTTCCGGCGTGGTGAAGAATGCGCTGGACCTGCTGGAGGAAACGGCGCGCGATCCCGAGCGGACCTATCTGGCGGACATGCCGGTCGGCCTGATCGCCACGGCCTATGGCTGGCAGGCGACAGGCTCCACCATCGCCGCGCTGCGCTCCATCGTGCACGCGCTGCGCGGCTGGCCGACGCCGTTCGCGGCCGCGATCAACAGCGCCGTCACGAAATTCGATGACGAGGGCGGCGCGAGCGATCCTGCCGTGGTGGAGCAATTGCGGCTGATCGGGAAGCAGGTGGCGCGGTTCGCGCCGCTGGCCGGGGTGGAGTGAGACTGGGCAGTAAGGAACCCTCACACCGTTCGTGCTGAGCCTGTCGAAGCACGTTTCAAGCAGCGCGGCGCCTGACGCACGTCCTTCGACAGGCTGAGGACGAACGGTTGGGGTAATAACAGGCTTGCCATCGCTGCCTACGTAACTTCTGTTATCTTGGCGTTGACAGCGGCCCTGCCGCCGGTCCACCTCCCCTTTCAGACCGGTAAACCGGCGCAGCAGAGCGGAGAGCGGGCATGGTGCTGACCAAGGGCGACGAATATCCGATCCACCAGACGGCTGAGCCGGTCGCCTATGCGGGCACCGACCGCAACTTCTACGATCGCTTCTTCTTCAACGGCTATGCGCCCGGTGCGGATGAGGACGGCTTCTTTGCCGCGGCGATGGGCATCTATCCGCATATCAACATCATCGATGCGAGCTTCTGCTGGCTGAAGGACGGCAAGCAGGTCAACATCCACGCCAGCCGCGACCTTGGCATGGAGCGGATGGACACGCAGGTGGGCGGCATCGCGGTGGAGGTGCTGGAGCCGCTGAAATCGGTGAAGCTCACGGTTGATGCGCCCGAACACGGCATCCGCGCGGAGCTGACCTATACCGGCCGCGCCTTTCCGCTGGAGGAGCCGCGCTTCACCCGCCGCAACGGGCCGCGCGTGCTGATGGACGTGACGCGCATGACGCAGAACGGCAGCTATCAGGGCTGGATCGAGGTGGATGGCGTGCGCACCGAGGTGAAGGACTGGCTGGGCACGCGCGACCGATCCTGGGGCGTGCGCCCGATCGGCGCGCCGGATGCGCAGCCGGCAAGCCCGCCGATCATGCCGCAATTCTTCTGGCTGTGGAGCCCGACGGCGATGGAGGACGGCGACTTCTACTTCCACACCAACGATGACGAGCATGGCCGCTTCTGGAACCGGCGGGCGGCGTGGAAGCCGCTGGGTGGCGGGATCGCGGACGAGACCCATTTCGAGTCCGATTACGAGATCCAGTGGAAACAGGGATCGCGCCACGCGCAGGGCGCAACCGTGACGCTGAAGGACGAGGCCGGCGCCGAGACGAAGGTCGAATTCGACCTTGGCCAGACGTTTATGATGCTTGGGCTTGGCTATACCCATCCGAAATGGGGCCACGGTCGGCACCAGGGCGAGGGCGTGGTGGTGGAGCGCGAGGATTTCGTGCCCGCCGAACTCGACGTGATGCAGCCGCATCACCTGCACATCCAGGCCGTCGCCGCCGTCACCATGACCGGCCCCGATGGCAAGGTGCGCCGCGGCAAGGGCGTGCTGGAGCAGCTGGTGATCGGGCCGCATGCGCCATCGGGCTTCAAGGGGATGCTGGACGCGGCATGAGCGGGGCAGCGGCGCTGACCGGCGCGGAGATCGAGGCCTATCTCGGCCGGCTGTGGCAGCGGGCGGTGCGCGTGGAGTCACTGGCGCGGATCCCGGGCGGGGCGAGCCGCGAAACCTATCGCTTCGATGCGCATGACGGCGAGCGGCTGCACCGGCTGATCCTCCGTCGCGAGCCGGCCAAGGGCCTGATCGACACGGAAAGCGAAACCGAGTTTCGCGCCTATCAGAGCGCGGCCGGCGTGGTGCCGGTGCCGCGCGCCGTGGCGCTGGAGCGGGAGGGCGCGGAGCTTGGCCGGCCGTTCTTCATCATGGAGCGGATCGAGGGCGGCGAGGTCGCCGGCAGCTTCGCACGCGATCCGTTCGGTGCGCATTGCCGCACCTTGGGGGAGGAGTTCTTCGGCGCGCTCGGCCGGCTTGCTGCGCATGATGCGGAAGGATCGCCGCTGGCGCAGCATGTGGCGGCGCCCCGGGCGGACGAATGCTGGCGCATCGCGCTCGATTACTGGGAAGGCGTGATCGAGGAGGATGCGCTGTCGCCGCAGCCGATCGCGCGCGCGGCGATCCGCTGGCTGCGCGCCAAACCGCCGCCACCGGCACAGCGCGTGGGTATCGTCCATGGCGATTACCGATCAGGCAATGTGATGCACGACGGCGCGGGCAAGATGCTGGCGATGTTCGATTGGGAAATGGCGCATATGGGCGATCCGCTGGAGGATCTCGGCTGGGCGCTGGATCCGATCTGGGATCATTTCTCGCCGGGCATGTCCTGCGGCATGCTGCCCCGCGACGAGGCAATCGCCGCGTGGGAGCGCGCGAGCGGGCTGACGGTTGATCCCGCGGCGATGCGCTGGTGGTCGCTGTTCGCATCGGTGAAGGGGATCGCGATCTGGATTTCCGCCTTTCGCGAATTCGTCGACGGCGGGCGGCAGGATCCGGTGCTGGCGGTATCCGGCTGGTATACGGCGCGGCGGCAGGACGCGATCATCGCCGCGCAACTGGGCGGACGGCATTATGATCCGGTGCCGGTGATGCCGTCGAGCGATCTCGCCCAAGTGCTGATCGGCGCTGGGATCGCCGCGGCGGGCGCGGGCGAGAAGATGGGCGCGGTGGATGCCTTTGCCGGATCGACGCTGACGGTGGCCGCGCTGCTCGCGCTGCTCGGCGCGCAGGAGGCGGAAAAGGCGGCGGCATGGCGGCTGGCGGACATCCGCGACATGCGCCGGCTGCTGGGCGAGGACGCGCCGGTCACGCATGAAGGCGAGATGCTGGATGCGCTGGACGGGATCTGGGGCACGCTGGCCATCGCGCTTATCGCACAGCATGACGAAGTGGCCGAAACCGGCGGCGACGAGGCGGCGTTCTTCGACTTCTATCGCGAAAGCGCGGCGCGGCGGGAGTTGGCCTGGCCATTATGACGGACCTGCCGCTTTCGGGCGTTCGCGTGATCGACGCCGTGCCGGGCGTGCTCGGCGCGGTAGGGCGGCTGCTGGGCGAGCTTGGCGCGGACGTGATCCGAATCGAGCCGAGCGGCGGCGGAGCGGATCGCACGGCCGGCGCAACCGTATCCGGCGTCAGCCTGTCGTTCGTTGCCGCCAATCTTGGCAAGAGGGCAACCACGATCGATCTGCCGGATGATCACGACCGCCTGCTGGCACTGGCACGCGAGGCGGACATCCTGCTTGAAGCGGGCCTTAAGGGGCTTGATAATGCGGCGCTGCGTGCGGCTGCGCCCATGCTGATCCATGTGTCAATCAGCGATCTTGGCACCAAAGGGCCTTGGCGCGACTGGCAGGCGAGTGATGCGGTGCTGCATGCGCTGACCGGCGGATTGTCACGATCCGGTCTGCCGGGACGGCCACCCCTGCTGCCGCCCGGACAGCTGGCGCTGGAAACGGCGGGGCCGCAGATCGCCGTCGCGGCGCTGGCCGCCTTCATCCGCCGGCTGCGGACGCGCGAGGGCGAGCGGGTGAACGTATCGCTGCTGGAGGCGGGGATGCAGGCGCTTGATCCTGGTTTCGGCCTGTCGGGCAGCGCGCAATCCGGCGTGCCATTGTGGAAGATGCCGCGCAGCCGGACGGACGAGCGGCACCGCTATCCCATCCTGCCCTGCGCCGACGGCTTTGTTCGCCTGTGCATCTTGGCGCCGCGGCAATGGCGCGCGATGCACCAGTGGATGGGGGAGCCGGAAGCGTTCGCCGGGCCGGAATGGGACCGGCTGATGACGCGCATGACCTCGCCCGACCTGCTGCCGGCGATCACGCGCTTCCTCGCCGACAAGGAGCGTAGCGCGATCGAGGAGGAAGCCGCGCGGCGCGGCATACCGGCGGCTGCCGTGCTCGACGCCGGTGAAGCCGTCCGGACGGCGCAGATGACTGCGCGCCGCGCCTTCGTGCCGGTGGAAATCGCGCCTGGCCGCAGCCTGCCCTTTCCGAACGGCACGATCGAGATCGACGGCGCCCGGGCGGGGCTGCGCGGGCCAGCGCCGGCTGCCGGTGGCGATGCGCGCTTCGCCGGGGAGCGGCCGTCATTCGATACGCCGCCCGCTGCCGATTACCCGCTCGCCGGCATTCGCGTGCTCGACATGGGCGTGATCGTGGTGGGCGGCGAAACCGGCCGCCTGTTCGCGGATCTCGGCGCGGACGTGGTGAAGGTGGAGAATGGCGCCTTCCCGGACGGGCAGCGCCAGTCGCTGGACGACGCGCCGGTCAGCCTGACCTTTGCGGCGGGGCACCGCAACAAGCGCGGCCTGTCGATCGACCTGCGCGCGGATCGGGGCAAGCAGCTGTTCCTTGATCTGGTGCGGCAGGCGGACGTGCTGCTGTCGAACTTCAAGCCGGGGACGCTGGCGAGCCTGGGCTTTGACGAGGACGCGCTCAGCGCCGTCAATCCGCGGCTGATCACGGTGGACAGCTCGGCCTTCGGGCCGACCGGGCCTTGGTCCCGCAGGCTGGGCTATGGCCCGCTGGTGCGCGCCTCCGCCGGGCTGTCGCGGCAATGGGTCTATCCCGACGATCCCGACGCATTCTGCGATACGGTGACGGTGTACCCCGACCATGTCGCCGCGCGGATCGGCACGCTGGGCGCGCTGTCGCTGCTGATCCGCCGGATGCGAACGGGCAAGGGCGGCACCGCCAGCGTGAGCCAGGCGGAAGTGATGCTTGGGCATATGGCGGCCGACATCGCGCGCCGCGCGGCGGAAGGTGCGGGCGTGCCGGTGGAGAAGGGCGAGCCGGCCGAAAACTGGCTGCTGCCGTGCGCGGGGGAGGACGAATGGTGCGTCCTTACCCTGCGCGGCGCGGCCGACCGGGCGGCGCTCGCCACCCTCGCCGGCGGTGCGGATCGCGCGGCGGCGGAAGGCTGGGCACGGACGATGGCGCCGGACGCTGCGGCTGCCGCGCTGCAAGGTGCCGGCGTGCCCGCCGGCATGATGGTGCGAGTGGTGGAGCTGCCCGACTCGCCCGGCTATCGCGCGCTCGGTACCTTTCGCGAGGCGTCGCACCCGTTGGTGCCCACCGCCTTTCAGGTGGAAGGGCCGATCGCCCATTTCCAGCACGTGCCCGAGCCAGAACAGCGACCGGCACCGCGCATCGGCGAGAATAGCGCGGAGATCCTTCGCGACTGGCTGGGGCTGAGCGACGATGCGATCGCGCCGCTGCTCACCGACAAGATCATCGAACAGGCTGCCTAGAAAGGACTCTCATGGCCGAATTGGGAAATGAAGCCGTCACCGTCGAGACGCGCGGGAACGTGATGCTGATCACGATCAACCGCCCGGAAGCACGCAATGCGGTCAATCGCTTCGTGCATGAAGGCGTGGGCGACGCGCTGGAAGCGGCGGACAAGGACCCGGAGATCCGCGTCGTCATCGTGACGGGCGCGGGCGACAAGTCGTTCTGCGCGGGCGCGGATCTGGTGGCGCTGTCGCGCGGCGAAAGCCTGGCGCCGGAGGACAAGACCAAGGCGGCCTGGGGCTTTGCCGGAATCGTGAGTCATGCGATCTCCAAGCCGGTGATCGCGGCGGTGAACGGCATGGCGCTGGGCGGCGGGCTGGAGATCACGCTAGCGGCCGATCTGGCCGTGGCGGTGGAAGAGGCGAAGTTCGGCCTGCCCGAGCCGAAGCGCGGGCTGTTCGCGGCGGCCGGCGGCGTGTTCCGTTTGCCCGAGCAGCTGCCGAAGAAGATCGCGATGGAGATGATCCTGACCGGCGATCCGATCGATGCGCAGCGCGCGCTGGAGCTGGGGCTGATCAACGCGGTCGCGCCGCGAGAGGCACTGCTTGATACCGCCTTTGCGCTGGCGGAGCGGATCGCGGTCAACGCGCCGCTGTCGGTGCAGGCGTCGAAGCGAATGGCGCAGGGGATTTCGGGCGGCAAGGTGGCGCGCGAGGAAGCAGCCTGGGCGCAGAACCGCGACGAGACCAAGATCGTCTTCACCAGCGAGGATTCGCGCGAGGGGCCCAAGGCCTTTGCCGAGAAGCGCGCGCCGGTGTGGAAGGCGAAGTAATGGCGGTGGATGCAGAGAAGGTCGCGGTCATCGTCGGCGTCGGGCAGGTCAACGACCGCCCGACCGATCCGATGGCGGGCAAGGATTCGCTCGGGCTGATGATCGCCGCGCTGGAAGAGGCCGACAAGGATGCGGGCGGCGGCTGGCTGGCGGATGTGGATTCGGTCGCGGTCGTGGCGCAGATCAGCTTCCGCCAGGACAATCCGCTGGCGCAGAAGGTCGCCGACGGGATCGGGTCCAAGGCGGGCATCGTCTATGAATCGGTCGGGCCGAACGGCGACAGCCCGATCCTGCTGCTGAACGAGGCGGCCAACCGCATCGCGCGCGGCGAGATCAAGGTGGCGGCGGTGACCGGCGGCGAGGCGCTGCGCACCGCGAGCCAGCGCGCGGCGCTGGCGGCGAAGACGAGCGTGGCGGACCAGAATCCGCTGCGCAATCTCAGCAAGGGGCGCGCGCCGGGCTATCGCCAGATCTATGGGCTGACGACGCCGGTGGATGTTTACCCGCTGTACGAGAATGCCGGGCGGGCTTCGTATGGGCAATCGCTGGCCGAGGGGCAGCGTGAGTCGGGCGAGATCTGGTCGCGGTTTTCCGAGGTCGCGGCGCAGACGCCGGCGGCGTGGATCCATGCGCCGAAGACGGTTGAGGAAGTGACCGAGGCGACGGCGGACAACCGCCCGATCGCTTTTCCCTATACCAAGCTGATGGTGGCGAATTCGAGCGTTAATCAGGGCGCGGGGTTCATCGTCACCAGCCTCGCCGAGGCGCGGCGGCGCGGGGTGCCGGAGGAGCGGATCGTCTATGTGGGGCGCGGTGCCAGCGCGCATGAGGCGGACGATTTCATGGCGCGGGATCGCTACGACAAGTCGCCGAGCATGGAGGTGTGCCTTCGCCGCACGCTGGAGTTCAATGAGGTAAGCGCGGACGATCTCGACCTGGTCGAGCTCTATTCGTGCTTCCCCTGCGTGCCGAAGATGGCGCGGCGGGTGATCGGCTGGCCGGTCGAGAAGCCGGCGACGGTGTTCGGCGGGCTGACCTTCGGGGGCGGGCCGATCGGCAATTACATGGCGCATGCCGTGGCCGAGATGGTCGATTCGCTGCGGGCGGGCGAGGGGCGCAAGGGCTTGTTGTTCGCGAACGGCGGGTTTGCGACGCACAATCATGCGATCGTGCTGGGGATGGAGCCTTTGCCCGGGGCGGGTGAGGCGTGGGAGTTCGATCTTCAGGCGGAGGCGGATGCGGCGCGGGGACCGGTGCCGGAGCTGGTGAAAGATTATACCGGGCCGGCTCAGGTGGAGACGTACACGGTGTTCTATAACCGTGACGGCTCGGCGAAGGCCGGGGTGGTCGTGGCGATGACGCCGGGGGGCGCGCGGACGCTGGTGAAGGTGCCGGCGGAGGATGCGGCGACGATTGCTTTCCTGAGCGATGGGAGCGCGGAGCCGGTGGGGACATCCGGTGAGGTGGTGTCCGAGGGTGACATGATGGTGTGGAAACGGGCGTGACGGCAAAGCCCTCTCCCCTTCAGGGGAGAGGGTGGCCGAGCCGCAGGCGAGGTCGGGAGAGGGGCAGTGTTGGGTTGCTTGGCCGCTCCGCAGGACTGCCCCTCTCCCCTGAAGGGGAGAGGGAGATTGGCGCACTTGCCCTCCTCCCACCCATCGCCTAACCACCGCTCGCCCTCCCCAGGCGATTGAACACCAACGTCAGGAGGATTCCGCATGCAGACCCGCGCCGGCCTTTCGGTCGACGACCGCCTCGTCGCCTTTGTCGAGCAGGAGGCGCTGCCGGGCACCGGCATCGCGCCCGACGCCTTCTGGCAGGGCGCGGCGGATGTGTTCGCGAATTTCACCCCGGAGAACCGCACGCTCCTCGCCCGGCGCGAGGAACTGCAGGCGGCGATCGACGCGCGCTACGCCGCGGGCGAGGCGGTGGATGCGGCGTTCCTGACCGAGATCGGCTATCTCGTGCCCGAGCCGGCGCCGTTCACGATCGGCACGGAGAATGTCGATCCCGAGATCGCGACGATGGCCGGACCGCAATTGGTGGTGCCGAGCCTCAACGCGCGCTTCGTGCTCAACGCGGCGAATGCGCGCTGGGGTAGCCTGTATGACGCGCTCTACGGCACCGACGCGCTGCCTGGGAAAGCCAAGCCGGGGGGGTACGACGCAGAGCGCGGCGCGCAGGTGATCGCGCGGGCGCGGGCGTTTCTCGACGAGACGCTGCCGGGCTGGGAGGCGGCGCTGACCGGGGGCGATTGCGCGCATCGATACGCGAAATTCGATAAGGGCGTGATGTTCGTCCACAACGGGCTGCACATCGAGATCCTGGTCGATCGCGAACACCCGATCGGCAAGACCGACCCGCTCGGTATCGCCGATGTGGTGCTCGAATCCGCGCTAACGACGATCGTCGATCTGGAAGACAGCGTTGCGGCGGTGGATGCCGAGGACAAGGTGGCGGCCTATCGCAATTGGCTCGGGCTGATGCGCGGCGATCTGGTCGAGACGTTCGAGAAGGGCGGGCATACGCTGACCCGCAAGCTGTCGGGCGACCGAACCTACACCTCGCCGAACGGGACCAGCTTCACGCTCCCCGGTCGCTCATTGCTGTTCGTGCGCAATGTCGGGCATCTGATGACGACGCCGGCGATCATCCTGCCCGATGGGTCGGAAGCGCCGGAAGGGATTCTCGACGCGATCCTCACCTCGCTGATCGGGCTGCATGATCTGAAGCGGCTCGGCAGTCTCCAGAACAGCCGCGCCGGGTCGATCTATATCGTGAAGCCCAAGATGCATGGGCCGGACGAGGCGGGGTTCACCAACCGGCTGTTCGATGCGGTGGAGGATCTGCTGGGTCTGACGCGCCATACGATCAAAGTGGGGGTGATGGACGAGGAGCGGCGCACCTCGGCCAATCTCGCGGCGTGCATCCATGCCGTGCGCGACCGGATCGTGTTCATCAACACCGGCTTCCTCGATCGCACCGGCGACGAGATCCACACCGCGATGCGTGGCGGCCCGGTGATCCGCAAGGGCGAGATGAAGAAGGCCGACTGGATCGCCGCTTATGAGGATCGCAACGTGCGCATTGGCCTCGCGTGCGGGCTCAGCGGCAAGGCGCAGATCGGCAAGGGCATGTGGGCCGCGCCAGACATGATGGCGGACATGCTGGCGCAGAAGATCGGCCATCCGCAATCGGGCGCGAACACGGCGTGGGTGCCGTCGCCGACCGCCGCGACACTGCATGCGCTGCATTATCATGCGGTGGATGTGTTCGCGCGGCAGGCGGAGATTGCCGGGGAGGCCCCGCCCGCTCTGGAGCGGCTGCTGACGGTGCCGTTCGCGGCGGGTCGCAACTGGACGCCGGAGGAGATCCGCGAGGAGCTCGACAACAATTGCCAGGGCATCCTCGGCTATGTCGTGCGCTGGATCGATCAGGGCGTGGGCTGTTCCAAGGTGCCCGATATTCATGACGTGGGGCTCATGGAGGATCGCGCGACCTTGCGCATTTCCTCGCAGCATCTGGCGAACTGGCTGCTGCACGGCGTGTGCACCGCGGATGAGGTGGATGCGGCGCTCGATCGCATGGCGGTGAAGGTGGATGCGCAGAATGCCGGCGATCCCTTGTATGTGCGACTAAGCCGCGACGGGTTCGCGTTCAAGGCGGCGCGTGCGCTGATCTTCGAGGGCGTGACGCAGCCGTCAGGCTATACCGAGCCGCTGCTGCATCGATTCCGGCAGGAGGCGAAGCGGGGCTAGCGCCAAACCATCACCGTTCGTGCTGAGCTTGTCGAAGCACATGCCGCCGGGCGGTGCGCGCATGACACGCCCTTCGACAAGCTCAGGGCGAACGGGGCGGGAGTCTATGATCTACCGACCCCCATGGCATTCCCGTGACACCCCGGCTAAAGGCGCGCGCATCCGTCACTGCCAAGAGCATCGCCGAGCCTCATGCGAGTCGCCATCGCTTCCGATCACGCCGCCGTGTCGCTGAAGGCGACGCTTGTCGCCTGGCTGCAGGAGGCCGGCCATGACGTCCTCGATCTTGGCCCCGCCACCGACGCGCGCGTCGATTATCCCGATTTCGGCTTCAAGCTCGCCACCGCCGTGGCGGGCGGAGAGGCGGAGCGCGGCATCGCCTTGTGTGGATCGGGGATCGGCATTTCCATCGCGGTGAATCGCAACCCGGCGGTGCGCTGCGCGCTGGTGTCCGATCCGCTCGCCGCCGCGTTGTCGCGCGAGCATAATGACGCCAACGCCCTTGCGCTTGGAGCCCGCCTGATCGGCGAGGACATGGCCAAGGCCTGCATTACCGCTTTCCTCGACACCGCCTTCGCTGGCGGCCGCCACGCCCCCCGCGTCGACAAGCTCGGCGCGCCTGATTTCCAGAAGGAGCCCGCCGCATGAGCACCAACCCGACCACGTTGAACGACGTGCAGCCTGATGGCTTCTTCACCCGCAGCCTTGCCGAGGTGGATCCCGCCGTCTTCGCCGGTGTCGAGCATGAGCTGGACCGCGAGCAGACCCAGATCGAGCTGATCGCATCCGAGAACATCGTCTCCAAGGCGGTGCTCGAAGCGCAGGGCAGCGTGTTCACGAACAAGTACGCCGAGGGCTATCCGGGCAAGCGCTACTACCAGGGCTGCCACCCCTCCGACGAGGTCGAGCAGCTCGCGATCGATCGCGCCAAGCAGCTGTTCGGCTGCGGCTTTGCCAACGTTCAGCCGCACTCGGGCGCGCAGGCGAACGGCGCGGTGATGCTCGCGCTGGTGAAGCCGGGCGAGACGATCATGGGCCTCAGCCTCGATTCGGGCGGGCACCTGACGCACGGCGCCAAGGCGGCGATGAGCGGCAAATGGTTCAACGCGGTGCAATATGGCGTCACGCCCGACACGCATCTGATCGACTATGATGCAGTCGAGAAGCAGGCCATTGAGACGCAGCCCAAGCTGATCATCGCCGGTGGCTCCGCTTATCCGCGGCACATCGATTTCGCCCGCTTCCGCGCGATCGCGGACAAGGTCGGCGCGTTCTTCATGGTCGACATGGCGCATTTCGCTGGCCTGGTCGCGGGCGGGGTGCACCCGACGCCATTCGGCCATGCGCATGTCGTAACCACCACGACGCACAAGACGCTGCGCGGCCCGCGCGGCGGCATGATCATGACCGATGACGAGGCGATTGCGAAGAAGATCAACTCGGCGGTGTTCCCCGGCCTGCAGGGCGGCCCGCTGATGCATGTCGTCGCTGCCAAGGCGGTGGCGTTCGGCGAGGCGCTGCGCCCCGAGTTCAAGAGCTATGCCGCCGCGGTTGTGGAGAATGCCAAGGTGCTGGCCGCGACGCTGAAGGAGCGCGGTGCGGCAATAGTTTCGGGCGGAACCGACACGCATCTCGCGCTGGTCGACCTCACCCCGCTGGGGGTGACGGGCAAGGATGCGGACGAGGCGCTGGAGCGCGCCGGAATTACCTGCAACAAGAACGGCATTCCCAACGATCCGCTGCCGCCGGTGAAGACCAGCGGAATCCGCGTCGGCTCGCCTGCGGGCACGACGCGCGGCTTCGGCACGGCCGAGTTCCGCGAGATCGGCAACATGGTCGCCGATGTGCTGGACGGTCTGGCCAAGAAGGGCGAGGCTGGCGACGCGGAGGTCGAAGCGGCCGTGCGGGAACGAGTTCGCGCGCTGTGCGCTCGTTTCCCGATCTATCAGTGAGGTGAACGTGTCCAAGATCGAGGAAGTGCAGCACACCGTCCAGAACACGCCGGGGCTCGGCAAGAAGATGGCGAAATATGGCGCGGTCGGCGCGGTACTGGCGATTCCGGTGCCCTTCGTGGGGCCGGTGCTGGGCGCGCTGGTCGGGGCCGGCGTGGCCTATGCACGCCGGGACAAGATCTGATCTCATCAACTACCGTCATTCCCGCGCAGGCGGGGATCCATACTGGCTAGCCTCTCGATGGAGGCGCAACGTATGAGGTTATGGATCCCCGCCTGCGCGGGAATGACGGCTTCCAGGACATAGAAACATGCGCTGTCCCTTCTGCGGCCACGATGCGAGCCAGGTGAAGGACAGCCGGCCGACCGATGACGGAGCGGCCATCCGGCGGCGGCGCCAGTGCGAAGGATGCGCCGCGCGCTTCACCACCTTCGAACGGATCCAGCTTCGCGAATTGACGGTGGTGAAATCCGAAGACCGGCGCGAGTCGTTCGATCGCGAGAAGCTGCTACGGTCGATCGGCATCGCCGCACGCAAACGGCCGCTGGACACGGTAGCGATTGAGCGACTGGTCAGCGGCATTCAGCGGCAGCTGGAGACCAGCGGCGAGGCGGAAGTGACCTCCAAACGGATCGGCGAAATGGTGATGGAGGCGCTGAAGGGCCTTGATTCGGTCGCCTATATTCGCTTCGCCAGCGTTTATCGCGACTTCACCGAGGCACGCGATTTCGAGGAATTCGCTGGTACGGTCGAGGAAGCCGGGCGTAGCTGATCTGCCTGGATTGATCCGGTGCTTGTCTCGCCACCCGATCGCCGGATAGGCGCACGCCATGGTTTCTGATGCTTCCGCTTCGCCCGTCATCGTCCTCGTCCGGCCGCAGCTTGGCGAGAATATCGGCAAGGCAGCGCGCGCCATGCTCAATTTCGGGCTGACGGAGATGCGCCTGGTTGCGCCGCGGGACGGCTGGCCGAATCCGGCGGCGGGGCCTGCCGCATCGGGCGCGGACATCGTGCTGGCCAATGCGCGCGTGTTCGACACGGTGGCGGATGCGGTGGCGGACTGCCCTCATGTCTATGCTACCACCGTACGCAAGCGCGGCGTGACCAAGCCGGTCGTAACGCCCGAAGAGGCCGCAACTGAGATGCGCGCGGCGCCGGGTCGTAGCGCCATCCTGTTTGGCCCCGAGCGGTCCGGCCTAGAAACGGACGATGTGGCGCTGGCGCGCTCCATTTTGACCGTGCCGATCAATCCCGAGTTCGGCAGCCTGAACCTCGCCCAGGCGGTAATTCTGGTGGCCTATGAATGGTCCAAGGGGGAGGCGCTTGCCTCCCCGCCGGAAGTGGCGCTGGAGCCGCCGGCGCCGCAGGAGGAGCTGGAGGGCATGATCGGGCAGCTGGATGCAATGCTCGAGCAGGCGAATTTCTTCTTCCCGCCCGATCGCACGCCGGCGACTCGGCGCACCTTGCGCACGCTGCTGACCAAGCCGGGCTGGAGCAGCCAGGAAGTGCGCACCCTGCGCGGCGTGCTTTCGGCGCTTGGCGGTGCCAAGGCGAAGCGCTCCGGCGGCGGGTAAGCGCGGCTTGCCGCACCCGCACCCGCGCCATCAGTCACGATCCAGTGCGCGGCGGGCGATCATCTGCCGCCAGACCGGCTGGCGAAACAGCCGCTCGCCCACGAAGCGCGCGCCGGCGCGCGTGACGTGAACCCGGTCCTCGCTAAGAATCCGGCCCTGTTCGTCGAAGACGGGCAGACGCCGGCCATCGGCAGAGAGCGCGGCGATGACATCAAGGTAAAGCTCGGCGGGCGTGATCGCGCGGTACAGCCGACTCGCGGCAAGCGCCTGATCGGAGAGCGCGACGCGCGCGGCGGCACGCTGATGAAGCGGCAATCGGGCAAAGGGGTTTAGGTTGGTCCCGAAATCCTTGGGGCCGACGAACAGGATCTTGGCGCGCAGATCGGCGCGCTCCGCCAGCAGCCGGCCATTACATGTCTGGCGCGGCTTGTGATCATAAACGAGCACGATCAATGTTGCCGCGGCGACCAGCGCGCGCTTGGTGGCACTGAGCCGGGCCCCATCGCACAGGTCCAGATCGTCGCGATAGACGATGGCGTAGCCGGCGAGGGCATTCGCCTCCCGCGCCATGTTCACGAAATCGCGCCCGGTACTGTTGCCCAGAACAAGCGCGCGTCGCTGCGTACCGGGCGGGAAGCGATCGGCTTTGAGCGCGAGCACGCCCATGTTGTACGCCTTGAACGTCGCCGGCCGGTCAGCTCCCGGCGCCATGTCGAACCGCTGCGGCAGGCCGCCACGCAGGTGCAGGACGGTGCCGATCGCCAGCAAGGCGATGGCTGTCGGCAGCAGCACCGCGGCGACCGCGCGAAAGCGCATCGATCTGTCGCGGAAAGGTTGTTCGACAAAACGCCAGCTCGCCCAGGCGAGGATCAGCGCGACCGGGATCAGCGCCACGAACTGCCACGTCGGTGGCGGGCTGATGCTGGCGACGCGCAGAAAGGCGAACAGCGGCTGATGCCAGAGATAGGTGCTGTAGCTGATGAGGCCGATGCCCACCATCATCGGCGAGGACAGGAAGCGGTGCGCCAGACCGGCGCGGCAGTAGAGCAGGACAAAAACTGTGCCTGTCACCGGCAGCAGGATCGCCGGCGCGGGCGAAGGCGATCCTTCCGGCAAGCCGAGCACGGCCGCGGCAATCATCAAGAGGCCGGTCAAGGCCAGCGGGTCCGAGCCGCGACCGGCATCGGGCGAGCGGATGGTGGCCGCCCAGCCGCCCGCCGCCAGTTCCCAGGCGCGGGTGTGGAGAAGGTAGAAGTTGCCGACCGGATGCGCCCGCATGCTCCAGAGGCACAGGAGGAAGCTGGCCAGCCCGACAAGCGCCAGGGCAAGCGGCACGTGGCGACGGAGGAAGCGGTGAACGGCCGCCAGGAGCAGCGGTACGACGATATAATATTGTTCCTCGACCCCCAGGCTCCAGGTGTGGAGCAGCGGTTTGAACTGGGATTCCATGTCCCAATAGCCGCTGGTGACGGTGAGGAGGATGTTGTTCGAAAAGAGCGTGGTGGCGACGATGCTCTGGCCAAGGTTCTGATAGGCGTCCGCGCTCATCAGGAACCATCCGGCGATCAGGCAGGCGACGAGCACGACGAACAGCGCCGGCAGTAATCGTCTGGTGCGACGCTCATAGAAGCGCACAATGGAAAAGCGCCCGTTGTCCAGCTCGGACAGGATGATCCCGGTGATCAGATAACCGCTGATGACGAAGAACACGTCCACGCCGACGAAACCGCCGGCAAAAAGCGACACGCCGGCATGGCTCAGCAGAACTGGCAGGACTGCGACAGTCCGCAGCCCGTCGATCTCACGACGATGCTTCACTCGAGCGCCCCCCTTGCCCGTTTGCGCTATGATAAACGGGCCGTGCTTACTTTGTCAGCAACGGAGCGCGGGACCAGTCTTTTAAGTGATGTTTGTGACCGGATCGCTTTATTCCAACCATTCGGTCTGGTCGCGGCTACATGTCGGGCGAGATGTTCAACGTGTCAGCGACATAATCCACCGCAATGGGCATAGCGCGTCGTAACCTATGGCAGCCATCAAGTCGGCCGCACGAGGATCTTGGCTCTGCGCGCCAACGAGGCAGCTCGGTTCACATCAATGTCGAGGAAGAATGGTGCCCAGGGACGGGATCGAACCGCCGACACTGCGATTTTCAGTCGCATGCTCTACCAACTGAGCTACCTGGGCACACCGGCGGAACGCCGGGGAGCGGTCCCCCTAATCGGGTGTGCGCCCGCTGTCCAGCCCATCCGGATCGATCTGTGCACCGGGAATGCGATAACCCTCGCCGAGCCATTGCAGGAGATCGCGGTCCTTGCAGCGGCGCGAGCAGAAGGGGGCGTTGGCGGGGTCGCTCGGCTGAGCGCAGAGAGGGCAGGTGTCGGTCATGCGTCGAATATGGGCGTGCGGCCAGTGCGTTGCACCAGCGCGGCGATCCAGTCCGCACGTTCGGTGATTCGCGCGCGCACCGCTGGGGGCAGGCGGAAGCGGTTGGGAGAGGGAGGGGGCGTGCGCTCGATCTGGCGCAAGGCGGCCCGTGCGGCAGCACCGACGGGATCGGCGCGGAGGATTTCGGGCAAGGACGGCGAAGTTCGGCCGCGCACGATCTGCAGGAAGCCGAAGCCGTTCACCGCTGTGCGCTCGAAAGGTTGCGCAAGCCGCGAATCGATCGCGGCGGCGACAGCCTGACGCGCCTCGCGCCCCGCGAGCGTCGGAAAGTCGATGCCGATCGAGCCGCCGATGTCATGACGCTCGATCGCAGCGGCGACGGCCGTTGCGGCGCGCACGGCTAGCACCTCAAGCGGCGGATCCCCGTCGACATCGAACAGCGCCATGGCCGGCGTGGGCCACAGGCGCAGCATGCCGCCAGGAAAGGCGATGTCGCCAGTGATCGCCTCCTCCAGCATTTCCGACCAGCCGGCGGCCTCCAGCGCGTCGGGCTCGTGCGCGCGCAGCTCACGGACGGGCGCGTCGGTGAGGCGTTGTCGCAAGGTGGGGGCGGCGCGGGAAGGCGCGTCGGTGATCCGGCCGCGCGGCGGCTTCGGACGGCCGGGTTCGGGAATAGCGGCGCGGGTGATCTCGACCTGGATCGCGGCCCCGAGCGTGATCCCGGCCGGCGCGCGCGGCAGCGCCACATCCTCGCCCGTGTCGAGCCGGGCGAGATTGCGCTCGATCAGCCGGGCCGGTGCGATGAGACCGGGCTGCGGACCGCCGCCGTCGACGGCGATCCGCGCGCGCAGGATCGTGCCATCATCATCGATCAGGGCGGCGCGCTGCTCGCCGACACCGGCTTCGTACAGCCACTCAGGCAAAGGCGACGCCCGCCGTGGCCAGCAGCGCCTGAGTCTCGAACAGCGGCAGGCCGACGACGCCGGAGTAGGAGCCATGGATGCGGCGCACGAACGCCTCTGCGCGCCCCTGGATGGCGTAACCACCCGCCTTGCCCATGCCCTCGCCGCTGGCAACATAGCCGGCGATCTCTGCGTCGGTCAGCGGCTTGAAGGCGACAAGCGTGTCAGAAAGGCGGGTGCGCACCTTGCCCGCTCCATCAACCACCACGACCGCCGACAGGCAGTGGTGGCGGCGCCCGGAGAGCAACCGGAGCATGCGCACAAGATCCGCCTCGTCCACCGGCTTGCCGAGAATGCGCGGCCCGACGGCAATGCTGGTATCGGCGGCGAGAACGACCTCGCCCGTCCCCCGCGGCACGGCGGCGGCCTTTGCGCCGGCGACGCGCAGCACGTAATCGCGCGGCCGCTCCGCCTTCAGCGGCGTTTCGTCAACGTCCGGCGCGAGCACGCGCGCGGGTACGACGCCGATCTGCGCGAGCAGCGCCAGCCGACGGGGCGAAGCGGAGGCAAGGATCAGATCGGCGGGCATCGGGCCCACCCCCACGTCGTGCGCGCGGCTTATTGCGGGCCGGGGCCGCCGCGGCCAGGCATGAAGCGGTAGGTGATCCGCCCCTTGGTCAGATCATAAGGGGTCAGCTCGACAAGCACTTCGTCTCCGACCAGCACGCGGATGCGGTTCTTGCGCATCTTGCCCGCGGTGTGGCCGAGGATCTCGTGATCATTCTCCAGCCGGACGCGGAACATGGCGTTGGGCAGGAGCTCGACCACCTGGCCGCGCATTTCGAGGAGTTCTTCTTTCGCCAAAAAATCAGTCTTTCTGCGGATGAGGGCGCGCGCGCGCTTAGCTGAAGCAACGCCAAAAGGAAAGGCGCGCCGGGAAAGCGCCAGCGGCAACCCAGCCAAAATGTGGCCGGAAGAGAAACAATTCAACTGCGGGCGCGCAATTGGCCGCGGCGCGCCGGTGCTTCTTCACCGGTGCGGCAAGGCTTAACGCGTCGGAACCGGGGTGTCGCCCGTGTAATCATAAAAGCCGCGCCTGGTCTTCTTCCCGAACCAGCCGGCCTCGACATATTTCACCAGCAACGGGGCGGGGCGGAACTTGGGATCGCCGGTCGTCTCGAACAACACCCGGGTGATTTCGAGGCAAGTGTCGAGCCCGATGAAGTCGGCCAGCGTCAACGGCCCCATCGGGTGATTGAGGCCGAGCTGGCAGGCAAGATCGATGTCGCGGATCGTGGCAACGCCCTCGCCCAGCGCGAAACATGCCTCGTTGAGCATCGGCATCAGGATGCGATTGACGATGAAGCCCGGCGCATCATTGGCGTGCACCACCGCCTTGCCCAGCGCCGTCGCGAACGTCTCGACGGTCTTCACCGTCTCGCTCGCCGTGGCGAGGCCGCGGATCACCTCGATCAAGCCCATCACCGGCACCGGATTGAAGAAGTGAACGCCGATGAAGCGGGCCGGATCGGGTGACGCCTGCGCCAACCGGGTGATCGGGATCGAGGAGGTGTTCGACGCGAGCACCGCCTGGTGGCCGAGCACCTCGCCAACCTGAGCGAAGATCGCGCGCTTCACCTCTTCACGCTCGGTCGCCGCCTCAATCACGAGGCCGCAGGCGGACATGCCCTGAACGCCTTCGATGGGCTCGATCCGTTCCAGTGCCTGCTCGCGCGCCTGCGGATCGAGCTTGCCCTTCTCGACGGCGCGGTCGAGCTGCCGGGCGATCCCCGCCTTGCCGGCCTCCGCGCGAGCCTTGTCCACATCGGTCAGGAGGACGCGATAGCCGGCCTGGGCGGAAACCTGCGCAATACCTGCGCCCATCTGCCCCGCGCCAATGACGCCGACTGCCTGCATGATTTACCCCTATCTGGCGAAGGAGCGAACCATTCGCCCCGTTCGTGCTGAGCTTGTCGAAGCACGTGCCAAGCAGTGCCTCGCTTGGAACACGCCCGTCGACAAGCTCAGGGCGAACGGAGGAAGTAGGTTTCTTGCCGAACGAGGATCAGGCCGCCTTGCGCAGATCCAGCCGATCCCAGATCTCGACCAACGCGTCGGTCAGTTCCTGCATCATCGCTTCGCTGTGCGCCGGACCCGGCGTGAAGCGGAGCCGCTCGGTACCGCGCGGGACGGTGGGGTAGTTGATCGGCTGCACGTAGATGCCGTATTCGGCGAGCAGCACGTCGCTGATCTTCTTCGCCTTCACCGGATCGCCGACCATCACCGGCACGATGTGCGTGTCGCCCAGCATCACCGGCAGGCCGGCCTCGGTCATCATCGCCTTCAGCCGGGCGGCGGCGGCCTGCTGGCCCTCGCGCTCGACCGACGAGCTCTTGAGGTGGCGCACGCTCGCCAGCACGCCGGCGACCAGCACGGGCGAGAGCGAGGTGGTGAAGATGAAGCCCGGGGCGTAGCTGCGGATCACGTCGATGATCGTCTTGTCGGCAGCGATATAGCCGCCCATCACGCCGAACGCCTTGCCCAACGTGCCTTCGATGATGGTCAGGCGGTGCGCGACATCGTCCCGCTCCGAAATGCCGCCACCGCGCGCGCCGTACATCCCGACGGCGTGAACCTCGTCGAGATAGGTCAGCGCGTTATATTTGTCTGCGAGGTCGCAGATCGCCGCTATCGGGGCGACATCGCCCTCCATCGAATACACACTCTCGAACGCGATCAGCTTGGGCGCGTTCGAATCGTCGGCGGCAAGCAGTTCCTCGAGATGCGCCAGATCATTGTGGCGGAACACGCGCTTCTCGCAGCCCGAGTTGCGAATGCCGGCGATCATGGAGGCGTGATTGAGCTCATCCGAATAGATGATGCAGCCCGGCAGCACCTTAGCGAGCGTCGCCAGCGTCGCCTCGTTCGAGACATAGCCTGACGTGAAGAGCAGCGCGCCCTGCTTGCCGTGAAGGTCGGCGAGCTCGCCTTCCAGATCAACATGGTAATGCGTGTTGCCGCCGATGTTGCGCGTACCGCCCGAGCCGGCGCCCACGTCGTGCAGTGCCTCTTCCATTGCCGCGATCACCTTGGGATGCTGGCCCATGGCGAGATAATCGTTCGAGCACCAAACGGTGATCGGCTTCGGGCCATTGTGACCGGCGAAGCAGCGCGCGCTGGGATAATGACCCTTGTTGCGCAGAATATCGATGAAGACGCGATAGCGGCCCTCAGCGTGCAGGCGGTCGATCGCCTGCGAAAAGGCGCGAGTATAATCAACCGGCCGCGTCGCAAGAGTGTCAATGGACATGGCCCCGCCGCTTACCCCTGTGTCAGTGACAATACCAGCGGATTCAGGCGCTTTCAGTGATCGCTTCGGTCGCTTGTTCGTCGAGTGATGCCTTGGCGCTATAGCCGGATGCAGCTCGGGAAACCGTAGGTCGCCAATGCCTGATCGAGCCCGTCGCCGATCGTTCCGGTGAAGACGGCGAGGTCGGGCGCCGTGCGGGCAAATGATTCGCCTGTCGTGAGGTGCGCGATTCGGCGGGCGATCCCGGAACCGCCATCGACAAAGGTGACAGGGCGGCCGAACGCCTGTGCAAGCTCCTCTGCCAGCAGGGGAAAATGGGTGCAGGCGAGCGCAACCGTGTCCATGGCGTCGGCTCCCGGCGCATCAAGCATCGGGGCGATGGCGGCCTTGACCGACTCGACCGCCACGGCCGCGCCGCGCAGCTTCGCCTCAGCCAGCGTCACGAGATCCGCCGATCCATGGCGGATGACATGGCAATCGGCGGCGAAGCGCTTGGCGAGATCGTCGACATAGGCCTGGCGCACCGTCGCCGCGGTGCCGAGCACGCCGATGGTGCGGGTGCGGCTGTGCGCCGCCGCCGGCTTGATCGCCGGCACGGTGCCGACAATCGGAATGTCGAGCGCGCCGCGCACCGCCGCGAGCGCGATGGTCGACGCCGTGTTGCAGGCAATGACGATCAGGCGCGGCGAATAGCGCTCGGCAAGGCGGCCGAGCAGGGCGGGCACGCGACCGGCGATCTCGGCCTCATCCTTGATTCCGTAAGGAAAGCCGGCGGAATCGGCGACGTAAACGAAGCGCGCCTGAGGAACGGCAACGCGGGCGGGGGCGACAATCGACAGACCGCCGACGCCCGAATCGAAGAACAGAATGGGGCGCGGATCGCTCATCGCGGGCGCCTTAGAGAAGGTAACGGCGGCTTGGAAAGACGGCGCGGGCCCGCGCGACAATCACGCCGTTCTTGATCTGTATGTTGGAATTGCCGCGTTCATTGAGCTATCGTCATGATCAACGGAGGGATTGTACTGGACACCGAGATCATCTGGAAGCCAGCGGTGGCGGCGCTGATGCTTGGCTATCTGCTGGGCTCGATTCCGTTCGGCGTGCTGCTGACGCGCGCGGCGGGCGCGGGCGACCTGCGCCAGATCGGCTCGGGCAATATCGGCGCGACCAACGTACTGCGCACCGGGCGAAAGGGCCTGGCCGCGGCCACGCTGCTGCTGGATCTGGCCAAGGGATGGTGCGCGGTGGTGATCGCCACCGCTTTTCTGCCGGACAATGAACAGCTTGCCGCCGCCGGCGCCTTCATCGGACATTGCTATCCGCTGTGGCTGGCGTTTCGTGGCGGCAAGGGGGTGGCGACGCTGATGGGCATCGTGCTGGCGCTGCACCCGCCGCTCGGGCTGGTCTATGCCGTGGTGTGGCTCGGCCTGCTGGGCACGCTGCGCATCTCCTCCGTGGCGGGCATGGCGGCGGCGGCGAGCGCGCCGGTGGGCGCGGCGGTACTTGGCCGATTCGAACTGGTGCCGCTGCTGCTGGCGCTGGCGCTGATCGTGGTGTGGAAACACCGCGAGAATATCAGCCGCCTTCTGGTGGGGGCGGAGCCCAAAATCGGCAGCAAGCGTGGCTGATGCGGATCCGCCGGCCGACGCGTTCGACCGGCTCCGCCTGATCCGCACGCCCGGCGTCGGCCCGGTTACCTATCGCCAGCTGCTGCGCCGCTTCGGCAGCGCGCGCGCCGCCCTGGAGGCGCTGCCCGATCTGGCGAAGCGCGGTGGCGGGCGCGCGCAGACGCCGCCCGATCCGAAAGTGATCACGCGCGAGATGGAGGCGGTGGCGCAGCTCGGCGCGCGACACCTGTTCCTGGATGATCCGGCCTATCCCGCGCTGCTGGCCGAACTGGACGATGCGCCGGCCGCGCTGACGCTGCGCGGCACCTTGCCGGAGGCGAGCCGACCGGCGATTGCGATTGTCGGCGCGCGCAACGCATCGGCCGCGGCCTGCCGCTTCGCGCGCGGGCTGGCGCATGATCTGGCGGCCGAGGGCGCGACTGTCATCTCCGGCCTGGCGCGCGGGATCGACACGGCGGCGCACATGGGCGCTGGTGCGGCGACGGTAGCTGTGATCGCCGGCGGAATCGACGTTGCCTATCCGCCCGAAAATGCCGAGCTGCAGGAGCGGATCGGGCGCGACGCGCTGCTGATCGCCGAGATGCCGCCGGGGACGGAGCCGCGCGCGCGACACTTTCCTTATCGCAACCGGATCATCGCCGGGCTGGCGCATGGGACCGTGGTGGTGGAGGCGGCGCCGAAATCGGGCTCGCTGATCACTGCACGCCTCGCCAACGAGGCGGGACGCGAGGTGATGGCGGTGCCAGGCAGCCCGCTCGATCCGCGTGCGCAAGGCTGCAACCTATTGATCCGAGAAGGCGCGACGCTGATCCAGACCGCGGCCGATGTGTTGGAACAGGTGCGCCCCTTCGACCCGCGCGCCGTCCGCGCGCCGGTCTCCGACTATGCGCCGCAGCAGCCGGCCGATGCCGATGACGCCGCGCGGCGGGTGGTGACGGCGCTGCTCGGCCCGGTGCCTGTCGCGGTGGACGAAGTGATTCGCCAGTCCGCGGTTCCGCCGGCGGTGGTGCAGATGGTGCTTCTGGAACTGGAGCTTGGCGGCCGGCTCGAGCGCCATGCCGGCGGCCGCGTGAGCCTGATCGCCTGATCAGGTCGACGGCGGCAGCCAGGACAGGTCGAGCGCCGTCAGCCGATCGACGTAATTCGCCTCCCGCATCAGCTTTCCCTCGTCGAGCAGCGTCACGCGCCCGGAATCGCGCGCGATCAGCCCTTCATCCTCCAACTGGCGAAGCATGCGGTTGACGTGCACCGCCGTCAGCCCCGTGGCATCGCCGATCTCCTCCTGCGTAAGACCCGGCACGAAGCTGTTGCCGAGCGTCAGATCCAGCCGGCGCATGCGATTGCGCACGTGCAGCAGGACGGACGCGACGCGCGCCTTGGCCGAGGTGCGGCCAAGGCCGGCGAGCCGATCGGTGAGCATCACGCGCTCCGCCTGATCAAGCGCGACCATCGCCAGGAACAATCGCGGCTGCTGAAGTGCGATGCGCGCCAGCATGGCCCGGTCGAACGGGCAGACCACGCTGTCCGACAGAGCGGCAACAGTCTCGGGCGCCTGCGGATAAACCAGCGATGGCAGGGACACCATGTCGCCGGGGAACATGAAGCGGAGGATCTGGCGGCTGCCGTCATCAAGGATGACGAAGCTCATCATCATGCCGCTTTTCAGGATGAACAATTCGGTGGACGAATCATTCTCGCGCACGAGGGTCGCCCCCCGGCGCAGGCTGCGCTGGCGTTCCTCCAACTGCAGAAGTGCGGCCCGCTCCTTACCGCACAATGGGACGAATTCGCCGAGACGCTCGGCAAAACGGCTAACGGTCACGCGTGATTGCCCCTCGGATCAAGCATCTACCGCTAGTCGCCGTCAGGACCGGGGCGCATTAAAGTCGATCAACATCGTTACGCCTCAATCGCTTGGCGAGGCCATGGCGGTTCGATAGATGCGCGGGATGGACCGTATCCTTATCCGTGGTGGCAACCGGCTGTCGGGCAAGCTGCCCATTTCCGGCGCCAAGAACGCCGCCTTGACGCTGATGCCCTGCGCGCTGCTGACCGATCAGCCGCTGACGCTGCGCAACCTGCCCCGGCTCGCCGACGTGGATGGCTTTGGCCATTTGCTGAACCAGCTTGGCGCCTCCACGGCCATCGAGGGCACTCGGCCGGAGGAATTCGGCCGCGTGATGACGATCCGCACCGGCCAGCTCACCTCGACCGAGGCGCCCTATGACATCGTTCGCAAGATGCGCGCGTCGATCCTGGTGCTGGGGCCGATCCTGGCCCGGGCGGGCGAGGCGCGGGTGTCGCTGCCGGGCGGCTGCGCGATCGGCAATCGCCCGATCGACCTGCACCTCAAAGCGCTGGAAGCGATCGGCGCGGAGCTGGAAATGAGCGCGGGCTATGTCACCGCTCGCGCGCCGACCACCACTTCCGGCGCGCGGCGGCTGTCGGGCGGGCGCTATCGCTTCCCGGTGGTGTCGGTCGGCGCGACCGAAAATGTCGTGATGGCGGCGGTGACGGCGAAGGGATCGTCGCGGATCGAGAATGCCGCGCGCGAACCCGAGATCGTCGACCTGTGCCGCTGCCTCGTGGCGATGGGTGCGCAGATCGAGGGGATCGGCACCGAGACGCTGGAGATCGAGGGCGTCGATCGTCTGCACGGCGCGACCTACGCCGTCATGCCCGACCGCATCGAGGCGGGCAGCTATGCCTGCGCGGCGGCGATCACCGGCGGCAGCCTGGAGCTGGTGGGCATCGACGCCGAAAGCATGGGCGCGACCCTGTCGGCGCTGGCGGATGCGGGCGTGCTGGTGGAGCTGAAGAAGAATGCGGTGTGCGTGACGGCGCAGGGGCCGCTCCAGCCGCTGACGCTGACCACCGCGCCCTTCCCGGGCTTTGCCACCGACATGCAGGCACAGTTCATGGCAATGCTGTGCAAGGCGGATGGCGCCAGCGTGCTGACCGAGACGATCTTCGAAAACCGCTACATGCACGTGCCCGAGCTGGCGCGCATGGGGGCGGACATCACCGTTTCCGGGCGGACGGCCGTGGTGCGCGGCGTGGAGCGACTGGTCGGCGCGCCGGTGATGGCGACGGACCTGCGCGCATCGATGAGCCTGATCCTGGCGGGGCTCGCAGCAGAGGGCGAGACAGCGGTGAGCCGGGTGTATCACCTCGACCGCGGCTATGAGCGACTGGAGGAGAAGCTGTCGGCGGTGGGTGCGGATATCGAGCGCGTCAGCGACGGGTGAGGTGGCCGCAGGATCAGGCGGGTGCTGCTTGGTGCCGTCGAGGCCTTCGCATAGCTCCCGCCTTCACCGGATGAACTCTTACGCGGTCGACGACACTTTCATCAGCACAAGGCCGGACACAATGAGAGCGGCAGCGATGAGGCGCAGGGCGGTCGCGGCCTCGCCAAAGATGACGATCCCGACGATGAACGCACCGACTGCGCCGATACCTGTCCAGATCGTGTAGGCGGTGC
The DNA here is from genome assembly GCF_900109205.1 of Sphingomonas sp. OV641. Classification (NCBI taxonomy): domain Bacteria; kingdom Pseudomonadati; phylum Pseudomonadota; class Alphaproteobacteria; order Sphingomonadales; family Sphingomonadaceae; genus Sphingomonas; species Sphingomonas sp. OV641. The sequence goes on along the minus strand of NZ_FNZB01000002.1, from coordinate 232,114 downwards.
CGAGCGGCAGCGAGCGCATCGCCCATGCCAGCAACCCGAAGCTGATCAACATGCCGACGCCCGTCACCACACTGGGCCATAGTTTCGTGAACCCGTGCGATTGTTTCATCGCCGAGGCCCAGACGATCTCGAACACGCCAGCAAAAACAAGAGCAATCCACGCCATGGCAGCCTTCCCGAAAGCTGCCGGGCCGTCCCGGTCTTGATCACCCGTCGTGGGGCGGGAACGTGGTCGCCGCCACCGAAACATGGCCGTTAATACGGATTTTTCAACGTGTGCCATCGCCATTGGTGGACGCTGGCGGGTCAAATCGCGCTGCGGGAGGAGAAGTCTGGCCGCGTTGCCCCACCCATTATGGGCGAGGCAACGCGGGGTCAGCGTAGCGCCACGGCCTCGCGATCCAGCACCGCCGTCTCCTCGGCATAGCTGGCGCAGTCGCTGGCCCAATTCTGGTACACCCGGCCGTTCGCCGCCTTGTACCAGCTGCGGCAATGTGGGTCGGCCCAGACGGTGCCGGACAGAAGCTGCGTGATCCGCTCGTTGAAGCGGCGCTGGCCGTCGGGGGTGACGTTCGCCGCCTTGGCCTTTTCCGCCTCCAGCGCCGACAGGGTCTGCAGCATGTAACCGACCTGCTGCTCGATCATGAAGCTGATCGAATTATGGCCGAGATTGGTGTTCGGGCCGTAGAGCATGAACATGTTGGGGAGGCCCGACACCATGATGCCGAGATAGGCCTCCGGCCCTTCCTTCCACGTTTCCTTGAGCGTGCGCCCTTCCTCGCCGACCACCTGCATCGACCAGTCCCATTGGGTGGTTTCGAAGCCGGTGGCGAAGATCAGCACGTCCAGCTCGTGGAAACCGTCAGTCGTGCGGACGCCATTGGCCTCGATCCGTTCGATCCCGTTGGTTTCGAGCGACACATTGTCGCGCATCAGCGCCGGGTAGAAATCGTCGGTGATGAGGATGCGCTTGCAGCCGATCGGGTAATCCGGCGTCAGCTTCGCGCGCAATTCCGGATCCGGCACCTGCTCCTCGAGATGATCCAGCGCGGTGCGGGTGAAGGAGGCGCGGCCCTCCGGCGTCCATTTGAACGCCTGCCAGAAGAAGCTGTCGGCATTGTCGAAGATCATTGCGCGCTGCGACGCCCCGAGCTTTGCGGCCATTTCGAGATTGGTAGCCATCAGCGCCTTGGTTTCGGGCGTGACGTGATTGTCGTTGCGCGGGATCACCCAATTGGGCGTGCGCTGAAACACCACCAGCTCTCCGGCGATTTTGGCGACCTCGGGAATGAGCTGAACCGCGCTGGCGGCCGAGCCGATCACGCCGACGCGCTTGCCGGCGAGATCGACCTTGTCGTTCCATTCGGCCGCATGCCACTTGGGCCCGGTGAAATCATGAACGCCGGCGATTTCGGGAAAGCAGGGGCGGCTGAGCTGGCCAAGCGCGGGAACGATCGCGTCGAACGTCTCGGTGACACCCTTTTCGGTGGTGATCGCCCAGGTGCCGGAGCCCGAATCCCATTTCGCCTGGGTCACGCCTTCGTTCAGGCGCAGCGCATCGGCCAGGCCGAACTGATCGACCAAGCTTTTGGTATAATCGTGAATTTCCGCGCCGCGCGCGTAATGGTGGCTCCAGTTCGGATTGGGCGCGAAGCTGAACTGATACAGGATCGCCGGCACGTCGCAGGCGACACCGGGATAGCGATTGGCGCGCCAGGTGCCGCCAACCGAATCGGCATGTTCGAAAACGGTAACGTCATGGCCGGCTTCGCGCGACTTGATGGCGGCGCACAGCCCACCCATTCCCGCACCGACCACCGCGATTCGCTTGCTCATCCGTCTCTCCACTTGCGGTCTCGGGCCGCTCGCCGGCGAGGATGCCTCGTCAGGCGCGTGGAGGGAAGAGGGTTTAAGTCGATTGCGTTAATGGATGCGCGGCGAACACCCTGTTGAGCGCGCCCGCCGCGGTGCCTGCTGGCCCACGGCGGGTGCGTCTCAGTTGAAGCGCCTCAGCGGCAGCGCACATTGTCCTTGTCGATCGACTTGCCGAGCGCGGCGCCGCCAGCGCCGCCAAGCAGCGCGCCGAGGAGGCCCGATCCGCCCGGACGAAGCGCCGTGCCGAGCACGCCGCCTGCAATGCCGCCGACGATCAGGCCAGTGGTGCCATCATCGCGGCGGCAATAATAGCGCCCGTCTCGACCGGCATAGACGCGATCATTGTCCCTCAGCCGGCGTTCGCTGTATCGCTTGTCGTCTCGATAATAACGGTCCGCTTCATAACCGCCGTAGGCGGGATCGGGACGGTTATAGTCATAGGCGGAATAGCCTCCGCCGCCATAGCCCGAGTCATAGCCGGTGCCCATGCAGCCGCTGACCATGGTTGCCGCACCGATTGCGGCCAACGCAACTTTCCGCATCGCTTCCTCCTTCGTACCTTTGACCAAAACCCAATGGCTGGGCCGGGCGAAAGGTTGCGACGAAGCGAAGCGATGCGGCCGATGAATCAACGGTAGTGGCGATCGTTCTTCTGGATCCGGACGCGGGCGCTCAGCCGGTCATAGCGGGCGTTGAGGTCGCGGCGTTCCGCGGCGGAAAGGCCATTGCCGCTGCGGCGGTAGCGATCTTCCAGCCGCGTCAGATCGCGGAACTGGCTGCGCAGGCGCCCGGCTTCGGCACGGTTCAGCGCGCCGCTGCGCACGCCCTGATCGATGCGCGCATCAATGGTGCGCTGGCGCTGGTTGATCGACTGCCACCCCTGCGCCGTAGCGGGAACGGCGGCGGTTGCGACACCCATACCGGCCAGGACAAGGGCGAGATGCCGAAACGCGCTCTTCATGATCTTACTCCTCTTTTCCGTCGCTTGGTGGCGACGGAAACAGAGGTAGGCGCGGGCTGTCGCGCGGCTGTGTCGCAAGCGCCGCTCAAGTGTAACGGCACGTCGCAGATCGTTCAGCTTCGTTCAGCTTTATGGCGCCCGCGGTGGTGATCACCGCGGGCGACGAAGCAGATTAGCGCGCGATGCCGCCCGCCGCGAGCACGGCAAGCGTCATCAGGTCGCCCGCGGTCGAGGTCATCGGGGCGATCTGCACCGGCTTCTCCATGCCGATCAGCATCGGGCCGATCACGCTATCCCCGCCCAGTTCGCGCAGCAGCTTGGCGGAGATATGCGCCGACTGGAGGCCGGGCATGATCAGCACATTGGCCGGGCCGGACAGGCGGGCGAACGGGTAATTGGCCATCTGCTTGGGATTGAGCGCCACGTCTGGCGGCATCTCGCCTTCATATTCGAAGCCGACGTTGCGCTTGTCCAGTTCGGTCACGGCATCGCGGATCCGTTCCAGGAAGGTGCCCTTGGGATTGCCGAAGGTGGAATAGCTGAGGAAAGCGACGCGCGGTTCATGGCCCATGCGACGCGCGACCGCAGCCGTCTGCTCTGCGATGTCGGCCATCTGTTCGGGCGTTGGCCGCTCGTTCATCGTCGTGTCGGCGATGAACACGGTGTGGCTCTGCCCGACCATGACGTGAATGCCAAAGGGGGTGCGGCCGGCCTCCGGATCGATCACGCGGCGCACCTCGCGCATGGACTGTGCCCAGGTGCGCGTGATGCCGGTGATCATCGCATCGGCATGGCCAAGCTGCAGCAGCACCGCGCCGAAAATGTTCCGATCCTGGTTGATCATCCGCTCGCAATCGCGGCGCAGATAGCCGCGCCGCTGGAGCCGCTTGTAGAGGAAGTCGACCATCTGCGGCACCAGCGGCGAGATGCGGCTGTTGTGCAGCTCATATTCTTCCGGATTCTGGATGCCGAGCGCGCGCAGCCGATCGGGCACGTCATCACGGCCGACCAGCACGGGGATGCCGTAGCCGCCTTCCTTGAAGTTGACGGCTGCGCGAAGCACCACTTCCTCCTCGCCTTCCGCGAACAGCACCCGCTTGGGATGCGCGCGCGCGCCCTCGTATGCGAGGCTGAGCACCGAGGTGGTCGGGTTGAGCCGCGCGCGCAGGCTCTGGCGATAGCCGTCCATGTCGAGGATCGGGCGCGTGGCGACGCCCGAATCCATCGCCGCCTTGGCAACCGCGGCGGAAACGACTTCCATCAGGCGCGGGTCGAACGGCGCCGGGATGATGTAATCGGGGCCGAAGACATGCTGCACGCCATAGGCCGCGGCGACTTCCTCGGGCACGCGCTCGCGCGCCAGCTCGGCGATCGCCTGCGCGGCGGCGATCTTCATCGCATCGTTGATCCCGGTCGCGCGTACGTCGAGCGCGCCGCGGAAGATGAACGGGAAGCCGATGACGTTGTTGACCTGGTTGGGATAGTCCGACCGGCCGGTGGCGATGATCGCGTCGGGGCGCGCCTCCTTCGCCAGTTCGGGGCGGATCTCCGGCTCCGGATTGGCCATGGCGAAGATGATCGGCGCGGGGGCCATGTCCTTGACCATTTCGGGCTTCAGCGCGCCGGCGGCGGAGAGGCCCAGGAACACGTCCGCGCCGTGCAGCGCCTCGGTCAGCGTGCGCCGGTCGGTGACGGCAGCGTGCGCCGACTGCCACTGGTTCACGTCCTCGCGGCCTTGGTAGATCACGCCGGTGCGATCGCACATGATGACATTGTCGTGCTGCACGCCCATCGCCTTCATCAGCTCGGTACAGGCGATCGCGGCGGCGCCGGCGCCGTTGACGACGACCTTGATGTCCTTGAGCGAGCGCTTGGTCAGCAGGCAGGCGTTGATGATGCCGGCCGCGGTGATGATCGCGGTGCCGTGCTGGTCGTCATGGAAGACCGGGATGTTCATCCGTTCGCGCAGCGTCTGCTCGATGATGAAGCATTCGGGGGCCTTGATGTCTTCAAGGTTGATGCCGCCGAATGATGGCTCCAGCAGTTCCACGCAGTTGATGAAGGCGTCGACGTCCTCGGTCTTCACTTCGAGGTCGATCGAATCGACGTCGGCGAAGCGCTTGAACAGCACCGCCTTGCCTTCCATCACCGGCTTGGAGGCGAGCGCGCCGAGATTGCCCATGCCCAGGATCGCGGTGCCGTTGGAGATGACGGCGACCAGATTGCCCTTGGCGGTATAGTCATAAGCGGTCGCGGGATCGTCGGCGATGGCCTGCACCGGCACCGCGACGCCGGGCGAATAGGCCAGCGACAGATCGCGCTGCGTCGCCATCGGCTTGGACGCGATGATCTCGATCTTGCCCGGGCGTCCCTCCGAATGGAACAGCAGCGCCTCGCGCTCCGAGAACTGGATCGTCGTGTTGGTCTTGTCGGTCATCTCGCCCCCGGCGGAAGGTTACATCCCAAGCCTTTAGGGGGTGCAGGGGGCGATGCAAACCGCACGCAAACGTCAACGGCGAAAGCAGTCGCGCTGATGGTCTTCGACGATCCCGACCGCCTGCATCCAGGCGTAAACAATCGTCGGGCCGACGAACTTGAAGCCGCGGCGCTTCATTTCCTTGGAGATGCGTTCGGACAGCGGCGTGGTGGCGAGCCATTGCGTGCCGTCGCTGACGACCGGCTTGCCATCGGTGAAGCCCCAGCAGAAATCGTGGAAGCCCGACGCGCCCATTTCCAGATAGATCTGGGCGCCGCGGATGGTAGCGAGGATCTTGGCGCGGGCGCGCACGATGCCGGCGTCCGCCATCAGGCGCTCGACATCCGCATCGCCGAACGCCGCGACCGCCGCGGGATCGAAGCCGGCGAAGGCAGCGCGGAAAGCGGCGCGCTTGTTGAGGATCACCTGCCAGGACAGGCCGGCCTGGAAGCCTTCCAGCATCAGCATCTCCCACAGCATCCGCGGATCGTGCTGCGGCACGCCCCATTCGGTGTCGTGGTAGGCGCGCATGAGATCGTTGCTCTCCGCCCATTGACAACGGATCGTCATGCCGCCGCACGTTCGTCGAAGGCGGCGCGGGCAGCCTCGATCCGATCGACATTCTTCGCCGCCCACACCCAGACCCCGCAAAAGGCATAGCTGAGCCCTTCGCCGAGATCGGTCAGGCGATAGTCAACGCGCGGGGGGACGGCCGCATGAACCGTGCGGATGACGAGCCCGTCACGTTCCATCTGGCGCAGCGTCTGAGTCAGCATCTTCTGGCTGATGCCCTCTGCTGCGCGCAGCAGCTGCGAGAAGCGCTGCTCGCCGGCTTCGGTCAGCACCTCCAGCAGGATCATGGTCCATTTGTCGGCGACGCGGCCGATCACCTGAGTGACGAGCGCCTCCACCCGCGGATCGAGATCGGCGGGGTAGTCGTGATCGATTTCCGGTATCTGCACGGTAAGTACCCCACTTTCAGGTGCCTTCTTCCCGATGGTAACCACGGGGACTATCTGCAGTCCAGCAATTCCGATGGAGGCCAGCATGAACATCTCGGGCAACACGATCCTGATCACCGGCGGGGGCAGCGGCATCGGCCGTGCGCTTGCGGAGGCGCTGCATGCCAAGGGCAACAAGGTGATCGTCGCGGGTCGGCGGCAGGCGGCGCTGGACGACGTGGTTGCGGCCAATCCGGGCATGGCGGCCGTGATGCTGGACGTGGGCGATCCGGCTGCGATACGCGAAGTGTCCGCCCGGCTGGTTGCCGAGCATCCCGATCTTAACGTCGTGATCCAGAATGCCGGGATCATGGTGGCGGAAGATGTCGCGGCCGACGAATGGACGCTCGACACGGCCGAGGCGACGATCACGACGAACCTGCTCGGCCCGATCCGGCTGACCGCCGCGCTGCTGCCGCACCTGAAGGACAAGGACGGGGCGACCATCATGACGGTCTCCTCAGGCCTCGCCTTTGTGCCGCTGGTCGCGACGCCGACCTATTGCGCGACCAAGGCAGCGATCCACAGCTGGTCCCAATCGCTGCGCGTGCAACTGGCGGGCAGCGGTGTCGGCGTGATCGAGCTCGTGCCGCCGGGGGTGCAGACCGAGCTGATGCCGGGGCATGACACCGACCCCAATGCGATGCCGCTTGCCGATTACATCGCCGAGGTGATGGCGATCCTGGAGGCGAACCCGACGGGTGAGGAGATCGTGGTGGCGCGCTGTCGTCCGCTGCGCGCGGCGCAGGACGATGCCGCGCATGGCGCCGTCTTCGCGCGGCTGAATGCCAGCTTCCTCAACAAAGCCGGCTGACGCGGCTTTCGAGATCGAGCAGCAGGATCTTGTTCGGCAAGCCGCCGCCGAACCCGGTAAGCGCGCCGTTGCTGCCGATCACCCGGTGGCACGGCGCGACGATCGGCAGCGGATTGCGCCCGTTCGCCGCGCCGACCGCCCGCGTCGCGCTGGGCCGGCCGATCGCGCGGGCGATATCGGCATAGCTGCGCGTCTCGCCATAAGGGATGGCGAGCAACTGCGCCCAGACCGCGCGCTGGAAGGCGGTGCCGACGGGATCGAGCGGCAGATCGAAGGTGCGGCGGGTGCCGGCGAAATATTCCTCGAGCTGCCGGACGGCAGCGGCGATCACCGGATGATCGGGCGCCGCGATGCGCGGCGCGTAACGGGCCTGCATCGCCGCATCGTCATCCCACAGGATCGCGGCAAGGCCCGCGTCGCTGGCGATCAGCGTGAGATCGCCGGTGGGCGAGGGGACAATGGTGGTCGCAAAGGTCATGGCGCGGCTCCTTCGGCAACGTCCTGATAGACGGCGCGGGCGCGCGCGTCCCGCCGCTTGCGGCCAAAGCGCTCTCGTCAGCGGCGGCATGTCTGGCTAGACAGGGGCGATCCGCCGGGCGGCGCGGCACATGCCGCCCGCTTCGCATCCGCCACGTCTCCACCGCCCGTTCCGACACCCGAAAGCCATGGCCGAACCCACCGCTCCCACGCCGATGATGGCGCAATATCTGGCGCTGAAGGAAGAGGCGGGCGATTGCCTGCTGTTCTATCGCATGGGCGATTTCTTCGAGCTGTTCTTCGAGGATGCGCGCATCGCGAGCGGCGTGCTCGACATTGCGCTGACCGCGCGGGGCGAGCACGCCGGCGTCAAGATCCCGATGTGCGGCGTGCCGGTTCATTCGGCGACCGCCTATCTCCAGCGGCTGATCAAGGCGGGGCACCGCGTCGCGATCGCCGAACAGACGGAGAGCCCGGAGGAAGCGCGCAAGGCGCGCGGATCGAAGGCGCTGGTCAACCGGGCGATCATCCGCTTCGTCACGGCGGGCACGCTGACCGAGGAAGCGCTGCTCGATGCGCGCAGTGCGAACTGGTGCGTCGCCGTCGGTGAGGCGGCGGGCGTGGTCGGGATCGCGGCGGCGGACGTGTCGACCGGGCGGTTCGAGGTGATCGCCTGCTCCCCCCAGGCGCTGGGCGCGGAGCTCGCCCGGCTGGCGGCGGCGGAAGTGGTCGCGGCAGAGGGCAGCGATGCGCCGGCGACGGTGTGGCGACCGCGCGGCGATTTCGACAGCGCGCGGGCTGAGGAGCGGCTGAAGCGCCTGCATGGCGTCGCGACGCTCGACGGCTTCGGCCAGTTCGACCGCGCGATGCTGGCCGCGGCAGGCGGGCTGATCGCCTATCTCGACCATAATGGAAAGGGCGCGCTGCCGTTCCTGCGTGCGCCGGTGATCCGCCGCAGTGCGGAGACGATGGCGATCGATGCGGCGACGCGCGACAGCCTGGAACTGACCTGCACGTCGGGCGGAACGCGCAAGGGCAGCCTGCTGGATGCGGTGGATCGTACGGTGACGGGCGCGGGCGCGCGGTTGCTTGCGGCCGATATCGGTGCGCCGCTGATGGACAAGGCAGCGATCGAGGCGCGGCTGGCGCTGGTGACCTTGTTCCACGATGATGCCGACCTGTGCGCGCGGCTGCGCGAGCGGTTGCGCGCACTGCCCGACATCGGGCGAGCGATCGGGCGGTTGGCGGCGGGGCGTGGCTCCCCGCGCGATCTGGGGCAGCTGCGCGACGGGCTGGACGGGGCGTGGCTTCTGGCGGAGGCTCTTGAGCCCGTTGCCCCCCACACCGTTCGTGCTGAGCCTGTCGAAGCACGGATCGAGGGCGCTGCGCTTGCGACACGCCCCCTTCGGCAAAGCTCAGGACAGGCTTCAACAAGCTCAGGGCGAACGGGGGAAGGGGGTAACCTGCTCTCTCAGCTCACGCCCCGGCTGCGCGGCCATGGGGAGCTGATCGACCTGCTCAAGCGCGCGCTGGTGCCCTCGCCGCCTATCGATGCCGCGAACGGCGGCTTCATCGCGGAAGGCTATGACGCGGCGCTCGACGATCTGCGCGACGCCGGATCCGGCGGGCGGCGGGCGATCGCGGCGCTGGAGGCGCGCTATCGCACCGAGACCGGGATCAACGCGCTGAAGATCCGGCACAACAATGTGCTGGGCTATCATGTCGAGGTGCCGGCGAAGAATGCCGATGCGCTGATGAAGCCCGACAGCGGCTTTACGCACCGCCAGACGATGGCGGGCGCAGTGCGCTTCAACGCGCCCGAGCTGCATGAGGTGGCGAGCCGGGTGACGCAGGCCGGCGCACATGCGGTGGCGGCCGAGGCGGCGCATCTGGAGGATCTCATCGCCGCCGCACTGGCATCGGCCGAGCCGATCGCGGCGACCGCCGATGCGCTGGCGCGGCTGGATGTGGCGGCGGGGCTGGCGGAGCGGGCGGCCGAGGGCGGCTGGGCGCGGCCGAGCCTGGTGGAACATCCGTGTTTCGAGATCACCGGCGGTCGGCACCCGGTGGTCGAGGCGGCGGTGGCGAAATCGGGCGAGCGGTTCGTCGCCAATGATTGCGCGCTGTCGGAAGCGTCGCGGCTCTGGCTCGTGACGGGGCCGAACATGGGCGGCAAGTCGACGTTCCTGCGGCAGAATGCGCTGATCGCGGTGCTGGCGCAGGCGGGGAGCTATGTGCCCGCGACCAGCGCGACGCTGGGGTTGGTCGACCGATTGTTCAGCCGCGTCGGTGCGTCGGACAATCTGGCGCGCGGGCGCTCCACCTTCATGGTCGAGATGGTCGAAACCGCCGCCATCCTGGCGCAGGCGACGCCCAACAGCTTCGTCATCCTGGACGAAGTGGGGCGCGGCACCTCGACCTATGACGGGCTCGCGATCGCCTGGGCGGTGGTCGAGGCGATCCATGAGGACAATCGCTGCCGCTGCCTGTTCGCGACGCATTACCACGAACTGACGCGGCTCGCCGAGCGCTGCGACGCTTTGTCGCTGCATCACGTGCGGGCACGCGAGTGGAAGGGCGAGCTGGTCCTGCTGCACGAAGTGGCGGAGGGGCCGGCGGATCGCAGCTATGGCCTTGCCGTGGCGCGGCTCGCGGGCATGCCACCGGCGACGGTGGCGCGGGCGAAATCGGTGCTGGCGAAGCTGGAGGCGGGTCGCGCAAAGACCGGCGGGCTGGCGGCGGGGCTGGATGATCTGCCGTTGTTCGCCGCGGCAGCGGCGGCAGTGGAGGAGGCGCGCGATCCGCTGCGCGAAGCGGTGGAAGGGCTGGACGTCGATACGCTTTCGCCGCGCGAGGCGCTGGACCAGCTCTATCGGTTGAAGGCGCTGGTTCGGGAAGCATAGCGCCGTCATCCCCGCGAAGGCGGGGATCCATATTCTCCAACGTCCTCGATAGAAGCGAGACGTCAGCCTGTATGGATCCCCGCCTCCGCGGGGATGACGGTAGTTTGAGTCGCGATGTCGCGCCGCAGCCGTTCCCCGGCTGAGGTCTTGGCTCAGATGGGAGGGCTGAGGTGGCGGAGTGCAGCGCGTGTTTACCACCCGTCCTCAACTGGGCCCCGGCCTTCGCCGGGGAACAGGAAGGGATGGGCGTCCCGCTTGATCCCCCGCTTCCCCGCCCCGATATGCGCCGGCGATGAACGACAATCTTACCCCAAAGGCGATCGTCGCCGCTCTCGACGCTCACATCATCGGACAAAAGGAAGCCAAGCGCGCCGTCGCGGTCGCGCTGCGCAATCGCTGGCGCCGGCAGAAGCTCAGCCCAGAGCTGCGCGACGAGGTAACGCCCAAGAACATCCTGATGATCGGCCCGACCGGCTGTGGGAAGACCGAGATCAGCCGCCGTCTGGCGAAGCTCGCCGATGCGCCGTTCGTGAAGGTGGAGGCGACCAAGTTCACCGAAGTCGGCTATGTCGGTCGCGACGTGGAGCAGATCGCGCGCGATCTCGTGGAAGAAGCGGTGCGGCTGGAGAAGGAACGCCGCCGCAATGCGGTGAAGGACAAGGCCGAGGAAGCGGCGATGGGGAGGCTGCTCGATGCCTTGGTCGGCAAGGATTCGAGCCAGGCGACGCGCGAGAGCTTCGCCCAGCGCTTCCGCGACGGGCACCTCAACGAAACTGAGATCGAGCTGGAGCTTCAGGCCGCGCCGCAGATGCCGTTCGAGATGCCGGGCGGCGGACAGGTCGGCATGATCAACCTCGGCGAGATGTTCGGCAAGCTCGGCGGCGGGCAGACCAAGCGGCGCAAGCTGCTGGTGCCCGCGGCTTGGGAGAAACTGGTCGAGGAGGAGGCCGACAAGCGGCTCGACCAGGACGAGGTGAGCCGCGTGGCGCTGGCCGATGCGGAGGCGAACGGCATCGTCTTCCTCGACGAGATCGACAAGATCGCGGTGAGCGACGTGCGCGGCGGTTCGGTGAGCCGTGAGGGCGTGCAGCGCGATCTGCTGCCGCTGATCGAGGGCACTACCGTCTCAACTAAGTATGGCCCGATGAAGACGGACCATATCCTGTTCATCGCGTCGGGCGCCTTCCATGTGGCGAAGCCGAGCGATCTCTTGCCCGAGCTGCAGGGCCGCCTTCCCATCCGCGTGGAACTGAAGGGGCTGACCGAGGATGATTTCGTCGCGATCCTGTCCGACACCAAGGCGTCGCTGCCGGCACAGTACAAGGCGCTGATCGGGACGGAGGGGGTCGAGGTCAACTTCACCGAGGATGGCATCCGGGCAGTGGCGCGGATCGCGGCCGAGGTGAACGGCGAGATCGAGAATATCGGTGCGCGGCGGCTGCAGACCGTGATGGAGAAGCTGCTGGAGGAAGTGAGCTTCGACGCGGAGGACCGTGGTGGCAGCTCCATGACCGTGGATGCGGCCTATGTCGAACAGCAGCTCGCCAGCGTGGCGCGCAATACGGATCTCAGCCGCTTCGTCCTGTGAAGGACAACGGGCGGCCCGTCATCGGGGCCGCCCGTCGGTTGGATCAGGTGTGGATCAATAAGGCTCGACCGTCACGCTGGGGCGGCGGGTGACGGTGACACCGCGTTCCGCCATTTCCTTGTCGAAGTCATGCCGCGCGTCGGCCACTTCGCGGCGATACTCGGACCAGGCATCGACACGATCTGCCTTGTCATTCGCGCGGGCAAGATCGCTGCGCAACTCCCGACGTGCCTCGCTCAAGTCAGTCTTGTAGTCGAGATAGTGGGAATTTGAATCGTTATAAACGCCATGACGCACATCGGCCTGTGCGGCCGTAGCAAAAGCGGTGCCGGCAACTGCCAGCGCAATCATAATCTTCATGTGCCATACTCCGGCTTCTGAAAGACTGGATCGCTAGAACGGCTTACCTGCGGATTACGTTCCCGATGCTTTCGGGCCGCACGCGAATGCTTGTTTCCACTGGCTTTGTTGTTCACCGCGGGGGCGTCAGATTCCCAGATCCTCGCGCATCAGTGCAGCATAGCGTTTCGCGTGGTGATCGGTCGCACCGAACTGCTGCTCGATGGCGGTAGCGCGGCGGAAATAATGGCCGACCGCCAGCTCGTCCGTCATGCCCATGCCGCCGTGCAGTTGCACCGCATTCTGCCCAACGAAGCGCACTGCATCGGCCACCGTCGCCTTTGCCGCCGCGACCGCGCGGGCGCGCTGCTCGGCGGGACCCTCGACATGGAGCGCGGCGAGATAGGCGGCGGAGGTCGCCTGCTCGACGGCGATATACATGTCCACCATGCGGTGCTGCAGCGCCTGGAAGCTGGCGAGCGGCTGGCCGAACTGCTTGCGCTCCTTGGTGTAAGCGACCGTGTCGCCGAGCAGCTTGCGGGTGAGCCCGGCGGCCTCGGCGCACAGGGCAGCGATCCCCTCGTCCCGCGCCTGTTCCAGCAGCGGCAACGCGCCGCCTTCGTCACCCAGCAAGGCATCCGCCGGCAGGGTGACGCCGGCGAGCGTCAGGTCGGACGCGGGCAGGCCATCGATCAGGGCATAATCATGGCGTGACAGCCCCGCAGCATCGGCCGGCACGAGGAAGAGGGATATGCCGCGCACGTCGCGCGTGTCTCCGGAGGTGCGGGCGGTGACGAGCAGCCAGTCGGCACCCGGCGCGCCGGCCACGACGACCTTTTCGCCATCCAGCGTCCAGCCATTGCCGCTCCGCCGCGCTTTTGTCTTCACCGCCTCCAGCGCCTGGCGGCTGTCCGCCTCACCAGCAGCCAGCACGGCGCGGAGGCTGCCATCGGCGAGCTGCGGGAGAAGCGCGGCGGCGCGCTCCCCACCGGTCCGCTTCAGGAGGCCGGCGGCGATCACCGCGGTTTCGATATAAGGAATGGGGGCAAGCGCCTCGCCAAGCGCGTCCGCCACCACCATGGTTTCGACCGCGCCGCCGCCCAGGCCACCAGCCTCGGCCGGCAGGGTTGCGCCCAGCACGCCCAGGTCGCGGCCAAGAACGCGCCACAGGGCGTCGGCGTCGCGCGACTTATGGGGATCGAACGCAAAGCTTTGCGCCAGATACCGCGTGAGCGTGTCGCGCAGCATCACCTGCTCGTCGCTGAGCGAAAGATCCATGGCCCTCTCCCGTCCTTTTCTTGGAACACGCTATGAATTGGCGCGGGAGCGGACGCAAGGCTCAGTCGGCGGCGACGGGCCCAGCGCCATGGGCAGAGGGGCGGCGGCACAGCCACACGATGATCAGCAGCGCGCCGCTGAGATAGGCGGACAGGCGGAACAGATCGGTGGAGGCGAGGAGATAGGCCTGACCCACCATCTGGCGGGTGATGACGGCCGCCGCCTGGGTGGCGTTCAGCCCCAGGTTGGCCAGCCCCTCGCTCGCCATCTGATAGGGAACGTTGTTCCCGATCGCCTCCGACAAGCGGCCCTGGTGCAGCGCCTCGCGCCGGTCCCAGGCGGTAGTGATCATCGATGCGGCAAAGGCGCCGGCGACGATGCGGGTGAAGTTGGACAGGCCGGTCGCCGACGGCAGCCGCTCGGGCGGGATGCGATCGAGCGAGATGGTCAGCATCGACAGGAAGAAGGTCGACATGGCAACGCCCTGCACCAGCAGCGGAAAGACGAAATCCCAGAAGCCGGCGTATGTGGTGTAGCCCGACCGCAGCCAATAACTGATCGCAAAGGCGACAAAGGCGATGCTGGCGAGGATCCGCGCGTCGATCTTGCCCGACAGCCGCGCGCTCAAGGGGGTGAGCAGCACCGCCACCACCCCGCTGGGCGCGGCGACAAGGCCGGCCCAGGTGGCGGTATAGCCAAGCTGCGTCTGGAGCCACAAAGGCAGCAGCAGGATGTTGGCGAAGAACACCGCATAGCCGAGACAAAAGGCGATGTTGCCGATCGCGAAATTGCGGCTGGCGAACAGCGACAGGTCGACGATCGGGTTGGCGTCGGTCAGCTCCCAGATCAGCCAGGCGACGAAGCCGACGCCGGCGATCACCGTCAGCACCACGATCATCGGATCGTTGAACCAGTCGGCATTCTTGCCGAGATCAAGCATCACCTGCAGGCAGCCGACCCACAGCACCAGCAGCGCGAGGCCGATGGTGTCGATCGGCACCTTGGCGGTTGGCGTCTCCCGATCCTTCAGGTTCGACCAGCAGATCGCGATGGTGAAGATGCCGAAGGGCACGTTGATCAGGAAGATCCAGCTCCAATGATAGTTATCGGAGATGTAGCCGCCGAGGATCGGCCCCATGATCGGCGCGACCAACGTCGTCATCGACCAGATGCCGAGCGCGGTGGCGCGCTTTTCCGGCGGGAAGACGGAGATCAGCAATGCCTGGCTGCCCGGCATCATGGGGCCGGACACCGCGCCCTGAAGCACGCGGAAGATGATGAGCGAGGGCAGGCTCCAGGCAATGCCGCACAGGAAGGAGGCGAGCGTGAACAGCGCCAGCGAGGTGCAGAAGGTGCGCACCACGCCGAATCGGCGCATCAGCCATCCGGTCAGCGGCACCGATATACCGTTGGCGACCGCAAAGGCGGTGACGATCCAGGTCGAATTGTCCGAGCTGACACCCAGATTGCCGGCGATGGTGGGAAGCGAGACGTTCGCGATGGTGGTGTCGAGCACCATCATGAAGGTGCCGAGCGCCAGCGCGAAGGCGACGAGGCCGAGGCGCGCGCCGGATAGCGGAGCGGGTTGCGCCGGCGGGCCGCCTGGCCGCGCGGCGACCGGGGCGGCGGCGCTAGCCATGCGACCGATCCGTCAGCATGGCGGCGGTGAGGGGAGCGCGTGCCATCGGATCAGCGGTTCGCCGCGATGATCTGAGCGATCTTCGCCTCGACGGCGGGATCGGCCTCGGCGACGTTGCCACGATAGGGTTGCGCGGCGGGGGCGGCCAGACGCGCACCGCCGGTGCTGGCGGTGTCCACCGTGGCGAGCACCGACAGGCCGACGCGCAGCGGGTTCGCACCCAGCTCTTTGGGATCGAGCATGATCCGCACCGGCACGCGCTGCACGATCTTGATCCAGTTGCCGCTGGCATTCTGCGGCGGCAGCAGGGCAAAGGCGTTGCCGCTGCCCGCCGACAGGCCGGCGACGCGGCCGTGATAGACCACTTCATCGCCATAAGCGTCGGCCACCACCGTCGCGGGCTGACCGATGCGGATGTCCTTGAGCTGCGTTTCGCGGAAGTTCGCGTCCACCCACAGGCGCTGGAGCGGGACCACCGCCATCAGCGGCGTGCCGGCGGCGATCTGCTGCCCCACCTGCGCCTGGCGCTGCGCCACCACGCCATCGATCGGCGCGACAATATGCATGTGGCTGCGCACGATGGCGGCGCGGCGATAGGCGGCGATGGCGGCGAGCACGGCGGGGTTGGTGTTCACCGCCGTGCCGGCCACCGTGCTCTGCGCCTGGGTGCGGCGGCTGCGCGCCAGGTTCAACGCGGCGCGGGCGACCTTTACCTGATCGGCGGCGTGGCTGAGTTCCTCGCCCGAGACGGCGCCCTCCGCGGCGGCACCGCGCCGGCGGGCGTAATCGGCCTGGGCGGCGGCGAGCTGTGCCTCCGCCTGAACCACGGCGGCGCCGGATTCAGTGACGCGGGAGAAATCGGCGCGGGTGCCACGCACGGCGCGCGCCAGTTCCGCCTCGGCCGCGGCGAGGTTCACGTCGGCCGTCAGCGGATCGAGATCGATCAACGGCTGGCCAGCCTTCACCGACTGCGTATTGTCGGCGTGGATGGCGATGATCGTTCCCGGATCGCGCGCCGTCACTGCCACTACGTCGCCGGCGACATAGGCGTCGTCGGTCTCCTCTTCCGGTGCGGCGAGGAGGAAGTGGAACACGGCCCAGATCGCGATGCCGACGATCACGACGATGGCGAGACCCAGCAGCAGCCGGCGACGAAGCGCCGGGCGGCCGGCGGGCGGGGCGGGAACGGCGGTATCGGTCATGATGCTGGGTTCCGGGAGGGATCAAAGCCGCCGCCCAGCGCCTGGGCGAGCCGTGCCCGTGCGGCAAGCGCGTCGACGGACAGGGTGGCGGAGGCGAGCTGGGCGTCCAGCAGGCGGATGTCGGTGTCGATGCCGGTGAGGCGCGACTCGAGCCCGGCATTGATGCGAACGGCGTTCAATCGGTTCGTTTCGGCGAAGCCGCGGACCACTTCGGCCTGCGCCCTCGCCTCGGCCGTGTTGGCGCGAATCTGGGCAAGCGCGTCCGCCGCTTCGCGCACCGCGCCAACCACCGTGCGGTTGTAATCCGCGATGGCGAGATCGACCTGCGCGGTCGCCCCGGCGAGATCCGCCTCGAGCCGGCCGGAATCGAAGATCGGCAGGTGGAGCGCGGCCCCGGCACCGGCGGTGCCCGCGTCGGCGTTGAAAAGGTTGCCGATGCCCACCGCCTGCAGGCCGGCAAGCGCGACCAGATTGACGTCCGGGTAAAAGGCGCGGCGTGCCACCTGGCGCCCGGCGGCGGCGGCATCGACCCGCGCGGCGGCGGCAGCGATATCGGCTCGGCGGGCGAGCAGGTCGGCGGGGATCGTCGCGGGCAAGGCGAGGGTGACGGGATCGGACAGGCGCGTCGGGCCGATCCCGGCCGCATAATCCGATCCCCGCCCCGCCAGCGCCGCCAGCGCGTCCACCGCAATGACGCGCGCGGCCTCAGCCCGGGTCAACGCTACACGTGCCTGGGCGAGCAGGGTGACGGCGGCCTGCACATCCAGCTTGCTGGCGAGCTGGTTCTGCACCCGCGTGTTGGTGAGCCGCACGGCGCGTTCGCGTGCGGCGATCGTCTGACGGGCGATGGCGGCGATCCGCTCGGCGCGGGCCACCTCAGCATAGGTCGCGACGATCGAGCCAGCGAGCATCAGCCGCGCTGCATCCACGTCGAAGCGGGCGGCGGTAAGCGAGGCGCGGGCGCCCTCGATGGCGGCGCGCTGGCGGCCGAACAGGTCGAGGTTCCATGAAAGGTTCGCCTGGGCGGTGCCGAGGAAGCGCACACTGCCGCCATAAGGCGGCGGGATGGTGTAGCGGCCCGACAGTCGTGCGACCTGCGCATTGGCGTCGCCGGTGATATCCGGCCCGGTTTCCGCATCGCGGCGGGCAAGCACCGCCTGCGCCTGCCGGACACGGGCGAGCGCGGCAGCGAGATCCGGATTGCCGGCCGATGCGTCGGCGACGATACGGTCGAGCTGCGGATCGCCGAATGCCGTCCACCAATCGGGATCGATCGCCGGCATGGATGCGCCGGTGAGACCGAGATCCGCAGGCGCCCGCTGGCTGAGCTGCGGCGCGGTGTCGGGCGGGGTGCAGGCAGCGAGCAGCGCGGCGAGCGCAGCCGGGCCGGCGGCGTGCGCGACGATGCGCCGGGACTTCATCTTCAGGCGGCGCATGTGTCGCTTTCCTCCATCGTGCGGCGCAGCCGCTGCAGCATGGCGATCAGATTGGCGACGTCGGCATCGCTCCAGTCTGCGAGAAAGCCGTTCCAGCAGGCGATCACCTTGCGCTTGGCCGCAATCGCCGCCTCGGAGCCGGCCTTGGTCAGCGACAGGCGGATTAGCCGGCGATCCTCATCGTCGCGTTGTCGCGCCACCCAGCCCTTCGCCTCCATCTGATCGATCAGCCGGGTCATCGCGCCCTTGTCGTGGCCGAGCGTGCGCGCGAGCCCGACGCAGGTGTCGGCGTGACCGAAGTGGAGCGACACCAACGTCATCCATTGCGTGGCGGTCAGACCATCCGCCGCCAGCGTCCGATCAAGCGCCGCCACCGACATCTGGTGGATCAGCCGCACCAGATAGCCGGGCGACGCATCCGGGTAGAAGGTCGACTCGGTGAATGCCATCATTGTTGCTTAGGCAATCGTTGCTTTGGCAGTCAATCCTTTGTGACGAAATGTTGCCCGCTTCCCAGCGCGCCGGTCGGCGACTAGGCTGCCGATATCGTTGAGGAGTATCGAATTGCGTCTGTCGATCTCACTGGCCGCCAGTGTCGCGGCCCTTGCTCTTGTTCCCCCCTCCTTCGCCCAGACCACGCCGCAACCGGGTGTAGCGGCAACGGCCGACCGGCCAGCCCCCGTCGCCGACCTCGTGGGCGCCATCGACATCCCATACCAGCAGTTCACCTTGCCCAATGGCCTGCGCGTGGTGGTGCACACCGATCGCAAGGCGCCGGTGGTGGCTGTGTCGGTCTGGTATGACGTCGGCTCCAAGCATGAACCGGCGGGCAAGACCGGCTTTGCGCATCTGTTCGAACATCTGATGTTCAACGGCAGCGAGAATGCGCCGGGCGATTTCTTCGAGCCGCTGAAGCAGGTCGGCGCGACCGATCTCAACGGCACGACCTATTTCGATCGTACCAATTACTTTGAGACGGTGCCGACCGCCGCGCTGGAACAGGCGCTGTACCTCGAAAGCGATCGCATGGGCTGGCTGACCGGCGCGATCTCGCAGGCGGTATTGGATGAGCAGCGCGGCGTGGTGCAGAACGAGAAACGCGAAGGCGACAATCAGCCTTACGGCCTTATCAGCTACAAGCTGATCGAAGGCGTGTTCCCGGATGCGCATCCCTACGGCCACAGCACGATCGGATCGATGGCCGATCTCGACAAGGCCAGCCTTCAGGACGTGAAGGACTGGTTCCGTGACCATTACGGGCCGAACAATGCCGTGCTGGTCCTGGCAGGCGATATTGACGTGCCGACGGCGAAGCGCCTGACGGCCAAATATTTCGGCGCCATCAAGCGCGGGCCGGAGAGCGTGGCCCCGCAAGCGGCGGTGCCGGTGCTGGCGCAGCCGCGCAGCGAGGTGATGAAGGATCGGGTCGCCGCTCCGCTCGTGGTGAAGAGCTGGCCAGTCCCGGGCCTCAACGATGCGGCGGCACCGGCGCTGGAGGTTGCCGCATCGGTGCTGGGCGGGCTCGCCAGCTCGCGCTTCGACAATGCGCTGGTGAAGGGTGACAAGACCGCCGTGCAGGTGAGCGCGAGCTATTCCGATTTCGCGCAGGTCGGCACCTTCACCATCCATGCCATGGTGCGGCCGGGCGTCGACCCGGCGATCGTGTCCCGCCGCCTGGACGAGCTGGTGGCCGAGTTCATCCGCAACGGTCCGACGCCCGATGAGGTGCAGCGGACGCTGACCACCACGATCTCCCGCCGGATTGGCGGGCTGGAGGCGGTCGGCGGCTTTGGTGGCAAGGCGGTCGCGCTGGCGGAGGGCGCGCTCTATTCGGACGATCCGGGCTTCTACAAGAAGCAGCTCGCCGCCTTGGCCGCCCAGATGCCGGCCAGCGTGAAGGCTGCGGCGCAGCAATGGCTGACCCGTCCGAATTACAGCCTCACCGTCGTGCCGGGCGAGCGCGACGCCTATGAGGAAGCCATGGTGCCGCCGCCCGCGGAACAGACCAAGGCGCCGGAGGCTCCGGCCAAGGGGACGCGCGAGCCGATGCCGCCGGTCGGCGAGGTCGGCGCGCTCGCCTTTCCCAAGGTGGAACGGGCGCAGCTCTCGAACGGGGTCGAGCTTGTCTATGCGCAGCGCGCGACGGTGCCGATCACGCAGATGGTCGCCAGCTTCGATGCCGGTGCCGCAGCCGATGTGGCCGACCAACTGGGCACGCAGAGCATGACGCTCGCGATGATCGACGAAGGCACGGCGCGGCTCAATTCGATCCAGCTGGCCGAGGCGAAGGAGCGGCTCGGGCTCGATATCTTCACCGGATCGTCCGCCGATCGAACCACCGTCAGCTTCCGCGCGCCGAGCGCGAATCTCGGCCCGGCGCTGGATATCTGGGCCGAGCTGCTGCGCGCGCCTTCCTTCCCTGATAGCGAGCTGGCGCGCGTCCGGGCGCAAATGCTGACCCAGATCGCGCAGGAGCAGACCGATCCGGAAGGGATCGAGCAGCGTATCCTGCCGCCGATCCTCTACGGCCCGGCGCATCCCTATGCCAAGAACCAGGGCAGCGGCGATGCCGAGGCAGTGGCCGCATTGACGCGCGCCGATCTGGTCGCCTTCCACCACGCATGGCTCAGGCCGGACAAGGCCAAGGTGTTCGTTGTTTCCGATCGTCCGCTTGCCGAAGTGAAGGCGGGGCTGGATCGAGCACTGGCCGGCTGGAAGGGCGAGGGCGCGGCTGGCACCAAGGTGTTCCGTGAGGATCGCAGCCTGCCGGTGCCGCGCATCGTGCTGGTGGATCGCCCGGATTCACCGCAGTCGCGCATCGCCGGCGTGCTTCGCACGGGCCTTCGCGGCACGGACGATTTGTTGCCGGTGATCACCGCCAATGATGCGCTGGGCGGCGACTTCCTGGGCCGCATCAACATGGACCTCAGGGAAACCAAGCATTGGTCCTACGGCGCCTATGGCGGCTTCGCGCGCCATGCGGAGGCCGCGCCCTATCAGCTTCGCGCGCCCGTTCAGGCTGACAAGACCGGCGCGTCGATCGCCGCGATGAAGGCGGAAATCGGCGCGTTCGTCGGCAACCGGCCGATGAGCGAGGCGGAGTTCCAACGGACGATCACCGGCGCGACTCGATCGCTCGCCGGCGATTTTGAAACCTCCGGCGCGGTGCTGGGCGCGATGCAGGCCAACGACCTTTATCGCCGGCCCGACGATTATTATGCCACCATCACGCAGCGGTACCGCGCGATGACGCGCGATCAGCTGAACGGCGCGATCCGTAGCGTCATTGATCCGAACCGTTTCATCTGGGTCGTCATCGGCGATGCCAAGGCGGTCCGGCCTCAGCTTGACACGCTTGGACTGCCGGTCGAGGTGATGCCTGCCGCGTCCGTGACGGGCGCACCCGAGGAGAGTGAATGATGGCTGGAGTGGACGGTACCTACGACGTCACGGTGAAGTCGCCGCTGGGCGACCAGAAGTCGACGCTGACCGTGAAGAGCGACGGCAACACCTTCACCGGCACCAATTCGGGCGCCATGGGCTCGTCTGACGTCTCGGGCGAGGTGAGCGGCAACACGCTGACCTGGAAGCAGCAGATGACCGTGCCGATGCCGATGACGCTGGACATGAACGTGACCATCGACGGCGACACCGTGACCGGCACCGTCGGCGCTGGCGCCTTCGGCAGCTTCCCGCTGACGGGCACGCGGGTAGGGTAACATGCCTTTGCCCCTCCCCGCGAAGGGGAGGGGCTTTGATCAGCGGATCCGCGCGACCACCTCCTCAAGCTGGTCCGTTGCGGCATTCCAGCCGGTGTCGAAGCCCATGGCGGCGTGCTGGTCGCGTGCCTCCTCGGTCCAGTGTCGGGCAATGGCGGTATAATGGGTCTTTTCGCCGGCACCGGCGAACTCGTCGATCCGCACCATGAACGGGCCCGCCGGGATCCAGCCGGGCAGAAATGCGTCGGTGGAAACGATCCGGCGTTGCGGCACCACCTCCAGATAGAGGCCGTCCGACGGCATCTCCTCGCCCTCCGGCCCACGCATCACCATGGCGCAGCGGCCGCCGGTGCGCAGATCGTTCTCGATCACCTCGACCGACCAGGGGCGGGGCACGAACCATTCGGCATAATGTTCGGTCCAGGCGGTCCAGACCCTATCGATGGGTGCGTCGATCACGCGCTCGATCCGCAGTTCAAACATGTGCCAGCTCCGTCAGTCGCCGAAATCGCCGGTACGTACCGGTCCATCACGCTCATAGACGTTCATCACCACGCCGCCCGGGCTGACACGATGGTCGACCAGCCGTAGTCCGGTGGCGGAGGCGGCATCGCCGGTCAGCACGCGTTTGCCGGCACCCAGGATCACCGGCATGATGGTGAGGAAGATCCGATCGATCAGCCCCGCGCCGAACAGCGCGGGATAAAGCTGGCTGCTGCCCTGGATCAGCAGATCGGGGCCGTCGCCGCCGCGCAAAGCCGCGACCGTGCTCGCCGGATCGCCGACCAGCGGCTGCGACCCGCGCCAGGACAGCGTATCGGGATCGGACGTGACGACATATTTGGTGATGCGTTCGAAGCGTTCGCCGATCGGATCGTCTCGGTGGCGCGGCCAGTAATCGGCAAAGATGTCGTAGGTGCGCCGGCCCAGCAGCAGATCATATTCCGCGTTTTGGATATGCCCGGCGATGAAGGCGTCGGTTTGCTCGTCCCAATAGCCCGCTGCCCAGCCGCCCTGAGTGAAACCGCCGCTGGTATCCTCGTCCGGCGCCCCTGGCGCCTGGATCACGCCGTCCACCGACATGAAGAGGCCGCCGATGATCCTACGCATCGGCCGGCTCTCCGGCGCGGGCGCGTTCGATGGTGGCGATATCGATCTTGCGCATGGTCATCATCGCTTCCATCGCGCGCTTCGCGGCGGCGCGGTCGGGATCGGCCATCGCGTCCATCAGCGCACGCGGGGTGATCTGCCATGAAAAGCCCCAGCGGTCCTTGCACCAGCCGCAGGCGCTTTCCTGCCCGCCATTGCCGACGATGGCGTTCCAGTATCGATCGGTCTCCGCCTGATCGTCGGTCAGCACCATGAAGCTGACGGCCTCGTTCGGGGTGAAGTTCGGCCCGCCGTTGAGGCCTAGGAAGGGACGGCCGAGAACGGTAAACTCGACGGTCAGTTCACCGCCCGCCGCC
This sequence comes from Sphingomonas sp. OV641, assembly GCF_900109205.1. Taxonomy (NCBI): domain Bacteria; kingdom Pseudomonadati; phylum Pseudomonadota; class Alphaproteobacteria; order Sphingomonadales; family Sphingomonadaceae; genus Sphingomonas; species Sphingomonas sp. OV641. The sequence goes on along the minus strand of NZ_FNZB01000002.1, from coordinate 208,940 downwards.
ATCGAGGGATTGTCCGCCGGCGAATCCTGCACCGCGCCGACATGGCTGTCGGGAAACAGGCCGGCGTAGAAAGTGGCGGCCTCGCGCGCCTGGCCGAGATCGAACCAGACGCAGGTCACGAGCTTGTCGCTGGGCATCGCTTCTCTCCCACAAGGCTGTCGTCAGGCTGGCTTGCCCGGCGCGGCGACACCGAATGCGGCACCGTGAGGGTCGCGGGCGACGATCACTTTGTCTCCACCGGGTACCTCCATCGGCCCGTTGAGCACCGTGCCGCCCCCGGCCGACACCTTCGCGGCGGCGGCATCGATGTCGGGCGCGCGAAAGTAGAACAGCCAGCCGGGCGGCTGCTCCCCCGCCTTCATCGTCGCGCCCATCACCTCGCCATCGCCGCTGGCAACGAAGACATAATCGCCCAGGTCGCCGGGCATCTCCATCTTGTCCGGATAGGACCAGCCGAACACCTGGGCATAAAAGCCATTGCCGGCGGCCTGATCGGTGGTGGAAAGCTCGTGCCAGTTGCACTTGCCCATGCCCATCCGCTCCCACGAGCGGCTTGGCTCATCGCTTTCGCCGCGCATGACATAGAAGGGGTTGCCTTGCGGATCGGCGACCATCGCCATCCGGCCGACGCCCGGCATGTCGAAGGCGGGGAGATTGACGCTGCCGCCCGCCTGCTTGATCTTGCTCACCGTCGCATCAACATCTTCGACGCCGATGTAGAACAGCCAAGTCGGCGTGGCGCCGCCCTGCACCATCTGCGGCGAGAGGTGCATCAGGCCGCCCACGGTCTCGCCCGATGCCGTGTCGATCATCCGGTAATCCATGTCGCCTTCCGGCCTTGGCCCTACCGTCCAGCCGATCACGGCCTCGTAGAAGGTCTTCGATGCGTCGGCATCGCTCGACAGCAGCTCATACCAGATTGGCGTCCCGGCGGCATTGCGCATCGTGGCTCTCCCTCGTTCAGCGATCAACAACCGGCACAAAGGCGCCGAACATCATGCGCTTGCCGTCGAACGGGCGATCCCCGCCGGCGGACAGCCGCGCGTCGCTCATCAGCCGCTCCCAAGCCGTGTCGCGGACCTGTTTGGACGGCCATTCGATCCAGCCAAAGGCGACGGTCTCGCCATCATGCACCTTTGCGGCGCGGTGGAAATCGGTGATCTTCCCGACCGGAACGTCATTGCCGAACGTGTCGACGACACGCGTCGCCCCGTGCTCGAGGAAAGCGGCGGCGGTTGTTTGCGCAAAGGCGCGATATGCGTCCTTCTTGTCCTGCGGGACGGGCAGCACCAGGCCGTCGACATAGCCGCACTGGCCGCCGTCGCCCGCCTCGTGCAGCACTTCGAAGCCGCCATAGATCATGCGGCTGCCGTCGAAGGGCATCTCGCCCATCGACCCCATGCGCGGATCGCTCATCATCTTCTGGCCCGCGGCGTCGCGCGTCGCCTTGTCAGGATATTCGACCCAGCTGAAAAGCACGGCTTCGTCGTCCTTCGCCTGGACCGCGCCGTACAGATCGTTCACCTCGCCGCGGGGTACGTCATCGCCCCAGCCTTCCACCATGCGGACGGCGCCGAACTCCTTGAACAGATCAAGCGCGCCTTCGGCATGATCGATATATTTCTGTTTGTTGGTGGTCGGCACCGCCACCACGAAGCCGTCGACATAGGTCATGCCGCTTCTCCCTGCTGCTGCTGCTGTTTCAGCCATTCTTCGAACCCGGGCGGCGGATTGCCGGTGAAGCCCGCGAGCTGGTCGGCAAGCGCACGCTGAAACGCGGGGCGAGCGGTGCCACGTGCCACATAGGCGGCAAGGTTCGGGTAGCGTTCGAGAAAGCCGTCGTCCTCCAGGGTGCGCAGCACCGACACCATCATGAGGTCGCCTGCCGTGAACCGGTCGTCCTCCAGCCATTCCTTGTCTCCCAGCCGCTGCGAGACCTCGCCGAAGCGTTCGTGGATGCGCTGCTCGACGGCGGGCAGCCTCGGCTTGGACCAGGGCTGGCCCGCCTCGAACAGGGTCGCAAAGGCATAGTCTGAGATCGGTGGCTCCACGCTGTTGAGCGCGGCGAACATCCATTCGATCGCCCGGGCGCGGGCGGCCGGTTCGCTCGGGAGGAGCCTGCCATGCTGCTCGGCGATGTGGAGCACGATCGCGCCGGATTCGAAGAGGATGAGATCGCCCTCCTCATAGGTCGGCACCTGGCCGAACGGCTGACGGGCGCGGTGCGGCTCCTGCTTTTGGCTGCCCTGCGGCAGGTACAGCACGTCATAAGGCTGGCCCACTTCCTCCAGCGCCCAGCGTACGCGCAGGTCACGGACCTGGCCGCGCGCGAAATCGGGCACCCAGTCAAAGGCGGTGATGGTCGGTTTCGACATCCTCTCTCTCCTTTTTTGGCGTCAGGGTCAGCGTCAGGCCAGCGGCCCGGCACCGATCGCTGCCGCATGAAGCAGGATCGCGAGCGAGGTCGCGACGAATGCCCCGATCCCGTTCATCATGGCACGGTGACGTTGCGGCATGATGTCGCTCCTTCAGGCGCGCGTCAGGCGTCGCCTTCCTTCTTGGTTCCCTTCAGCAGGGCGACCACCGCCATGGCATGGCCGTGACCAAGCCCGAGATCGGCCTTGAGCGTGTCGACGATCGCCATCGGCTTCACCCCCGGGGACAGCGTGCCGTCGCGGGTCCAGCCCTTTTCCGCCCCCATTGCGCGCAGATCCGCGGGTGCCTTGCCGGTCTTCTTCTCGATCGTGTCGAGATAGGCCTGAAATGACATGGCGCTTGTCCCGATCAGGCGGTGGCGGGTTCGGGCTGGCTCATCGCCTGCCCGGCGGCGGCCATGTCCATGTGCATCGGCTCCCACGTATGGCCATCGAGATCCTCGAAGGCGCGGCTGTACATGAAACCCATGTCCTGCGGTTCGCGCGTCTCGCGCCCACCTGCCGCGATCGCCGCCTCAGTGATCGCATCGACCTCCGCCCTGCTGTCGCGCGAGATGCACAAAAGCACGCCACTGGTGGTCGTGGCGTCGATCAGCGTCTTGTCGGTGAAGGTCGCGTAAAAGGCCGTGTCGAGCAGCATCACGCTGATCGTGTCGGACCATTCCATCGCCGCGGCCTGTTCGTTCGAGAACATCGGATTTCGGGTGAAGCCCAGCGCCTCATAGAAGGTCGCCGCGGCGGCGACGCTGGAGACCGGCAGGTTCACGAAGATCATCCTGGTCATGCGAAACTCTCCGCTTTCGACTCGATGCTTGAGTTTTGTGCCCGACGTAGTTATTAAAAACAACCATGAAGTTAGAAAAAGTGACGAGTAGAAGCTTGGAGCCGGCGAAACGATGGTATGATGACGCGTGCGGGACGGCGCTGGCGATGGAATTGGTGGGTGAGCGCTGGTCGCTGCTGATCGTTCGCGAACTGATGTTCGGACCGCGCCGATTTGGCGAACTGAAGGCCTCGCTGGGGGGGATCAGCGCCAATGTCCTGACGCAGCGGCTGGAAGGGCTGGAGCGCGCGCACATCGTGAAGCGGGAACGATTGGCCCCGCCCGCCAATGTGCAGGTCTATGGGCTTACCCCATGGGGCTGTGAGGCGGAGGAACCGATCAAGGCGCTGGGCGCCTGGGCAGCCCGGTCGCCCGATCACAATCCGATGCTGCCGCTGTCGGCGGCGTCGATGATGCTGTCGCTGCGCACGATGATCGACACTGCCGCCGCCGGCAGCGTCCCTGCGATGGCGATCGGCTTTCAGTTCGGGCCCGAATCCTTTGTCGCGCGGCTGGTGGACGGGGCGTTGCCGATCGTGCGCGGGACAGCCGCGGTGGACGCGCATTTCGCCACCACGCCGCGGATCATGGCGAACTTAACCTATGGCAAATGGCCCATTGCGGAGGCCGAAGCAGTCGGCGATCTGGTGTTCACCGGCGACCGCGATCTGGCCGCGCGCTTCCTTGATCTCTTCCGGCTGCCGGCAAAAGCAGAGGTTGAATAACCCGCAAAACAGGGCCTAAGGCAGTCGTGTTACTTTCGAGGCGCGCATGACCGATATTCCGAACACGCTTCCCGACAGCCGCGAGACCACGATCCTCGACGCGCCCGACAAGATGGTCAGCGTGCGCGAGATGTTCGGCATCGACAGCGACATGCAATGTCCCGCTTTCAGCGAGGCGGACGAGCGGGTACCGGATCTCGATCCCGCCTATGTGTTCGATCCGGACACGACCATGGCGGTGTTGGCGGGCTTCGCGCACAATCGCCGCGTGATGGTGCAGGGCTATCACGGCACCGGCAAGTCGACGCATATCGAGCAGGTCGCGGCGCGGCTGAAATGGCCGTGCATCCGCATCAACCTCGACGCGCACATCAGCCGCATCGATCTCATTGGCCGCGACGCGATCGTGCTGAAGGACGGGCAGCAGATTACCGAATTCCGCGAAGGCCTGCTCCCCTGGGCGCTGCAGACTCCGACCGCTCTGGTGTTCGACGAATATGACGCCGGCCGCCCGGACGTGATGTTCGTGATCCAGCGCGTGCTGGAGACCGAGGGTAAGCTGACCCTGCTCGATCAGAATCGCGTCATCCGCCCGAACCCGTATTTCCGCCTGTTCGCGACCGCCAACACGGTCGGCCTCGGCGACACGAGCGGGCTGTATCACGGCACGCAGCAGATCAACCAGGGCCAGATGGACCGCTGGAACATCGTGGTCACGCTGAATTACCTGCCCGCCGCGACCGAGGCGAACATCGTGCTCGCCAAATCGGGCGAATATGACAAGCCCGAAGGCAAGAAGCAGGTCGAGGACATGATCCGTGTCGCCGACCTCACCCGCAAGGGCTTCATCAACGGCGACATCTCCACCGTCATGAGCCCGCGCACGGTGATCACCTGGGCGCAGAACACGTTGATCTTCAAGGACGTGGGCTTCGCCTTCCGCCTGTCGTTCCTCAACAAGTGCGACGAGGCGGAGCGGCCGCTGGTGGCGGAATATTACCAGCGCGTGTTCGGCAAGGATCTGCCGGAAAGCGTCGTCGGAAAGGCGTAAGCACGGGGTGTCGCGCCGCGCCATCCTGCACATCGGCACGGATAAGACCGGCACCACAGCCCTTCAGGTGGCGTTTCGGCGCGATGCGGAACGGCTTGCGACCTCGGGGGTGCGATATCCTGACTTCCGGATGCCGAACCATGCGGCGCTTGTCTTCGCCGCAGCTGACGAGCTGAGCCACCGGCGCGCCAAGCGACCGGCCCTGGCTGAAGCGGAGATACGCGAGGTCATCGCCCTTCGTCCGGCGATCGCAAGCTATCGGTATGTTCTGGCGGAGCTCCTGCATGACCTTGAGCGAACCGATGCTGCGCGGGAAGCGATCGGCACTGCGCTGGTGATGGAACCGGACAATGACGACTTTCGGCGCTTAGCGGCGTCACTTGGCAATCACGGTAGCGACTTGTGCGGGGCCGGCGAGGAGATCAATAGATAGCCATGGCGACCGAAACACCCCTGGACCGTTTCAAGGCCGTGCTCGGCGGGACGTCTCGCGCCCTCTCGGAGGAGCAGGAGCTGGAGCTTGCCTTCACTGCCGATGCCCCCACCCAATCGGGCAAGCATCTGAAGGTGCCCATGCCGGCGCGCAGCCTGCCGGCCGATCAGGTGGCCGAGGCGCGCGGCTTTGCCGACGGCTTTGCGCTTCGGCTGAAGCACCATGACATCGCGCTGCATCAGCGCGGCGCGCCGCAGGAGGCGCTGGCGCGCGCGGTGTTTGACGCGGTGGAGGGCGCGCGAGTCGAGGCGCTGGGCAGCCGCGGCTATCAGGGGATCACCGACAATCTGACGCATGCGTTGGACGTGCGGCTGCGCGCCGACCCGATCACGCGCGCCCGGACGCGAGACGAGGTGCCGCTATCCACCGCGCTTGGCCTGCTTGTGCGCGAGGCGCTCACCGGTCAGAAATCGCCGGCCGCCGCCGCGCCGGGCCTGGCGCTGGTGCGTGAATGGATCGAGCAGCGCGCCGATCTGTCCAACCTGGCGCTGGCGCTCGACGATCAGCGCGCGTTCCAGTCGCTCGCCATGAAGCTGCTCGAGGATCTGGAGCTGGTCGAGGGCGATCAGGCTCCCGAGGACAGCGACGAAGGCGGCAGCGAGGACGAGGGCACCGACAGCGAGCAGCAGGACGAGGGCGAAGAAGGCGAGAACCAGGACGGCGAGGGCCAGGCCGAATCCGAGCAGCGCGGCGAACAGCGCGAGTCGGACGATGCCGAGGGCGAGGGGCAGGAGCAGGGCGAGGAAAGCTACGACGATCTAGACGGTGAGCCCGGTGACGATGGCGAGGAGGGCATGCAGCCCGTCCGCCCGAACCGCCCGCCGGCCGACTGGTCGCCGCAATTCGAGTACAAGGCCTGGACCAATCAGTTCGACGAAGTGATCGCCGCGACCGAATTGTGCGATCAGGACGAGCTGGCGCGGCTGCGCGGTTATCTCGATCAGCAGCTCGTGCCGCTGCAGGCGGTCGTCTCACGACTGGCCAATCGCCTGCAACGACGCCTGATGGCGCAGCAGAACCGGTCCTGGGATTTCGATCAGGAAGAGGGGTTGCTCGACGCCGCCCGGCTCGCGCGGGTGGTCATCAACCCGATGCAGTCGCTGTCGTACAAGGTGGAAAAGGACACCGAGTTCAAGGACACGGTGGTCACGCTCCTCATCGACAATTCCGGCTCGATGCGTGGTCGGCCGATCTCCATCGCGGCGATCAGCGCCGATATTCTCGCCCGCACGCTGGAACGCTGCGGCGTGAAGACGGAAATTCTGGGCTTCACGACGCGGGCTTGGAAGGGCGGGCAGAGCCGCGAGACCTGGCTTGCCGCCGGTCGCCCGCCGCAGCCCGGCCGTCTCAACGACATCCGCCACATCGTCTACAAGATGGCGGACGAGCCATGGCGGCGGGCGCGCAACTCGCTTGGCCTGATGATGCGCGAAGGGCTGCTGAAGGAAAATATCGACGGCGAGGCGCTGCTCTGGGCGCACAGCCGGCTGATCGCGCGCCCGGAGGAACGGCGCATCCTGATGGTGATCTCCGATGGCGCGCCGGTGGATGATTCCACCCTGTCGGTGAACAGCGGCTCCTATCTGGAGCGGCACCTGCGGCAGGTGATCGACTGGATCGAGCGCCGCTCCCCGGTGGAACTAATCGCGATCGGCATCGGGCATGACGTGACCCGCTACTATAGCCGCGCGGTGACCATCATGGATGCCGAGCAGCTGGGCGGTACGATCATCGAGCAACTCGCCGCGCTGTTCGACGCCGAATAGCGTTGCCCCGGCCAGCCGGCGGCTCGGCAACAAATCGTTGATCGTGTTTCGTCCAGTCTTTGCTATCCGTCAGTTCCATGTCCGCCGTACGAACTGCCGAACCCGCCACGACCCGAAACTGGGCGATTGATCCCGATCACCTATGCGTCGTCATCCCCGTGTTGAATGCGGGGCCGCACTTGGCAGATCTGCTGCCAGCCATGGCGCGCCAGGGGCTCGCGCCGCACCAGTTCCTGATCGTCGATTCACAATCGACCGATGGCAGTGCGGATGCCTTTCGGCAGTTTGGCGCCAGCGTGGTGGAGATCGACCGGCGTACCTTCAACCACGGCGGCACGCGCCAGCAGGCGGTGGAGATGCGGCCGGAGGCGCAGATCGTGGTGATGATGACGCAGGATGCCATTCCCCAGGGCGACCATGCCATCGAACGCCTGGTGCAGGCCTTTGCCGATCCGGCGGTCGGCATGGCCTATGGCCGCCAGTTGGCACGTCCGGTCGCTGGCGGGATCGAGCGGCATGCGCGCTTGATGAACTATCCGCCGGAATCGGACGTCCGCGCGCTCGCGGATCGCACCCGGCTGGGGGTGAAGACGGTGTTCTGTTCCGATTCCTTCGCCGCCTATCGCGCCAGTGCGCTTGCGCAGGTCGGCGGTTTCCCGCGTGATGCCTTTTTTGCGGAGGACCAGCTGGTCGCCGGCCGCATGCTGATGTCGGGATGGCAGATCGCTTATTGTGGTGACGCGGAGGTGACGCACAGCCACGGCTATTCGATTGGTGAGGAATTTCGCCGCTATTTCGACGTCGGCGTGTTCCATGGCCGTAATCGCTGGCTGATCGACACGTTCGGTTCGGCGGGCGGTGAGGGGCTGCGCTTTATCAAGTCGGAGTTCACCTATCTTCTCCGCCATCAGCCGGCGCAGCTCCCGTCGGCGGCGATCCGCACCTTCGCCAAATATGCCGGTTATTGGATGGGCGCGCGGGAGGCGAAGCTGCCAAACCGCTGGAAGCAGCGCCTGTCCATGCAGCCGTTCTATTGGCGCAATAAGGCAGCGGCAGCGGAAAGTCCCAAAACGGTATCGCGCAACGGCTGATCGCGCGACAGGGGCCGTTGACCGTTTACAATTTGTCATGAAAAGACAACACGATCGCCGACGTGCGTGTTGCAACCATGACGATTGCGGCATACCACCGCAAATTACCATTTGGGCTGGAATTTCAGGGCGATGCATAAAAGGCAAATGTTCCAGCGCATCCAGATCCTGCGCTTTATCGCTGCCTTCGCCGTTGTGGCTTATCACGCTCAAATAACGATCGTGTCCTATTTTGCCGGTGCGAAGCCGTATCCGCTTGTAGAAAATGGCGCTTACGGCGTTGACCTGTTCTTCGTCATATCCGGCTTTATCATCGTGTTCATCGCCAGTACGAAGGAAAGTTCAGCGGCAGTGTTCGCGCAGCGCCGGGCGGAACGCATTGTTCCGCTATACTGGCTGGTGACCTTTGGCGTCTTTCTGCTCAGTTACGTGCCCGGACTGGCCCGCGGCCATTTGCCGTCACTAACTCAGCTTATCAAATCGCTGTTCTTCATCACCTGGATCGACGGTCCTGAATCCTATCCGGTGCTGAACGTCGGCTGGACGCTTGAGTTTGAAATGTTCTTCTACCTGCTGGCCGGCCTTTCGCTCGCCGTGACGCCCCGCCCCTGGGCGGCGACCGGGTTCGTGATGCTGGCGCTGGTCGGCACCGGACGCGGCACGACCTTCTTTCTTCAGAACCCAATCATGATCGAGTTCGTCTTCGGCATGATCATCGCCGCCTTTATGTATGACCGGCGTCTGTTCTACTGGCTGCTGCCGGCAGCGGTGGTGGTGCTGGCCTCGCTGCCGCTCACCCCAGCGACGCTTCGGGTTTGGACGTTCGGCGTGCCATCGTTCTTCCTGGTCGCGGGTGCCGTGTGGCTCGACCTTCGCAAGCCCTATGCGGGCGTCGTGCTGCCGAAGCTGGGCGACGCCTCCTACTCGATCTACCTGGTCCACGTTCTGGTCATCTCGCTGGCCTGCAAGATCGCGGTCATCATCATGCCCGATCTGGAGCCGGCAGTCGCCATCCCGGTGGTGGCACTGGTCGCGACCGTGGCCGGCGTCGTGGTGCACCAGCTGGTCGAGCGCAACCTGATGCGGGTGCTGAGCGCGCGGCGGCGCGGCATGGTGGTGGCGCTCAATCCCTGATTGCGCCGCCTGACGGGGGCGCCTGCAAGCGTCCGGCACGGCCGGGAGGCGCCACAATGTCGGCCTGGCCCGTTGCGCCCCCTTTAACGGCGGGCCGCACGGCACGGGAGAGGGCTGCGCAGGCGCCCTCTTGCGTGACATGAGCTGGGCTTACGGTATCGGCATTGGCAGAAGGCGCGCAGGAAACTCGGCCTGCGTGCGGCTTTCCTCAGCGGATGGTGACCGACCGCACGGTGGCCGGCTGCGCATCGAACTGGTCGCGGGCAACCAGCGCCAGCCGCTGCGCAGTGCAATTCGCCGACGGAACCTCGAAGATCACGCTCGAAAGCTCATCGTTCGACCCGCGCTTGAGACGGCGCGGCAGTGCCACCTGTGCGGGCAGGCACGTGAGCGTCCAGCCCGCGGCGGCGGTCTCAGGCGAACCATCGATCCTTGCCGTGAGCTCGTGCGTGCCCGGTGACAACATGATCGTCTGGGAGGCGAGTGCCGCCCCTCCGGACACGCCAGTCGGTATCGTCAGGCCTGGGCGGCCTTCATCGTCGCCGAACGTCACCGTGCCCTCAAGGTTCGCGTTGAGCGACCATTCGAACTGGCTCGTCGGCGCGTCAGCTGCCCGCGCGGAGGCTGCTCTGAAGGCAGGATCGTAGGGAACGCCGGCCAGTTGCTGGGTCGAAACGCCGAACGCCGTGGCCCAGGTGCGGCGCGCGCGCGCGAACTGGCCCAGTTCCGCCAGGCGATCGATGTAGCTCATCCACTCCGTCGGCGCGATCACCGAGCGGCGGTCCTGGAGATCTTTGAACAGCCCGGCCATCGGCTCGGCCAAAGCTTCGGGCAGGCGCTGGCGCACGTCGGCAAAGAAAGCGCCGCGCCACATCGGCTGCTGCGCCAGTCGATCGGCCAGCGCGCCGCGCAGGCGTGGCTCGGCCACGGCGGCAAGGAACAGGCCGCGCACCATCTCGCCACCGCGATTGCGCCGCGCCAGCGCATCGGCGTGTTCCACCACGCCGGTGAAGTCGTCCGTCAGGATCGCGCGCTGCAGCAGCCATTGCTGCGTCGGCGTGTCACGCCACCCCAGGCGACCCGCTTGCTGCATGATAGCCAGGGCCTGCCGACGATCGCCACCGGCTTCAGTGGCAAGGCCAAGGACGCGAAGCGCGCGATCGTTCGTCGGATCGGCCATGATCACCGCATGCGCCAGCTGGCGCGCCGCCTGGTGATCCTTGCCGACCAGCCGGGCCTGGGCGAGTGCGGCGCCAGCCTGGGGATGCTGCGGCGTGCCGAAGACGGTGAGAAGTCGCGGGTCCGTCGACCGGGCGGCGACCGCCGCAAAGCTGACGGTGAAGATCTGCCACAACAGCCACGCACCCAGCACGACCACCACGATCAGCCGCGCCAGCGCGGGCACCCGATTTGTCCTGCCGCTTGTACTCATGCCGATCGTCTCAGCTCTTGTCCTCGCCATAGCTGTAGGAATAGCCAAGGTTGCTGGTGCCAAAGGCGTCCGCGTCGAACTTGGTCAGCACGGCGCCGACAATGGAAGCGCGAACGGTCTTCAGGCGGTTCAGCGCGGTGCGGGCCTGACGCCCGTGAACGTGATTGGCCTGCACGATGAACAGCACCGTATCGACATGCGAGGCGAGCGTCGGAGCATCCGCCAGGCCAAGCACCGGCGGGCTATCCACCAGCACGATGTCATAGGTGCCGGTCATCTGCTTGATCAGCTGGTCCAGCGCCGGGCCGGCGATCAGTTCCGCCGGGTTGATCGGAACGGGGCCAGCAGGAATGAAATCGAGGTTGGCGATCTCGGTGTGCTGCAGCACCTCTTGGATCGTGACCTGCCGGGTAAGCAGGTTGGCGAGCCCGATCTTGTTGCTCACGTTCAGGTGCTTGTGCTGCGCCGGCTTGCGCATGTCGGAATCGATCAACAGGACGCGGCGGCCGATCTGGGCGAAGCCGCGCGCCAGCGCATAGGACGTCGTGGACTTGCCTTCGCTCGGCCCGCTGCTGGTGATCATCATGCTGCGCGGCGCACCCGTCGGCGTGGCGAGCTCAAGTGCGGCGCGCAGGGCATAATAGGCCTCCGACACGTCGGAGCGCACCTTCTGCAGCTCGGCATAGGGCTCCACGCCCGCCGGCAATGCCGGGACGAGCCCGATCATACCGACGCCCAGCTTGCTTTCGATGTCGTCGCCGGAGCGGATCGCATCGTCGAAATGCTCGCGAACCGCCACATAGGTACCGCCGATCAGCAGGCCGGCGAACAGCGCGAGCGCCAGGTTGAGCAGCGGGCGCGGGGAGACGGGGCGGACCGGCGGATCGGCGCGATCGATGATCGACACGTTGTTGGAGGACACGCCGGCGGTGGCGCTCACCGCCTTGTAGCGGCCAAGCAGCGCATCGTAGAGCGCGCGGTTGGTATCAACCTCGCGGCGCAGGATGTTGTAGCGCACGCCGCGGCTCTGCTCGGCGAGCGTGGTGTTCTTCAGATCCTTGATGTCCTGCGCAAGCGCGCGCTCTTGCTTCAGCGCGATTTCATATTGCTGGCGCACGCCGTCGCGAACGCTGCGCGCTACGCGGTCGACCTGGGTGTTGATCTCGGAAAGCCGCGCCTTCGCCTGAACCTGGCCCGGGTAATCGGCGCGGTACCGCTTGGCGTTTTCGTTATACTCGGCCTGCAGCTTGGCGCGGTCCTGCAGCAGCCCCTGGATGACCGGGTTCTGCAGCACCTCGGGCTGGCTCAGCAGCGGGGTGCTGGAGGCCTGATTCCACTTCTGCTCGGCCGCGACGCGATTGGCGACTGCTTCCGAATAAGATTGATTGATCTGTACCAGGCTGGCGGTGGTCAATGAACGGGGGCCGGAGGTCGACCCTTCGCCGCCGCCCGAGCTGGCGTCGATCAGCCCAGCCTCACGCGCATAGGCGAGCAGGGCGCGCTCCGAATCCTCAAGCCGCTGCCGCGTCTGGCGAAGCTGGGTCTCGAGGAAGCTGCGCGCATAGGCCGAAGTGTTGAACCGGCGCTGGATGTTGCTGGTGATGTAGCTGTCGGCATAAGCGTTGGCGATCTTCGCCGACAATTGCCGATCCGGGCTTTCGAACGAGATCGTCGCCAGGCGCGAATCGATCGGAAGATCGACGCTGAGGTTTTCCTGCAGCGCGTCAAGGATCTGCTCGCGCCGCGTTTCCGCCAGATTATAGGCGCCGCGCGGTTCGTCCGCCGGCTCGATGCCCATTTTGGACAGGAAGTCGGCGTTGGCGCGGAAAAGGCCGAGACCCTCGGCAACCTGGCGCGCAATGGTGCGGCTCTGGATGATGTCGAGCTGCGTCTGGAGATAACGATCGCCGTCCAGCAGCGATTCCTCCGGCTCGACATCCGTGCCTTCGAGGATCTGTGCGCTCTGCTGGTCGATCTGGATTCGCGCGGTGGCGCGATACATCGGCGTGCTGAGGAACGTGATCAGCAGGCCGATCAGAACGGCAACGACGATCGCGATGATCAGCTCGCGCCGCCGCCGGTACATGGCGGACCATACGGCGCGCAGGTTGATCGGTCCCCAATTCTCGTGCGCCGCCTCATGAACAGGCGCATCCCCGCTGGTGAAGCGCCCGTGTGAAGCGATGGGCATGACACTGTTCATATAGGATCCAGGCTGTCGAAAACGGGGACGAGGAAGGACGTATCAGTTGACCAGGGGAACAAACAGGCCGGCCGCCGGGGCCAATGCCAGAAGATCATAACCGAACGACTTGATGCCGGAAGTGCCGACCACGACATAGTCGCCGCTCTGCAGGACCGGGTCGGGTGCCTGGCCGGCACGGATGGCGGCGATATCGAACAGCGCGCCCTGGCGCTGGCCCTCCACGGTGCGGAACACCGCGACTTTGTCGAACGTCGCCACGCGGGTCGCACCGCGGGCCAGCGCGATCGCTTGCAGCAGCGTCGTATCGCCCTGGAGGCCGTAGACGCCGGGCATACCGACAGCGCCGTCCACCGTGACGCTCTGCGCCTTGGACTCCGCCACGATCACCGAAACGCGCGGGTCAACCAGGAAGCGGGCGCCGAGCTTGCTCTCCAGCTCCTGGGCGAGCGCCGCCGTCGTCTTTCCGGCGGCCTGCACGCGGCCGACCAGCGGCAGGACCAGCGATCCACCTGTCTCGACCGGCGCTTCCTCGACGGACATGTCGGGCTCGCGGAAGACGGTGATCGTCAGCTTGTCCTGCGGGCTGATGCGGTAATCCGGGCGATTGACCGGAACCTCTGCCGGAACAGTCGCATAGGCTGCCTGGCCGGCGGGAAGTCCCTCCCACTTTTCCGACGACACACAGGCCCCGAGGCCGAGGATCACGCCAGACAGCAGGAAGGAACGGTATGCCTTCATCATGGCCTCTAAAATTCGGATACTCGGTCATGGAGGATCCACAGCCGACCGGGGCGTTTATCGTTGGTTTACCCGATTGGCTAGGGTCGTGACAGAGAGTTGATCAAAGCTCGACGTCATCTCAGCCGTGGCGCGTGGTCACTTGGCCTGATTGGTCGAGAACGGCGCGGTGCTGGCCAGCATTGCCGCCAGCATCGAGAATACACATGCCAGAAGCAAGGTGCGGAGCGGATAATCAACCGCTGAGGCGGCCAGAAGAACAGCAATGCCCGTTGCCGCGGCCAGCAGCGGCCCGAATGCCGGCGTACCGAGGCTGCCACGCAGGCGCGACCAGCTGGTGAGCGCAAACCACAGGAAGAACGCCGCCACCAGCAGCAGTCCTGGCACCCCGGCTTCCAGCGCGATCTCCAGGTAATCGGAATGGGCGTGGTTGGTGTAGGTCGGGTGCACCGCTTCCAGAGATTCATTGATGCGGAACACCGGAACGAACGTTCCCGCACCCGAACCCCAGGGCATGAACTGCTTGATGGCATAGATCACGTCGGGCCAGAAGACGTATCGCCCCTCCTGACTGGCGTCGAAGCGATCAAGCGTTTCCTTCACCACGGCGGAGCGGGCGACGATCACCGCCCCGATCACCAGCGCCGCGGCGGCGGGCACGATGGCCTTCCAGAAGCGCTTCACCGCATTGAACCCGCCCATCAGCGGGACGCAGGCCAGCAAGGCGAGCGGCAGCAGCGCCAGGCCGGCGCGGGAAAGGGCGCCGAAAACCGCCAGGGTGAGGAACAGGATCGCCATGCCGGAGACCAGCAGGGGCGAGCCGATGCGGCGCAGCAGCCCCGGCTGGCGCCCCAGCACCGCGACCAGCGGGATCGCCAGCACCAGAAGCGCCGCATTGTGGTTCTTGTTGGCGAAGATGCCCTTGCCCTTGGTCGCATGGGGCGCGTCGTAAATGGTCAGCCAGGTCATGCCCTGGGCCTGCAGCATCACCAGCAGGGCGCTGATCACGGCGGCAGCGGCGACCAGCGCAACCAGCTTCATCTGGGCCGATCGATCAAGGTGAAGCGTGGCGACGAACATGGCTATCGGCGCGAGGAGGAACAGCGCCGATTCGCGCGTGCCGGCGGGATCGAGGCTGAAGGGCATCCAGGTGTCCGTGCTGCCCACGGCGGCCAGCACGTCGACGATGATCTGGCGGCCCGGCAGCGCCTGCCATACGCCCGGCGGTAGCGGGACGAGCTGTGCCACCATCAGCGCCGCGGTGAGCGCGATCAGCGCCAGCGCCGCCCACGTCCGGCGGTCGCCCGGCGCGCGCCAGCCGCGAACGGCAAACCAGCCGAGCACCAGCACGCCGACCATTTCCACGATCATCCGCTGCACCGGTGAGTTCGCGCTGCCCCCGCCAAGCAGGAGCGCGGCCACCATCAATCCTGCTGCGGCCACGAAATCACCGCGGCGGGCATCTGCTGCTGCGATCACTTTTCCTTATCCGCGATCCTAGGTAAGGGGGCCTCCTTGCACACAGGTTAGGGGATGGCAACGGCGGCGCCTGTGCATCCTGCGAGGGTTGCTGGCACATGTCCACGAACACCGGGCCATCGGGCTCCGTCTTGCATTCGGCGCAAGGGGCCCCCGGCCGGCTCTGGTTCATCGGCGGGTTTCCGCCGCCGCTGAACGGCCAGTCGAACGCCAACAAGGCGATGCACGATCATCTCGCAGATGCGGGCGTGCCGCTGGTCGTTCACGATATCGGCAGTGGCGCGGGCAAGATCGTGCGGACGCTTCGTACGGCGCTTGCCCTGCTCGCGCGAGCGACCCGCGACGATCGCGCCTATCTCTCGGTGCCGGGCCAGCTTGGCGTGTGGCTGTTCGTTCCTATCGCTTTGGCGCTCCGCATGCGCGGCGTGGAACATTTCATCCATCACCACAGCTTCCGTCCGATCAATCTCGGCCCGCTCTGCGGCATGCGCGCGCTGGTTCGCGCGGGCGGCGCGCGTCAGTCACACATTCTCCTGTCGCAGCAGATGTCGCGGCGATTTGCGGCGCTTTATCTTCCGCAGGCGCCCGACCGCGCGCTCACTCTTTCGAACGCCTACCTCTTCGGTCCCCAGGCCAAGCTGCACGAGCGGCTGCCACGTCCGTTCACGCTTGGGCATATGAGCGTGCTGACGAAGGAAAAGGGCGTCGCTTATCTACTGGACCTCTTTGATGCGCTGGCGGATCGCCACCCCGGCTGGCGGCTGGTGATTGCCGGCCCCTGCCACGACACGGATCTCGCCGCCCGGCTGGAGCAGGCGGTGGCGCGGCACGGCGGCCGCGTGGATTATCGCGGGTCGGTGAGCGGAGCCGAAAAGGAGCGCTTCCTCGCCGATATCGACCTGTTCGTCCTGCCCACCACCTTGATCGACGAGGCCGAGCCGCTGGTCATGCTGGAAGCTTTCGCCAGCGGCGTCGACGTAGTGGCGACAGACACCGGCTGTATTCGCGATCGGGTCAGGTCGCCCGATCACCTGCTCAGCCGTCAGCCGGGGCAGGATGCCGCGCTGATTGCCGCCCGCGCCGCCGATCTGGAACAGGACTGGGCCGGGCAGCGTATGGCCTGTGTGGAGCACGCCCGCGCGATCAAGCGGGAAGCGGATCGGGAAGCGGAACGGGTGCTGCCCCGGCTGGCGAATGGGTTGGCCGGGTTTGCCATCCATGCAAAGCCTATGACATAGGCGCCGGATTGGCTTACCTTCCCATGGCAGCCGTGGGCAACGGCTTCGGAACCTTTGCGCGATGAATGTCTATCTCGTCCTGTTCGCGCTCTATATCCTGGTGCCGAAGCTGGATCTCTACGCAATCGGCTCGGCCGCCATACGGCCGGAGGATCTGGTCAGCGCGATCGCCTTCGCGATCTACCTGCTGACCGGCAGCAAGAAGCTGTCGCTTCCCGGACATGCGAAGGTTTATCTGCTCTTCGTCGGCTTCGGGCTGATCTCGGCGATGGTGAACCTTGCGCAGGGCGGGGTGGTCGGCATCGTCTACGGCCTCCGCCTCGCGCAATATTTCACCTGGTTCCTGATCATGTACGAGGCTGCACCCCGCCTCAGCACGCGTGCGCTGCGTGGTACCTTGTTGTTCGTCTGCGCCGTGTTCATCATCTGGGGCGGCGCCGAGTATTTCGGCGTTATCGGTCGTATCGGTAAGTTCACCGGCGCGACCGAGCGGCTCACCATCAACACGTCCGGCCCGTTCGAAACCTCGGCCATGCTGGCGATGCTGGCCTATGCCGCGCCGTCCTTCTGGAGCACGCCATTCATGGTCGTGCTGGTGTTCCTCACCCAGGCGCGCATCACGCTTCTGGGCGTGCTGGTCAGCTTCGCCGCGGCCCGCCCGGGCCGTGCCATGGCGCTTGGTATCGGCGGCGCCATCGTGGTGACGATTGCCGCGGCACCGCTTTACGATGCAATCAGCAAGTCCCGCCTTGCCGAATCCGAAACGCCCGCCGCCATGGGACGCCAGCTTGCCTATACCTGGCGGCACACGCCGGTGGTGCCGCGCCCCAGCTTCTACCGCGAACGTTTCCTTCAGGGCGTTCTCATCTATCGCTACATGCCCACCACGCGGGGCGATCTCAGCTTCAAGATCCGTTCGGTGCGCTGGCCGATCATCATCAAGTCGACGGCCGCGCGCTGGGTCACGTTGTTTGTCGGCTGGGGTCCGGGCGCCTGGAGCAATGCCGTCGATGGCTATTATGTGCGCGCGTTTGGCGAAAGCGGTCTGATCGGCCTGGCGATACTGTTGTGGTGGCTGGTGCTGGCCTATCGCGGGTTGCAGGCGGGCAGCATCGGCAGCTTCTCGCTCGTGCTGCTGGCCGTCGCCGCCTTCTTCATCGACATCTTCACCTCGTCAAAGGCGATGCCGATCCTGTGGGCTTTTCTGGCGCTGGAACATGCCCGGCATCCCTTTGTCTATCGACATGCGCGCCCGCTGTTCCGGTTCGGCCGGCAGCAGGGGGCAGATCTGGATCATCAACCCGGCCGCCCCGTTCCGCAATCATAGCGCCTGATCGACGCGATCCGAAACGCCTCCTCGCCTTTGCCAAGGGGGGCGATCGGCCAATAACGCGAACTTCAGTCGGGAACGACCGTCCGCCGCACCTTGGCCGGCGTGCCCACGGCCACGCTGTGCGGGGGAATGGAGCGGGTAACGACCGATCCGGCACCGATGACCGATCCTTCGCCGATCGTGACCCCGTCAAGAATGCTGACGTTGTTGCCCAGCCAGCACCGGTCCTCGATGATGACACCGCGGCGCGAAACCTCGCCGCTCACGAAGCTGCCGTGCGAATCCGCCTCGTGCGATTCGGCGGTGATCGTCAGTCCGGCCCCGATTTGCACGTCCGCGCCGATCGTCACCTGGCCACCAAGACCGATCACCGCATTGGGGCCGATATAGGTGCGGTTGCCGATCCTCAGCCCGGCGGCACGTTCGTTCAGGCCGCTGCGGCTCTGGACCCACGCCCGCTCGCGCAGCGTCACGCGATCGCCAAGCCACAGCCCCTCACGCGCCGCGCAATCGACATAGCTGTACGCGCCGATCGCCACGCCGCGCCCCAGTCGCAGGCGGCTGGACTGGACGAACTGAATTCCGCGGCCCAGCATCAGGCCTGAAGGCTTGCGCAAGCGAACCAGGCTCCACACCATGCCGCGGGCAAACGGGATCCCTCCCTTTGCCATCAGATAGCCGAGATCGCCGGGTTCGATCCGGTAGTTACGGCCAGTCAGGCGGGCGATCAGGCCTGCTATCATGCTGCGTCTTTCCGTCGATCGGGGAGCACCTGGCGGTACACCGCCATGGTGCGTTCGTAATAGCGCTGCGGCGAGAATTCGGCGGCCGCACGTGCTCGCCCGGAAAGGCCCATGCGGCGGGCCAGGCCGGGGTCCGCGATCAGTCGCGCGATGCGATCACACAAAGCGTCGGTGTCGCCGGGCGGCACGTGAAAGCCGTCCTCGCCATCGCGCACCGTTTCGGTGAGCCCGCCGATCGCGGACGCGACAACCGGCGTGGCATGGGCCAGCGCCTCGATCGATGTGAGCCCGAACGGCTCCGGGCCCAGCGAGGGCACCACCGCGCACAGCGCCTTGGCGCGCACCTCGGTCAGCGCGGCACCGGACATGGCGCCTCGCCATTCAACATTGGCGAGCCCTGCGGCCGCCTGCTGCGCCTCGGCTTCGTCGGGACCGCTGCCGACAAAGACGAAACGGGCTGCGGGAAGCCGCCGTGCCACGTCGATCAGCGGAAAAATACCCTTGTAGCGCTCCAGCCTGCCGACGAAGAGGACATAGCCGTCACCGTCGCGATGCGCATGGGGCGCGAGATCGGGAATGGCGACGGGATGGTAGATCGTCTCGATCTGCGTGCCGTCCATGCCCATCGCGATCAGCATGTCGCGCTGATAGTTGCTGATGGCCAGATAGCGGGCAATGACCTTCTTGTGTCCCAGCATGTCGGACAGACGCATCTCCGCCATGTTCCATGCCGAGCGCACCAGCGATCCGCCGGCGCAGCGGTGCCGCACCACTTGCGCATATCTGCCGCCGCGGCAGTCGGTGCACACATGGCCGTCACGATAAAGCAGCGAGATCGGGCAAACGGCGCGATATTCGTGCAGCGTCTGCACGATGGGGATGTTGCGCCTGGCGATCTCCGGCAGGATCGCCGGGGTCAGCCGTTTGAAGTAGCTGTGAAGGTGGACGAGATCGATCCGCTCTTCGTCCAGGATGCGTCCGATCGCCTGGCGTGCCCTGGGGGAATAGAGTGTCCGCAACAGGTCCGACGCGCGCGTCTCGCTCGTCGGGGAGGCGGGCGGGAAATAATGTTCATACTCCGTCGGCCGATTGGCGGAATCGGCGGCGGCGAACGGCACGACGACCTGGCCGTGGGCGCGCAGGATCTCTTCCAGCCGGAACATGGCGACGTCCATGCCGCCCCGGACATGGTAGTTCTGGCTGACATTCAGGATGCGCAGGGGATCGCCGCTCGTCATCGCTGTCAGACGGCCCCGATCGCCAGCCGGTACCAGCGCACCGGGCGAAGGTGCCGCATGGAGATCGGCGCCGCGATCTCGCGCGCGACGTCCTCGGGTGCGAACTGTTGATGCCAGTAATTGTTGGTGTGGCGAAGCGCGATGCCAAGCGAAACCGGGCGCAGACGGCGCCACCAGCGTGGCGCCACGCCGCTGTCCAGCAGCGCTTCCTGAAGCCGGGCCTGACGCTTCAGGAAGCCGAGCTGCGTTTCCGGCCGGTTCGACACATTGTCCGCGACGCGGGAGATGGCGAGCGCATCGCGCAACTGGATGAACCGGTGAAAGCGTGCGAGCCGGGTCATGAAGAAATAATCGGCCGACGGGTAATCGGCCGCCCGATAGCCGCCGAGCGCCCGGATCACCTCCGTGCGGACGACCAGGCCAAGCCCGCTTCCCACGATGCTGCCGAAGAACATCTGCTTGGGCTTGAGCTGGCGTCGCGACGAAAGGCCGAAGCGGAAGATGTTGCGCACCCGCTCGCTCGCTGGCAGCGGAGCGCTTGTATCTCCGCTGCCGTCGCGCTGGTCGAGGAAGCGCAGCGAGCAGGCGATCGCATCGGCGGAAGGCTCGGCCGCCTGCGCCCGGCGGATCGCCGCCACGAAGCCGGGGGCGAGCAGGTCATCGTCATTGATCAGCGTGAACCAGGTGCCTCGTGCAAGCGCCAGGGTGCGATTCCAGTTGCCGAAGAGCCCGGCATTCACCGTGTTGCGGTAATAGCGAAACGGAATGTCGCGCAGGCGTGGAAAGGCCGCCAGCAGCGCCGCTTCCCCGTTGGTGGCAGGGTCATCGTCGACGATCAGCAGCTCCACGCCGTCAAGGTCGGTCTGCGCCAGGATGCTGGCGACGGTCTCCGCCATCAGCTCCGGCCGCCGATAGGTCGGGATCGCGATGGTCAGGCAAATGTCGGCGGTGTCGGCGGGATCGCTGGCGAACAGGCGTTCGCTGTCGAGCGTGGGCAGCGGGGCATCGGGGCTCGGGCGCCAGATGAAGCGTTCGCCGTCACTGGCCGGTTGTGATTGGTCCATCATGTCCGTGCGATCTCACGCCAGGCCATCAACGGCCAGCGCCAGTTGTTATAGGCGAGCTGCACCGTGCCTTGCCACAGCACGATCGCCGTGATCCCCGCGCCGCTCCATCCCAGCAGCAACGCGCCGGCGGCAACGGCCGCGCCCGAAAGCACGGCGGGGCGCAGGAAGGGCACGTTGTTGGCGGTGGTGATGAAAAAGGCGGCGTTGGAGTGGAAGCCTTCCAGCAGGACGATAAAGGCGAGCAGTGCCAGTGTCGGGAGGGGGAGCAAAGACAGATTGCTCCCGATCATCTCCAGGAACACCGGCATGACGAAGAGGATGAAGGCGGCGCCCAGGACGTAGATCAGGGCAAAGGCGATCATCGCGCCGTTGAAGGATAGCCGCAGCGCCGCCTTGTCATGTGCCACCCGGGCAGCGATCAGCCGTGGCATGGCGACCTGCATTGGCAATTGGGCGGCGGCGCACAATGCCATCAACAATTGCAGCGACAGCGCATAGACGCCGCCGATCGCGACACCGACAAAGCTTGAAATCGCAAAAAGGCTGAACCGGGTGACGAGAAAGCCGCCGATCGCAACGGCGCCCATCCGCCCGGCGTTGGGGGCAAGCGTACGCAGGAGGTGGCGCGCGGCGCTTCGATCCACCAGCCGCGAATCCTCTGGTCCCAACACCCCACGCATCAATCTTTGCGCCAGCAGCCGCGCGAACACCTGCGTTGCGACCAACGTGGCGGTCAAAGCGATAAGGTCACCGCCCAGCATCAGCACCGCGATTCCGGCAAGCGAGAAGGTGGCGCGATTGGCGATGATGTACAGATAGTTCTGCTCGACCCGTCCCGATCCCATCAGAACCGGCGTGATCCACAGGAACGACAAGGTGAGGCCGATGGCGCAGCACTGGATCACCCAGGCGATCTGCACCGAGGTGACGGATACGTCACCCTGGCGCGCAAGAGCGGTGATATAGGGCAGTCCGGCCAGCAGAAGCAGCAGCATCACGCCCACTGCCAGCCAGCGATAGAAGCGGCGGGCCGCCGCGACCGCCTCCGCCGCCAGGCGATAGTTTGGCGGCTGGTCGGCGGGAACCGCTTCCCCAAGCCCCTTCTTTTCCAGCTGCCGTGCACCCGAAAGGGCAAGCGCGATGCCGCGCGTGAAGCTGGGCTGAAAGCCGAAGTCGCATACCAAGGCGAGCGTCTGCATGGTGGCGAAGATGTACCACAGCCCCACCGTCGACGCGGAGAAGCGCGTCACCATGAAGGGGACGAGCGCCAGTGCGGAGCCGAATTGAATGACCTGCGCGGTCATGCCGATGGCGAGCGCGCGGTGCCGACGTATGTGAACGATCAAGTGTTTACGCACCCTGTCGCTGGAAGCGCGGCAGGATGGCCGGCGTCGTTGTGAAATACCGCATTGGGATCGGTCGTCTGTTCCGGCAGCCTGTCTTGTTACCGCGCCCGGATGCGACCGGTGCGGTTATGCCGAACGGCGCACGCGGATCAGATATTGCATGATCATGAACCGCGAAAATCGTCCCAGCGTCACGAAGTTGAACAACTTCTGCTTGCGGCCGAGATAGCCGGATACCGCCTCCAGCTTCAACCCCGCTCTCGTCATCAGGCCGATCGCGGTCTCCTTGGTGAACCAGCGGATGTGCGTGCGATCCATGATGCCGGCGTCCTGCAACTCGAACTGGCCGCGCAGCATGAGCGGGAGGACGACGCTGTGATGATTCACGTTCGGGATGCTGGCGACGATCATGCCGTCCTTTGCCAGGCCGCTGGCGAGCGTGTCGACAACAGCCCATGGATCGCGCAGATGCTCCAGTACGTCGAGGCACAGGATCGTGTCGAACGGGCCGTGCTCTTTTAGCAACCGGTTCAGAAAGTCCAGATCTTCCAGATTGCCGCTAACCGCCGCGTCCACTTCCTCGATGGCGTGGTCGGCCACCAGGTCAGCGACCACGACATGGCTTGCCCCGCGAGCCTGCTTCAGTGCGGCGCCGGTCGCGCCGACACCCCCGCCCAGATCGAGCACCCGTCCGGCGGGCTGTGGGATGATATCGAAGACGTCGCTTCGTACAAGATCATGATAGGCGCCTTTGACCTCAGTCATGTACCGCTCCCGCAAGATCGACCCGGCTATTAAGTCGAGCGGCGGGAGAATTTGCAATCAGGTATTTTCGTCTGGGCCTATGTCAGGATCTCGGGAGGGTAGAGAACTCCCCCACCATGATGTCGACAGTCCTTTTGTATCGATTGACAAATTGGCTGCTCCGCGCGTGACCGGCGGGGATTCGGTTTCCACTCACGCGAATATGCGCCAGCTGCTCGGCGGGATTGGCGTTCTCGATCGTCGGCTTGCCCAGGATGATGGGCGTTTCGGCGGTTGCCGGGCGAAAGCGGTTTGCGGTCACCGTGATTCGGCTGACATTGTAGCTGAATTCTACGCCGGCGACCTTGAAACCCTCGATCCTATTGTCTCGCACCATCACGCCGCCGGTGTCGCCACCGATGGCGACGCCGATGGGCGTGGCACTGATCTGGTTTTCGGCAATGGTTAGATTGCGCGGTTCGCCATGGATCCGGTTCACGCGAACGCCGGCGATGCGACAGCCGGAGATGATGTTGCGCGCCGTCACGCTGTCGGCCACCGTTTCCAGGAAAACGCCGATGCTGCAGCCGCGAATCTCATTGTCCGTGATGGTCGCGTTGCGAGACGTCGCCACGGTGGAATGGCCCTTGGTATCGTCACCATAGATGTCGATGCCATTGTCATAGCAGTTGAGAACGCGGTTTCCGGTGATGGACACGCCATCGAACTGTGAACACTGGATGCCGATGAAGGCGGTGCCCTCCACCCGGTTGTTGGCGATCCGCAGCCGCCGGGAGACATTCTCGATCGAGCCCTGGAGCATGATCCCCTGGCCCACCGCATTGCGCACCACCAGGTCCTCGACGGTGATCTCGACGCAGCGCCCCTTCCAACCGAGCAGCACCGCGCCGCCGCCGAAATCGTTCTTGAACTGCCCCTGGCCGGCCCGGTTGCCGTCGATGGTGAAGGATCGCAGCGCGGCTCGGGCGATCTCGCCCTTGCTCGCAATGGTGCGCGCATAAGTGCCCGGCCCATGCTGGCGATCGGCGACGCGAATGATGCACCGGTCCCGGTCGGTACCCTGCAGCGTCACGCCCGATCGCAGCGTGATGGCGCTGCCGCCGTCGCCGTCGTCGGACGCCCGATAGCGCATGAGATAGGTTCCCGGTCCGAACGTCACCACGCCGCCGCCCTGTTTGGCGGCGGTGTCGATCGCGCGCTGGAAAGCGGCGGCGTCATCGGCGATCCCGTCGCCTTTGGCACCATAGTCGCGAACGTCGATGCCGCCTTCGCCCTGCGCCACGTTGCCGCATGCGGCGGAGCCCGCACCGACCAGGGTCGCGCCCAGAACCCAGCGCCGATTGATCCGGATCGGGTCGCTCATCTGTGTCTCCTGCTTGACAATGCCTGCCCCCGTCTGAGCATCCGTAACTGAATGGCACGTGGCCGGCACCGCCAACGCGGCTGACCAATGTGCTCGGAATGGCTCAATGATGCTGGGGGGATTTGGTGCCGATAATTGCTGTGATGCAGCGTGCAGGCTAGGAAGCCGCCATGTCACCCGTCCAGCTCATCCGTCCCAAGCGCCATGGCGATGCCCGTGGCTGGTTCACCGAGGTCTATTCGGAACCTGCGTTCGCCGCGCTCGGCATCACCTGCCGCTTCGTGCAGGACAATCACTCGCTGTCCGTCCCGGCCTTCACCCTTCGCGGGCTGCACTTCCAGACGCCGCCACGGGGGCAGGACAAATTGGTGCGGTGCATCCGGGGCCGGATCTTCGACGTGGCGGTGGACGTGCGGCGCGGCTCGCCCACCTACGGCCAGTGGGTCGGCGCGGAACTCAGCGCCGATAACGGCCACCAGCTGTTCATCCCGATCGGCTTCGCGCATGCGTTCGTCACGCTCGAGCCGGATTGCGAAGTCACCTACAAATGCTCGGACACCTATGCGCCCGAGACCGACGGTGGGATCCGCTGGGATTCGGTCGGCATCGACTGGCCGATTCCCGCGGGCGTGACGCCCGAACTGTCGGAAAAAGATCAGAAGCTGCCGAGTCTCGCCGATTTCGACAGCCCCTTCGCCTATGATGGCAATCCGCTGACCCCGCTCGCCTGAAGGACCAATCACGCATGCGTATCTTCGTCACCGGCGGGGCCGGCTTCATCGGCTCGGCCCTTGTCCGTCACCTCATCGAGAACACGACTCATGAGGTCCTGAACTTCGACAAGCTGACCTATGCCGGCACGCTCTCGACCGTCGAGCGGGTAGCGCAATCGAACCGCTATCGCTTCGTGCAGGGCGACATCTGCGATGCTGAGGCGGTTCGCACCGCGATCGCCGAGTTCAAGCCCGACGTCATCACGCACCTCGCCGCGGAGAGCCATGTCGACCGCTCGATCGACGGCCCGGGCGCATTCATCCAGACCAATGTCGTCGGCACCTATACGATGCTGGCCGAAGCGCGCAGCTACTGGCAGGGCCTCGAGGGCGACGCCAAGGAGCGCTTCCGCTTCCACCACATCTCGACCGACGAAGTGTACGGCTCGCTGGGTGAGGAAGGCCTGTTCACCGAGGACACGCCCTATGATCCGCGCTCGCCCTATTCGGCGTCGAAGGCGGGTAGCGACCATCTCGTTTCCGCCTGGGGCCATACCTTCGGCCTGCCGGTGCTGATCACCAATTGCTCGAACAATTACGGCCCGTATCACTTCCCCGAGAAGCTGGTGCCGCTGATGATCGCCAAGGCGCTCGATGGCGAGCCGCTGCCGGTCTACGGCAAGGGCGATCAGGTGCGCGACTGGCTGTTCGTCGAGGATCACGTCCGTGCGCTGCAGGCGGTGTTCGAGCGCGGCGAGCTCGGCCGGACCTACAATGTCGGCGGGTTCAACGAGAAGCAGAACATCGAGGTGGTGCACACGATCTGCGGCATCCTCGATCGCCTGCGCCCGCGCGCCGACGGCAAGCCCTATGCCGATCAGATCACTTCGGTCGCCGACCGGCCGGGGCATGACAAGCGCTATGCGATCGACGCGACGCGGATCGAGCAGGAGCTTGGCTGGCGACCGCAAGAGACGTTCGAGACCGGCATCGAGAAGACGGTGCGCTGGTATCTCGACAATGAGGCCTGGTGGCGCCCGATCGTCGAGCGCGGCGCGGCGCAGCGGCGCGGCGTGGCGGCGTGAGCTTTTCTCCTTCCCCCTTCCACCCCGGCGAAGGCCGGGGCCCAGTTGGGATGGCCGTAGTAACGAGGCGCAGCGCCAGCCAATCTTTGGCGCGTAACTGGGCCCCGGCCTTCGCCGGGGTGCAGGTGGCCGGGTGTGCGTCTGAAGGAGCCTCCGCATGACCCACGCGATCCTTGTCACCGGCGGCAACGGCCAGCTCGGCACCGAGCTTCAGCGCTGCGCCTGGCCGGAGGGCTATGAAATCGTCGCGATCGACGTCGCCGATCTCGACCTCACCGATACCGCCGCGATTCTCGCCAAGGTGGCGGAACGTGACTGGGCCGCGGTGATCAACGGCGCGGCCTATACCGCGGTCGACAAGGCGGAGAGCGACGTCGTCACCGCCTGGGCGGTCAACGCCATGGCGCCCGCCGCCTTTGGCGAGGCCTGCGCGCACGCCGGTATCCCGCTCGTCCAGGTGTCGACCGATTACGTCTTCGCCGGCGACAAGGCTGGCGCTTGGGAAGTCGACGATCCGGTCGCGCCGCTCGGCGTCTATGGCGCATCGAAATTGGGCGGCGAGCTGGCGGTGCGGACCAGCGGCGCGCGCCATGCGATCGTGCGCACGGCCTGGGTCGTCTCGGCGCACGGCAACAATTTCGTGAAGACCATGCTGCGCGTCGGGGCGGAGCGCGACACGCTGACGGTGGTCGACGACCAGCGCGGCTCGCCGACAGCCGCGGCGGATCTTGCGCAGGCGCTGATGGCGATCACGCTGCGGCTGGTCGAGGATGAAGGCGCGCCGACCGGCACCTTTCACTTCAGCAACGCCGGCGAAACGAGCTGGGCGGGTTTTGCGGCCGAAATCTTCCGCCAGGCGGCCGATCGTGGCGGAGTTTCGGTCAAAGTGACCCCGATCACCACCGATCAATATCCAACCCCAGCCCGGCGACCGGCGAATTCGCTACTCAGCCACGACGCGATCCGCGCCGCTTATGGCATCGCGCCGCGCCCCTGGCAGGACGCGCTCAGCGACATCCTCGACGAACTGATCGGGCACGCCCAAAAGGACATCAAAGCATGAAGGGCATCATTCTCGCCGGCGGATCCGGCACGCGGCTCCACCCGGCGACGCTGGCGGTGAACAAGCAGCTGCTGCCGGTCTATGACAAGCCGATGATCTATTACCCGCTGTCGGTGCTGATGCTGGCCGGCATCCGCGAGGTGCTGATCATCTCCAGCCCGGAATATCTGGACAATTACAAGCGCTTGTTCGCCGATGGCGCCGCCTTCGGCCTCCAGATCAGCTACGCCGAGCAGCCCCGCCCCGAGGGGCTGGCGCAGGCCTTCACCATCGGCGCGGACTTCATCGGCGACGATAACGTGGCGCTGGTGCTGGGCGACAACATCTTCTTCGGCGCGCATTTGACCGACCTGCTGGCCAGCGCGGTCAATCGCACCCACGGCGCGACGGTGTTCAGCTACCGTGTCGAGGATCCCGAGCGGTACGGCGTGGTGGAACTGGCCGAGGACGGCCGGGCGCTCAGCCTCGAGGAAAAGCCCGCAAACCCGAAGTCGAACTGCGCGGTTACAGGCCTGTATTTCTACGACAATCGCGTCGTCGACTATGCCCGCAACCTCCAGCCGAGCGCCCGCGGCGAGCTGGAGATCACTGACCTCAACCGCCTCTACATGGAGGCCGGCGACCTCTACGTCGAACAGATGGGCCGCGGCTACGCCTGGCTCGACACCGGCACCCACGACAGCCTGCTCGAGGCCAGCGAGTTCGTCCGCACCCTCCAGCACCGCCAGGGCATCCAGATCGCCTGCCTGGAGGAAATCGCGTACTTACAGGGCTGGATCAGCAAAACCGAGGCGCGCGCAGCCGGCGAGCGTTTCAAGAAAACTAATTACGGCCGCGCGATCCTGAACGCCATTGACGGCTGAGCCTTCAATACGCGTTGTCGTGCCGCATCACCTTGAGCGTACGCAGAATAATCGAAAGGTCGTTCCGCAGCGACCAGGTGGCGACATATTCAAGATCGGCCTGAAGCCTGTTGGTGAGGTCTTCCAGCTGATGTGTGTTGCCGCGAAAGCCGCGCACCTGCGCTAGGCCGGTCATCCCTGGCTTGATGACATGCCGTTCGCGGTAACGCGCATCGACATCCCAATAGAGCACGTCGGCTGCCTTCGCCGCCAATGCGTGCGGGCGCGGACCGACGACGCTCATGTCGCCGGTCAGAACATTCAGAAGCTGCGGTAGTTCGTCGATCGACGTCCGCCGGATGAAGGCGCCCACTCGGGTAACGCGCGGGTCGCCCACCTGAGTCAGCTTGTCCGCCGCGGCATCTGTCAGATCGGTGTACATGCTGCGAAATTTAAAGATGCGAAAGATCGTGTTGCCGCGCCCGATCCGCTCCTGCCGGAAGAAGATCGGGCCGCTGCTTTCCAGCCGGATGGCAATCGCCGTTGCGAGAAGAACAGGGGCAAGCGCGATCAGCGCTGCAAGTGAGAAGACGATGTCGAACGCCCGCTTCCGCGCCCGCGCCGAAAAGGTCATCGGGCCGGCGTTGATGACCATGGTCCGATGCTCGCCGATGCGATTGATGCCGATGGCCCCGATCGTGTCCTGAACGTCTGTCAGGATTTCACCGTCCACGGACAATGTTCGGAGCACCGGCGCCCAGACTGCGGCGCGTTGCGGTGAGCAGGCGATGATCAGCCGATCCGCGCAATCAACGGTACGGGCGAGGTGGTGAAACGCGCGCGGGTCCTTGGTACCCGGCTCAAAGCCCAGAGCAGCCGCCGTCAAAACGGCCTCGTCGCCCTGAGGGGTGTAGTTGATGCCGTCCTCGATCACCAGCGTCGTATGCGCTGAACCTGCCAGCATATGACGGATTGCCGGCTGCAGAAGCTTCCTTGCCGTGATCAACAGAACAAAGGAGGCAACGAAGCCGATCACGAACACGCCGCGTGAGAAGCCGGCGCTGGCCTTCAGCATATAGGCGATCAGTAGCACCACGCCGCCAGCAATCGTCAAAGCGCTCGCTGCACGCCGCGCGCCAAGGTTGGCATCGTTGAGCGTCGCCGCCCCGTAGGTGCCGTTGCTGCTCGCCTGGAACGCAAACAGCGGCAGGATCACCCCCAGCATCACGAAGCCGTGCTCGATCGGTATCTCTGCCGTCAGATTGACGAACGTGTTCGCCATGATGAACGACAAGGCGATCACTGCGATGTCGCTGCAGATCAGTGCCAGGTAACAGTGCAGGCGCGCCTTTCGGCGATCGCGCGTGCTGACTTGGCCGATGCCGAAGCCGGTCGACGGCAGGCGATGAACGCCGCTCACGCTTTTACGATACTGATGCATGCGAGCGCCCCCATACTGCCGGATGGGCGCCAAGGCAAAGCTGTCCCATGCAGGGTTGCGCCGGCCAGATGCATAAAAGCCGCCGGTTGATGAAATCCCGTCCACTACGTAGAGCGTGAAGCGGCAGCACCGGCCATCGGGACAGGCTGTCGAACAGGGGGCACCAGCACATGCGCATTACGATGATCGGTTCGGGTTACGTCGGGCTTGTTTCTGGGGCGTGCTTTGCTGATTTCGGCCATGCAGTGTGCTGCGTGGACAAGGATGCCAGCAAGATCGAGGCGCTGCATGCCGGGCGCATGCCGATCTATGAACCCGGTCTGGACCAGCTGGTCGCCAGCAACGTGGCGGCGGGCCGGCTGACCTTCACGACCGATCTGGCGGCGGGCGTGGCCGGCGCCGATGCGGTGTTCATTGCGGTTGGCACGCCGTCGCGGCGCGGCGACGGCCATGCGGACCTGTCATACGTCTATGCCGCCACCGAGGAGATCGCGCGTGCCGCGACGGGCCCGCTGGTGGTGGTGACCAAATCGACCGTGCCGGTCGGAACCGGTGACCGGGTGGAGCAGATCCTGCGCGAAACCCGGCCGGACATCGAGTTTGCCGTTGTGTCCAACCCGGAGTTTCTGCGCGAGGGCGCAGCAATCGGGGACTTCAAGCGCCCTGATCGAATCGTCATTGGCACCGACGACGAGCGCGCACGCGAGGTAATGCGCGAAATTTACCGCCCGTTGTATCTGGGCGAAAGCCCGATCTTGTTTACTGGGCGCCGCACGTCCGAGTTGACCAAGTACGCAGCCAACGCGTTCCTGGCGACCAAGATCACCTTCATCAACGAAATGGCGAACCTGTGCGAAGCAGTGGGCGCTGACGTCAAGGACGTGGCGCGCGGCATCGGGCTGGACAATCGCATCGGGCGCAAGTTCCTCCACGCAGGCCCCGGCTATGGCGGCTCCTGCTTCCCCAAGGACACGCTCGCGCTGCTCAAGACGGCCGAGGATTTCGACACGCCCGTCCATGTCGTGGAAGCGGTGGTAAAGGTGAATGACGCGCGCAAGCGGGCGATGGGGCGCAAGGTGGTGGCGGCGCTTGGCGACGATCCTCGCGGCAAGACGGTTGCGATCCTTGGCCTAACCTTCAAGCCGAATACCGACGACATGCGCGACGCTCCGTCGATCGCGATCGTGCAGAGCCTGATGGACGCTGGCGTCACGGTGAGGGCCTTTGATCCCGAAGGTGCAGAGGCCGCCAAGGCAGTAATGCCGGCGGCGCTTATCTATTGCCGTGATCCTTATGAAGCGGCGGACGGGGCGGATGCCGTGGCAATTGTCACCGAATGGGATGCCTTCCGTGCGCTCGACCTCGCTCGCCTCAAGGACACCATGAAGGCGCCCGTTCTGGTCGACCTCCGCAACATCTACGAGCGGCAGGACGCGGAGCGCGCGGGCTTCAGCTATAGCGCGGTCGGCCGGTGACGCGGCCGCGCATCGCGGGATTGCTCGAAACCGCGCTCTATGTCGATGACATGGCGCCGTCGGTGGCGTTCTTCCGCGATGTGCTGGGGCTCGTCGCGATGATCGAAAGCGATCGCCTGACCGCATTCGACGCGGGGCATGGCGGTGTGTTGCTCGTCTTCGCCCGGGGCAAGTCCGTCGAGGATGTCGTGACCCCCCGCGGCACGATCCCGGGGCATGACGGCCACGGGCCGCTGCATATGGCGTTCGCGATTGCAGCGCACGATTACGACAGGTGGCGAGCGTATCTGATCGCGCAAAGTGTGGCGATCACTCAGGAGGTCACATGGCCTGCCGGTGGGCGCAGCCTGTATTTCAACGATCCCGACGGGCACGTGCTCGAACTCGCCACACCTGGTTTGTGGAAAAATGACGCGGACCGGCCCGGCTTGGCCTGAGCGCCATGCTGCATGCCCGGCAGAAGAGCGGAACTGCCGGCCGTTTCCAATGATTTTGATGTCGTGCCGACCCAAGGAGATATCGTGATCTCACGCAGCCTGTTCGTTGCCGCTTTGCTGGCCGCCACTGCCTGTTCCGCCGAACCAGAGGCTTCCGTGCCCGCGGGAGAACAGGCGGCAACCACAACCGCTACAGCGCAGCCCTTCGGGCGCACCGTGATCGCTGATTTCGAGAATCCGTGGGCGATGACCTTCCTGCCGGATGGGCGAATGCTGGTTACGGAAAAGCACGGGCAACTCCTCCTGGTCGCTGCCGACGGCAAGAGCCGCGTGGAGATTGCAAAACTGCCCGCCGATTTCGAAGGACAGGGCGGGTTGATGGACGTGGTGCTCGCGCCCGACTTCGCGCGGTCGAAGCGGGTGTATCTAAGCTGGTCCTCGGCGGAGGCGGGCGGCAAGGGGGTAGTGCTGGCTCGCGGCGTCCTGAATGATGCCAAGGCCGGCGCCGAGACGCTGGATGGGATCGACATCATTTTCCGCGCGACGCCGCTGGTGCCGGGCGCGGGGCATTATTCGGGCCGGATCGCCTTCTCGCCCGATGGTCGCTTTATCTTTTTCACCAATGGCGAGCGGCAGAAGTTCGATCCTGCGCAGGACCCCAAGGCGACACTCGGCAAGGTCTTGCGGCTGACGCTCGACGGCAAGCCAGCACCTGGCAACCCACTGGCCGCGCAGGGCTTCCATCCCGCGGTGTGGAGCTATGGCCATCGCAACCTGCTGGGCATCGCCTTCGACTCGGCGGGCAATCTGTGGGAGCAGGAAATGGGGCCCAAGGGCGGCGACGAGCTGAACCTTGTGCTTCCCGGACGCAACTATGGCTATCCGAAGGTCTCAAACGGTGACCACTATGATGGCCGGCCGATCCCGGATCACAGCCCTGGTGACGGGTTCGAAGCGCCCAAGGTTTGGTGGACGCCGGTAATCTCTCCCGGCGGGTTGATGGTCTATTCCGGCGACATGTTCCCGCAGTGGAAAGGCGACGCCTTTATCGGCGGGCTCTCTTCGAAGGCGCTGGTGCGGGTCGATCTTGATGGCACGGAGGCGCGAAAAGGGGATCAGTGGGACATGGGCGCTCGCATCCGGGAAGTGGAGCAGGCGCCCGATGGGTCGATCTATGTGCTGGAAGATGGCGGCCAGGGTTCGCAAGGCCGAATGATCCGGCTCACGCCCGCGAGATAAGGTAGTTCATCCGTGCTGAGGCGATCGGTTTGTCGCGGCTTTCCTGCCAGGCGATCGCCTCGACATTGGCGATGCGGTTGCCGAGCCTCGTCACGGTCCCGGCCGCATACGTGACCCGCTCGCGACCACCGCGCATGAAGTCGATCGTGACATTGATCGGCTTGACCCTCCCGCCGCCTTCGCCGGCAAGCTGATGGCGCAGCGCGGCGAGCGCTGCCACTTCGATGAGGCCGGTGATCGCGCCTCCCTGGACGAAGCCAGGACGGCCGAGAACGTCGCGGCTGAACGGCATGGCCAATAGAGGAAGGCCAGCCTCCCATTCCAGCGTGGCACCCAGAAGATCGGCATAGGGAGGCAGCTTCATGCACCATCTCCCAGGAACATGAAGGTGCCGGAAACGTGGGCGATTGGATCCATCGGATCCCCGTCATGCGCCTGGCCGCGCACGAAGCTGATCGACCGTTTGATGGCGTAGCATTCGCCATGGCCGATCACGGTCTGACCCGGCTTCGCTGGTCGCAGGTAATCCACCCGCAGGTCGAGCGTCGCGTGCGGAACGAAGCGACCCAGCTTGCGCATCGTGGCAAGGCTGGTGGCGATATCCATCAGGGCGAATATCGGGCCGGAGGCGATCACACCGGATTCTTCATCGCCAATCATGTCTTCCTGATATGGCAGCGTCAGTTCGCACCAGTCCTCGCCATGCGCGCGATAGGCGATGCCGAGCCGGCCGCCATGCCCGCCGAACCGCACATCCTCCATACCGAAGATGTCGCTCAGAGCCTCATCGATCTTCATGCGTGCCGTGTGACACCGGCTTGGTCACCGTGCAACATTCACGGCATTGATGCGCGTCGCAGGCTCATCTAAGTCGATCGTATCAGATCGCGGGAGAGAGACATGGAAGAGCGTGTTACGATATCGGTCGACGGCGGCATCGCCGATGTGCGGCTGAACCGGGCGGACAAGATGAACGCGCTCGATCCCGCCATGTTCGCCGGGCTGAACGCGGCGATCGAGAAGCTTTCCGCCATGAAGGACGTCCGGGTCGCTGTTCTGTCGGGCGAGGGCCGGGCGTTCTGCGCCGGCCTGGACATGGCATCCATGGCAGGCGGCGGAT
The DNA here is from genome assembly GCF_900109205.1 of Sphingomonas sp. OV641. Classification (NCBI taxonomy): domain Bacteria; kingdom Pseudomonadati; phylum Pseudomonadota; class Alphaproteobacteria; order Sphingomonadales; family Sphingomonadaceae; genus Sphingomonas; species Sphingomonas sp. OV641. The sequence continues at coordinate 175,059 of NZ_FNZB01000002.1, read as the reverse complement.
CGGGCAACGATCTGGGCGCGCGCAGCCATGGTGTGGCGAACACCGCTCAGAACGTTGCCTGGGGCTGGCGCGCGCTGCCCATGCCCGTCATTGCGGCCGTCCACGGCGTCGCGCTGGGCGGCGGGTTCCAGATCATGTCGGGTGCCTGTGTGCGCATCGCGCGACCAGACGTGCGCCTGTCGATCCGCGAAACCTATTGGGGCCTGGTACCTGACATGGCTGGCCTTGCCCTTTGGCGAACCCTGGCGCGCGATGATGTGCTTCGTGACCTTACCTATAGCGCGCGCGAGTTTACGGGCGAGCAAGGTGAACGCTATGGCTTCATCACGCGCCTGGCGGAGGATCCCCGCGCCGCTGCCTTCGAGCTGGCGCGTGAAATTGCAGGCCGCAACCCCGATGCGGTGAAGGCGTCGAAGCGGCTGATCAACCTGATGGCGGATGGCGATACGGCCACCATGCTGCAGGCGGAAAGCGACGAACAGATCAAGCTGATGCGCTCCCCGAACCAAGTCGAGGCGGTGAAGGCGAACATGGAGAAGCGCGCGCCGATGTTCGTGGATTGAAGGCGTCCTGCAGCGCGGCATCCCCGGGCACGGCACCGGGATGACGCCGCTGCGGCACAAAATGCCCGTACGTCGGTTATCTCTCCCGATCTTATTATCGGGAGATTCATCATGGCTGACGCACTCACTGGCGACATCAACACCGTGACCGGCAAGGTCAAGGAGACCGCCGGCGCCGCGACCAATGACCGCTCGATGCAGGCTGGCGGCATGTTCGATCAGCTGAAGGGTTCGGTGCAGAAAGCGATGGCGCCGGGCGTCGACGGCCAGCCGCAAGTGGTCGGACAGGCCAAGGCATTCGCCAAGGAGCGCCCTTGGGCCACGGCGGCGCTGGTCGGCGTTCTGGGCCTGGCGACGCTCGGCACGCTGCGCGGCAAGGGCTGACGCGGCCGTTACCGGCCGCTATTCAGGCCTTGTGCCGGTGTCTAAACTGCCGCGAATGCCGAGACTTCGGCGCTCGCGGCACTTGTTTGATTACGTCCGGTCGGGCTCTTCCCGGTGCCGGGGGTGCCGCAAAGCCAAGGATTGTAAGGTCAGCGGATCAGGTGAACCCGGAACGGCGCGGGGGTGACGTCGCGATCGGTCATCCGCCCGTTACAAGCACCTTCTTTAACCGATCGACGAAATCAGCGGGAAGGTTTTCACCCTTGAGGTCGGTCATCACGATGGTCGTGTCGCAGGTCGCGATACATTGCCCCGACTGGAACGCGGCCGAGAGCATTTCGAAGCTGCGATTGCCGATGCGCCCAATGCCAATCCCGATGTCGACGTCCTCGGGAAAGCTGCCTTCCGCCAGATAATTGATCTCATTGCGGGCCACGACGGCACGAAACGTACCCTCCGCCATCTTGCCCCGACTCACGCGGCCGAGTTCCTGGTTCATCCGCACGCGCGCGTCCTCGAACAAGGCGGCGTAAGCGACATTGTTGAGATGCCCCATGGTGTCGAGATCCTGGAAGCGGGTCTGCTTCACCTCGTGCTTGGGGTAGGTTTCGCGGGCGAGGCGCCAGGGCGCGGGGCGGGACATGCGATTTCCTCGTCATGCCGGGCTTGTCCCGGCAGCTACCGGGACGCGTATCCACCGGCGAGAAGGTTTACAGAACGGTGAACGCCGGGACTAGCCCGGCGTGACGGAGTGGCGACCTGACGTCACGAGAACAAATTCCGTGACGTCAGGCGCGGCGTTGCGAGCCGCGCTGGCCGGCCCCGGGCACGATCGCGTGCAGCATGCACGCGCTCGCCCTGCGGCTCACCGCGGCGCCATGCGGATCGCGCCGTCGAGACGAACGTCCTCGCCGTTGAAATAACCGTTCTCGATCATCAGCGTGGCGAGCGCGGCATATTCCTCCGGATCGCCGAGGCGCTTGGGGAACGGAACAGAAGCCGACAGCGCGTCCTTCACGTTCTGCGGCGCGCCCTGCAGCAGAGGGGTGTTGAAGATACCCGGCAGGATGGTGTTGCAGCGAATGCCTTCGTTCATCAGGTCGCGCGCGATCGGCAAGGTCATGCCGACGACGCCGCCCTTCGATGCGGAATAAGCGGCCTGGCCGATCTGTCCGTCCTCCGCCGCGACCGACGCGGTGTTGACGATTGCGCCGCGATCGCCATCCGGCAGCGGATCAAGCGTCATCATGCCGGCGGCCGACTTGGCGATGCAGCGGAAGGTGCCGACCAGATTGATCTGGATGATCCAGTTGAACGCATCGAGCGGGAAGTGCTTGATCGAGCCGTCTTCCTTGCTGCGGCTGGCGGTCTTGATCGCATTGCCGGTACCGGCGCAGTTCACCAGGATACGCTCCTGGCCAATCGCCTCGCGCGACTTGGCGAAGCCCGCATCGACCGATGCTTCGTCGGTGACGTTCACCTTGCAGAACACGCCGCCCAGTTCCTTGGCGAGCGCTTCGCCCTTCTCCTCCTGAAGGTCGAAGATCGCGATCTTCACGCCCTTGGCGGCAAGCTGGCGGGCAGTGGCCGCACCCAGGCCCGAGGCGCCACCGGTGATGACCGCCGAAATGGTATTGTCGAGTTTCATAGGAATCCCCTCCCGATCGTCATGCCAGGCTCGTCCCGGCATCCACGGTTGAACTTGGCGCTACATGGCGCCTTCATCGATATCGAAACGGCAGATCCCATCGCCGTTCACGGCGCGATGGCCGGGACGACGATGGGTCAGATGCGAGCCGGTTATTCCGCCGCTTGCGCGACGTCGCCCTGCCAATCGCAGTTTTCGATAATCGTGACGTTGGCGACGCCGCCGCCTTCGCACATCGTCTGCAAGCCGTAGCGGCCACCGCGGCGACGCAGTTCATGTACCAGCGTCGCCATCAGCTTGGTGCCCGACGCGCCCAGCGGGTGGCCGAGCGAGATCGCACCGCCATTCACGTTGAGCTTGTTCGGATCGGCCTTGGTATGCTCGAGCCAGGCGACCGGCACGGAGGCGAAGGCTTCGTTCACCTCGTATAGATCGATGTCGTCGATCGAGAGACCGGCCTTTTTCAGCGCCTTGTCGGTGGCGAACAGCGGCTCTTCCAGCATCACGACCGGATCGCCGGCGGTGACGGTGAGATTGACGATCTTTGCCAGTGGCTTGAGATTGTACTTCTTGAGCGCTTCCTCGCTGACGATCAGCACCGCGCTCGCACCGTCGCAGATCTGACTGGACGAAGCGGCGGTGAGCACGCCTTCCTCCGACAGCTTCTTCACGCCGGCCATGCCCTCCGGCGAGGCGTCGTACCGGATGCCTTCGTCAGAGGTGTGCAGTTCCTTGCCTTCGGGCGTTTCCACCTCGACCGGAACGATCTCGTCCTTGAACTTGCCACCCTGCGTCGCGGCGACCGCCTTGCGGTGCGAGCTGAGCGAGAAATCGTCCAGCTTTTCGCGCGTGTAGCCGTACTTTTTGGCGATCATCTCCGCACCAGCGAACTGGTTGAAGTTGATGCCCGGAAACTTCTCTTCCAGGCCCGGCGACTTGTTCTTGCCGAGCCCGGCGTCGTAGAACAGCTTGTAGGTCGAACCCATGGGCACGCGCGTCATGCTCTCCACGCCGGCCGCGATCACCACGTCCTGCGTACCCGAAAGCACCGCCTGCGCAGCGAACTGGATTGCCTGCTGCGACGAGCCGCACTGGCGATCGATCGTCACCGCAGGGGTCGACTGAGCCAGCTTCTTCGATGCGAGAACGGCATTGCGGCCGACCTGGCCAGCCTGCTCACCACCCTGGCTGACGCAGCCCATGACGACGTCCTCGACCGCATCGCCAGGAATTCCCGTACGCTCCACGATCGCATCCAGAACCTTCGCCGCCAGATCAACTGGATGGACCCCCGCGAGCTTCCCGCCGCGCCGACCACCAGCCGTCCGAACTGCGTCGACGATATACGCCTCGGCCATCTTCCGACTCTCCATAACAGATGTTATCCCGGCTGCCCATGTGGCGCGATTTCGCGCGCACGGCAAGAGGTGGAGAGGCGAATGAACGTATCGGAGGCAGTTAGGGAGCGGCGCTCCGTCCGCGGGTTCCTCGACAAGGAGGTGCCGATGGACGTGCTGAAAGATCTGGCGCTAACATCCGCGCGTGCAGCCACCGGGGGGAACATCCAGCCTTGGCACATCGACATCGTCACCGGCACGAAGATGGACGAGCTAAAGGCGATCATGCGCGGCAAGCTGGAGCGGCGTGAAACGGAAAAGCCCGGCTATGACATCTATCCGCGCGAGATGACGGACGCGACCAAGAAGCGGACCTTTCAGATCGGCGAGATCATGTACGGCCATCTCGGCATCCCGCGCGAGGACAAAGCGGCACGCGCGCAATGGTTTGCGCGCAATTTCCAGTTCTTCGGTGCGCCGGCGGCGTTCTTCGTCACGGTGGATCGCCGCATGGGCCCGCCGCAATGGGCGGACCTTGGCATGTATCTGCAGAACCTGATGCTGCTGGCGGTCGAAAAGGGTCTCGCCACCTGCCCGCAGGAATGTTGGGCGGTGTATCCGAACACGGTGGAAAGTTTCCTGAGCACGCCGCCGGAACGGATGCTCTTCTGCGGGGTGGCGATCGGCTATGAGGATGCAGACGAGCCGGCGAACCGGGTCCGCAGCCCGCGCGCGCCAGAGGAGGAATGGCTGACCGTACTGGCCTGACCATCATTACCGGGCGATCGGCCCTTTAACCGCAATCCGCTGGGGAGAACCCGTGATCGCCAGGCTTGTCGAAGGCGCCGGCGCTCGGGTTCTCGCCTTCGCGGCGATGATGTAAAAGGATGCGGCGACGTTCGGCGAAGCGGCTCGGTCAAATTGTGGCGGGTTGCGCCTCTTCGATCGCCGCCAGAACCATGCGTTCCCAGATCGCGGGATCACCTGCCGCAGCCATCGCCGCGCTCGGCGCCCGCAGGGTGTGAAGCACGGCGATGGCTTCGTCGCGGTGGTCAGGCCAGGCAGCGTCGACCGCGCCGCCGGCGGACTCCTGATCGCCATGGCCGTTGGCGCTGAGCCGCTCACCCGCCAGGACGCGCGCGATACGTTCCACCAAAGAGCCCGTCGCGATGTCCATCGTGTTTCTCCTGTGTTGAGGAGAAGCAACCGATTACGGGCCGTCCGGTTGCAGCGATGAAGGTTTGGCCATTTCGGCCCGTGGAAGCCGTACCCCCAGCGCTGCCGCTGGTGACACGTTCTTCGAAGAGGTTGGGGGCAACAAAGTGAGGCGCGTTGTCCCCGAAAGGCAGCCGACCTCCGGAAGAACCGGTCCGGCTGCCTTGTTCAAGGTGTGTCTTAGCCCTGCGCCGTCACGCGTGAGCCGCCGCCGCCGCGACCACGACCACCCCGACCGCGGCCACCGCCGCCACCCGGGCGACCGCCACCGCTGCCGCCGCGACGACTGGCATTGGCATAGTCGCGCGTCGCGGTCGGCGCATGCGTCGCCTTGGGACGTGCCGGCCCGCGCTGCTGCCGGGGGCGGTCCTCACGCGGGGCAGGGTCGGCGCCGATCGCCTTCACGCGCGCAGCCTTCAGCGCATCGGCGCGCTTCAGGAAATCGGCCGGCAGGGCGCGCTGCGGTACCTTTTGTCGCGTCAGCTTCTCGATGTCCTTCAGATACGGCCGCTCGTCATCGGCGCAGAAGGAGATGGCGATGCCGCTCGCGCCAGCGCGTGCCGTCCGACCGATCCGATGGACATATTGCTCGGGCACATTGGGAAGTTCGAAGTTGAACACATGGCTCACCCCCGAAATGTCGATGCCGCGCGCCGCGATATCGGTGGCGACAAGGATAGGCACTTCGCCCGACTTGAATGCGGCCAACGCGCGCTCACGCTGCGGCTGGCTCTTGTTGCCGTGGATGGCATTGGCGGCGATGCCGTTGCCGGCAAGCAGCTTCACCACCCGGTCGGCACCATGCTTGGTGCGGGTGAACACCAGCGCGCGATCGATCCCTTCCTCCTGGATCAGGATCGTCAGCAGCGCCTGCTTTTCCGTCTGGTTGACGAGCACGACCTGCTGCTCGACCCGCTCCGCGGTAGTCGAGGCCGGCACGACCGACACCGTTTGCGGCTCGTGCAGGAACTTGTCGGCCAGTTCGCGGATCGACGTCGGCATGGTGGCGGAGAAGAACAGCGTCTGACGGCGGCGCGGCACCATCTTCACGATCTTCTTCAACGCATGGATGAAGCCGAGGTCGAGCATCTGGTCGGCTTCGTCGAGCACCAGGATCTCGAGCATGGTCAGGTTGCAGAAACCCTGTTCGACCAGATCCAGCAAGCGGCCCGGCGTGGCGACCAGGATGTCGACGCCGCGCGACAGGTCCTGACGATTCTTGTTGATGCTGGTGCCGCCGAACACCGTTGCGACCGTCAGCCGCGAATTGCGGGCGTAAAGCTTCGCATTGTCGGCAATCTGGCTGGCCAGTTCACGCGTCGGCGCGAGCACGAGCATCCGCACATGGGTGGGCAGGACGCGTTTCTCGCTGCCGAGCAGGCGCTGGATCGAGGGCAGGACGAACGCTGCCGTCTTGCCGGTGCCCGTCTGGGCGATGCCGAGCAGGTCGCGCCCGGTGAGCACGATCGGGATCGAATCGCGCTGGATCGGCGTGGGCGTCTCATAGCCTTTTGCCTCGAGCGCGCGGACGAGCGACTCGGCAAGACCAAGATCTGAAAATGACATGATATACCTATGGTAGCGGCTCGCACGCCAAGCGGCGCACGAGAAGCGGGGAAATTGACACCCCGCGTGATATGGGAAGCCGGTTCAATCGACCGAGACGGAGCCGGGGCCGGAGGCCCGATCACGCTGCCAACGTCTCGATGCGCCAGCAAATGCGATCAATTGGGTCTCAAGTCAAGGTTCGAGCCGGGGTGCGTGAATTTAACGCACCAAATCCGTCCTTTACCTGGCTTCAACTGTTCTGCCGCCAATAATCGCTATGTGACCCGCATTCCTTACTCTTCCGCTTTGCTGATCATGCTGCAGATCTGCTTCGGCATCGGCAGCCTGGCGTGTCTGGCGTTTGCGCCACCGGCGCGCGGCGAGATGCTGCTGGTGCCGATCGTCAACGATGCGCCGGTTGCGCGCCTTGCCCGTGAGAGGGATGCGCTGCTGGTCAGTCGCGGTCCGGCCGAGGGGCTGGTCGTGCGCGGCGATCGCGATGCATTGTTCTGGCCGATGCTGCGCGCGGGTGTGATGACATTGGCTGCCCCGGCAAGCGTGTGCGGAGGTCAGCCATGAATTCGTCGCTGGATGCGCTGCGGATCCGTGCGGTCCGCCTCCTCGCGCTGCTCGGCTGGGTGTGCGTTCCGCTTCTGCTCGTGTGCGGCAAGGTGCTTGGCCTGCCAAACACCGAAAGCGCGATTGTTGCCGCGGCGCTTGCCAATGTCATGCCCTTGATATTGGCGCTGCGCGCGCCGCAGGCGCTGGCTACCCGGCTCAGCCTGGCGGTGCTCGCCGCGATCCTGCCGGCGATCTACGTCTATCTGCTGGCCGCAAATCCGTGGCAGATGGATGCGCACATGTACTTCTTCGTCGCGCTCTCCGCGCTGGCGCTGATGTGCGACTGGCGACCACTCGCCCTTTCGTCGCTGCTGATCTGCCTACACCACCTGCTGCTTTCCTATGTGCTGCCCTCCTGGGTGTTCGCCAATGGCGGTGCGATCATGCGCGTGCTGTTCCACGGGGTTGCGGTAGGCATGCAATGCGCGGCGCTGACCTATTTGACCGTTCGTCTGCGCCGCCTGATCGTGGCGCAGGACGCGGCGCGCGCGGAAAGTGACGCGCTGGCCGCAGTCGCAGAAGCGGAGCGGCAACGGGCGGTGGCCTCGCTGGCGGCGGTGAAGGCAGCCGAGGAGCAGTCAGCCAGAGAGCGCGAGCGTCGCATGTGGGCGGAGACGCAGCTTGCGGAGGAGCGGCGCGGCGCCTTGATGGCGCTTGCGGATGACTTCGAGCAATCCGTCGCCAGCGTGGCGATCGCCATCGAGGGTGCCGCCTCCGCACTTGAAGGCTCGGCGGCGACGTTGACGCGGATCGCTGCCGATGCCGGGCGGCAGGCCAGCGAAGTGGCGGCTGGTGCCGCGCAAGCCGCTGGTGCGACCCAAGACGTGGCCAGTGCCGTGCGGCGGCTGACCGATTCGATCGGCGACATCGCGGAAAGCGCCAACGCCCAGGCGGAACTGACCGGCGCCGTTCAGCGCAATGCCGATGCGGGCAAGGGCGCTGTGCTCGACCTGGCGGAACGCGCTGGCGACATCGGCGGCCTGGTAGGCGAAATTCACGAGATCGCGACGCGAACCAACCTGCTGGCGTTGAACGCCACGATCGAGGCGGCACGTGCGGGCGAAGCAGGACGCGGCTTTGCCGTGGTGGCGGGAGAGGTGAAACAGCTGGCGGGAGGCACCGCGCGCGCCAGCGGCAAGATCGTCTCGCTGATCGAAAGTGTGCGCCACGGTGTGCGCGCGACGGAAGAGAATATCATCGGCGCCGCCGATGCGGTCATGCGCGTCGCCACGGCGGCAGGCGACATCAAGGGTGCCGTTGGCGGCCAGCGCGAAGTGGCTTCCGAAATCGAGCGCACCGCTCATGAAGCGGCGCGCGGGGTGGACATGATCGAGCAGCGGATCAGCCGCGTGGCCTTGGCCGCAAACGAGGCAGATAGCCTGTCGCGTCACGTCCGTGAGGCGGCAGGCACATTGTCGGAACATGCCCGCCGGTTGCGGCGGAGCACCGATGGGTTCGTGACACAATTGCGGACAGGCGAGCGCGACGCGGCCTGAAGCTCTCGAGCCGCTTGCTTCAAACGTCCCGCGCTTCCTGAACCAGTACTCGGCAGAGGCGAGCTTTAGCGAAAGCTCTGACGTCGCCGCGCACCAGCCTTCAGCCCGCAAGCGCCTCAAGAACCTTCTACGTCTCGCCTCCTCGCGAGCGGCAGTCCCTCAAACCGCCGCCAGCGTATCCAAAAAGCGCAGCATGTGGCGCTCCATCTCATCGGCGCGGGTGGAGAGCGACACCGCAAGATCGCTCATCACCGTCGCGTCCTGCCCGGCCGAGCGGGCGCCCTGCAGGATGTTGTTCACCGTCGACCGGATGTGATCGGTCGCGGCGCTCGCTTCGGTGACATGGGCGCTGATTTCCTGCCCGGCGCGGGTCTGTTCGCCAATCGCCTCAGCCATGGTCGCGGAAAGCCCGTCAAGCGTGTCGATGGCGCCTGACAATGCGCTCTGCGAGGCGCGCACGCTATCGGTCGCGTCGCGAACGCCGTGAATCTCGCGCGTGATCTCCGCCGCGGCGCTGCGGGTCTGCGCTGCGAGCGACTTCACCTCGTTGGCGACGACCGCGAAGCCCCGTGCCGCTTCGCCGCCGCGCGCTGCCTCGATCGTGGCGTTGAGCGCGAGCATCGTCGTGCGCCGGGCAATCTCGTCGATCAATGCCGTTACTGCGCCGATCGAATCCGCCGCTGTGACCAGCCCGTCGATCTGCCGCGCGCCGGCGCGGGCGCGCTCAGTGGCCGCCTCCGTCGCGACTCTCGCCTCTCGCGTGTCGCACGCCACCTGAGCCAAGGCGCCCGCGAACGTCTGGGCGCGCTCCGCCACTTCGGCGAGGTTGGTGGAAGCTTGCCCCGTCGCTGCGGCGACGGCGGCCGTGCCATCACCGATCTGTTGCGCCCGCTCCGCCATGCGCAGCGCAGTGTCGGCGACAGTGTGGGACGCGTGCGACAATTCGGTGGCGAGGGCGCGTGCCTCCGCCTCAAAGACCTGGCTCGCCTGCTGGATGGCGGCTCCGCGTGCGCCGGCGCGGCGGCTATTGGCGGCGTCGCGCTCGGCCGCGACGCGCAGCAGCGTGGGTTGGTCGATGGTGCCGAGGTAACGGCCCTTGTCGGTGATGATCAGCCCCTCGGCGCCCGGCTGTTCCTGCCAGGTAGCCAGCATTGCGCCGGCACCGGCATCAAGCGGCACGACCGGGCACGGCAACACATGATCGCCCAGACCGATCGCCAGGCTGCGGTTCGACAGCAGGGCATAGCCGAAGGGGCTGAACAACAGGCGCCGGACGTCGCGCTCGAACAGCGCGCCGACGGGGCGCTGCAGTACGTCAACCACCGCGATCATGCGCAGGTCAGGCGCGGCGCGGAATAATTGCACCGCCTCCAGCATCCGGGCGCCGGCCGCGACCGACGAACGGTCCTTGATCCATGCTTCGTTGATCGGATCCGGCACCGATTCACTTGGTGCCCAGACCACCGCCCCCCGGCTCATTCTTGCGCGTCCCTATCTGCATTGTCGATGCGGCGCTTACGGGATGGCTGGTAAACGGGGCGTTAGGGAATTGTTGCGGTTCGGTGACACTGCTCCGCAACCGAATGCCGTTGCGGACCATGCAAGGGCAGCGGCGACGCCGCCGGCCGAACCGGTGCCAGTGGCACCGTCCGACCGGCCAGCCGCTTGCCTCCTGCCGCAGCGTGGCTGCGCTTAAAGCTTGCGGCTGATCACTTCCTTCATAATCTCGTTTGTGCCGCCATAAATCCGGCTGACGCGCGCGCCGCGCCACATGCGGGCGATCGGATATTCGTTCATATAGCCGGCACCGCCGTGCAGCTGGAGGCACTTGTCCATGACCTCCCACTGAAGATCCGTGTGCCACAGCTTGGCTGCGGCGCCTTCCTCGTTGGTCAGTTCGCCCTTCAGATGACGTGCGATCGCCCAGTCGAGGTGCGCCCAGCCGACCTGGAGCTTCGCCTTCAGGTCGGCGAGTACGAACTTGGTGTTCTGGAAATCGAACACCACGCCCTTGAACGCCTTGCGCTCCTTCACGAACGCGACGGTGTCGTCGAAGGCCTTCTGCGAGGAGGCCATGGTGCTCACCGCGATGGACAGGCGCTCCTGCGGCAGCTGGCTCATCAGATAGATGAAGCCCATGCCCTCTTCGCCGAGGCAGTTGGTGATCGGAACGCGCACGTCCTCGAAGAACAACTCGGACGTATCGGCCGCATCCTGGCCGATCTTGTCGAGCTTGCGGCCCTTGCTGAAGCCCTCGCGGTCGCTTTCGACCAGGATGATCGACATGCCCTTGTAAGCCGGCTGCGCATCGGGATCGGTCTTCGCGACCACCAGCGTCAGATCGGTATTCTGGCCGTTGGTGATGTAGGTCTTGGACCCGTTGATCACGTAATGGTTGCCGTCCTTACGCGCGGTGGTGCGGATCGACTGAAGGTCGCTGCCGGTGCCCGGCTCGGTCATGGCGATGGCGGTGATTACGTCACCCGACACCATCTTGGGCAACCATTCCTTCTTCTGCTCCTCGGAGCCGTAGGTCTCCATATAGCCGGCGACGATGTCCGACTGGAGCGAGAAGCCGGCGGGCACGCCCGAATAGGCCATTTCCTCGTCGACGATGGCGTTATAGCCGAAATCCAGGCCCAGGCCGCCATAAGCCTCAGGCACGGTCGGGCAGAGCATGCCGACCTCGCCCGCCTTCTGCCAGAAGCTCTTGGGGACCAGGCGCTCCTTTTCCCACTGATCGGAATTGGGCACGCCTTCCTTTGCCAGGAAGCTGCGCACCGTCTGGCGGAACGCCTCATGATCCTCGTTGTAGGCGAAACGGCCCGCGATCTGGTCGAGCGACATTGAAGAAACCCCTCCGGAAAACTGATGCTTTGCTTGTCGCGGGGCCGGCCAAAAGGGTCAAGTAACTTTTGTTATGGTGCCGGGCGAGAGGCGCCGAGTCTCGACTTGGCCGGCGGCACGGGCCTATGCCGTGGAAGAAAGAGAGGTGACGGATGAAACTAGCGAGTCTGAAGCATGGCCGTGACGGCAAGCTCGTCGTGGTGTCGAACGATCTCGCCTGGTGCGCCGACGCCGGCCATATCGCGCCCACCCTGCAGGTCGCACTGGACGACTGGGAGCGATTGTCGCCCGACTTGGAGAATCTGGCCACCGATCTTGAGCATGAAGTGATCCCGCGGCTTCGCTTCCACGAGCATGACGCCGCCTCACCCTTGCCGCGCGCCTATCAATGGGCCGACGGTTCCGCTTATGTGAACCATGTTGCGCTGGTGCGGCAGGCGCGTGGGGCGGAGATGCCGGACAGCTTCTGGCACGATCCGCTGATGTACCAGGGCGGATCGGACGGGTTCCTGGGGCCTCGCGATCCGATCCCGCTGGCCGATGAAAGCTGGGGCTGCGATCTGGAGGCCGAAGTCGTGGTCGTGACCGGCGACGTGCCGATGGGCGCCAGCCGGGAGGAAGCGCTGGCCGCCATTCGACTGGTCGGTCTCACCAACGACGTGTCGCTGCGCAATCTCATTCCGGGCGAACTCGCCAAGGGCTTTGGCTTCTTCCAGTCGAAGCCCGCATCTGCCTTCTCACCGGTGTTCGTGACGCCGACGGCGCTGGGTGACTGGTGGCAGGACGGCAAGTTGCACCGCAAGCTGATGGTCGACCTGAACGGACAGCCGTTCGGGAGGGCAGAAGCGGGCGAAGACATGACCTTCGACTTCGGCACGCTCGTCGCTCATGCCGCCAAGACCCGCGCATTGGGCGCCGGGACGATCGTCGGATCGGGAACGGTGTCGAATCGCGATGCGGATGGTGGCCCGGGCAAGCCGATCGCGGACGGCGGCGTGGGCTATTCTTGCATTGCCGAAGTGCGCACGATCGAGACGATCGCCGGTGGCAAGCCGGTGACGCCGTTCCTCAAGGCTGGCGACACCGTGCGGATCTGGGCCGAGGACGACCGGCATCACCCGATCTTCGGGGTGATCGAACAGGTGGTGGGCGGCTGATCCGATTCCCTTCGAGGGGAGACTCGACGCTCCTCAACGCGTTTTCGGGGAAGCGGCGTCAGGCGCGTGGCAAGTCGTACGCCTGAACTTCCCCGACCGCATCGGTGATCGCCAGCATCCGGGCGATCGCCACCGGGCGATCCGGCTTGCCCTGATGCGCATCAATGTCGAGCGTGATCGCGCGCCGGCCGGTGCGCCGGGGCACAACCCGCGCGATCAAGGGCAGCGTGGCGAGCGCGGGTGCCAGAAAGCGCACTTCGAAATCGAGCGGGCGGAAGGCCGGATCGATGGCCGCGACGCCGGCCTGTTCGAGCAGCCCGGCGATCACGCCGCCATGATAGGCGGGAAGCGGTGCGCCGACATGCTCGGCCTGCGGTTCCATCGTCAGCCCGTCGAGCGAAGCGCTCGCGCCGAGATAATCGGCGAAGCTGGCCGCAGGAGACGGGGGCAGCACGTCATGCCGATCATCCATGCGGCCGGGCGTACCGCCGGGCATGGAACCGATCAGATACCGCGCCACGGCAGCGCCGACCGGCTTGCCTTCAGCGATCAACCGCCCGCGGGACAGCGCAAGGTCGCCCTCACGCGTCACCTCGTCGATCGTGCAGCTGAGCGGCGCGGCGGGCAGCGGGCCAAACCAATCGACCCGCAGGTCTAGCGTCATCATCGGCGTCGGCCGGGCCAGCGTGGTGAAGACGCCGCCAGCCGTCGCTTGGTCGGCGAGTACCAGCGCAGCGCCGCGAGAGACGCGCCCATCCGTATCGCAAACCGCCGGCAGTGCCGCATCCACCGAGGTCAACACCGGATCACCGATGGTGGCACGCTGCCGCATGCCGAGCGCGGCACAGGCGGGAATGGTGCGGATGTGTTCGCTGGGCTCGCTGCCCGGAAAACCCGGGTACAGTTGTTCCGGATCGTGTCGGCTCACTGGGCGCGATACCGGATTGGCAGGTGCTTCATGCCGCTGACGAAGCTGGCGCGTGTCCATGACGGGTCGCCGGCGAGTTCGAAATCGTCGAAGCGGGCGAGCAGTTCTTCGAACAGGATACGCATCTCCAATTTGGCGAGGTGCTGGCCCAGGCACAGGTGAGGGCCGTAGCCGAAGGCCAGATGCTGGCGCACGTTGGCGCGGTCAATCCGGAAGGCGAAGGGATCGTCGAAGACGGCCGTGTCGCGGTTGGCGGAAGGATAAGCCATGACGAGGCTGTCGCCTTCCTTGATCCGAACGCCGCCGACCTCCGTATCCTTGGCGGCGGTGCGGAAGAAATGCTTCACCGGGCTGGCCCAGCGGATCATCTCCTCCACCGCATTGGGCAGCAGCGAGGGATCGTCGCGCAGTTTCTGCATCTCGGCGGGATTGCGGATCAACTCCAGCAGGCCTGCGGAGGAGGAGGAACTAGTCGTGTCATGCCCCGCGGCCGCGATGATGAGGTAATAGCTCATCGCCTCCATGTTCCCCATCGGTGAGCCGTCCGTCAGCGTCGCATTGGCGATGATGGTGGAGACGTCGTCGCGGGGGTTCGCCTTGCGATCGGCGGTGATGCGGTCGCACCATGCGTTGAATTCGGCGATGGTGGCGAACAGCCCTCCCATCTCCTCCGGGCGCATGTGATCGAAATCCTGCGCGCCGAACACCTCCTGCGTGATCTTCATCAGGAACGCCTCGTCCTCACGCGAAGCGCCCAACGTGAGCATGATGACGCGCAGGGGAAACCAGATCGCGACCTCGCTGGCGAAATCGCATTGGTTGCCCAGCGACGCCATATGCTCGACGCTCTCCTTCGCCAGCGCGCGGATCTCGCCTTCGAGCTGCTTCATATATTTGGGTGAAAAATAGCCCTGCGTCATGGCGCGGAAGTGCTTGTGGTCGGGATTATCCATGCTGACGAGGTTGCGGGTCAGCTTGTTGCCCCCGGTCAGCGCCATGATGCGCTGTTCGTCGGCAACGGTGGCGAGCGTCAGGCGAGGATCGTTGAGGAAAGTCTCATTGTCCAGCTCGACGCGCCGGATGTCGGCATGGCGCGCGACCGTCCAGAACGGCCGATATCCCTCGGGCTCGCACCAATAGACCGGCGCTTCCTCGCGCAGATATTTGAAGATGGCATGGTATCGCTCCTCGTGCGCATAGCTGTCCGGATCGACGATGGCGGCGTCGAACGCCGCTTTGTCGGTGGGTGAGGGGACGTGCGGGGTCAGGCCGATCTGGGGCTCTGGGCTGAGGGCAGCGGTGGCCATGCGGTCTCTCCTTCGTGCTGCCGGTCGGCGCCGGCTCGGTGCAAACCTAAGCCGAGTGTTTCAGCAAGATCAATGGAAGTCGTGGCTGCGGATCGGAATCACGTCCTCGGGCCGCTCCTTGTAGTGGTAGTCGACGCGGCCCTTCTTCCAGCCGGGATCGCCGCGGTCGGGCGCACCGGGGTGGGTGGCGCCGTCGCCGCGCGCGACGAGAGAGGGCAGGTCGATCTCGCCTACCTCGCGCAGCATCCAGGTGAGATCCGTGATGAGATCCGCGACCACGTGGATGACAATGCCTTCCTTCTGCACGCGGCCACGAATGTTGACCATGGCGGAGGACATGACCGTGCGGCGCTGCGCCTCGAACCGATCGGGCCAGAGGATGCCATTGGCGACGCCGGTCTCGTCCTCGATGGTGATGAACAAGACGCCCTTGGCGCTGCCCGGCCGCTGGCGGACGAGGATGATCCCGGCGACGTCCACCAGCGTGCCTTCCTTGATGGTCTTGAGATCACCGCAGCGCACGCAGCGGCGTTCGCCGAGGCGGCCGCGCAGGAAAGTGAGCGGGTGCTGGCGCAGCGTCAGCTGGGTGGCGCGGTAATCCTCCACCACCTCTCGCCCCGCCGTAAGCGCGCGCAGGTGGACCGGCTCCTCCTTCGTCTCGATCGCGGCGAGCAGGGGAAGCGGTGTGTCACCCAGGCCACGGATCGCCCACAAGGCCTGGCGGCGGTCCAGCCCCATACCGGCGAAGGCGTCGGCCTTGGCGAGCTTCTCCAGCGTGGCGAGCGGCACGCCCGAGCGGCGCCATACGTCCTCCACCGAGGTGAAGGGGCGGATGGCGCGCGCGGCGATGATCTTGCCGGCGTCCGCGGCGGCGAGGCCGTGAACAATGCGCAGGCCGAGCCGGAGGGGATGGAAGGGTGTGAGCGGTGCGGCTTTCTCCCTCTCCCCTCCGGGGAGAGGGCAGGGGAGAGGGGCTGTGCTGGGTGACTCAGCGGGTGCAGTGGTTGGGGCTTGTGACTGCCCCTCTCCCCGACCCTCTCCCCGATCCTCTCCTCGGATGGGAGAGGGAGAAGGACGGTGCCTTCCCCTGAAAGGGAGGGGCTTTGCTTCTAGCAGCGCCGTATCCCAGTCGCTCGTCATCACGCACACCGGCAGCACCTCCACGCCATGCGCGCGCGCGTCGCGGACGATCTGCGCCGGGGCGTAGAAGCCCATCGGCTGGGCGTTGAGCAAAGCCGCGCAGAACACATCCGCGTGGTGGCATTTCATCCATGACGAGGCGTAGGCGATCTTGGCGAAGCTCGCCGCGTGGCTTTCGGGAAAGCCGTAGCTGCCAAAGCCCTCGATCTGCTTCACCAGCCGCTCGGCGAATTCCAGCGCGATCCCGTTGGCGCGCATGCCGTTGATCAGCTTGTCGCGGAATTCGCCCACGCCCCCGGTCATCTTGAACGTCGCCATCGCGCGGCGCAGCAGGTCCGCCTCGCCCGGCGTGAAGCCAGCGCCGAGAATCGCGACCTGCATTGCCTGTTCCTGGAACAGCGGCACGCCAAGCGTCTTCTGGAGCACATGCTTCAGCTTCGGGCTGGGATATTCGATCCTGGCCTGATCCGCCTTCGATAGCGCGCGGCGCTTCAGATACGGGTGCACCATGTCTCCCTGGATCGGTCCGGGACGGACGATCGCGACCTGAATGGCGAGATCGTAGAATTCGACCGGCTTCATCCGCGGCAGCATGCTCATCTGCGCCCGGCTCTCGATCTGGAATACGCCCAGCGTGTCGGCCTGCTGGATCATCGCAAAGGTGGCGGGGTCATCGTCCTGCAACGCGTCGCTCGCCATCGTCATCGCGAGGCTCTTGTGCTCGGCGAGCAGGTCGAACGCGCGGCGCATGCAGCCGAGCATGCCGAGACCCAGGATGTCGACCTTCATGAAGCCGAGATGCTCGATATCCTCCTTTTCCCATTCGATGACGTGACGATCGACCATCGCGGCGGGTTCGATCGGCACCAGATCGTGCAGCGGATCGCGCGTCAGCACGAAGCCGCCGGGATGCTGCGATAGATGGCGCGGGGTGCCGATCAGCTCCTTGGCGAGTTCAAGTGCCAGCGCGAGGCGCGGCTCGCCCGCGTCGAGGTTGAGCGCCTCGACATGGCTGTCGGGCACGCCCTCGTTGGACCAGCCCCATACCTGTCCGGCGAGCGCGCTCGTCATGTCCTCGGGAAGCCCCAGCACCTTGCCCACCTCGCGGATCGCGCCGCGCGTGCGGAAACGGCTGACCACCGCGGTCAGCGCGGCATGATCACGGCCATAGGTCTCATAGATCCACTGGATCACTTCCTCGCGCCGCTCATGCTCGAAATCGATGTCGATATCGGGCGGCTCGCGGCGTTCCTCCGACACGAAGCGCTCGAACAGGAGCTGATGCTTGATCGGGTCGATCGAGGTGATGCCGAGAACGAAGCAGATTACCGAATTGGCGGCCGAGCCGCGGCCCTGGCACAGGATGTCGATCGAACGCGCGTAGCTGACGATCGAGTTCACCGTGAGGAAGTACGGCGCATAGCCCATCTTCGCGACGAGCGTCAGTTCGTGTTCGAGCTGTTTGGCATAAGCGTCGGGCGGGGCGCCGCCGAAGCGCTGCGCCAGCGCATTGCGCGACAGGCGCTCCAGCCCGTCCTGCGCCGTGCGGCCGGTCATGATGATCTCGTCGGGATATTGGTAATCAAGGTCCTTGAGCGAAAAGGTGCAGCGCTCCACGATCGCCTCCACCGCGGCGAGCGCCTGCGGGTAATCGGAGAAGCGGCGCGCCATCTCCGCCGGGGGCTGGAGGTGGCGATCGGCATGACGCTCCCGCCGAAAGCCGAGTTCGTCGATGGTGCATTTCTCTCGGATCGCGGTGACGACGTCCTGCAGCATGCGCCTGTCGGGCGAATGGTACAGCACGTCGCCGGTGACGAGCGGGGTCAGGCCATGCGCTTCGGCAGCCTCAGCTGTGCCGTGCCAGCGGCGGCGCTCGCCCGGACGGCGCCATGGCGTGAGGCACACATGGCCGCGGTTGCCGAAGATGTCGGCCGTGGCGGCGAGCGCGGTCGGATCGGCGCCGTCGCGGCCCGGCACCAGGGCCGCGACGAGGCCGGCGGCATGCGCGGCAACATCCTCCCAGTGGAGAAAGCATCGACCCTTCTCGCCATGCTGCGTGTCGGCGCGCGACTTGCCGAGCGTGAGCAGGCGGGTGAGCCGGCTCCAGGCGGCGCGATCCTCCGGCCAGACCAGCAGCGATTCCCCTGTGACGAGATCGAGCCGGCAACCGGGGATCGAGCGGATGTGGAGGCCGTTCTTCTTTTCCAGCTGCTCGCACGCGAACAGCGCGCGCACCACGCCGGCGACCGAGTTGCGATCGACCACGCCGAGCGCCGGCATCCCCATCACCGCGGCGGTGGCGAACAATTCTTCGCACGATGACGCGCCGCGCAGGAAGGAGAAGTGCGTGGTGACCTGAAGCTCGCTGTACGTCATCGCGTGCTTCCACGCCGATCACGCGAATGTGCCATGGATGTACCAGCTCAGATCGCCCGTATCGGCGCGCACTCCGTCGCCACGGCGGAACAGCCAGAAGCGGCGACCCTCGGCATCCTCGACCCGGAAGTAATCGCGTACCGCGTCGCGCTCGCCCGAACGGCGCCACCATTCGCCGGTGACGCGTTCTGGCCCGTCGGCGTGGGTCACGATATGCGGGCGGCCGCGCCATGCGAAGCGATAGGGCGCGCGATCGGGTAGCTCGGCGAGCACCTGATCGAGCGGCTCGGGGCGGCGCAGCAAGCGCGCGGGGCGGGGCCAGCGGGGATGCCAGGGGTGATCGGGCGTGCGCGTGTCGAGCCGGCGCACGTCGTCTCGCTTCAGTCGCATCGCCTCCTGCGACACCGGGTCGAGCGGCGCGTGGGGCACTACCGAGCGCTCGGGCACGTCGCTTTCGACCGGCTGCTGGCGCCATATACGCGCGGGTCCGATGCGGTTGGCGAGCGTGTCGATCAGCGGGGCGAGATCGGGTGCCTGCTTCTCCGCCAGTGCCGCCCCGAGCGTCTCCGGGCCGAGCGGATCGGCGCGGACGAGATAGAGGGTCAGCGCGTCGAGGCCGTAGCCGACCTCAACCTCCTCGATGCGGCGGGTGATGAGGCGCAGGATATGTGCCGGCTCGCGGCTGGCGCGGGCGAGGCCGACGCGGATCACCTGATCCGTCGAATCCACGCGCGCGGCGACAAAGGCGAGCGCGCGCGCACCGATTCCCGCCTTTGCCAGTTCGGCGGCGAGATCGTCGACGAGACCGGCGAGCCAATGGCCGATCGCTTCCGCCGTAGCGATCGGTTCGGCGAAGCGGCGGGTGACGGCGATCGGTTGTGCCGGAATGACGGGCGTGAGCGGCTCGGGCGCGGCGCCGGTCGCCTGGTCCAGCCGCTGCGCAATGGCCTTGCCGAAGCGGCGGACAAGCGGCGCGCGCGGCATCGCCATGAGCTCACCGATCGTGTCGACGCCGAGCCGGGCGAGCAACTCGCGCGCGGCATCGTCGAGGCGGAGCGCGGCGACGGATAGCGGGGCAAGTGCCGCGCAATGCGCGCCGGACGGGATGATCGCCGCCTGCGCGCGCTGGCGGGCAAAGGCCCAGGCGGCGCCGGCAGTATCGGCGATCGCCACCTGCGCGGTGATGCCGAGCCGGGCGAGGAGGCGCAGCAGGCGGCGTGCCATCCGCGCCTCGCCGCCATGGAGGTGCGACGTGCCGGTAATGTCGAGGAACAGGCCATCGCTGTCGGACAGCGCTACGACCGGACACCAGCGGCGGGCGAGCGCGGTGGCGAGCCGTTCGAGATCGGCGCGGTCGCCCACGGGATCGGCGTCGCGCACGTCGAGATCGGGCACGGCGGCGCGCGCCTGCGTCAGCGCGGTGCCGGGGCTGAGGCCGAGCGCCTGTGCTTCGGGTGAGACAGCGGCGATCTCGATGCGGCTGGAAATCTTGTGAACGGTGACGAGGGGCGAAATTTCTCGAACATCGCGCTTATGAATGTTTGTTGTGTGAGAATTTGAAGGGCGGCTGAGGGCCCTTTCCTGCGTTCCCACTGAGCCTGTCGAAGTGCGGGCCCGGGGCGCAGCGTTTGGGGCACGTCCTTCGACTGGCTCAGGACGAACGGATTGGGGTTCGCACACCCGCGCGACCATGCCGCCCAGCGTGCGGCCGGTGTCGAAAAAGGCGGCGACGCCGGGCACCTGCGCACCGGCGTCGTTGGAGCCGCAGCGGGCGTATTTGTCGGGATGCGGGCCTTCACCGGGGTAGCGGACCGACGGCATCGCATTCCAGCGCGCCAGCGCAGCGGCGGCGCGGTCGTCGGCATTGGGATCGAGGCCGTCGAAGCCGCGCCAGCGCTTGCTGGGCACGTCCTCGGGATCGGGGCGGACGGGCAGCGTCGTGCGCACCGGGCGCGTGCCCTCGTCAGGCGGCATGGCCTTGAAGGGATTGTCGGCAGCCTCGCTGCGGCGGCCCATCTCGCGCATTGGCGGACGCTGGTGTTCGGGCATCGCCTCGATCCGGCGCGCGACATCCTCGCGCGTCGATTGCGACCATGGTTTTTCGGCTTGGGGTTCCGGCGCAGCCGCGTCCGACCGCGCCCAGCGCGCGCCGGGGCGCCAGCCGGTGTTCTTGGGCGCGTCGCACTGCAGCACCTGCTCCTCCGCCACGGCGGCGGCGAGCGGGGCGATGTCGAGGGGGGACCCCGAGTCGGAGCCGGTATCAGGCCGCGGCGGTGCGCGGCGCCGCTCGGCCCGGCGCACGCGATCGATCGCCCAGTGCGGCAGGTAGAGAAAGGCGACCCGTGTCATCGCAGGCCTCCATCAAGGTGGTGAAAGGATCGCCGCCGCGCTGACGTTCGAGCGCGACGGTCCAGCGCGCCCGGCCCATGCCGTGGCGCGAGGGAGCGGAAGGGGCGGAGGTGATCCGCCAGCGGGTGAGCGCGGCGGACGGTGTGCCGAGCGGGTCGGCATCCTCGCGCGGGTGGCGGCGCAGGAGGAGGGCAATGGTGCGCCCGCCCTCCGCGGCGAGCTGGAGACGACGGGTGGCACCCATGGTGGCACGCTTCACCTCGCCGATCACCGCGCCGAGGCCGCGGTGGCGCAGCCCCTCCTCCATCAGCGCGAGCAGCTCGGCATCGTCGCGTGCCTCGGCATAGAGGACGCGCTCGGGCGAGAGGCCGGCCTGGTAGAGACCGGGCGCAAACAGGTCGCGCCGGCGGACAACCCAGAGTATCGGGCCCCAGGCGCGCGCAGCGATTCCGGCGATGAACAGGGTGGCGGCGGCATCGTCGCCCAGGTTCGCGGTGCCGGCGGCAATTTCGTGCAGCGCATCGAGCCGGAGGCCGCCATCGGCGATCCGCTGGTCGAACGAGGGGATGCCGAACGGCAGTGTCTCACGCCGGCGATAACCGTCGCCCTCGATGGCGCGGAGCGTTTCGCGTAGCTCGGCAATGATGGCTGGGGATGACACGGGCACGACTCGATTAAGCTATGTGTTCCTATTTTGTTCCTATTCTCAGCGGAGTCAATCGTGGGACTCGTGAGGGGCAGGGCACCCAGCTCGTCATGCCGGGCTTGTCCCGGCATCCACCGAGCCGCGCACCTTTTAGCGATCCAATTTGCGGCACCCTGGACTCCGGCACAAGGCCGGGGTGACGGATGCGGCGCGGCGTGCGCTACCGTTTCCCCCGCTACGTATCCCGGCCGCCGTGCCGGGATCCAGGGTGCCGCGAACTCATCGGCTTCAGTGTCGCGGAACCTTGGATCCCGGCGCAAGGCCGGGATGACGAGGCGTAGATTGTGATGTCCGGGTCTATGCTGCACGTTCGGTTTGCGGATGGCTGGACCGGCACAGGGCTGGGGTGACGAAGCTGGTGAGGTGACTGCGGAACTCTGCAATCAGCCGCTCTCCCGTAACATAGTTGCGTGCAAATTACGTTGCGCCGCCTTGAAATTTTATAACAACGAAGCGATGATGGCGCTAGCGCGTTTAAGACGCGTCATCATACCGGAGAGACCATGGCGGACGCCGCCCGCAGCAACCTGAAACCGCTCGCGCTGCATGTGCCCGAGCCCAAGTTCCGCCCCGGCGACACGGTGGATTTCGCCGATGTCGACATCCCGGCGGCCGGCGCGGCGCCGCGGCCCGATACCGCCGCCGATGCGCGCGGATTCACCGATCTCGCCTATACGATGGTGCGCGTGCTCGGCGACGACAATCGCGCGGTGGGGCCGTGGGATCCCAAGCTCTCGCCCGACACGCTGCGCCGCATGCTGCGCCACATGGCGATGGTGCGCGCGTTCGACGAGCGCATGTTCCGCGCGCAGCGGCAGGGCAAGACGAGCTTCTACATGAAGTCGCTGGGCGAGGAGGCGGTGGCGGTGCCGCAGGCCTATGCGCTGGATGCCGACGACATGTGCTTCCCGTCGTATCGCCAGCAGGGGCTGCTGATCGCGCGCGGCTGCCCGCTGGTCGACATGATGAACCAGATCTATTCCAACTCGGGCGACAAGCTGCAGGGCAAGCAGCTGCCGATCATGTATTCGGAGAAGCGCTTCGGCTTCTTCTCGATCTCGGGCAATCTGACGACGCAATATCCGCAGGCGGTGGGCTGGGCGATGGCCTCTGCGTCGAAGGGCGACACGCGGATCGCGGCAACCTGGTGCGGCGAGGGCTCGACCGCGGAGGGGGATTTCCACTCCGCGCTGACCTTCGCCACCGTCTATCGCGCGCCGGTGATCTTCAACGTCGTCAACAACCAATGGGCGATCTCCAGCTTCTCGGGCTTCGCCGGGGCGGAGGCGACGACCTTTGCCGCGCGCGCGATCGGCTATGGGATCGCGGGCCTCAGGGTCGACGGGAATGACGCGCTGGCCGTCTATGCGGCGACTTTATGGGCGGCCGAGCGGGCGCGGACCAACCAGGGGCCGACGCTGATCGAGCATTTCACCTATCGCGCCGAGGGACACTCCACATCGGACGATCCGTCGCAATATCGCTCGGCCGGCGAGCCGACAGCATGGCCGCTGGGCGATCCGATCCGGCGGTTGAAGGATCACCTGATCACCATCGGCGAGTGGGACGAGGAGCGGCAGGCGGCGATGGATCGCGAGGTCGCCGACGAGGTGAAGGCGGCGCAGAAGGAGGCCGAGAAGAACGGCATTCTCGGGCATGGGCTGCATCAGCCGCTCGATACCTTGTTCGACGGGGTGTTCGAGGAAATGCCGTGGCATTTGCGCGAGCAGCGCCAGCAGATGATCGACGAAGAGACCGAGAGCGGGCGACCGTGGGATCGGAAGTGAGCCTCGCTTCGCCCTCTCCCCTGGAAAGGGGAGAGGGTTGCGCAGACTTGGCAGCTCGCTGCCTAGTCGTAGCTGGGAGAGGGGTCGGGCGAGCTGCAGGCTCGCGCGCCGCGTGGCGGCGCCCACCCCTCTCCCAACCTCCGCTAGGCGGCTGCGCCGCCAAGCTCCGGTATCCCTCTCCCCTCCTTCGGAGTGGCGAGGGCAGGAAAGTCATATGACCGACGTGATTGAAGAACAGCAGGCCACTACCGCCCGCATGAACATGATCCAGGCGATCAACTCCGCCATGGACGTGATGATGGATCGCGACCCCGGCGTCGTGGTGATGGGCGAGGATGTCGGCTATTTTGGCGGCGTGTTCCGCGCCACCGCCGGGCTGCAGGCGAAATATGGCAAGACGCGCGTGTTCGATACGCCGATTACCGAGATCGGAATCATCGGCGTGTCGATCGGCATGGGCGCATACGGCCTGCGCCCGGTGCCGGAGATCCAGTTCGCCGATTACATCTATCCGGCGCTTGACCAGCTGGTCAGCGAAGCGGCGCGATTGCGCTATCGCTCGGATGGGGAGTTCACCGCGCCGATTACCGTGCGATCGCCGTTTGGCGGTGGCATCTTCGGCGGGCAGACGCATTCGCAGTCGCCCGAGGGCATCTTCACCCATGTCTCCGGGCTGAAGACGGTGATCCCGTCGACGCCCTATGATGCCAAGGGGCTGCTGATCGCGTCCATCGAGGACAACGATCCCGTGATCTTCTTCGAGCCAAAGCGCATCTACAACGGGCCGTTCAACGGCCATTGGGATCGCCCGGCGGCCAACTGGTCCAAGCATCCCGCCGGCGAGGTGCCGACGGGCTATTACAAGATCCCGCTCGGCAAGGCGGCGGTGGTGCGCGCGGGCGAGGCGGTGACGATGCTCGCTTATGGCACGATGGTGCACGTCTGCGCCCAGGTCGTGGAGGATACCGGCGTCGATGCCGAGATTATCGACCTGCGCACGCTCGTGCCGCTCGATATCGAGACGATCGAGGAAAGCGTGAAGAAGACCGGGCGCTGCCTGATCGTCCATGAGGCGACGCGCACCGGCGGGTTCGGCGCGGAGCTGTCGGCATTGGTGCAGGAGCGGTGCTTCTATCACCTGGAAGCGCCGGTCGAGCGCGTGACCGGCTTCGACACGCCGTATCCGCACAGCCTGGAATGGGCGTATTTTCCCGGCCCCGTGCGCATCGGCATGGCGCTGAAGAAGATCCTCAGGGACTGATGGTTCCCTAGGGGCAAACGCCCACCCACCCCGTTCGTCCCGAGCGAAGTCGAGGGACGGGGTTCGCGAGACCGGTGTCTCGACTTCGCTCGACACGAACGGAAACAAGAACAATGGCGCGTTTTACCTTCAAGCTGCCGGATATCGGCGAAGGCATTGCCGAGGCGGAAATCGTCGGCTGGCACGTCAAGGTCGGCGACCGGGTCGAGGAAGACCAGAATATCGCCGACATGATGACCGACAAGGCAACCGTCGAAATGGAATCCCCGGTGTCCGGGACGGTGGTGGAGCTGGCCGGAGAGGTTGGCGACCAGGTGGCGATCGGCGCGATGCTGGTGGTGATCGAGACCGAGGGTGAGGTGTCGGCTGAGGCTGACCCCGCGGAGAGGCTCGGCGGCGAGGATGAGGCCGAGGCGTTCGAGGCGGAGAACCCGGGGGTCGAGGAGGTGGTGGAAACTCCCTCTCCCCTCGGGAGAGAGGGCAGGGGAGAGGGGCAGTCAGAGGCGGCAGGCGTTGGCGCTTCGATTACGCCCGACACTGCCCCTCTCCCCGACCCTCTCCCCGCAAGCGGGGAGAGGGAGAAGGCAGTGCTCGCTTCCCCCGCCGTCCGTGCGCGGGCGAAAGATCTGGGGGTCGATCTCGCCCAGGTGAAGATCGCCGAGGGCGACCGCATCCGCCACGCGGATCTCGACGCTTATCTGCGCTACGCGGGCGGGCAGGGCTATCACGCCCCCCACGCCAGCCGCGCCCGTGAGGACGAGCAGGTTCGTGTCATCGGCATGCGCCGCCGCATCGCCGAGAACATGGCCGCGTCGAAGCGCCACATTCCGCATTTCACCTATGTCGACGAGATCGACGTTACCGCGCTGGAGGACATGCGCGCGGACCTGAACGACAATCGCGGGCAGCGGCCGAAGCTCACCATGCTGCCGTTCCTGATCGTCGCGATTTGCCGCACCTTGCCGCAATTTCCGATGCTCAACGCGCGCTATGACGACGAGGCGGGCGTGGTGACGCGATCGGGCCGTGTGCATCTCGGCATGGCGGCGCAGACCGATGCCGGGCTGACCGTGCCGGTGATCCGCGACGCGCAGGACAAGAATGTGTGGCAGCTCGCCAGCGAGATCGGGCGGCTGGCGGAGGCCGCGCGCACGCAGAAGTTGAAGCCCGAGGAGCTCGGGGGCGGCACGATCACCGTCACGTCGCTCGGCCCGCTGGGCGGCATCGCAACGACGCCGGTGATCAACCGGCCGGAGGTGGCGATCATCGGGCCGAACAAGATCGTCGAGCGGCCGGTGTTCCGGGGCGACGACATCGTTCGCGCGAAGCTGATGAACCTGTCGATCAGCTGCGATCATCGCGTCGTCGATGGCTGGGATGCGGCGAGCTATGTCCAGGCGGTGAAGAAGCTGCTCGAGACGCCCGTGCTGTTGTTCGCCGACTGATGCTGGTGTCCTGATGCTTCCGGCCATCGTCCTGTCCGTCACGATCGATCGGCCGTGGCGCGAGGTTTATGAGGCGTTCTGGCGGCCGGCCGATTTCCAGCGCTGGGCATCCGGATTGAGCGAGTTCGCGCTTCGTCAGGATGGCGGTTCGTGGGTCGGTGAAGGTGCGGAGGGCGGGATGCGGGTCTATTTCACGCCGCACAATGCGTTTGGCGTGATGGACCATCGCGTCATCCCTGACGGGATGGCGGAGGTGCATGTTCCCTTGCGCGTCATCGCCAATGGCGCGGGCGCGGAGGTGCAGCTGACGCTGTTCCGCCAGCCGGACATGGATGACGAGGCGTTCGCACGCGACCGGCGCTGGATCCGGAGCGATCTGGCCAGGCTGAAGGCGCTGGCCGAGCGGGGCTGATTTTGGCGATCACCCCGGTGCCGGGCCGGGGTGATCGACCGCGCTACACCCGGCGGCCGGTGAAGAGCTGCACCAGCCCGACGATCAGCGCGATCACCAGCAGGATGTGGATCAGGCCGCCTGCGATGTTCAGGCTGAACCCCAGCAGCCACAGGATCAACAGGATGATCGCGATCGTCCACAACATGCCACTTCCTTCCCTTTACCTGCAAAATGAACGATAGCGTCCCCCTCCCGTTCCGACTGGCAGCAACAATTTGCAACATTCGAGCGAACCGGTGATCGTGCGCCGGCTGGGCCCGGCGGACCTCGACGCGATGCGGCGGCTCAACCTGCTGTTCCATGCCGCATTCGACCACGCGGCCGACTATGTCGCGGCGCCGCCGGACGATCGCTATCTCGCCGCGCAGCTTGCCAGGCCGCATGTCTTCGCACTGGTGGCGGAGCAGGGCGCGATGATCGTCGGCGGGCTGGTCGCCTATCTCCTCGACAAACTCGAGCGGGCGCGGGCGGAAGCCTATATCTATGACCTGGCAGTAGCCGAATCGCATCGGCGGCGCGGCGTTGCCACGGCGCTGATCGATGCGCTGCGGCCGCTGGTGCGGGACGCGGGCGGGTATGTGATCTTCGTCCAGGCCGATTACGGCGATGATCCGGCCGTGGCGCTTTATACCAAGCTCGGCACGCGCGAGGACGTGATGCATTTCGACATTGCGGTGGAGGATGAGACGCGGACCACGCCGGGCGTGGCGACAGGATCGGGCCGCGACTGAATATCGTTGCCCCGCCGTATGCTAAGGGATTGCTCCGGTGGCGGTCTCGTTCTATATCGGCTGTGCTTTCTCTTACATCGCCAGATGCAAGGGGTCGCGGGGCAGGGCTCCGCGGCGGCAAAAACCTGTGTGTATGTGGAGCCCCGATGGCGGAAATCACCGCGCTGACCCAGTTGATCGAAACCGAAGCCAAGGCGCTCGGCTTCGACCTCGTGCGTGTCGCGCTGTTCGGCAAGGGCGATGACCGCACGCTGCAGGTGATGGCGGAGCGGCCCGATACGCGGCAGCTGACGATCGACGATTGCGCCGATCTGTCACGCCGCATCTCCGACGTGCTCGACGTGCTGGAGGCGGAGGGTCGCGATCCGATCGAGGGCGCGTACCGTCTGGAAGTGTCGAGCCCTGGCATCGATCGCCCGCTGACCCGCCTGTCCGACTATGCCGACTGGACCGGGCATGAGGCGAAGCTGACGCTGGACGCGCCGCTTGACGGCCAGAAGCAGTTCCGCGGCGAGATCGTCGGTGTGGAAGGCGAGGCAATCGCCATCCGTAATCGTACCGGTACAATCGCCAACGTGCCCTTCGCGCGTATTACCGATGCGAAGCTGGTGCTGACCGACAAATTGATCGCTGCAACCGTCCCGCTCTCCATCGAGGGCGCGGAAGAAGAAGAAATCGAAGCAGAGGAAACCGAGTAATGGCTACCGGCGTCACCGCGAACCGTGCGGAACTGATCGCGATCGCCAACAGCGTCGCCAGCGAGAAGATGATCGACAAGGCCATCGTCATCGAGGCGATGGAAGATGCGATCCAGCGTGCGGCGCGCACCCGCTACGGCCAGGAAATGGATATCCGCGCGAAGCTGGATCCGAACAACGGCGATCTTCGCCTGTGGCGCGTGGTGGAAGTGGTCGAGCAGGTCGACGACATCTACAAGCAGGTTGACGTGAAGGGCGCGCAGAAGCTGCAGGCGGGCGCCGGCGTCGGCGACTTCCTGGTCGATCCGCTGCCGCCGATCGAATTCGGTCGCATCCAGGCGCAGGCTGCCAAGCAGACCATCTTCCAGAAGGTCCGCGATGCCGAGCGCGAGCGCCAGTATGAGGAATTCAAGGACCGCGCCGGCGAGATCATCACCGGCGTCGTGAAGCGCGTCGAATTTGGCCATATCGTCGTCGATCTGGGCCGCGCCGAGGGCGTAATCCGCCGCGACGCGCAGATCCCGCGCGAAGTGGTGCGCGTGAACGACCGCATCCGCTCGCTGATCCTCAAGGTCGTGCGCGAGAACCGCGGCCCGCAGATCTTCCTCAGCCGCGCGCACCCGGACTTCATGAAGAAGCTGTTCGCGCAGGAAGTGCCCGAGATCTACGACGGCATCATCGAGATCAAGGCTGCCGCCCGTGATCCGGGCTCGCGCGCGAAGATCGGCGTGATCAGCCACGATTCCTCGATCGACCCGGTCGGCGCCTGCGTCGGCATGAAGGGCAGCCGCGTGCAGGCCGTCGTGCAGGAAATGCAGGGCGAGAAGATCGATATCATTCCCTGGTCGCCCGACACCGCCACCTTTGTCGTCAACGCGCTGCAGCCGGCGAACGTCAGCCGCGTGCTGATCGACGAGGAAGAGGATCGGATCGAGGTGGTCGTTCCTGACGATCAGCTGAGCCTCGCCATCGGTCGTCGCGGCCAGAACGTCCGCCTCGCCTCGCAGCTGACGGCGAAGGCGATCGACATCATGACCGAGACCGACTCCAGCGAGAAGCGCCAGCAGGAGTTCGTTCAGCGGTCCGAGATGTTCCAGAACGAGCTGGACGTGGACGAGACGCTGGCACAGCTGCTGGTGGCCGAGGGCTTCACCGAGCTGGAAGAGGTCGCCTATGTCGAGCTGGACGAGCTGGCGGCGATCGAGGGCTTCGACGACGATCTGGCGCAGGAGCTGCAGAGCCGCGCTGCCGAGGCGATCGACCGCCGCGAGCAGGCCAATCGCGACGAGCGCCGTTCGCTGGGCGTCGAGGATGCGGTGGCGGAGCTGCCGCACCTGACGGAAGCGATGCTGGTGACGCTCGGCAAGGCGGGCCTGAAGACGCTGGACGATATCGCCGATCTCGCCACGGACGAGCTGATCGAGAAGAAGCGCGCCGAGCCGCGCCGCCGCAACGAGGACGCACCGCGTCGTCCGGAGCACAAGGGCGGCGTATTGGGCGAATATGGTCTCACCGAAGAGCAGGGCAACGAGATCATCATGGCTGCCCGCGCGCATTGGTTCGAGGATGAAGACGGCGGCGAAGGCCAGACGGCGGAGGGCGCCGAGGCCTGATGCCGTTCGTATCGATCAGGATCGCAGGCTCCGCATCGAAGGAGCAGAAGGCGGGGATCGTGGCTGACGTCACGTCCTCGCTGGTCACGCGGCTGGGCAAGAACCCGGCGGCGGTGCAGGTCGTGATCGAGGAGGTTTCGACGGAGAATTACGGTGCCGGTGGCGTGCTGATCGTTGATCGGGACGCACGAAAGGCATCGCCGAGCGAGGGAGACGCGCATGCGGGTTCCTCGCAATGATCGGCTAGCGTCGCTTCGGCAGCTTGGGGTTGGGTGCTCCCGTCGGGTGACGGGGGATGGTTTGGTGCGCACATCGCGTCATGCCGACCTTGTGCCGAGTCGTAATCAGGACGGTGGTCGGCTGGCCCATGCGCGCGTCATCCCGGACTTGCTCCGGGATCCAACTATCCGCAGGCGCTGCCGTTCACCCCTCCAGTCACAGCGTACGTGGCGGCATGGATCCCGGATCAAGTCCGGGATGACGGTGTCTGCGGCGGGTAGGTCTTGTGCAGCTACAGAGGGTGTCTTGTCTTCACCCACGGAGCGGCGGCAGGCCGATCGCTGGACCAAGATCGTGCCAAAGCGGGTTGTCTCGCTCGATCAGCTCGATCTTCCAGTCGCGGCGCCAGCGTTTGAGGCGCTTTTCGGACATGATCGCTGCGGCCATCGTGTCGGCCGTATCGTACCAAACGAGTCGCTTGACCTCGTGGCGATCAGTGAAGCCTCCAAACGTACCTTCGCGATGCTGAATGATGCGACCGAGCAGGTTGGATGTCACGCCGACGTACAGCGTGCCCAAATAGCCGCTGGCCATCATGTACACGCACGGTTGCCTGTCCCCCATGCTGCAGTGTGTGCGGCACGTTGGACCCCGGCTCAAGGCCGTGGTG
This sequence comes from Sphingomonas sp. OV641, assembly GCF_900109205.1. Lineage (NCBI taxonomy): Bacteria > Pseudomonadati > Pseudomonadota > Alphaproteobacteria > Sphingomonadales > Sphingomonadaceae > Sphingomonas > Sphingomonas sp. OV641. Next base: position 144,559 of record NZ_FNZB01000002.1, on the reverse strand, counting down.
ACGACAGTCCGCGTGACGTTCTTGTGGAAGGAGCCGGCGCATGAGCGATCCCATCCGCACCTGCATCCTTTCCCGCGAGGAGGCGCCGCGTGACGGCCTTGTCCGTCTGGTCCTGTCGCCGGACGGCCGCATCCTGCCCGATGTGCGCGCCAAGGCGCCGGGGCGGGGCGCCTGGATCGGCGTTGATGCGGCGGAGCTCGCCAAGGCGCAGGCGAAGGGCAAGCTCCGCGGCGCGCTTGCGCGGGCGTTCAAGACCGGGGAGTTCACTGTGCCGGACGATCTGCCGGCGCTGATCGCATCGGCGCTGGAGCGCAATGCGCTTGACCGGCTGGGGCTGGAGGCGCGGGCGGGCACGGTGCTGACCGGTTCGGACAGGATCGAGGAGGCGGCCCGATCGGGGCGTCTCAAGGCGCTGTACCATGCGGCCGATGCGGCCGAGGACGGGCGGCGCAAGCTCGCCCAGGCCTGGCGCGTCGGCTCCGATCGGGAAGGTAGTGATCTGGGGGGCTTGGTTCTGCCGATACCACGCCCCATATTGTCGATGGCGCTGGGCCGCGAAAACGTGGTACATATCGGCGTCACCGACCGCATGGCGGCCGGCAGGTTGGGCGAAGCGCTCGATCGCTGGCGCCGTTTTATCGGCCCCGACCCTGAAGGAGCCCATCAAAGCCAGTCTTTGATGAGCGACCTGATTGCCGCACCTTGCGCAACGGCCGCGCAAGGCGCATCGGCGCCCGATCTTTCCGGGCACGAACCGGCCGTGACGACACACGAGGAATTTGAGTGAGCGAGACCGACAACGATAAGCCGAAACTTGGCATGCGCGCACCATTGGGTGTTCGGCGCACGGTCGAGACCGGCAAGGTGAAGCAGAGCTTCAGCCACGGCCGCTCCAATACGGTGATCGTGGAGACGAAGAAGGCGCGCACGTTCCGCAAGCCGGGCGAGGCGGCCGAGCCGGTCGCCGCGCCGACCGAGGCGCCGGCCCCGGAGGCGGCAGCGCCCGCCCCCGCCGCGCCCGTGCAGCGGCAGGCGCCCCCGCCGCCGCCATCGCGTGCGCCGTCCAACGAGACGCCGCAGGAGCGCGTGGCTCGACTCGCCCGCGAGGCAGAGGAACAGCGCATGCAGGCGCTGGAGGAACTGCGTCGCCGCGAGGAGGCCGAGCGTGCCCGCGCCGCGGAAGACGAGAAGCGTCGCGCCGAGGAGCGCGCGGCGGCTGCTGCCGCTGCCGCGACCCAGCCCGAAGCCGCGCCTGAGCCGGCACCTGAGGCTCAGCCCGCACCCGAGGCGCAGCCTGCGCCCGAACCGACGGCGGAGGCCGCTCCGCCGGCGGCTCCGGCCGAGCCACAGGTCGAGCCCGAAGCCAAGGCCGCACCGGAAGCGCCGGCTCCTGCCGCTGCTCCGGCCGCTCCGGCGCATGAGCCGGAAGTGGTGCGTGCCGCCGCTGCCGTTAGCGAGCCAAAGCGGTCCGCGCCGCCGGCGCCCCGCGCCGCACCGGCTGCGCCCCCGGCCCCGCCCGTGCTGGCGCGCGATCCGTCGCTGCCCGCGCCGCGCCGCTTCTCGCCGGTTGCACGGCCGGAGATCCCCAAGCCGCAGCCCAAGCCCGAGCCGAAGCCCGCACCGGCACCAGCCGCCGCGACCACGGCGAGCAGCAGCGCCGCCCCGCAGCAGCGCAACCTGCCGTCCGGTCAGGCCACGCCGCGCAATGCGCCGCAGCCGGCCCGTCCGCAGCAGCGCGATCGCAAGGGCGACGAGCGCCGCGGCGGCAAGCTGACGGTCAACCGCGCGCTGAACGAGGATGGCGCCCGCGCCCGCTCGCTCGCCGCACTGAAGCGTGCCCGCGAGAAGGAAAAGCGTGGCTGGACCGGCCCGCGCGAGCCGCAGGCCAAGCAGATCCGCGACGTTCAGGTGCCGGAGGCGATCACCGTCCAGGAGCTGGCGAACCGCATGGCGGAGCGCGGCGCTGACCTGGTGAAGGCGCTGTTCAAGATGGGCATGCCCGTCACCATGACGCAGACGATCGATCAGGACACCGCAGAGCTGCTGGTGACCGAGTTCGGCCACAATATCGTGCGCGTCAGCGACAGCGACATCGATCTCGCGCTCGATACGGCGCCGGACAATGATGCGGATCTGAAGCCGCGTCCCCCGGTCGTGACGATCATGGGCCACGTCGACCACGGCAAGACCAGCCTGCTGGACGCGCTGCGCGGCACCGATGTGGTGCGCGGCGAGGCCGGCGGCATCACGCAGCATATCGGCGCCTATCAGGTGACGCTGAAGGACAAGTCGAAGATCACCTTCCTCGACACGCCGGGCCACGAGGCGTTCACCGCCATGCGTGCGCGCGGCGCGGACGTCACGGACATCGTGGTGCTGGTGGTGGCGGCCGACGACGGGCTGATGCCGCAGACGATCGAGGCGATCAACCACACCAAGGCGGCCGGCAAGCCGATGATCGTGGCGATCAACAAGATCGACAAGCACGACGCCAATGCCCAGCGCGTGCGCGAGCGCCTGCTCGAGCATGACGTGCAGGTCGAGGCGATGGGCGGCGAGACGCAGGACGTCGAGGTGTCGGCGCTGAAGAAGACCGGCCTCGACGAGCTGATCGAGAAGATCCAGCTGCAGGCCGAGCTGATGGACCTGAAGGCGAACCCTGACCGCGATGCAGAGGGCAGCGTGATCGAGGCAAAGCTGGACAAGGGCCGCGGCCCGGTCGCGACGGTGCTGGTCACGCGCGGCACGCTGAAGGTCGGCGACGTGTTCGTCGTCGGTGCGGAAAGCGGCAAGGTACGTGCGCTGGTCGACGACAAGGGGCGCCAGCTCAAGCAGGCGGATCCGTCGATGCCGGTCGAGGTGCTCGGCATCTCGGGCACGCCATCGGCGGGCGACCAGCTCCAGGTCGTCGAGAGCGAGGCGCGGGCACGCGAAGTGGCGGAATATCGCCAGGGCGTGCTGACGCAGAAGCGCACCACCGCGGCGCCGGCGAGCCTCGAGAGCATGTTCTCCGCGCTCGCGGCGAACAAGGCGATCGAATATCCGCTGGTGGTCAAGGCCGATACGCAGGGCACCGTGGAGGCGATTGTCGCGTCGCTCAACAAGCTGTCGACCGATGACATCCGCGTGCGCATCCTGCACTCGGCCGTGGGCGGCATCACCGAGAGCGACGTCAATGCGGCGGCAGCAAGCGGGGCGCCGATCATCGGCTTCCACGTGCGTGCCAATGCGAAGGCGCGCGAGATCGCCGATCGGCACCAGGTGGCGTTGAAATATTATGACGTCATCTATGACCTGATCGACGAGATCCGCGCCGGCATGGCGGGCGAGCTTGGGCCGGAAGCGTTCGAGACGGTGGTTGGCCGTGCGGAAATCCGCGAGGTCTTCTCGGCCGGCAAGCACGGCAAGGCCGCCGGTCTGCTGGTGGTCGAGGGTGCGATCCGCAAGGCGCTCAAGGCGCGCATCACGCGCAACGACGTCATCATCTACAATGGCGAGATCGCCTCGCTGCGTCGCTTCAAGGACGATGTGGCCGAGGTCCGCGCGGGTCTGGAGTGCGGCGTGACCTTCACGCAGAACTTCACCGACATCCGCTCGGGCGACTTCCTCGAGACGTTCGAGGTCGAGCTGCGCGAACGCACGTTGTAACAACAATCTCCCTCTCCCCGCTTGCGGGGAGAGGGTAGGGGAGAGGGGCAGTTACGGGCGTCGTGTTCTTACACTGCCCCTCTCCCCAGCCCTCTCCCCGGAGGGGAGAGGGAGCGAAGAAATGAATACCGACCAACCCGAGAAATCCGTTCGCACGCTGCGCGTCGGCGAGCAGGTGCGGCATATCCTGTCGGAGATCCTGCAGCGCGGTGACGTGCATGACGACGTGCTGGCGACGCACATGGTGAGCATCACCGAGGTTCGCATGTCGCCGGATCTACGCCACGCGACAGTGTTCGTGAAGCCGCTGCTGGGGAAGGATGAGGAGGCGGTGCTGAAGGCGCTGCGCACCAACACCGCCTATCTGCAGCGCGAGGTCGCGCACCGGGTGAAGATGAAATATGCCGCGAAGCTCAAGTTCCTGAGCGACGAGAGCTTCGACGAAGGCAGCCATATCGACCAGCTGCTACGATCGCCCACCGTGGCGCGCGATCTGGGCGACGGCGAGGAATAAGCCACGCCGTCATGCCGGCACATGGCCGGCATGACGAAGGCGATCAGGCAGGCCGTCCCGCAAGCCGCGGATCGGCGGCCGCCACACCCGTTGCCAGTACCAGCGCATCCTCGACGAAGCCGGTCGCGGTCTGGCCGTAGCGGCGCAGTGCGGCCATGCGGATGCTCCAGCCGATGTACGAACTGGCCAGCGCCGTCCCCAATGCGATCGCCGCCCCCGTCACACGCTGCCCCTTGGGCGCCACCGCCGCGCCGGCATAGGCGGAGGTGACGCTGCGTACGGCCAGGCCGATCGGCACGATCCGATCCGGCGCCGTCTTCTGCTTGTCGCCCACCATCTCTGCCGCGCTGAAGGCGATGGCGCCCCAGGCGATCAGCGGGTTCTTGAACAATTTGGCGAGCGGCATGTCTTCGTCGATCGCGCCGCGCTGGCCGGCGGTGGCGAGCGCGGCCAAGGGCACGATGCCGCGCTGGCCGGCGGCAAGACCCATGAGGTAGGAACGGAGCATCGGCGAATCCTTCTATGGTTCGCGCGATCAATGGTCGGGCGGCGCTTCGTATCCCCGAATGCGAAAACAGTGGCGCCGCGATCCGCAATTGACGACATCGCGGCATGGCCAAGCTGTATTTCTACTACGCCAGCATGAATGCAGGAAAATCGACCAACCTGCTCCAGGCGGATTTCAACTACCGCGAGCGCGGGATGGAGACGATGCTGTTCACCGCCGCGATCGACGATCGCTTCGCGGCGGGGACGATCACGTCGCGCATCGGCCTGTCGGCGCCGGCGACGATGTTCGACCCTGCCACCAACATCGCCGCCTGCGTGCTGGACCGCCATGCGGAGGCGACGGTCGCCTGCGTGCTGGTCGACGAGGCGCAGTTCCTGACGAGTGACCAGGTTGATCAACTGGCGCGGCTGGCCGACAGCGATGGCATCCCGGTGCTGTGCTACGGCCTGCGCACCGATTTCCGCGGCGCGCTGTTCGAGGGATCGGCGCGGCTGCTCGCGCTGGCGGATTCGCTGATCGAGATAAAGTCGGTGTGCGCCTGCGGGCGCAAGGCGACGATGAACCTTCGTGTGGATGCCGACGGACGCCCGGTGGCGGTGGGTGCGCAGACGGAGATCGGGGGCAACGATCTTTATGTGGCGCTGTGCCGGCGGCATTTCGTGGCGGCGCTGGAGCGGGGTGTGGTGCCGGTGTGAAGCGGGGGCGCGCCGGGCTCGTTCCTTGACTTCGCTCGGGACGACGCGGGAGGCGCCCGCATTCACGTCATCCCGGACTTGATCCGGATCCATCCGCCCACGCGCGCTGCCGCTCGACCCATGAAGGACAGCGATCGCGGCGCCATGGATCCCGGATCAAGTCCGGGATGACGGTTGGGTTTGGCGCATGCGCTAACTGGCCACCCTTCCGTCCGCTCTGAGCCTGTCGAAGCCTGTCCTGAGCGACTGCCGCAGGCAGGCGATCGAAGGGGGCGTGCCAAAGGCCCCGCCGCTGCTTGGCCCGTGCTTCGATAGGCTCAGCGAAAACGAGATGGGGTGCCACGCCCAGAGGCGCTGGCGCTCCTCCGCACGCCCCCCTATCTCGCGCATCATGACCCCCGATAACCCCATCTACGCCGCCGCGGTGTGGATCATCCCGCTCATCATCGCGATCGTGTTCCATGAGGTAGCGCATGGCCTGATGGCGCGCGCGCTTGGCGATCCGACTGCCGCACAGCTGAAGCGGCTGTCGTTCAATCCTTTGCGGCATGTCGATCCCGTCGGCACGGTGATCCTGCCGCTGGGCCTGGCGCTCGCCAAGGCGCCGGTGTTCGGTTGGGCGAAGCCGGTGCCGGTCGATCACCGGCGGTTGCGCAATCCGCGCTGGGGGATGGTGGCGGTGGCGCTGGCCGGTCCGGGGATGAACTTCGCGCTGGCGGCAGTCGCCGCCGTGGCGATCGGGCTGGGGTTCGGGAGCATGGAGGGGCCGCCGCAGGGCGCCGCCGCCTTCGTGCTGGCGAACCTCGTCAATTTCCTGCTGATCAACATCTTCCTGGCCGTCTTCAACCTCTTGCCAATCCCGCCGTTCGATGGCGGGCATGTGGTGCAGGGCGTGCTGCCGCGGCGCCTCGCGGCGGAATGGGCGAAGCTGGCGCGGTTCGGCTTTCCGCTCGTCATCATCCTGCTGGTGGTGGTGCCGATGATCTGGCCGCAGGCGAGCGTGGTCGCGAAGCTGGTCGGGCCACCGGCCGATTGGCTGGTGAGCCAGTATCTCGCCTTTGCGCAGGTATTCGCGTGAACGGCTGGCTGATCCTCGACAAGCCGCTGGGGCTGGGTTCGACGCAGGGAGTAAGCGCGGTGAAGCGCGGCCTGCGCGAGGGCGGCTACGGCAAGGCGAAGGTGGGTCACGGGGGGACGCTGGACCCGCTGGCGTCGGGGGTGCTGCCGGTGGCGCTCGGTGAGGCGACCAAGCTCGCGGGGCGGATGCTCGACAGCGACAAGGTGTATGATTTCACCATCCGCTTCGGGGTCGAGACCGATACGCTGGATGCCGAGGGGAAGGTGATCGCACAGAGCGACGTGCGGCCGTCGCTTGCCGAGGTGGAAGCGGTGCTGGCGCGGTTCACCGGTGCGATCGAGCAGATGCCGCCCGCTTATTCGGCGCTGAAGGTGGATGGGCAGCGGGCGTATGATCTGGCGCGCGCGGGCGAGGAGGTGGTGCTCAAGAGCCGCAGCGTCACGGTGTTTGCTCTTCATTCCTCCCCGGAACGGGGAGGGGGACCGGCGCAGCCGGTGGAGGGGCTGGTGCGCGGAACCGTTCCGCCAGGCCAGCCCCTCCACCACTCGCCTTCGGCGAGCGGCGCCCCTCCCCGTTCCGGGGAGGATTTGGTGGACAACGTCACCCTCACCGCGCATGTCTCCAAGGGCACCTACATCCGCTCCCTTGCGCGCGACATCGCGCTTGCCCTTGGAACGGTCGGCCACGTCACCTATCTCAGGCGGACGAAGGCGGGCCCGTTTGACCTTTCCCACGCGATATCGCTGGACAAATTGGGCGAAGCCGCTAAGGCGCGCACCCTTGAACACCTACTCCTGCCGCTGAGGGCGGGGCTGGACGACATCCCGGCTCTATCCCTCACCCCCGACCAGGCAGGGGCGCTCCGTCAGGGGCGCGTTCTGGCCGGGATTGCTGCTGACGATGGCCAGTATTTCGCCTGCCTGCACGATGTGCCGGTGGCGCTGGTCGAAATGGTGAACCGGGAGGTTCGCGTCGTCCGTGGCTTCAACCTCTGAGAAGATGTCGAAGGAAAATACATGTCGATCACTGCGGAACGCCGCCAGGAACTCATCAAGGATCACGCCCGCGCCGAAGGCGACACCGGTTCGCCGGAAGTCCAGGTCGCGATCCTGACCGAGCGGATCCGGAACCTGACCGAGCATTTCAAGGGCCACGCCAAGGACAACCATTCGCGTCGCGGCCTGCTGATGATGGTCAACAAGCGTCGTTCGCTTCTCGACTATCTCCGCAAGAAGGACGGGGATCGCTACCTCGCCCTCATCGCGAAGCTCGGTCTTCGCAAGTAAACACGGAAGGGCGCCCTTGCGGCGCCCTTCTCGCATATGCGCTTCGCCTGTCGCGAGCGCGCAACGCCAGGGGGCAATAAGGCCAACTGGCACGAGCCAAGACTGGCTCAAGCAGGCCCCGGCTGCATAGGGCGGCCGGAGTGAAGGAAATCACATGTTCGACAAGAAAACGGTAAGCATCGAGTGGGGCGGAAAGACCCTGACGCTCGAAACGGGCAAGGTTGCCCGCCAGGCTGACGGCGCGGTCATCGCGACGCTCGGCGAAACGGTGGTGCTGTGCGCCGTCACCGCCGCCAAGACGGTCAAGGAAGGGCAGGACTTCTTCCCGCTCACCGTGCACTATCAGGAAAAGTTCTCCGCCGCCGGCCGTATCCCGGGCGGCTTCTTCAAGCGTGAGCGTGGCGCGACCGAGAAGGAGACGCTGGTTTCCCGCCTGATCGATCGCCCGATCCGCCCGCTGTTCCCGGAAGGCTTCTACAACGAGATCAACGCCATCGCTCAGGTGCTGAGCTATGACGGCGAGAACGAGCCCGACATCCTCTCGATGGTCGCCGCGTCCGCAGCGCTGACGATTTCGGGCGTGCCGTTCATGGGCCCGATCGGCGCCGCGCGCGTCGGTTATGTCGATGGCGAGTACATCCTGAACCCGACCGACAAGCAGGTCGAAGAGGGTCAGCTCGACCTGGTCGTCGCCGCCACCTACGACGCGGTGATGATGGTCGAATCCGAAGCCAAGGAGCTGTCGGAAGAGATCATGCTGGGCGCCGTGCTGTTTGCGCACGACGCCTGCCGCGAGATCGTCAAGGCGATCGTCAAGCTCGCCGAGCAGGCCGCCAAGGATCCGTGGGAGCTGGCGCCGGTCGACGACAAGTCGGCGACCATGAAGAAGCTCGACAAGGCGATCGGCAAGGACATCGCCGCCGCCTACAAGCTGACCGACAAGCAGCAGCGCCAGAACGCGCTGAACGAGGCGCGCGCCAAGGCGCGCGAGGCGTTCGCTGACCTGAAGGAAAGCGATCCCGCCCAGTATCTCGGCACGCTGAAGCTGGTGAAGAAGCTGGAGGCGAACATCGTCCGTCAGGCGATCCTGAAGGACGGCAAGCGCATCGACGGCCGCACCACCACGCAGATCCGCCCGATCGAAGCGGAAACGCACTTCCTGCCGCGTGCGCATGGCTCGGCACTGTTCACGCGCGGCGAGACGCAGACGATCGCCACGGCGACGCTCGGCACGCGCGATGCGGAGCAGATGATCGATGGTCTGAACGGCCTGTCGTACCAGCACTTCATGCTGCACTATAACTTCCCGCCCTATTCGGTCGGCGAAGTGGGCCGCTTCGGCGCGCCGGGCCGCCGCGAAGTCGGCCATGGCAAGCTGGCGTGGCGTGCGCTGCACCCGGTGCTGCCGACCAAGGAGGACTTCCCCTACACGATCCGCCTGACCAGCGACATCACCGAGTCGAACGGCTCGTCGTCGATGGCGTCGGTGTGCGGCGGGTCGCTGGCGCTGATGGATGCCGGCGTGCCGATCGCGCGCCCGGTGTCGGGCATCGCCATGGGCCTGATCCTGGAAGGCAAGGATTTTGCGATCCTGTCCGACATCCTGGGTGACGAAGATCACCTCGGCGACATGGACTTCAAGGTGGCGGGCACGTCCGAAGGCATCACCACGATGCAGATGGACATCAAGATCGCCGGCATCACCAAGGAGATCTTCGAAGCCGCGCTGAACCAGGCCAAGGAAGGCCGCGCGCACATCCTGGGCGAGATGAACAAGGCGCTGGGCGAAACCCGCACCGAGCTCTCGGCCCATGCCCCGCGTATCGAGACGATGCAGATCGACAAGTCGAAGATCCGCGACGTCATCGGCACCGGCGGCAAGGTGATCCGCGAGATCGTCGCCACCACCGGCGCGAAGGTCGACATCGACGACGAGGGCGTGATCAAGATCAGCTCGTCCGATCACTCGCAGATCGAGGCCGCGATCAACTGGATCAAGGGCATCGTCGAAGAGGCCGAGGTCGGCAAGATCTACACCGGCAAGGTCGTCAACATCGTCGATTTCGGTGCGTTCGTGAACTTCATGGGCGGCAAGGACGGCCTCGTCCACGTCTCCGAGATGAAGAACGAGCGCGTCGAGAAGCCAGGCGACGTCGTGTCCGAAGGCCAGGAAGTGAAGGTCAAGGTCCTCGAGATCGATCCGCGCGGCAAGGTTCGCCTGTCGATGCGCGTCGTCGACCAGGAGACCGGCGCCGAGCTGGAGGACACCCGTCCGGCACGCGAACCGCGTGAGCCGCGCGGTGATCGCGGCGATCGTGGTCCGCGCCGCGAGGGCGGTGGCGATCGTGGTGGCCGTGGCGGCGACCGTGGTGGCGATCGCGGTCCGCGTCGGGACCGCGGCCCGCGCCGCGAGCGTTCGGAAGGCGGCAACGGCGGTGGCAACGATGCCAATGACGATCGGGGCCCCGCGCCCGAGTTCGCCCCGGCGTTCCTGACGAACGACCGCGATCGCGACTAAGCGATCCTTTGCCTTCGGGTGATACAGGAAGGGCCCCGGCAGCGATGCCGGGGCCCTTTCTTGTTTGGGGCGGGCGCTTCTTCCGCGCCGTTCGTGCTCAGCGAAGCCGCGGCGCAGCAGCGCAGGTGTTTGGGGGATGTCTCTCGACGTCGCTCGGACGAACAAGCGGCGGAACAGAAAGACCGCCGCCCAACCCGTTCGTGCTGAGCTTGTCGAAGCACGTGCCTCAAGCGCCGACGCGCGTGACACGCCCTTCGACAGGCTCCGGGCGAACGGGAGTGGGAGTGGCGGACACCCAAACGCAGCTCACCCCGGCCCCGTGCCGGTATTCCGCTGCCTTCTCCAGCGGGAGGGAGGTAGCGGGACGCCGAAACGGGACCGGGGCGACGAATTACCCGAATGGGTGTGCCGCTCAGGCGGCGGGCTTCGCCTTATCGATGGTAACCGCAACGCGGTTCGAGATCGGCTGAGCGATTTCGCCGGCCAGCTTCAGCGCCGCTTCGGTCGAGCGCGAGGTCTGCGCGACAAAGGCGTCGAACGACGAACGCGCGAAGTCGCTCTGCAGCTGGAACAGCTCCGTCGGCGACTTGATCGCGGCCATCGAGCGGAACATGCCGGTGGCGCTCTCGTACGAGCTCTTCATGTAGGTCGCCGCGTCCTGGCCCATCTGTTCGAAGCCGCGGGCCGCGATCTTGGACGATTCAACAATCGCCTCGACGTTGCTCTTGGTGAATGCGTTCATGTCCTCGAACGCCTTGGCGCCCTGCTCCATCTGGGTCTTGGCGCGCTCGTTTGCCTGCGCAAACATCGCCTTTGTCTGTTCGGTCACCGACTGAAATGCTTCAACCATCGTCCGTTCCTTCGCGCTGCTGCGGACCGCCCCTAGGGGGCGCTCACGATTGGCGGTCTCGTGCGGGATGATGCCGGCCGCCTTGAACTGCTATGCTGCACTGCAAAATAATACAGAAAAACTGTTGTTCAAGCTCATTGTGCAGTGCAGCATGACAGCTTAGCGGGCCCGCACATAGCTGCCTGGTGCGTCCTCCAACGCCGGGAGGGTGCCGCCGCCGGGCAGACGCGCGCCCTGCGCGGCAACTTTGTCGTCTCCCTGACCATGTAGCCAGCCGAGCCAGTGCGGCCACCAGCTTCCCTTGGTCTCGGTGGCGCCGGCGACGAACTCATCGAGCGATTCCACCGGGGCCTCGTTGGTCCAATATTGATATTTGCCGGCGGTTGGCGGGTTCACCACCCCGGCGATATGGCCCGATCCCGCCAGCACGAATTCGACGGGCCCGCGAAAGTGGCGGGTTATCTCCCACACGCTTTCGGCCGGCGCGATATGATCCTCGCGCCCCGCCTGAACGAAGGAGGGCGTGGTCACCGTGCCGAGATCCAGCGGAGTGTCGTCGACGCAAAGCGCGCCGGGCGAGACGAGCAGATTGTCGCGGTACAGGTCGCACAGATAGTCCTGGTGCCATCGCACCGGCAGGTTGGTGGTGTCCCCGTTCCAGTAGAGAAGGTCGAACGGCACATAGTCATTGCCGAGCAGGTAATTGTTGGTGACGTAATTCCAGATCAGGTCGCGCCCGCGCAGCAGATTGAACGTCGCGGCCATGAATCGGCCGTCGAGATACCCCTCTGGCGACAATGCGGCGAGCATCTGCAATTGTTCGTCGCTGACGAAGCTCTTGAGGTCGCCGGCGCGGCCGAAATCCACCTGAGCGGTGAAGAAGGTGGCGCTCGCCACCTTGTCGGACTGCCCGCGCGCGGCCAGCAGCGCCAGCGTCGCGGCCAACGTCGTGCCGGCAACGCAATAGCCGATCGTATGGACCGACGGGACGTCCAGCAGACCGCGGATCACGTCCACCGCCTCGATCTGCGCCGCGATATAATCGGCCCAGACAACGTCCTTCATGCTGGCGTCAGCCGACTTCCAGGAGACCATGAAGACGCTGATCCCCTGGTCCAGGCACCAGCGGATGAAGCTTTTCTCAGGCGTGAGATCCAGGATGTAGAAACGGTTGATCCAGGGCGGGAAGATGACGACCGGCGTGGCCAGCACCTCTGGCGTGGTGGGCGCGTAATGGATCAGCTCGAACAAGGGCGTGCGATGGATCACCTTGCCCGGCGTGGTGGCAAGGTTGCGGCCGAGCTCGAATGCGTCTGCCGGCGTGTGCGTCATCTGCCCGCGGCTGATGTCCGCCAGCATATGCTGCAGCCCCTTCAGCAGATTTTCGCCGCGCATTGCCAACGTGCGCTCGATCACTTCGGGGTTGGTGAGCGGAAAGTTCGTCGGGCTGAGCGCATCGACGAACCCGCGCATGACGAACCGAAGCTGCGCCCGCTGCTTGTCGTCCACGCCCGCCAGCGTATCGACGCTGCGCAGCAGGTGATCGGCAAGCAGTTCGTAGGATTGACGGATCCAGGCGAACAGCGGGTTCTGATGCCAGGCGGCCGCGGCGAAGCGCTTGTCCACGCGTCCGCCGGGCGCCGGCGCGGGCTGGGGAGCGATGCTGGTGGCCAGGAACTGCTGCCACAGCGACAGGCTCTCCGACCAGAAATCGCCTGCTTTGCCCCCTGGGCCATCCGGGGGCGCCGAGCCCTGGGCGGCGCGGGCGTCGGTCATGGCGAGCCCCTGTTCCAGCATCATCTGCTGCGCGCGGCCGATCACCCAGGTCCAATGCTGAAGGTCGGCAAGGTTCGGCGGCGCGGGCTGGTCGGTCATTTCTACTCTCCGCCGAGGAGCATAGCGGCCTCGGGGCGAAACCACCAACCGCCATCCCGACGCCCGGCCGGGATGGGCGCTGGGCGAAGGACAGCTATCCGCCGGCGATGGTGGTGCCGCTTCCGCTGGCCCCGCGCAGCGTCTATGCCATGCGCTCCTGTTCCCCAGAGGATGCCATGTCCGACGAATTCTACCGCATCAAGCGCCTGCCGCCCTATGTGATCGCTGAAGTCAATGCGATGCGGGCCCAGGCGCGCGCGGCGGGTGAGGACATCATTGATCTTGGCATGGGCAATCCGGATCTGCCCCCGCCGCCGCATGTGATCGCGAAGCTGGTCGAGGTGGCGCAGAAGCCGGATGCGCACGGCTATTCGGCGTCCAAGGGCATTCCGGGTCTCCGCCGTGCCCAGGCGAATTATTATGGCCGCCGCTTCGGCGTGGACATCGACCCCGAGACGGAAGTCGTGGTGACGATGGGCTCGAAGGAGGGCCTTGCCAGCCTCGCCACCGCGATCACCGCGCCGGGCGATGTGATCCTTGCGCCCAATCCGAGCTACCCGATCCACACCTTCGGCTTCATCATCGCGGGCGCGACGATCCGCGCCGTGCCGACGACGCCCGACGAGCATTATTTCGAAAGCCTCGAGCGCGCGATGGCCTTTACCGTGCCGCGCCCGAGCATCCTGGTCGTCAACTATCCGTCGAACCCGACCGCGGAGGCGGTGGACCTTGCCTTCTACGAGCGGCTGGTCGCCTGGGCGCGCGACAATCAGGTCTGGATCATTTCCGACCTCGCTTATTCGGAGCTGTATTACGACGGCAATCCGACGCCCTCGATCATGCAGGTAAAGGGCGCCAAGGACGTGGCGATCGAATTCACCTCGCTCAGCAAAACCTATTCCATGGCCGGCTGGCGGATCGGCTTCGCGGTGGGCAACAAGACGCTGATCGCGGCCATGACGCGGGTGAAGTCGTATCTCGATTACGGCGCCTTTACCCCGATCCAGGCGGCCGCCTGTGCCGCGCTGAACGGGCCGCAGGACATCGTGGAGCAGAACCGTCGCCTCTACCACAAGCGCCGCGACGTGATGGTGGAGAGCTTCGCGCGTGCCGGATGGGAGATTCCAAGCCCGCGCGCGTCCATGTTCGCCTGGGCGCCCTTGCCCCCGGCGCTGGCGCATATGGGCAGCCTGGAGTTCTCCAAGCAGCTACTCACCCATGCCAAGGTCGCGGTGGCGCCGGGGGTCGGCTATGGTGAGAACGGGGAGGGCTTCGTTCGCATCGCCATGGTCGAGAATGAACAGCGGCTGCGCCAGGCGGCGCGCAACGTGAAGAAGTATCTCGCCAGCATGGGCGTGAACGTACCGGCGCGGAACGCCGGTTGATCACGCACCCGTCGCCCGCCGCGGGTAACGCATGATCGGCTATGATCCGCTATATTCCCTCGCCGGAATCCTGGTGGGGATGCTCGTCGGACTGACCGGCGTGGGAGGCGGATCGCTGATGACGCCGCTGCTCGTGCTGGCCTTCGGCTTTCACCCGGCAACGGCGGTCGGCACCGACCTGATCTACGCCTCCGCCACCAAGACGGTCGGCGGCGCGGTGCATGGCCTGCGCGGCACGGTGGACTGGAAGATCGTTCGCCGCCTCGCCGCCGGCAGCCTGCCGGCCGCCACGGTGACGTTGCTGCTGCTCAGCCGAAGCACGGAGCGCGGCGCGGACAGCGGCGCCACGATCGCGTTCGTGCTCGGGCTGGCGCTGGTCTGTACCGCCGCGGCGACTTTCTTCCGGGCCCGCATCGTGGCCGCGATCGGCCCCAGCTTCCGCGGCATGGCGCCGCGCACGCTTGCCCTCTGGACGGTGGTGCTCGGCGTCGTGCTGGGCGTGCTCGTCTCGCTCACCTCGGTCGGCGCCGGGGCGCTCGGCATGACGGCGCTCCTGCTGCTGTACCCGGCCGCGCCGGTCAGCCGGCTGGTCGGATCGGATATCGCCCATGCCGTGCCGCTGACGCTGATCGCCGGGGTCGGCCATTGGTGGCTCGGCTCGGTCGACGTCATGCTGCTCCTGTCGCTGCTGGCAGGATCGATCCCCGGCATCGTGATCGGCAGCTTGATCGCATCACGCGTGACGGACCGGGTGCTGACGCCGATCCTCGCCGCCACGCTGGCGGTGGTCGGCTTCAAGCTGATCCTCTAGAAGCGCCGCGCCGTTTCAACCCCAGCCGCGACGGTTCAAGGGCGCCGGCCGCGCGCCTGAAGCCCCGTTTCGGTTGCCATTCCAACGCAGGACTGAACCCATGCCCCGCCCCGGCTTCGCTTTCTCCAGCGCCTTCAAGGTCCGTTATGCGGAGATCGACGGGCAGCGAGTCGTCTTCAACTCGCGTTACCTGGAATATGCCGATGTCGCGGTCACCGAATTCTGGGACTGGACAGGGATCGCAAAGGCGCTGGGCGATACATGGCGCGACATGGAATTTCATGTCCGCCGCGCCAACGTCGATTACCTGAAGCCGCTGATGCTCGGCGATACGGTGGACACGTCCGTTCGGATCGAGCGGATCGGCTCCTCCAGCGTGACCAAAAGGTTCGAGATCGCCAACCAGCATGGGAAGCTGTGCAACGTCATCGAACTGGTGAGCGTCAACGTTCACTTGCCGACCGGCCGCCCGGTGCCGATCGAGGGCGAGGTGCGTAGCTTTCTCGAAGCGCTGGTGGTGGCACAGCCTGATCGAGTGGCCTAAGGATCGCGGCCATGCTGGAAATGCGCCCTGATTGCGAACGCTGTGGCACCGATCTGCCCGCCGATGAGGGCGGTGCCTTCATCTGTTCGTTCGAATGCACCTTCTGCGCGGACTGCGCCGATGCGCTGGACGAGCGCTGTCCCAATTGCGGCGGCGAGCTGCTCGATCGGCCGGCGCGGGTCGGCGCAGCGCTGAAGAAGCACCCGGCCTCCACCAAGCGCCACTTCGCCGGTTGAGGGAAGGGGCGGGGCGGCCTGCTTGCGGGCGGCCGCGCCGGCGGGCAATGCCGATGGCGTGACCTCTGACGCAACCGCCTCCACGCCCTCGTCCCCGGCAGTGCCCGTCTCACGGCCGGGCACCAGCCGCATCCTGATCGTCGCCGGTTCCGATTCGGGCGGCGGCGCCGGCATCCAGGCGGATATCCGCACCGTCACGATGCTGGGCGGCCATCCGATGACCGCGATCACCGCGATCACCGCGCAGAATACCCTGGGAGTGCAGGCGGTGCATCCCGTGCCCGCCGCGATGGTGGTGGAGCAGATGCGCTCCTGTCTCGACGATATCGGCGCCGATGCGGTGAAGATCGGCATGATCGGATCGGCAGACACCGCCCAACGGGTCGCCGACGTGCTGGAGCCGCTGGCATCCACCGGCCTGCCAATCGTGTTCGATCCGGTGATGATCGCGACCTCAGGCTCGGTGCTGGCCGATCCGGCGACGATCGCGGCCTTCGCCCGGCTGATGCGGGCGGCAACGCTCATCACGCCCAATGCACCGGAACTGGCAGCGCTGACCGGCAGACACGTCGAGACTGAAAGCGACGCCTTGATCGCCGGCCGCGATCTTGCCCGGTCCACCGGCGCGGCGGTGCTGGCGAAGGGCGGGCATTTGTCGCCGGCGTCGGCCGGACAGGTCGGAGCAGCCACAGGCGAGCCTGGCGACCTTGTGGCAGACCATCTCATCCTGCCCGACGGCACCGATCTGGCCTGGACCGACCCGCGGATCGAATCGCAGCATACGCACGGCACCGGCTGCACGCTGGCGAGCGCGGTGGCGGAGGGGCTGGGGCGCGGCCATCCCCTGCCGGACGCCATTGCGCGCGCACGCCGCTTCGTGCGGATCGCGCTTCGAGAGGCGCCGGGTCTTGGCGCTGGTCACGGCCCGATGGGGCATCACAGGGTGCGGCTCGATTGCGACCTCGGCGGCGCGACCCCCAACCAGGTGACCCTGCCGGCCAGCGACCATGCGGCGAGTGTCGCCTTCTACCAGGCGCTCGGGCTCCACATGATCGTGGAGAGTGACGGCCGTTATGCCCGGTTCGAGAGTGCCGGGGGCACCACCCTGTCGATTGAGGCGGCCGATGAGGTGGAGGGCTGGCCGATCATCTTCCTTGAGGTTGCGGATCTTGACGCCGCGATCGCATCGGCGCGCGCGCACGGGATCGCGGTGTCCGATACCAGAGCGGAGTCCTGGGGGTGGCGCGAGGCGCGGCTGAACGATCCGGCGGGGAACCGCCTGTGCCTGTATGTCGCGGGAGAGAACCGGCGCTTTCCGCCGTGGCGCATCGGCTGACCGTCAGGCGGCGCGTACCCATGATAATCGCGCTGTCCGGGTCTGATCAGCTTAGGTAGTCTGACAGAGGTGGGCGCCACCAGCCTGCCCGTTCGTTCCTCGTCTTAACGCGGGGCACTCGCCAGGGCGCGGATCACGCTGGCGAGTCGAAGCCTAAAACGCTCAGGCGGCGTCCAGCGCGCGTTGCAGGCGATCGCGAATGGAGCGGATCACCTCGATCGTCTCTGGGGCCACCACGGAATTCATCGGAGAAGACTCGCCGTCGATCGACTGCTCCGACGCCGCAGACGGGGGCACGATCTTGCCGCCACGGCCTTCCGCCGCCAGCAGCTTCTGCACGCCCTTCACCGTATAGCCCTCGGTTCCCAGCAGGCGCTGGATACGCTCGATCAGCGCGACATCGGCAGGGCGATAATAACGCCGGTTGCCCGCGCGCGTGACCGGGCGCAGTTCGGGAAAGCGCGTTTCCCAGTAACGCAGCACATGGGGAGCGACGCCGGTCGCCGTGGCTACCTCCCCAATGGTGCGAAAGGCACCGTCGGACTTTTCGTTTCCGCTCACGCGCCTGCGTTGACGATGCGGTCGCGCATCATCTGGCTGGCCCGGAAGGTAAGCACCCGGCGCGGCGCGATCGGCACTTCGACGCCGGTCTTGGGATTGCGGCCGACCCGCTCGCCCTTGTCGCGCAGGACAAAGGTGCCAAAGCCGGAGATCTTCACATTCTCGCCGCGCGACAATGCGCCGCAGAGCGACTCCAGAATCTGCTCGACCAGGCGAGCGGAATCAGCGCGTGACAGCCCCACCTGGCGATGCAGCGATTCCGCCAGATCGGCCCTGGTCAACGTGCCCGCATCACTCATCTGTCGAAAACCTCCGCCCCTTATTGCGTCAAGTTATCATCAATGATCGAAATTCAAAAGCCAGATGTCGCGGTTCACCGCGCGCTAGAAACGGACGACAGCGGCGCCCCAGGTGAAGCCGCCGCCCATCGCCTCCAGAACCACGATCTGACCGGTGCGTATCCGGCCATCGCGCACCGCCGTATCAAGCGCGAGCGGCACCGATGCGGCGGATGTGTTGGCGTGCTGGTCCACCGTCATCACCACCTTTTCGGCCGGAAGCCCCAGCTTGCGTGCGGTGGCATCAAGGATGCGGGCATTGGCCTGATGCGGCACGACCCAGTCGACCTGTTCGGACGTGAGGCCGGCCACCACCAAGGACTCCTCCATCACCGCGGCCAGATTGACCACGGCATGGCGGAACACCTCGCGGCCCTTCATGCGCAGCTTTCCGACCGTGCCCGTCGTGGAGGGGCCGCCATCGACGTACAGCAGTTCGTTGTGCCGGCCATCGGCGTGCAGCCGGCTGGCGAGGATGCCGCGGCCCTCGGCCTCGTCGCTGTCCTGCGCCTCCAGCACGATCGCACCCGCGCCGTCGCCGAACAGGACGCAGGTGGTGCGATCCTCCCAATCAAGGATGCGGCTGAAGGTTTCCGCGCCGATCACCAGCGCGCGGCGGTGCGCGCCGGCGCGGAGCATGCTGTCCGCCACCTGCACGGCATAGAGAAAGCCGGAGCAGACGGCGGCGACGTCAAAGGCGACACAATCGTCGATGCCCAGCATCGCCTGCACCTTGGTGGCGCTCGACGGAAAGGTCTGGTCGGGAGTGGCAGTGGCAAGGACGATGAGGTCGATGTCCTGCGCCAGCACGCCTGCCGCTGCCAGAGCGGCGCTTGCCGCATCGCGGGCGAGGGTGGCGGTGGTTTCCTCCGGCCCGGCAATATGGCGAAAACGGATGCCGGTCCGCTCGACGATCCATTCGTCGGTGGTGTCCACCATCTCCGCCATGTCCGCATTCGAGACGCGCCGCGCCGGCAGCGCCGATCCGGTGCCGGTGATGACGCTGCGAATCATGCCGCCTGCCTCTCGAATTTCCGCAAGTCCTCGGCGATTCGCCGGGTCAGATCGGCGCGTACCATCTTGGCCGCGACGCCAATCGCATTCGCCACGCCGATCTCGTTCGCGCCGCCATGGCTTTTCAGGACCAGGCCGTTCAGCCCCAGGAAGACGGCACCATTGTGATTGTTCGGGTCCAGCCGATCGCGCAGCAACTGCGTCGCCGGACGGGAAATCAGGAAACCGATCTTGGACCGGACGGAGCTGGTGAAGGCGCGCTTGAGCAGATCGGCGACGAAGCGCGCGGTGCCCTCAGCGGTTTTCAGCGCGATGTTGCCGGAAAAGCCATCGCACACGATCACGTCATGCTCGCCGCGCGACAGCCGGTCACCTTCGACGAAACCGGTGAAGGTCATCGGCAGGTGCGGCGCGCTGCGCAGCGCGGCAGCGGCGTCGCGGATTTCCTCCGTGCCCTTCTGATCCTCGCTGCCGATATTCAGCAGCGCCACACGCGGACTGTCGAGATCCATGGTCACCCGGGCATAAGCCGCGCCCATGACCGCAAACTGAACGAGGTTCTTGGTCTCGACCTCGGTATTGGCACCAAGGTCGAGCATGACGAGATCATTCTCGCCCAGCGTGGGAAGCAGCGCGGCCAGGGCGGGGCGGTCGATGCCGGGCATGGTGCGCAGCGCCAGCTTCGCCATCGCCATCAGCGCGCCGGTGTTTCCCGCGGACACGGCCGCGGCGGCGCGACCCTGCTTCACGCAATCGATCGCGACGCCCATCGACGTTGTCTTGGCACGGCGCAGTGCCTGGCCGGCCTTCTCATCGCCCGCGATGACATCGGGAGCGTGAACGATCTCGGCATTCTGGCTGAGATTCGGATGGCGTTTCAGCCCCTCGCGAATCGCTGCCTCGTCACCCACGAGAAGGAACTTCATCCCCTCGAACTGGTGGCGCGCACGCGCGACGCCCGCCAGCATGACCGCCACCCCCTCGTCGCCGCCCATCGCATCGACGGCGATCCAGGAACTGTCGGCCATGGCGGGACGATCTCCGTACTCTTGTCAGCGCAACTGGATCAGCAGCGGATGCGCCGGTGCGCCCCGCCGCCGACGGCGTCAGCCCTCGACCGAGATGACCTCACGGCCATTATAGTGGCCGCAGGCGGTGCACAGGTTGTGCGGACGGCGCAGCTCACCGCAGTTCGGGCACTCCTGGAACGCCTCCACCGACAGTGCGTCATGAGCGCGGCGCATGCCACGGCGGGAGGGGGAAGTCTTTCGCTTGGGGACGGCCATCGCGGCACCTTGATCAATATTGTTCTAAACAAATACGATTAGCCCGACGACGATCAGCGCAGGCCGGTACATCACCGGCCGCGCCGAGCAGCCGGGCGCATCGCGAAGGCTCGGCCCTATAGCGGATCGTGCGGCCGTTGCAAGCGGTGCGGTGGGCTGGCAGGCTTTGTTCCGACAAAAAGGGGAGAGGATATGGTGCTGCTGCCGGTCACGCTCGTCATCGCTGCGGCCTGCGCGGTGATCAACATCTGGCTTGCCGTGCGACTCGTGCGCGGTCGGATGAGCGGCAAGGTGATGGTGGGCGATGGCGGCGATCCTGCCCTGCTCGCGGGCATGCGCGCCCATGCCAATTTCGTCGAATATGCCCCCATCGTCTTGATCCTGATGGCGCTGGTCGAGCTGGCGCGTGGGTCACAGGGGATGTTGTGGATCATCGGCGCGGTATTCGTGCTGGCGCGAATCGCCCATCCGCTCGGCATGGGCCGCTCGGCACCCAATGCGCTGCGCGCCGGCGGCGCCATGGCGACATGGGTCGTAACGCTCGTCCTTGCTGGCTGGGCGCTGGCGATCGCGGTGGATGCGGGTGACACGGACGCGATGACGATCGTGCCGGTGGAGACGGCACCCAGGGGATGAGGCAAGGCCGCTCGTTCTCTCACGGAACAGGCGATCTCACTCCTCGCGCTTGGCACCGTCCAGCGCGCGCTCGCGCTTGTCGACCTCCGCCGCGTCGGCCGCGCGCTCCGCCTTGGTCCGGCCGAACGCCAGGCGATTCGCGGCGGCCCGGCCTTGGGCATCAACCCGCGCCTTGGCCTTGCGCGCCCGGCGGAGGTTGATCACTTCCCCCATGTCAGGGGCGCACCTCGCGCGCGATCCCGTCGAGCAGGCCATTCACGAAACCGGCCTCGCGCCGCTCGTAAAAGGCATGGGCGACATCGACATATTCGCTGATCACCGCGCCCTTGGGCACGTCCACGCGCGACAGCAGTTCATAGGTGCCGGCACGCAGGATCGCCTTCATCGGCTTGTCGAGTCGCTCCAGCGTCCAGCCGCTGGCCAGCTTGCGCTCGATCAGCGCATCGATCTCGCCCATGCGGGCATGCGCGCCGGTCACGATATCGTCGAAGAAGGCCACATCCGCCTCGGCATATTCCGCGCCCTCGATGGTCGCGCCGATGCGGTGGTGGTGGAATTCGTGGAGGAGCGCGGGCATGGCGGTGCCCTCCATCTCATGCTGATAAAGCGCCTGGGTGGCGGCGAGGCGCGCGGCGGCGCGGGCCTTGGTACGGGCAGCGGTACGGGACATGGCGGCCGCCCTTACGCGCGTGCGACCGGATCGGCCAGTCCCCCGCGTTTACCCCAAGCGGCTTCCTCCGCCTCACCGTTCGCCTTGTGCTGGCCGAAGGGCGTGCCGCACAGGACATCGCCCGTGGCACGTGCTTCGACAAGCTCAGCACGAACGAGAATTCCCTGGAGGGCTTTACCGCCGCAGCCGCAACGCCACCGATTGCGCATGGGCGGGCAGGCCCTCCGCCTCGGCCAGCGCCACCGTTGCCGGCCCGAGCTTCGCCAGCGAATCGGCGTCCAGCTGAAGAAAGCTGGTGCGCTTCATGAAATCCGTCACGCCGAGCCCGCTGGCGAATCGCGCCCGCCGCCCGGTGGGCAGCACGTGATTCGGGCCGGCGACGTAATCTCCGATCGCTTCGGGCGTATGCCGGCCAAGGAAGGCCGATCCGGCATGGCGAAGCATGTCGAACAACGGCTGCGGATCGTCGACGGCGATCTCGACATGCTCGGGCGCCAGCGCATCGACCAGCGGCATGGCCTCCGCCAGGTCGCGCACGATCACGATCGCGCCGCTCCGCTCCCAGGCGATCCGCGCGGTTTCGCCCGTGGGCAGATCAAGGAGCTGCCGCTCCACCGCCTCCGCCACGGCATCGGCGAAGTCGGGCGAATCGGTGAACAGGATCGACTGGGTGGTCACGTCATGCTCGGCCTGGCTCAGCAGGTCGGCGGCAATCCAGTCCGCATCATTGGCGCCATCGGCAACCACCACGATCTCGCTCGGGCCGGCCACCATGTCGATGCCGACCACGCCATAAACCTGCCGCTTCGCCTCCGCGACCCAGGCATTGCCCGGCCCGGTGATCACATCGACCCGCGCGATCCGCTCGGTGCCCCAGGCGAGCGCGCCGATCGCCTGCGCCCCGCCGACCCGCCACACTTCATCAGCCCCCGCCAGATGCGCGGCGGCAAGGACGAGCGGGTTGATGTCCCCCTTGGGCGTCGGCGTCACTACCACCAGCCGCTCCACGCCCGCCACCTTGGCCGGGATGGCGTTCATCAGCAGCGTGGACGGATAAGCCGCGCGCCCGCCGGGCACATAGATGCCGGCTGCATCAACCGCCCGCCACCGCGCGCCGAGCCGAACGCCGGCGTCATCGGTGAACGCCGTGTCCGCCGGGCGCTGCTTTTCATGATAGGCACGGATGCGCGACGCGGCGAGTTCAAGCGCCTCGCGCAAGCCGGGATCGAGCGTCTCGAACGCCGCCGCGCAATCCGCCAGCGGGATCGCCCAGCCGCTCTCGTCCAGGTCATGGCCGTCGAGCTTCAGGGTAAAGGCCTTTAGCGCTGCATCACCCTCGTCACGCACGCTGCGCAGGATGTTGGACACGTCGCGCGTCACGTCCGCATCCGATTCGCGGCGCGCATCGACCAGCGCGGCGAAGTCTTGCGTGAAGGACGCGTCGGCGGTGGAAAGGCGGATCATGCCGCCTTTGCCTCGTTCACGGCGCGGCGGAATGCCTCCACCAGTGGCACCACCAGCCCGGCGCGCATCTTCATCGCGGCGCGGTTCACGATCAGGCGGGACGACACTTCGACAATCGTCTCCACCTCGACCAGGCCGTTTTCCTTCAGCGTGCGGCCGGAGGACACCAGATCCACGATGCGCGGCGCCAGCCCCAGCATCGGCGCCAGCTCCATCGCGCCATTCAGCTTGATGCACTCCGCCTGCACGCCGCGGCTGGCGAAATGCTGCGCGGTGAGATGCGGATATTTGGTCGCGACGCGCACATGGCTCCAGCCGCGCGGATCGTCCGTCTCGGCCAATTCCTTGGGCTCGGCGACGGACAGGCGGCAATAGCCGATGTTGAGATCCACCGGCGCGTACAGCTCCGGATAGGCGAACTCGCCGAGCACGTCCGAACCGACGATGCCAAGCTGCGCCGCGCCATGCGCCACGAAGGTCGCGACGTCGAATGCCCGCACGCGGATCAGCGCGATCGCGGGATCCTGGGTGGCGAAACGAAGGGCGCGGCTGTCCTCATCGAAGAATGCCGCTTCGGGCACGACGCCGGCGGCGGCGAGCAGCGGCTGCACCTCGGCGAGGATCCGCCCCTTGGGAACGGCGATAACGAGCGGTTCGGCCATGGCGGCGGGCTTTACGCACCGGCCGGAACGGGCGCAACACATGGCCATGGGCAGCGAAGCAGAGAACCGCGAATCATTTCACGTCCAGGCGGCCTATTGCGAGGCGATGGCCGCGCCGATCACCGCGCGGGTCAGCGCTGCGCTGGCCGATGCGCTGGATCGGGGGAGCGAAACGGGGCGGCGGGTGCTTGACTGGGCCGGGGAGCCGGTAGCCGACGCGCTGGTGCTTCGGCTGATCGGCGGGCTGCACGCGCTGCATCGGCGCGGAGGCGACGCAGCGCTGGATCGGATATTCACCGGCGCAGTGATCGACCGGAGCGAAACGGTTGCGATCTTGCGCGACGTGGTGCGGACCCATGACGCGGCGCTGCTGCCATGGCTCAATGGCCCGCCGCAGACGAACGAGGCGGGGCGATCGGCCGGGTTGATGACGGGGCTGCTCCATGTCGCTTCGCGGTTCGGCCCCGATCTGGATTTGCTGGAGATCGGGTCGAGCGCCGGGCTTAACCTGCTGATCGACCGCTACGCCTTCGACCTTGGCGGGGTGAGGCGCGGGCCGGCCGATTCGCCCGTGCTCATCGCGCCGGAATGGCGCGGCCCACCGCCACCCGACGCACCCATCGCCATCCGCTCCGTCCGGGGCGTCGACATCGCGCCTGTCGATGTGGCCGATCCCGCTCAGGCGGCGCGGCTGGCCGCTTATGTGTGGGTGGATGCGACCGAACGGCTCGACCGGATCGAGCGCGGCATCGCCATGATCCGCGAGCATGGCGTGTCACTGGCGAAAGGCGACGCCGCCGAATGGGTCGAGGCACGGCTGGCCGAGCCGCAGGACGCCGGCACCACCCGCGTGCTGATGCATTCCGTGGTCTGGCAGTATCTCCCGCCCGCGTCGCAGGCCCGTATACGCGAGGCGATGGACGCGGCCGGCGCGCGCGCCACGCCGGAACACCGGCTCGCCTGGGTGATGATGGAGCCCAACCGCGATCTCCACCGCCATGAGGTGCGCGTACAGACATGGCCCGGCGATCGGCCAATGGAGCTGGTGGCGCTCACTCATGCGCACGGCGCCTGGGTGGAGGCGCTGTCGCCGCCTTACGAAACCCGCGATTATGTGATGCGACGCGGCCCCTATGAGCGGGATTGAGGTGGGATCAGGGGGCGGCCTGCCCGCCGGCCGTCCTCAGGGGTAGCTGACCGTTTTCGGCTGGCCGGGGATCGGGATCCACTCCACCTCGTCGCCGGGCACCACCGGAAACTCGCGCGCCATCCACGCCCGCTTCGCCTCCTGGATGCGCTCGCGCGACGAACTGACGAAATTCCACCACACATGCCGCGGCGTGGCAAAGGCGTCGCCGCCCGCCAGCATGGCGCGCGCGCCGCCGCTCGAGCGCAGCGTTGCAGCGATGCCGGGCCGCAGCACGTACAGGCGTTGCGGCTCCAGCGGCACGCCCTCCAGCGAGGCGTCGCCCTCAACCAGATAGATCGCACGCTCGTCCGCCTCCGCGTCGATCGGCACGCTGCTGTTCGCGGCAAGCATGATGTCGGCGTAGATCGTGCCGGCATAGGTGGTGGTCGGCGCGGTGCGGCCCCACAGGCTGCCCATGATGATCCGCGCGCTGACCCCGCCGTCGCTGATCACCGGCAGCTCGCCGGCTGCGACATGCTCGAACGCCGGGTCGATCTCCTCCCGTCCGTCGGGCAGCGCAAGCCAGGTCTGGATGCCCGACAGCGCCGGCCCGCCCGGGCGCACGTCCTCCGGCGACCGCTCCGAATGAACGATGCCGTGCCCCGCCGTCATCAGGTTCACCGCGCCGGGCCGGATGGTGATGTCAGTACCCAGCGAATCGCGATGCCCCATCGCGCCTTCGAACAGATAGGTGACGGTGGCGAGATTGATGTGCGGATGCGGGCGCACGTCGATGCCCTGGCCCGGTGGCAGCTGCGCCGGCCCCATCTGATCGAAGAACAGGAACGGCCCCACCATCGTCCGCTCACGATGCGGCAGGGTGCGGTGCACCTTGAAGCCGCCGATATCGTGCGTCGCCGGCAGCAGCGTCAGTTCGATCAGGTCCTCACGCGTCATGGTCGGTGGCCTCCAGCATGGCGAGTAGATCGTCAGGGTAGATCAATTCGGGCCAGCCGGCGATCTCGTCGCGGCGAAACCAGCGCCACTTGGTCATCACGCGCCGTTCGAGCTCGGTGTGGCCGGCAGGGTCGATTTCCATCGCGTCCACATCGACCCGGAACCAGCGCTCATCGGCCGTCACCTCGACGCGTTCGATGGTGAGGAAGTCCACCTGTCGCTGCGCCACTTCAGGACCCGGATCGGCGCGAATGCCGGTTTCCTCAAAGAGTTCGCGCCGCGCCGCCTCGGCATAGCTTTCACCCGGATCGACTGCGCCGCCCGGCGTGCACCAGAAGGGCGCCCGATTGTCGCCCGGCGCGAAGCGGAACAGGAGAATCTGGCCCGCGCGATCGACCAGCAGGATGCGTGCCGCCGGCCGGGCCACCCGCGCCCGCAGGACGGGAGCGCCGGCACCGCTCACCGCGGCTCGCCCGGCGCCAGGGTCTTCATCGCCAGGGCATGGACATGATCGCGCAGCAGCTCGGCCAACGCCTGGTTGACCAGCCGCTGCCGCGCCACGCGGTTCAGCCCGGCAAAGGCTGCGCTTTCCACCACCACGCGGAAGTGCGATTCGCCCGATCCATCGTCCCCCGCATGGCCGCGGTGAAGCGCGCTTTCGTTGATTACCTGAAGGTGCGTCGGGTCGAGCGCTGCGGCGAGACGGGCGGTGATGGCTTGCTCTACAGGGCCGGTGGAAGGCGTGGTCATCGCGCCTATATAGCCGGTTTTGCTGGGGATGTTCTGATTTTGGCGAAGGATCGGCCGAACGCGCGTTTTCACGGGAGGATCGAGGGCGACCGGCCGTGCGAGGCACCCGGTTGCGAGGCGGCCGGGGAGTTTCGCGCGCCGCCGCTGGAGGGGCCGGGCGGCGATGGCCCGGGAACCTATCGCTGGTTCTGCCTCGATCACGTGCGCGCGTTCAATTCGAGCTACAATTACTTCGACGGCATGACGGCGGAGGAGATCAACCGCGCGCAGCGGCCGATGGCCGGTTGGGAACGCGAGACCCGCGCCTTTGCCCGCGCCGGCGCCGGCGACCAGGGGCCGCGCTGGGCCGATTTCGCCGATCCGCTCGACGCGATCGGCGCCCGTTTTCGGCGCGAGGTCGCGCCCGAGCGGAGCGACGGCAAGCCACTGTCGGGGCAGGATCGCGCAAGCCTCAAGGTGCTTGGCCTCGCACCCGACGCGGATCGCACCGCGCTGCGCCGGCGGTACAGCGAACTGGTCCGCCAATATCATCCGGATCGGAACGGCGGGGATCGCAGCCACGAGGGCATGTTGCAAAAGGTGATTGCCGCCTACCAGCAGTTGCGGCAGGCGCCGGCCTTCGCCTGAGTGGCTGAACAATCGGGATAGTCTTGCGCGGCGACCATGCTGGGCCCTTGCCCTCGTTGGGCGACGTGCCATATTTTCAGGCGGTGACGATGATCAGCTTTCAGATCGACATGGCGGAACGACGGGAAGACGGCGGTCCAGAGGACGGCGGTGGCACCGGCGTTGGCGTGGCGACGCGTACGCGTGCCAAGGTCAAGGAGCCGACGCCCTATCGCGTGCTGATGCTCAACGACGATTACACCCCCATGGAATTCGTGGTGCTGTGCCTGCAGCGCTTCTTTCGCATGAATGCGGAGGAAGCGACGCGGGTGATGCTCCACGTCCACCAGAAGGGCGTCGGGGTGTGCGGCGTGTTCAGCTACGAAGTGGCGGAAACCAAGGTGGGGCAGGTGATGGATTTCGCCCGCGCCAACCAGCACCCGCTGCAATGCACGCTCGAAAAGGCCTGATTGCGCCAGCGCGGCCATCATGCTGAGCCTTTCCTTGTTGCTTGCCGCGGCGGCGCCGGCCGTGGCGGAGCGCAACAGCTGGTATGCCTGCCTTGAGGATTTCACGCAGGTGGCGATGGCGAGCAGCGGCACGCCGGCGACCATCGCGCTTCAGACCGAACAGGCCTGCGCCGCGGAGCGCAAGGCGTTCCAGCTCGCGCTGTTCCGCTCCCGAACCGTCGAGGGCGATGCGGCGGCGCTGACGGCGCGGTTCGCCGCCGAGGACCGCGCCGCCTATGAATATGTGATCGCGCTGGTGGATCGCCTGCGCTGAGGCAGGAGGGGCGGCGCCGTCATCCCGGACTTGATCCGGGATCCAACCATCCGCGCGCGCTAACGCTAAGGTTTGATCCAGGCTCCTCAAGCCACCTCTCCGGCAAAGGCCGGGGCCCAGGCGGGACAGCGTTGGTAAGAGCCGGTGCGCCTGCCGGCTTTGTTCCGTAACCGGGCCCCGGCCTTCGCCGGGGAGGCGGACAACTGGCTGAGCCCCGCTCTAAGACCTCCAGCCTCAGCGTTCGCTGCGCCATGGTTCCCGGATCAAGTCCGGGATGACGATGCGGTTCAGGCGGCGCTTCCCTGGCTCAGTCGACCATGCGCCAGCCGATCGTCTCGCCGGCATGGAACGGCACGACCGACAGCGCGTCGTCACCGATCCGGTCAGGCACGCGCGTCTCCGTCCGCTCCAGCGTCACCACGCCTTCGTTCAGCGGCAGGCCGTAGAAACGCGCGCCATTCTCGCTGGTGAACGCCTCGAACCGGTCGATCGCGCCCTCCTCGTCGAACACGCGCAGATAGCTTTCCAGCGCGAACGGCGCGTTGAAGATGCCGGCGCAGCCGCAAGAGGATTCCTTTGCCTCCACGACGTGGGGGGCGCTGTCGGTGCCCAAAAAGAACTTGGGCGAGCCCGATACCGCCGCCTTGCGCACCGCCAGCCGGTGCATCTCGCGCTTGGCGACCGGCAGGCAATAGGCATGCGGGCGGATGCCGCCGTCGAAGATCGCATTGCGGTTGATCAGCAAATGCTGCGGCGTGATCGTCGCGGCGACATTGGCCGGCGCTTCCGCGACATATTGGGCCGCCTCGGTGGTGGTGATGTGTTCCAGCACGATCTTCAGCGCCGGAAAGTCGCGGGCAAGCCGTTGCAGGATGCGATCGATGAACACCGCCTCGCGGTCGAAGATGTCGATATCCTTGTCCGTCACCTCGCCATGGATCAGCAGCGGCATGCCGATCGCCTGCATCCGCTCGAGCACCGGGGCGAGCGCGAAAATGTCGGTCACGCCATGCGCGGAATTGGTGGTGGCGTGCGCGGGGTAAAGCTTGCACGCGGTGAACACGCCCTCGGCATAAGCGGCGGCAATCGCATCGGCATCGGCCTGATCGGTGAGATAGCAGGTCATCAGCGGCGTAAAGCCGGCGTCCGTAGGCAAAGCGGCGAGGATCCGCTCGCGATAACCGCGCGCCGCCTCTGCGGTGGTCACCGGCGGCGTCAGGTTCGGCATGATGATCGCGCGGGCGAACTGTCGCGCGGTATGGCCGGCAACCAGCTCCAGCATGGCGCCATCGCGCAGGTGAACGTGCCAGTCGTCGGGGCGGCGGATGGTGATGCGGTCGGTCATGCGGGTCCTGCAATGCTTGGAATGCGCGTGCGATGCCCTAGCTTGTGGGCATGACTGACGCCACCACCCCCGACGCCACAACTTTGGCCGATCGCGCCATCGTCCGCCTTTCCGGGGAGGACGTTCGCGGCTTCCTTCAAGGGCTGGTGACGAATGACGTGACCGGCGCGCTTCCGGTCTGGGCCGCGCTCCTGTCACCACAGGGCAAGGCGCTGTTCGACTTTCTCGTCTGGGCGGATGGCGAGGATCTGCTGCTCGATTGCGAAGCGGTACAGGCGGAGGCGCTCGCCCGGCGGCTGACGCTGTATCGCCTGCGTCGGGCGATCACCATCGCGCGTGACGACGGCCTTGCGGTGCATTGGTCGCGCGACGGCGACCAGGGCGTGCCCGATCCCCGGCTCGCTGCGCTCGGTCGCCGCTGGATCGCGCCGCCGGGTGCCCCCGCGCACGGCTGGGTCGCGCATCGCCTTTCACTTGGCGTCGCGGAAGGTGTGACGGAGCTAGGCAATGCCGAAACGCTCTGGCTGGAGTGCAACGCGCGGGAGCTGAACGGCGTCAGCTTCGTCAAGGGATGCTATGTCGGGCAGGAGAATACCGCGCGCATGAACTACCGGTCGAAGGTTAACCGCCGGCTGGTCGTCGCGCCGCTGGGAGAGGCGGGCGCGCGCACCCGCGCGACCTATCCCGAACTCGGCCTGATGGTGGAGCATCGCCGCGTCGAAGATCTGGGCGATGCGCTGAAGCCGGCCTGGCTGAGCGAGGCGGTCGCCGGCTGATCAATGCACGGTCATCCCGCGAAGGTGGGGGTCCATAAGCGCAGGTCTCGCGAGAGCAATCGGCGTCAGTGATTATGGATTCCCGCCTTCGCAGGAATGACGAAGCAAAGGGTTCATCTGACCTGCGTTCGGCCTGAGCCTGTCGTTCGCGAAGGCAGGCGGATCAGTCCAGCTGGATCAGACGCCAGGCAAGCTCGGCACTCGCGGTTCGTCGGCCGATATCCTCAAATCAGCCCGAAGGGCACCACCCGGTTCGTCTGCGTATGGCCGACCTCAGCCTGCCCCAGGAACGGCACGCCCATGTCGCGGCACCAACGCTGGATCATCACCGCCAAGGGCTCGTTCCAGGCCGGTGTGTTTTCCTTCACGCTCGTCACCGCGCCCAGCCGGACACCGGCGACCCCGCGCAATTGCGTGGCATTGGCCATGGTGAACAGCAGCCGATCGATATTGTACATCGGCTCCGACACTTCCTCGATCAGCAATTCGTGGTCGGTGAGGTCCGGCAGCCAGGGCGTGCCGATCAGCGCGCCGAGGATCGCCAGATTGAAGGCGGCGGCCGGCCGCTTGCCCAGACCCGGCTCCAGCCCCTGGCGCTCATCGCGTGCGATCCAGCCGAGCGCGCGCGCCACCGTCGCATCGCCGCCGGAACTGCGCAGGATGTCGGTCGGCATGGGGCCATGTGCCACGCGCCCGATGCGCCGGGCGTAGAGCGCGCCGAGCATAAAGCCCATGTCGGAATAGCCGACATATTTCTTGCGCCGTGCGGCATCGTTCAGCTGCGGCATGACCTGCGCCAGGATACGGTTGGAGCCATAGCCGCCGCGCGCGAACCAGATTGCCGCAAAGGCGGGGTCGTTGGCGAATTCCAGGAAGGCAGCGGCTCGGCGGGCATCCGGGCCGGCGAAATGGCCGTCGCTTTCCCAGCATTGCGGGTGGAAGACCAGCTCGACTTCGGGATAGGCCAAGGCGGCATAGGCCATCAGCGGCGCCACCATCTGCGGGTTGGCCGTGTTCGCCGGTGCGACGATTCCGATCTTCATGAGGGCCCGATCTTCATCCGTGTCGCCGCCTTCGCCTTGCCCGTTGCCGCCTGCGGCGATAGCGCGCGGCCATGCAGGACGGCAACATCGCAGGACAATCCTTCTTCTTCGTCGGCGTCGGCGGCTCCGGCATGATGCCGCTGGCGATGATCCTTGCCGGGCGCGGGGCGACCGTCTCCGGCTCCGATCGGGGGCTCGATCAGGGTCGCGTGCCGGCCAAGTTCGCCGATCTGGAGGCGAAGGGCGTTCGCCTGTTCCCGCAGGACGGCAGCGGGATCGTGTCGGCGGACCAGATCGTTGTCGCATCGGCCGCCGTGGAGCCGACGGTAGCGGACATGGTCGCGGCCGATCGGCTCGGTTGCCGCCGCATGAGCCGCGCGGAACTGAACGCCGCGCTGTTCAACGCGAGCCGCCTGCCGATCGGGGTTGCCGGCACCAGCGGCAAATCCACCGTCACCGGCATGATCGCGCGCATCCTCCATGATGCGGGGCTCGACCCCACGGTGATGAACGGCGCGGTGATGAAGGATTTCGCCGCCGCCGACCGCCCCTTCGCCAGCGCCCTCGTGGGCGAGGGTGATCCTTATGTCAGCGAGGTGGACGAAAGCGACGGCTCCATCGCCCTTTATGCGCCGCGCATCGCGGTGCTGAACAACGTCAGCCTCGATCACAAATCGCTCGACGAGCTGAACGTGCTGTTCGGCGATTTCATCGGCAAGGCGGGCATGGCGATCGTCAATGCCGGCAATCCGGATGCGGCCGCGCTGGCCATGCGCCTGCCACGAGATCGGGTGATGACCTTCGCGCTCGGCGGCGAGGCCGATCTGACTCCGGTGGACATCCAAGAACAGCCGTTTGCGGTATCCTTCTCCCTGCGCGGCACCCGGATCCGGCTGAACGTGCCCGGCAAACACAATGTCGCGAACGCACTGGCGGCGACGGGCGCGGCCCTGGCTGCCGGTGTGTCCTTCGAGGCCGCGGCCGCTGCTATCGGCCGCTACATGGGCCTGAAGCGCCGCTTCGACCTGGTCGGCGAGGCGGGCGGCGTCGCCGTGATTGATGATTTCGGGCACAATCCCGACAAGATCGCCGCGACGCTGGCCACGCTCCACGCCTTTCCCGGGCGCCTGCTCCTGCTCTTCCAGCCGCACGGCTATGGACCGCTGAAAACAATGCGATCTGAACTGGTTGAGACGTTCGCACAGGGGCTTGGGGCCGACGACCTGCTCGTTCTGCCAGACCCAGTTTACCAGGGCGGCACGGTGACGCGCGACGTTACCAGCGCCGATATCGTGCGCGATATCTCCGTCACCGGCGGCAATGCCCGTCACATCGCGGATCGCGCGGCGGCGGCGGCGCATCTCGTCGCCAATGCGCGTGCCGGCGACCGGATCGTCGTAATGGGCGCGCGCGACGACACCCTGCCGCTGCTTGCCGCGGACATGGTGGCGCAGCTGCGCGCCCGTGATAATGTCGCCTGACCGACCACAACCGGACCCCGGGGGATTTCCTATGCTGCGCCGCCTGTTCCTCGACCATCCCGCGTCTGTGGGTGAAAGCTATGTCGAGCATTTCGGCGTCGCATCCCGCTTTGGTGCCCGGATGCTGGCGGGCGGCATGGGCGCGCTGGTCCACGCCGTGCTGCCGTTCGCCTGCAAGACGACCGGCAGCCGCACCATCGCCGAGCTCCATGCCGAAATGGTCGCGAAGCGCACGGCGAAGCGTGATGCCGAGACGCAGGTAAGAACCGTTGAATATGTGATCTGAGCAGGCCGCCGCGGCTTGTGGGTGCGGCTCCCTTTACCGGCTCGCCTTTCACTGGCGCCTGCCCGTCGCTACATCGCGGCGGATGACCTCTCCCCAGCGACCCCGTCTCGCCTATCACCTCACCGAAGGCGCCGGCCCCACCATCGTTTTCCTGCCAGGCTATGCCTCGGACATGACCGGTACGAAGGCGCTTGCGCTCGAGGCATGGGCGAAAGCGGCCGGTCGCGCCTTTCTCCGCTTCGATTATGCCGGCTGCGGCGCCAGCGAGGGGGCGTTCGAGGAGCAATCCCTGACGGATTGGCGCGACGATGCGCTCGCCATGATCGATCATGCGGTGGAGGGACCGGTGGTGCTGGTCGGCTCCTCCATGGGGGGGTGGATCATGCTGCTGGCCGCGCTCGCCCGTCCCGAGCGCGTCGCTGCGATGGTGGGGATCGCGGCAGCGCCTGATTTCACCGACTGGGGCTTCAGCCAGGAGGAGAAGCTCTACATTCTGCAGCACGGACGGCTGGAGCGGCCGAACCCTTATGGCCCGCAGCGGACCGTCTATACCCGGCGTTTCTGGCAGGCCGGCGAAGCCAACCGGCTGATGCACGGTCCCATCGCGCTCGACATGCCGGTGCGGCTGATCCACGGCCAGCGCGATCCGGATGTGCCCTGGGCCCAATCGGTGCGCCTCGCGGAGCTTCTCCGTTCAGACGATGTCCACGTTGCCTTGGTGAAGGGCGGTGATCATCGCCTGTCCCGGGAGGAAGACATCGCCTTGTTGATCCGCACGGTTGAGGACGTGCTGAAATGATCCTGCTGAGCCTTGCGCTCCAGGCCGCTGCCCTTCCGCCTGCGGAGAGCTGCGCCGCGCTGGCAGCCACGGATCCGGTCGCCGCCGAGCGGCGCGCCAGCGTTGACCGGAGCGTTGGCGGGCGGGCGTGCCTGGGCATCGCACTTGCCGGGCAGGATCGGTTTGCGCAGGCGGCGCCGGCGTTTGAAGAGGCGGCGCGCGGCTCCGAGCTGGCCCGTGATGGCGCCGCGGCGCGCTATTGGGCGCTGGCCGGCAACGCCTGGCTTGCAGGGCAGGAACCCGCCAAGGCGCGCGCGGCGCTGGATGCGGCGCTGGCGGCCGGAACGCTGACCGGTCTGGCCCGCGGAGAGGCGGCGCTGGACCGCGCGCGGGCGCTGGTGGCCTTGGACGAGCTCAAATTGGCTCGCGGCGATCTCGATCTCGCGCTGAAGGACGCGGCCGATGATCCGCTCGCCTGGCTGCTGTCCGCAACATTGGCGCGGCGCACGGGCGACCTCGCCCGCGCCAAGATCGATATCGGCCAGGCGCTGCGCCGGTCGGCTGACGATGCGCAGGTGCAGCTGGAGGCCGGCAATATCGCGGCCGCCGGCGGCGACGAGGCAGGGGCGAAGGCTGCCTGGACCGAAGCCGCGCGGCTCGCCCCGGATCGCCCGGCGGGCCAATCGGCAACTCGTGCGTTGTCCCAGTTCGCGGCTGACGAACAGAAGTAATCCGGAGGATCAATGCGCTATCTTCACACCATGATCCGGGTCGCCGATCCGGAAAAGACCATCGCCTTCTTCGAGGTTCTGGGGTTCAAGGAAGTGCGCCGCACCGACAGCGAGGCGGGCCGCTTCACCCTGATCTTCCTCGCCACGCCCGAGGATATGCGAGGCGAGGGCGAACGGGCCCGGGCCGAGGTGGAACTGACCTACAACTGGCCGGCCGAGGATGGCAGCGCGCCAGAAGAATATACCGGCGGGCGCAATTTCGGGCATCTCGCTTATGATTGCGACGACATATACGCGACCTGCCAGGCGGTGCTGGACGCGGGCTATACCGTCCATCGCCCTCCGCGGGACGGCTATATGGCGTTCGTGAAGACGCCGGACGGCATTTCGATCGAGCTGCTCCAGCTGAACGGCCCCAAGCCGCCGCAGGAGCCATGGGCCTCGATGCCGAATACCGGAAGCTGGTGATGCCCGCGCCCGCGCGCCTGATCGTGAACATGGATGTTCCCGATCTCGCGCGGGCGGAGCATTTCTACTGCGCTGTGTTCGGCGTGTCGGTTGGGCGGCGGCTGGGCAGCGGCGCGGTCGAACTGCTGGGGTTGGAGGCGCCGATCTACCTGCTGGAAAAGGCAGGCGATAGCGCCGCGACCGCCGCCGCGCCGGCACGGCGGAACTATCAGCGCCACTGGACGCCGGTGCATCTCGACGTGTCGGTCAATGATCTCGACCACGCCCGATCGATGGCAATCGCGGCCGGCGCTGTTGACGAGACGGGCGTGCGTCAGGCGCCCTATGGGCGGATCGCAACCTTCGCGGATCCCTTCGGCCACGGTTTCTGTCTGATCGAGTTCAATGGAATGGGCTATGATGCCATCGCCACTTGAGATCGTCCGCGTGCCCGTGCTCAGCGACAATTACAGCTGGCTCGTGCACGATCCGGACAGCGGCACGACCATGGTGATCGATCCCGGCGAGGCGCAGCCCGTGCTCGATGCCGCCGCATCGCGTGGCTGGACGATCAGCGAGATCTGGAACACGCATTGGCATCCGGATCATGTTGGCGGCAATGCCGCGATCGTCGCCGCAACGGGCGCCAGGGTCACCGCCCCCGAGGCGGAACGCGCCAAGATCGGTGCGATCGACGCCGGCGTGTCGGATGGTGAAAGCGTGTCCCTGGGCGGACATCGTGCTGCGGTGATGACCGTGCCGGGCCATACCCAGGGCCATGTGGCGTTCCACTTCGCCGATGATTCGGCGATCTTCACTGGCGACACCTTGTTCGCCATGGGCTGTGGCCGGCTGTTTGAAGGGACGCCGGCCGACATGTTCGGCAACATGCAGCGTTATGCCCGGCTGCCGGCCGATACGCGCGTGTATTGCGGTCATGAATATACCCAGTCCAACGGGCGCTACGCCCTGGTCGCTGAGCCGGACAACCAGGCGATCAAGGCGCGCATGGCGCGGGTCGACGCGGCGCGCGCGGCGGGCGAGGCGACCATTCCCACCACCATCGGAGAGGAGCTTGCCACCAATCCGTTCCTGCGGGCGACGAGTGCGGAGGAATTGGGGGAGCGGCGCGCCGCCAAGGATAGTTTCCGCGGATAAAAGCGTTATGCTTTTGAAGGCGGGGCAGGAGTGGTGATGATGGCCAAGCTGTTGATTCCCTTTACGCTGGCCGCCGCGGCGGGTGCTCTGGCGGTGTCGGCCGCCAGCGCGGCCGACGAGAGCCGGCCCGGCCCCTACGCCCGTGAACAGATGCAGGTGCAAAAGGAGCTTGCCCGGCTGACGCCGCAAGCGCCGGTGGATTGCATCGACACCCGTTTTCGCAACGTCTCTCTGCGCGCGGTCGGCAACAAGCTGATCTACCGCGAGAGCCGCAATCGGATCTTCGTCAGTGAAACGGCGGGCGGGTGCGAGAATGTCGCGCGCGGCGATGCTCTGGTGACCCGGCAGTTCGGCCCGCGCCTTTGCCGCGGCGACATTGCCACCACGGTTGATCGCACGGCGCGCTTCCCGACCGGCAGCTGCGCCATCGGGCCGTTTACGCCTTACACGGCAGGCTGATCGCCAGACGGGGCCGTTGATGTTAGGCGCGGCTCAAGGCGCCGTGCGCGCCGCCATGATCCCAGCGGAGCCAGATGATGACCAAGGAAACCGAAGCCGATCTTACCGGCGTTGAGGCGCGTGTCTCGCCCAAGCCGCCGGTGGATGAGATCGGCGGGCGGAAGCTGAAGCCGGCAACGCTGATGATGGGGCATGGCTATGACCCTGCCTTGTCCGAAGGATCGCTGAAGCCGCCGATCTTCCTGACCTCCACTTTCGTGTTTCCCAACGCGGCCGCCGGAAAGCGCCATTTCGAAGGGGTGACAGGCAAGCGGCCCGGCGGCGCCGAAGGACTGGTTTATTCCCGCTTCAACGGCCCGAACCAGGAGATCCTGGAGGATCGCCTGTCCGTTTGGGAGGATGCGGAGGACGCGCTTACCTTTTCCAGCGGCATGTCCGCCATCGCCACCCTGTTCCTGTCGATGGTGAAGCCGGGTGACACGATCGTCCACTCCGGTCCGCTTTATGCCGCCACCGAGACGCTGATCGCGCGCATCCTGGGCCGTTTCGGTGTTCACTGGCTCGATTTCCCGGCCGGGGCCACGCGTGCGGAAATCGATGCGGTGCTGTCCAAGGCGGCGTCCGGCAATGTGGCGCTGATCTATCTCGAAAGCCCGGCCAACCCGACCAACGCGCTGGTCGACGTGGAGGCCGTGGCGGCGAGCCGCGATGCGATCTTCACCGGCGCGAACAAGCCGCCGATCGCCATCGACAATACGTTCCTGGGGCCGCTGTGGCACAAGCCGCTGCGTCACGGCGCGGACCTCGTCGTCTACAGCCTGACCAAATACGCGGGTGGCCACAGCGATCTGGTTGCCGGCGGGGTGCTGGGATCGAAGGCGCACATGGATACGATCCGGCTGATGCGGAACACGATCGGCACGATCTGTGATCCAAACACGGCATGGATGCTGCTGCGCAGCCTGGAGACGCTGGAGTTGCGGATGAGCCGGGCGGGGGAGAATGCCGAAAAGGTATGCGCCTTCCTGCGCGATCATCCGGCGGTCGAGAAGGTCGGCTATCTCGGCTTTCTTGAAGGTGGCCGCGACGAGCGACAGGCCGATATCTACCGCCGCCATTGCAAGGGCGCCGGATCCACCTTCTCCCTGTATCTCAAGGGCGGAGAGCCGGAGGCGTTCGCCTTCCTTGATGCGCTGAAGATCGCCAAGCTGGCGGTGAGCCTGGGCGGCACGGAGACGCTGGCCAGCCACCCTGCGGCCATGACTCACCTGTCCGTTCCCGATGCGCGCAAGGCGGCATTGGGGATCACGGACAATCTGGTGCGGATATCCATCGGGGTGGAGGATGCCGACGACCTGATCGCTGATTTCAGCCAGGCGCTGGACAAGATTGCCGGCTAGGGTTTGATCCAGCCAGAAAGATCCGCCTCCCCGGCGAAGGCCGGGGCCCAGTTGCGCGACAAAGCTGGCAGGCGCTCGGGCTCTTGCCAACTCTCTCCCACCTGGACCCCGGCCTTCGCCGGGGAGGTGCTTTCAAGCGCCTGGATCAAACCCTAGACTCGCCATGAAGCGTCGCGCCGCGGGCCCGGCGCGGCGTCGCAAGTGTCAGGCGGCGACCACCGCATTGGCACGATGGCGCAGCAGTTCCTTCTGGTAGGTAACCAGGCGCCGTTCCAATTTTGCTGCGGCCGCCTCGCTCGCCGCGCCCCGCAAGGTGACGGCATAGCCATAGCCGACATGCGCCTCCAGCTCGTGAACCTCGATGCCGCCGAGCACCCAGGCGAGCATCGCCGCGACATAGACCGCGTCGAGCGCGCGGAGCAGCGGATCGATCTCGAGTTCGGGCAGCAAGGCTCCCTCGCTGCTGGCCTCGTTGAGCAGCGCCCACCAGAAGCCGTAGCGTTGCGGGGTCTGCAACTCGCCGCGAAGCTCCTTGCTGTCGAAACGCAGGGCTTCGGTCCACAAGGTACGATAGAAATCGGGATCGTCCGCGAGATAGGCGAGCGAAATGGACACCGCCTGGAAGATCCGGTCGATCGCCCCGACACGGTGAAGTTGCGAGAACCGCTCGTGAAATTCGCGCACGTCCTCCAGAAGGGCGATCACGATGGCCCGCTTCGATCCGAACAGATTATAAGGGGTCGTCAGCGACACGCCGGCGCGCGCTGCGATGGCGCGCATCGACAGCCCGGTATCGCCTGTTTCCTTGATCAGATCCCGTGCGGCCGCGATGATCCGACGACGACGTTCTGCCTTTGCGTCTTCACGCCGGCTCATTCCATGTTCCTTCGCATACAGGAGGCGATAGGCGGCGACGCAGCAAGCTGCAACGCCGTGCAATCCCATATTATCATAACGCGTTAAAAAAGTCTGGCCAGGCTGCTTTCCTCCAACTAGCATCGTCCACAAAGATGGTCTGAGGAGAGAGAAATGGCCGCGGAAAAGATCCGGTTCGGCGCCTTCATTGCGCCGTTCCACCCGCTCAACGAAAACCCGACGCTTGCGCTGGAGCGGGATCTTGATCTGGTGGTGCTGATGGACAAGCTCGGCTTCGACGAGGCCTGGCTCGGCGAGCATCATTCGGCTGGCTATGAGCTGATCGCCAGCCCGGAACTGTTCATTGCCACGGTGGCCGAACGCACGCGGCATATCCGCCTGGGCACGGGCGTGTCATCGCTCCCTTACCATCACCCGCTGATGCTGGCGGATCGGATCAACCAGCTTGACCATATCACCCGCGGACGCGTGATGTTCGGTGTCGGCCCCGGGGCGCTCCCGTCCGACGCCTTCATGATGGGCATCCCGGTCGCAAAGCAACGCGATCGGATGGACGAGGCGCTGGACGTGCTGGTGCCGCTGCTGCGCGGTGAGCAGGTGAGCAAGAAAACCGACTGGTTCGAGCTGAACGAGGCGCGGCTGCAGATGCTGCCCTACAGCCGTCCGTCAGTGGAGATCAGCGTCGCCAGCCAGGTGTCGCCATCGGGCGCGACCGCTGCCGGGCGGCACGGCCTGGGCCTGCTCTCGATCGGTGCCACGCAGGCGGGCGGCTTCAACGCGCTGACGTCGAACTGGGCGATCGCGGAGCAGCAGGCGGCGGAAAGCGGAACCAGGGTGGACCGCAGCCAATGGCGGCTCGTCGGCCCGATGCATGTGGCGGCAACTCGCGAGGAAGCGCGCGCGCAGGTTCGTGAGGGCCTGGACAAGTGGCTCTACTACTTCCGTGAAGTCGCCGCCCTGCCGCTGGCGCCGTCGGACGGGTCCGATCCGGTGGATGCGATCGTGGATTCGGGCATGGCCGTGGTCGGAACGCCCGAAGATGCCGTGCGGCAGATCGAGCGGTTACGCGAACAGTCCGGTGGCTTCGGCGCTTTCCTGCTGATGGACAACAATTGGGCCGAGTGGGAAAACAAGAAGAAATCCTATGAGATGATCGCCCGCTATGTCGTGCCGGAGGTGAACGGCATGAACGCCAACCGCCAGGCGTCGATCGAGTGGGCGGCGACAAACCGGCCGCGCTTCATCGGCGAGGCGCAGGCGGCGGTCGGCGCGAGGCTCGCGGAACATATCCAGAAGAAGGGCACGGAGAATATCCGGCCGGAGATCCTGGCTGCCATGGGCCTCGACAAGAAGGCGGAGGCGGCGGAGTGAGCGGGGTGGCGAACGGCCGCAAGGCAATCTTCATCACCGGCGCGGCCTCCGGCATGGGGCTGGAAACGGCGCGGCTGTTCGCCCGGCAAGGCTGGTTCATTGGCGGCGTCGACGTCAACGAGGTAGGTCTTGCGGCGCTGGAGCAGGAGCTGGGGGCGGAAAACTGCCTGGTCCAGCGGCTCGACGTTACGGATCGCGACGCCTATGCCGCGGCGCTGGATCGCTTCGCCGCGAGCAGCGGCGGACGGCTCGACATATTGTACAACAATGCCGGCATCGGTCGCGGCGGGCCCTTTGCCGACCAGCCATGGGCCGATGTGCTCGCGGTGGTGAACGTGAACTTCATCGGCGTTCTTACCGGCATTCACCTCGCCATTCCGCTGCTCAAGGCCACGCCAGAGTCGATGTGCTTCACCACCTCTTCGTCGTCGGCGACCTATGGCATGCCGATGATCGCGGTCTATTCGGCCACCAAACATGCGGTGAAGGGCCTGACGGAGGCGCTGGCGATCGAGCTGAAGCCTTACGGCGTTCGGGTGGCCGATGTGCTGCCGGCACTGATCGACACACCGATCCTTCCGGATGGTGCCGCTGCCGCAGCGCCCAAGAGCGGCGTCTTTCGCGCCATCCCGCCACGCGAGGTCGCGGAAACGGTGTGGGAGGCTTATCACTCGGACCGCCTGCACTGGTACGTGCCGCGCGAGTTGGTGGCGCTGGACCATATGGCCACGCTGCATCCGGAGCAGACCCGCGACGAGATGGCAGAAGGCCGATTGTTCGCCACCATCGATGCCCAGGTGGCCGCAGCAACGCCCATCCCGATCGGCGCCACCGCCGGCTGACGATGCGAGCGGCCGCCGATGCGCGGCCGCTGCTCCCTTCAACGACGTTCGCCAAACGGATTAGGCGCCGCACAAACGGGCGGCAGCATACCTCCGAAGAGGTAATGCGATCGGTCAGTGTGGCCAATTGCATCCGTAATGGTACGTGACATTCACGATTGTGCAAAATATAATGGTAACGAGAACAAAGCATCTCCGGTCGCGCAGGAGTGATGTGGGATGATGTTCCAGCAGCAATCGGCTGGCGCGCGGCCTTGGCAAGCGGCGGAGGGCCAGTATCCGCCCATGCGTTCGACTTCGGATAAGCGATGCTTGTCGCGGCGCACTGTGCGCAGGTCCGTTCGGCTAACTCGGACATCTTCTGACAGCAGATCGCCATCCCATGGTTCAAGGGGCAAAAACCATGGTTGATGATACACTTGCGGAGTTTGCGCGCGCTATCCTGGAGGTTCGGCGCGACCGCCGCCGCGAACTGCCGGCGGAGCTTTTTGGCGGGGAGCTGGCCTATGAACTGCTGCTGATCCTGTTCATCGCCGACGCCCGCGGCGAGCGCCTGACCGGGAAGAGCGCGCTGGAGCAGGCCGGCGGCGTGAGTGCGGCGGGGCGACGCTGGATCGAATATCTCACCCGGGAAAAGCTGATCATCGGCGATGGTGACGGAAATCTCGACGATACACTGACGCTGACCGCCAAGGCCCTGAACGCGCTGGAGGGCTGGCTGAGCCGGGCGCACGAGACGTTTGACGGTTCTCGCAGCAGCAGTAACGAACCTACCGAGCAACTTCCCCGGTAAGTGTCGGCAATGATGGGAGCGGGTCCGGCGCGGCGCCGGAGAATATCGGCCACACCGGCCTATCGAGGCTACGGCAGACGGCTTGAAGGTAGAAGGCCGGTGCAGGCGAGCGCGCCAGCGCGTCGCACCGGCCCCTGCCTTCCCCCTCGGAACAGTTGATCAGGCCGCCTTCAGCAAGTCCGCCCGCGCATCAAGCCCAATGGTCGCCATCAGATCGGGGCGATCGGGGCCCGGCTGCGGCGCATAGGCATTGGCATTGAGGCGGCGGCCGCGCGCCCAATAGCCAAGCACCTTGCTGAGATTCTGCGGTCGCTTCAGCCACGCCTCGGGATGTTCAAGCATGTGGAAGCCGCGCATCATCGCGCGCATCAGCTGCACGTCGGAACGGGCAGCGATGGTGATCCCGTCATCGACGAAGCTTTTCGCCAAACGCGCCTTCAGCCTGGGGCGATGATCGGGGGTGAGCGTGGCACGCGCGCGGCGGATGGCGGAGCGATCCTGTTTCAGCATCAGATCGTAATATGGCTTCACCTCGGCCAGGATGCCGCTGTCATAGATGGCGAGCCGCGCGGCGGGATCGGGTGTGCTGTCCAGCGCACGGCGAAGCACACCGGCGCTGACCGCGGCGAGCGAGCAGCCGCGACCGTAAAGCGGGTTGGTGCGCACCAGCGCATCGCCGATGGCGAAGAAGCCAAGCACCGCCGGCCTTCCATTGGCCATCAGGCTGCGCCAGCGGCTGTGCAGATCGCCCATGCCGATCACCTTGCCGACCGGCTCCGAAGTGTTGGGATCGACCCATGGCTTGAGCCCCGGCATCGCCATGCAGATGCGCTGGAACGTATCGCCATCCATCACTGCCTTGCGCAGCTCATGCTCGATTTCCGGCACGCACAAGGTGATCGAGAAACGGCGGTTGTCGGCGGGGAACACACCAAACTTCAGATAGCCAAGATCGCCAGAGGCCGGCACG
This sequence comes from Sphingomonas sp. OV641, assembly GCF_900109205.1. Taxonomy (NCBI): domain Bacteria; kingdom Pseudomonadati; phylum Pseudomonadota; class Alphaproteobacteria; order Sphingomonadales; family Sphingomonadaceae; genus Sphingomonas; species Sphingomonas sp. OV641. The sequence continues at coordinate 101,660 of NZ_FNZB01000002.1, read as the reverse complement.
TCGCCGCGCGGCGGCTCATTTTGGCCGTCCAGCAGGCGGTAATGGCGGGTGAAATACAGGACGCCGGCGGTCTCCGCTGCCTCCGCGATGGGCGCGCCGGCCTTGATCAGCTGTTCGATCAGGTTCGCCGCCTTGCCACCGGCATCGACCACCACGTCCGCCGTGATCTCCTCGCGTCCTTCCGCGGTGTCGGCGGCGACGCCTGTCACCACCATCGTGCCATCGCTGCCCGTATGAAACAGCGGGCTGCGCACCTTGACGCCGCTGCGGATCGACACGCCGGGCAAGCGCTCAACATAGCGGCGGATCACCAGTTCGAGCGTGGTACGACGACTGGTGAGGATTGTCAGATCGGCATCCCCCGGCACGGGGACATAGCTGGCCTGCAGCTTGGGCGGGAGCATGTCCTGAAAGGTGATGTCGCGGCAGCCGGCGGCATAGAGATCCTCCAGCAACTGCGGATGCTCGTCGCGAATGATGTTGCGCAACCGGGCAAGAAACGCGTGGCTCTGGCGCAACTGGCTGACGCCGCGACGCTGCCACTGATCGAACGCGACGTCCGGGCCGCCCTCCGGCGGGGCTTCGTCGCGCTCCAGCAGGGTGATGTGGCGCGAGCCGCCGCCCAGACGAAGCGCGGTGCACAGGCCCGCGATGCCGGCGCCAACGACGATCACCTGTTCGCCCGACGCGCCTGAAACCGTGCTGCCCGACATTCTTCCCTCCGACATTTTGGCCACATATATTTCCAAAAGCGATCGGCTGCAAGAAATTCAAACGCGTTATGAATATGCGTCTTGCGCTGGCCGGCGCCGCGGGCCACGATGCGGCAACGAACCGGCGATCACGCCGGACGACCGGAGAGGGAGGGCTGCGATGCGAGCCGTGGTGAGACGCAACAAGCAGTTGATCTGCGACGAGGTGCCCGATCCGGTACCCGGCCAGGGTGAAGTGCTGGTGAAGACGCTGGCCTGCGGCATCTGCGGTTCGGATCTCCACGCCGTTCATTCGTTCGAGAACATGCTGGAACTGGGCGCGCGCACCGGCGAGAAGCCGCGCACCGATCCCTCCAAGGACATGATCTTCGGCCATGAATTTTCCGCCGAGATCCTGGACCACGGTCCCGGATCGGCAAAGGCGCTGAAGGCGGGCACGCGCGTCGTGTCCATGCCCATCGCGATGAAGCCGGAAGGCTATGAGGCGATCGGCTATTCCAACACCTATCCCGGCGGGTACAGCGAGCAGATGGTGCTGAGCGAGGCGATGCTGCTTCCGGTACCCAATGGCCTGTCCGACGTGCAGGCGGCGATGACCGAGCCCTTCGCGGTGGGGGAACATGCCGTCGCCATGTCCGCTGCGGGACCGGATACGGTGAACCTGGTGATCGGCTGCGGCCCGGTGGGGCTGGCGGTGATCGCGGCGCTGAAATCGCGCGGGCTGGGGCCGGTGGTGGCGGCGGATTTCTCCCCTGCGCGCCGCGCCGTTGCGGAAAAGATGGGCGCCGACATCATCGTCGATCCGGCGAAGGAATCGCCGCACACCAAGTGGAGCGAGCTGGGCGTGCCGCGCACGTCTTCCGAGCGGATGGCGGCGATGATGACTGGCCAGACCGGCAAGCGCGCGATCGTCTTCGAATGCGTCGGCGTGCCGGGCGTGCTGCAGAACATCATCGAATCGGTGCCGGTGAGCACGCAGGTGATCGTCGTCGGCGTATGCATGGAAACGGACAAGATCGAGCCGTTCCTGTGCATCAACAAGCAAATCGATTTCCGATTCGTGCTTGGCTACACCGCCGGTGAGTTTGCCGCGACGCTGGGCAACATCGCCGAGGGCAAGATCGATGTGCTGCCGGCGATCACCGACGAAGTGGGGCTGGACGGCGTGGCCGCCGCCTTTGCCGCGCTCGCCGACCCCGAACAGCAATGCAAGGTTGTCGTCCGTCCGGGAGTGAAATCATGAGCCCAGTTACGAGCAACGTGATCGAGGCGCCGCGCGCGCTGGCCGAGGCGATGCCGCCGGTGCAGTTCGTCGAAACCAACGGCATCCGCATGGCCTATTACGAAGTCGGGCCGAAGGGCGAGGGTGTGCCCGTGATCTTCTGCCATGGCTTTCCCGAGCTGGCCTTCTCCTGGCGGCATCAACTCGACGCGTTCGACAAGGCGGGCCGCTGGGCGATCGCGCCCGACCAGCGCGGCTATGGGCTGACCAGCCGGCCGGAGAAGATCGAGGATTACGACCTGGAGCAGCTGACGGCGGACATCGCCGGCATGATGGACGCGCTGGGCATCGAAAAGGCGATTCCCTGCGGCCACGACTGGGGCGGCATGGTCGTGTGGCAGTTCGCACTGCGCTATCCCGAGCGCTGTGCGGGCGTGATCGGGGTGAACACGCCGTTCCTGCCGCGCGGCGACATCGATCCGATCGCCGGCATGCGCGCGGCCTTTGGCGAGGACATGTATATCGTCTGGTTCCAGAAGCCGGGCGAGGCGGATGCGGCGCTGGCCGCAGACCCCGAGCGGTCGATGCGCTTCTTCATGCGCAAGCCGATGCTGACGCTGAAGGAATATGAGCAGCTTCCGGCCGAGATGCGTACCCTGGCACTGGGCGAGGGGCTGAAGCTCTATGATCCGGCAAACGATCCGCAGCAGTTCCTGACCGACGACGAGATCGAGGCATTCGCGCAGACCTTCGCCGAGACGGGCTTCACCGGCGGCATCAACTGGTATCGCAACTTCACCCGCAACTGGCAGAATTCGGCCAAGCTGGTGGAGAAGGTCGACGTGCCGTCGCTGATGGTCATGGCGGAGAACGACGTGGTGCTGAGCCCGGCGATGACCGAGGGCATGGAGCGGTACGTCCCCGATCTGGAGCGGGTTCTGGTGGAGAAGTCGGGCCATTGGACCCAGCAGGAATTTCCCGAGGAAGTGAACCGCGCCCTCATTGGTTGGTTGGACAAGAGGTTCCCGCGCTGACGGCTCCGCGGCGCCGTTCCGGGCCGCGTATCGGAGGTCGAGTTTTCTGGGCTGAGCTGGGGGAGGAGCGGAACTCCGCCTGTTCGGATGAGCCAGTCGGATGGGCCGTGGCACTCCACACGGCCAATTGCGGCAGGTTCGGCCCGCTTCGGCGGGAGTGAGGGCATGGTTCGCGTCGGCAGATGGATGGCTGTCGACGCGGGCCGTGCCTTTGTTGTTTGTTGAGGTGAGCGGAATGACGCTCGTTGGGGAAGCGCCCGATGTTCGTTATTGCTGCGGAGGGGAATCCATAGAACCAGTGCTCGCCCTGCTTGCGTAGACGCAAGTCATGGAGCCCGGTCTCCGCGGGAATGACGGAGGAGTGTTTGCCGATGAACATTCATCTGAGCCGTTTCGCCGTGCGGAACCGCACTCGGGAGCGGATCGGTTGAATGCGCCCAATTGCAGGTACTGCGTGGGCGTGAGAGCGGACGGGAGATGGTCGAACTCATCTATTTGGCTCCCGGCGAACAAGTGCCGATACTACCCGGTCAAGAGACTTGGATCGTCGTTGAGGCAAGCGACGACGGGCGGTTCTTTGGTACCGGTTACGGCCGAAAGGCGCGTGGCGAGGACGTGTTCTACATATCCTCAGCAGAGAGCGACGGGAGCTTGGAGGTGGCGATAGCCGCTGCGACAATGTGGGCGGAGCAGCGGGGTGTGCCGCGCATTTGGGTTCAGACGACGCCTGACTAGCTGATTGCACTTTCCGCCCGATTGCCGACGTTCGTTTATCGCTTATCGTAGCGCAATGGAACGCGAGGGTTATCGGGGCAGCGGAAGCATCGGGGGCAAGCTGGGATGCGGTTTGGCGACTGTTGCTGCCTTTCCCCTCTTAGGCGGAGCGTTTCTCATCACGTCTTTAGGTCAGTGCGCCGCAGATAATCAGCTTGATTGCGTTTCACACTGGCAACTGTTCGCAGGGGCGTTGCTCGGAATTGCCGCTATCGGATTCGGATCGAGAGTCATCGTCAACTCAATCGTGCGGCGATCGCGCAACGGCAGCTAGCCACCCCATTTCCGCGGCTGCCCGCTTGTCGTCGAAAGTCGGTAGTCCGTGAGGCATCGCTTAGTCCACGAATCCCACAAACCGTGCGGCTTCGCTGACTGGTTTGCGGCGCGACACCACGCCATTGGCCGGGAAGCTGTCGTCGGGCCAGCCCATCGCGACGCAGGTCTGGATCACCTGATCGTCGGGGATGCCGGCATGTTCGCGCACGACCGGCGATTGCATGATGCCCTGGCTGTTGATGACGCAGCCTAGGCCGCGCGACCAGGCGGCGTTGACGAGCGCGGTGGTGACGGCGCCACAATCGAAGGGCGCGATGTCGCTGCCCAGCAGCACGCGATCATAGGTGATGACGATCGAGACCGGCGCATCGAACTGGCGGAAGCCGCGCAGCACCCAATCGTGCCGCTTCGCCTTGTCCTCGCGCGCGATGTCCATGGCGCCGAAGAGTTGCTTGGCGATCTCGATCTGCCGTTCACGGTGGATGCCGCCATATTCCTGGCCCAGCCGAAATTCGCGCGAATGGGGCACGCCGGCGAGGTTGCGTTCAGTATTGCCCTGGCGAATGCGATCCAGCGGTTCGCCGGTGACGACGGTGAAGTTCCACGGCTGGGTGTTGAGCGAGGAGGGCGAGCGCATGGCAAGCGCGAGGACTTCCTCGATCAGCGCGCGGGGCACCGGATCGGGTTTGAACCCGCGGATGCTGCGGCGGCCGTTCACGACATCGTCGTAGGTTTTCATGCGTGCCTCTCCCGTATTTTCCTCCGCACATAACCAAGTTCGTCATCCCCGCGAAGGTGGGGATCCATAGACGCTGAGCTTGGCGAAAAAGCCGGTGCGGTAGCGCTTATGAATCCCCGCCTACGCGGGGATGACGGATCGAGTGGTCAGGCCTTCAGCATCCGTTCCGTCACCATCCGCTCCAGAATGGTCAGCGGCATGGCGCCATCGAGCAGCACCGCGTGGAACTTGCGCGGATCGAAGGCGGCGCCCTGCTTCTTCTTCACCGCGTCGCGCAGGCGCACCCAGACGGTGTGGCCGATCTTGTAACTGCAAGCCTGGCCCGGCCAGACGGTGTAACGGTCGATCTCGTTCTGGCTGCGGCCCTGGGCGATGCCGGTGGTGGCGATGAAATATTCGGTCGCTTTTTCGCGGCTCCAGCGCTTGTGGTGCAGGCCGGAGTCCACGACGAGACGCGTGGCGCGGAACAGGAGCGACTGAAGGTAGCCGACCTGGCCGAGAGGATCGCCCTCGAACATGCCCATCTCATCCGCGAGCTGCTCCGAATAAAGCGCCCAGCCCTCGGTATAGCCGCTGAACCCGCCGCGGCGGCGGATGAGCGGAATGTCCTGAGACTCGAGCGCGGTCATCACCTGCAAGTGGTGGCCGGGCACCGCTTCGTGGTGCGTCAGCGTGGCGAGGCCGAACTTGGGACGATCGAAGCTGTCGCGCAGGTTGATGTAGTAGATGCCTGGGCGCGAGCCATCGAGCGAGGCGTTCTGGTAATAGCCACCCGGCGCGCCGGCCTCGATCGACTTGGGAACACGGCGGACCTCGACCGGCGCCTTGGGAATGAAGGCGAATTGCTCCGGCAGCCGCTTCTGCATGGCGATCACCTGACGGTTGAGCTGTGCGATCAGCTGTTCCTTGCCCGCGTCGGTGTTCGGATAGACCTGATCGGGACGCTTGTTCAGCGCGACCAGCCGCTCGCCGACGGTGCCCTGGCTCATACCCTGCGCCTTCAGGATGCCGTCGATCCGGTTGCTGATCTCGGCCACCTGCGCCAGGCCCAGGCGGTGAACCTCCTCACCCGTCATGGCAACGGTGGTCGCGGCCTCAACGGCGGCGGCGTAATAAGCCTCGCCATCGGGCAGGCGCCACGCGCCGGCGTCGTGCGAGGCACGGCCGCGCAGCTCGGTGACCAGGGCACGCTGGCGATCGAGCGCCGGGAAGACCTGATCGTTCATGATCCGGGTCGCTTCGGCAACGCGACCATCCGGCAGGTTGGCGAGCTTCAGCTTGGTGGCCAGCGCCTTGACCGGGACGGTTGCGGCTGCCGGCTGATCGCGCAGGCCGCCCATCAGCTTCAGCGTGGTGTCGAGGATGTAATCCGGCGCGAAGACGCCGCGCGCGGCATCGGCGCGCTGACGCTCCGTATCCTGATCGATCGCGGTGGCGAAGGCGGCGACACGCGCGACATAGGCGTCGGCGTCCGCCGCGTCCTTGATGCGATGCTGCGCGTCGAGGAAATCGGGCACCTCGCGGTAGGCGCCGGTCAGCTGCGACAGTACATAAGGCGCGAAACGGCCCATGCTGGCGCCGTAGGTAAACTTCTCACCGCCAGCGATGCTGCGCTGGAGCTGATAGGACACGACCTCGTAATCGATCCGCGCCGCTGGCGAGAGCGAGGCAGGGCTGATCTGGCGCAGCGCGGCCAGTTCACGCTTGGCGCGGGCGAGATCCTCCTGAACGCCGGCAGCCGAACCGTCGTTCAGCTTCGACTTGAGGTGCGCGCGCTCCCCATTGTCGAGCCCGAGCGCGGTGGCGCCTTCGGGATTGTCGCTGATACGATCGTAGAAGAAGCGATCGAGCAGCGTGTGCAGCTTCGCGTCATTCGGGTTGACGCCGGCGGCGGCGACCTTTTGCGCGGCGGCGGGGACGGCACTCGCCAGAGCGGCGGCGCCGGTGCTGCCAAGAAAGGTGCGACGATCCATGGTTCTTACTCCTGGGGATACAGCCCGTTCACCACGACGCGGTTCGCGGCGAACGGGGAAGGCTTGTTCAAGATGGGAGGGTGACGATCACTGGGCGCTGGTACCGGCCTCCCAGAAATAGGCGCCGCGCTTGGCCGTGCCGGTCGCGACCTCGTTCAAGGTGGCCGCATCATAGAGCCGGCCGCCCAGCATGACCTGGCGCACCTTGTCGCTGTTGCGGATATCCGCCGTGGGATCAGCATCCAGCACCAGCAGATCGGCAAGCTTGCCAACCTCCAGCGAGCCGATGTCCTTCGCCATGCCGAGCGACTGGGCGGGAACGATGGTGCCGGCACGCAGCGCCTCCAGCGGCGTCATGCCGCCGCGCACGAAGGACCACAGCTCCCAATGAGCGCTCATGCCAGCCTGCTGACCATGCGCGCCGATCGACACGAGCACGCCGCGCTTGGCGAGCTTGTGCGCCTCGCGCGCGCTTTCATCGTCCACATAATCGCTTTCCGGCGCCATCAGCCGCCGCGCCGATTCCGCGCGCAGCTGTGCCGGCGGCGTATGCGCCTGAAGCAGCGGGTGGGCGAACAGATCGGTGTGCTGACGCCAGTAAGGATCGGCCGCCAGCCCACCAAAGGTAACGACCAGCGTTGGCGTGTAGTTCGTCTTCGACTGGGAGAAGAACTGAACGATATCGTCGTAGAACACCTCCAACGGGATGTTATGCTCGATCGTGGAATTGCCGTCCGCGATATGCGTGACGTCCAGGCCGTAGATCGAGCCGCCCTCCGCCACAACCTGCATGTTCTCGCGTCGGCTGGCCTCCGTCACCTGCTGGCGCTGCTCGCGGCGTGGCTGGTTGTAGTTCTTCACGCTGTGCCCGCCCTGCGCCTTCAGCCGGCGGACATGGGCCAGCGCGTCGTCGAAGCTGTCGATCTGCGCGTATACGTCCGTCGCCTTGGCGCCGTAGACCGCCTCGCCGGTGGAGAAGATGCGCGGCGCGAGGATCAACCCGGCGCGCTGCATTTCCGATGCGGTAAAGATCTCGCTGGCGCGGTTCGACGGATCGTGCAGCGTCGTCGTGCCGAGCGCGAGGTTCTGCATCATCGACCAGTTGCGCTGCGGGATCAGCTCGTCAGTCCCGGCAGGGCCATGGGCGTGCGCATCGATCAGCCCGGGAATGATCGTCTTGCCGGCCGCGTCGACGATGGTCGCGCCCGCCGGGACTGCGGTGGAGGCTCGCGGGCCGACCGCGAGGATCCGATCGCCGCGGATCACCACCACGCCATCATCGATGATGCCGCCATCCGTGCCTGCCATGGTGACGAGGCGTGCGCCGGTGATCGCGACCGTGCCGGTCGGCTTGGCCGCAGCCTGCTCCATCGCCAGCGAGACGCCGGTCGTCGGCGGCACGAACGCCGGCGTGCCATCGGCGCGGGGAGCGGCGGCGAAAAGGCTGGCCGTTTCCACGGTGTAGAGCGTCGGCCCGAGGCTCCAGTGCAGGCGTGTGCCGTCGTTCGACCAGTTTAAATAATCCGCGCCGCCCGCGCTGACGCGGGTAACCGGCAGCGCCTTGGCATCGGGAGACAGGGCGATGGTCTGGCTGCCGGGCATCAGCGGCACGACGTAAGCGGCGTAGTTCTGGCGGAAGGCGACATATTCGCCGGTGGGCGACACGATATAGTCCGTCGCAAGCTCGCCATTGGCGTGGACGCGCTTGTCCTGCCCCGACAGATCGGTGCTGATGAGCTGGCGCACCGACTTGCCGTCCTTGCGCTCGTCCTCCAGCATGAACAGGCGATCGTTGTTCGGGCCGAATTGCGGCGAGGCAGCGCCGCGCGCCACACGGGTGACGGCGCCGCCCGCCGTGGCGACGCGGTAGACGCCGGCATCCTCTGCCCATTTAGGGCTGGTCAGACGCCCGGAGCCCGTACGCTCGAAGACGATGGTCTTGCCGTCGGGCGAGAAGCGCGGGCGGGCATAATGGCCGGGTTGGCCGATCACGTCGCGCGCCGTGCCGCCGGTGGCGCCGATCACGCGCAGGCGCCCAAGGCCATCATCGGTCCAGCTGACGAACACGAGGCTCTTGCCGTCGTGCGACCAGCTCGGAAACAGTTCAAAGCCGTCATCGCCACGGGTCAGGCGGCGGGGCGCGCCGCCGGCCACCGGCTTCACCCACAATTTGCCGAGCGTCTCGAACACGACCTGACGCCCGTCTGGTGAGACGCTGGCGAAGCGCGGCATGGCGGTGGTGAAGCGATCGGGCGCCACCGTGACCTGCGGGTGCGACCCGTCGATCACCCCGCGCGTGTCGTTGATGGTGAAGGGGATCTCACGCGCATTGGTGCCATCGGCATCGATGCGCTGGATCTTGCCCTTCGCCCAGAAGACCAGGCCGCTGTTGTCCGGCAGCCATGCCATGTTCGGATACACGCCGGTGACCGCCCAGGTTTCCTGCACGTCCTGATCGAGATCGTCATAGATCTTGCGCTCCTCGCCCGAGGCGAGATCCTTTACGTAGAGCTTCGACCGGGTGGCCTCGCGGCGGACAAAGGCGATCTTCTTGCCATCGGGTGAGGGCGTGGGGCGAACCGAACCGCCGGCGCCCGTTACCGCCTTCGTCACCTCTCCGGTCTGCAGGTCGTATCGCTCGATATCGAACAGGTCGGTGTTGGAGTCCTGCGCATATTCGAAGATCGGGCCGGGTGTGACGTTCTTGGTGTAGAACACCGACTTGCCGTCGGCGGCATAGATCGGCTCCCCCAGCTCCTTCTGGTGCGCCTCGTTCGGCCGCTTCACCAGTGGTACGCCGGCACCGCCCGAGACGTGGTACATCCATACCTCGCCGGTGCCCAGGGAGCGCCCGGTGGTGAAATGCTTCTTGGCGACGATGAAGCGACCGTCCTTGCTCCAGCTCGGCTGATTGAGGAGGCGGAAGTCCTCACGCGTTACCTGGCGCTTGTCGCTGCCGTCGGTGTTCATCACCCAGATGTTGTCGCCGCCGCCGCGATCGGAGGTGAAGGCGATGCGCCGGCCATCGGGCGAGAAGCGCGGCTGCACCTCGTAGGCGAGCCCCTCGGCAATGCGGGTCGGCGTGCCGCCGGTGATCGGCATGGTGTAGATATCGCCGAGCAGGGTGAAGGCGATTGTGCGGCCGTCCGGGCTGACGTCCACGTCCATCCAGCTGCCTTCGTTCACCCGGATTGGCACCTGACGAATGGTTGCGCCGGGAGGGGCGTTTACATCCCATTTCGGCTTGGCAGCGGCGGCGGAGGGAGCGCTGCCCGCGTTCTGGGCCGAGGCGCCATGCGCAACAAGCGCGGCAAGAGAAACGAGCGACGCCGCGTAAAACTTCATGAAATCCCCCGGAAACGACAAGATGATTGCCGTACTATCCGGCTGCACGGCGAACTGGCAATGCCATAGGACGAATGTTCGCCGGCGCACCGAAAACGGGCGCGGGGAGGGAGAGGTGGGATGAGCGAGCGGACCGTTCTGATCGCGGGCGCGAGCGGGGTGATCGGCCAATCGGCGGTGGCGCGCTTCGCCGCCGAGGGATGGCGCGTCATCGCCGTCTCGCGCCGTGCCCCCGACGTGGCGGCCGGCGCGCATGTTCGGCATCTGTCGCTTGACCTGCGGGACAGCGCCGCCTGCCGGGCGGCGGCGGGTGCGTTCGCCGAGGTGACGCACGTCGTCTACGCAGCGCTGTACGAGAAGCCCGGCCTCTATGCCGGGTGGTTCGAGCAGGACCAGATGGACACTAATCTGGCGATGATGCGCAACCTGATGGAGCCGTTGTTCGAAGCCGCGCGTGGGCTTCGCCATGTCAGCGTGCTTCAGGGCACCAAGGCTTATGGCGCGCATCTCCATCAGATCGCCGTTCCGGCACGCGAGCGCTCACCGCGCGATCCTCATGCCAATTTTTACTGGCTGCAGGAGGATTATCTGCGCGCGCAGCGGACGGGTGCGGATTGGTCGCTGACGATCTGGCGGCCGCAGGTGGTGTTCGGCGGCGCAACCGGTGTGGCGATGAACATCGTACCGGTAATCGGCGCCTATGCCGCCATCCAGCGCGAACTGGGCCGGCCGCTCACCTATCCAGGGCGGCCGGGCGGCGTGTCGGAAGCGGTGGATGCCGATCTGATCGCGGACGCGCTATTATGGGCTGGCGAGGCGGAGCGCGCCCGGGACGAGACGTTCAACATCACCAACGGCGATGTCTTCACCTGGGCCGATACATGGCCGGCGATCGCCCGGGCGCTTGGCATGGAGCCGGCGTTTGGTGCGCCATTCGCGCTGGTCGACTACCTCGGCGGGCATGCGGGCGTGTGGGACGATGTGGTGCGGCGGCATGGGCTGCGCGCCACGCCGCTACCCGATCTATTGGGAGAATCGCACCATTATGCCGATCTGCTGTTCGGCGTACACGCCCCGCCAGAGGCGACGCGGGCGCCGGTGCTGGTGAGCACGATCAAGCTGCGCCAGGCGGGCTTTGGCGAGTGCATCGATACCGAGCAGATGTTCGCCAAATGGCTGGCGCGGCTGGCCGAGCGACGGATCATTCCGCCGCCCGGCTGAACGCGCTCAGATGTCGAGGCAGATCTTGCCGAAATGCTTGCCCGATTCCTGGTGGCGAAAGGCATCGGCAATCTGTTCGAGCGGGAAATGACGATCGATCACCGGACGGATGCCGTTTGCCTCGATGGCGCGGATCATGTCCTGCTGATGCCGGCGCGCGCCGACCGTCAGGCCGACGATGCGCTGGTTCTGCTGCATGACGAAGACGGTGGGCACGTTGCCGCCGATGCCGGCGAGCACCCCGATCAGCGCGATGTGGCCGCCGATCCGGGCCGCCGCGATCGATTGCGGCATGGTGCCCGATCCACCAATCTCCACGACATGGTCGACCCCGCGCCCGCCGGTCAGCTTGCGCGCGGTTTCGCCCCATTTCTCGTCCTGGCGATAATTGATCAGATGATCCGCGCCCATCTCACGCAGCCGGTCGAGCTTCTCGTCGGACGACGAGGTTGCGATCACCGTCGCGCCGGCAGCCTTGGCAAATTGCAGCGCGAAGATGGATACGCCGCCGGTGCCCTGGACCAGCACGGTATCGCCGCTTTTTACCTGACCGTTCACCGCCAGCGCGCGCCATGCGGTCAGACCGGCGCAGGTGAGGGTGGCGGATTCTGCGTCGGAAAAGCCCTTCGGCGCGCGGGTGAACGAAGTCGCGGGGGCGGTGACATATTCGCGGGCGAACCCGTCGGCGCCATCGCCCGGCACGTCACCCATCACTTCGCGTGCCGGCTCGCCATCCATCCAGTGCGGGAAGAAGGTAGAGACGACCTTGTCGCCAACGGCGAACTCGCTGACGCCCTCGCCAACCTCGACCACCTCACCGGCGCCGTCCGACATGGGAATGCGGCCGTCGGGGGTCGGGATCATGCCGGTAACCACGGCATAATCGTGAAAGTTCAGCGAGCTGGCACCGACGCGGACCAGGATCTCGCCGCGTCCGGGCGCCTGCCGCTCGGTGTCGGTTACCTGCAGCCGGTCAAGCCCGCCCGGCTTCTGCAACTGGATCGTGCGCATCTATCTCTCCCCTTGGCGCTGATGGCCGTTGGAGAAAGGCGTAGATGGCGCGCACCGGCGGTGCAACGGGAATTAAGTCGGGCGGATTAAAGCCGTGCTTGGCCGCGCCCTCCGCTTCCGATCAGGGAAGCGGAATGGCGCGGAAGTGTCAGCGACGCTCGTTGTTGCCGCGGCGCGGACCACCGCGAGGCGGACCATCGCCACGCTGGCGCGCTCCGGTCGGGCGCGGCGCATATTGGCGCGTGCCCGCCGGTGCGCGGACCGGGCCCGGCGCATTGTCCGACGGCTCGATCAGCACGTCATCATCGGCGCTCGCCGTCTTTGCCACGGCAGCCATGAACTTGTTCGCAAGCGCGCGCGGCACCTGAAACGCCGTCTCGTTCGGGCCGATGCGGATCGCGCCCACATCATTCTTGGTCAGGTTGCCGCGACGGCAGATCAGCGGCAGGATCCAGCGCGGATCGGCATTCTGGCGGCGGCCAAGGTTCATGCGGAACCACAGGACGTCATCGAAGCCGGGCCGATGCTTTTCACGCTGCGCCGCGCGATGCGCCTCCGGCGTGGCGGCGATAATCTCTTCCGGCTCCGGCATGGCGGCCCGATAGGCGCGGACCAGGGCGGCGGCGATATCCTCGGGGCTCTTTTCGCCGATCAGCTTCTCCGCGAGCGCGCGGTCCTCCTCGTCCACCTCGACGGGGGCAAGGAGCTGCGACAGCAAGCGATCGCGATCCTTGGCGCGCACGTCCTCCGGCGTGGGTGCGGACATCCATTCGACCGGAATCTTGGCGTTGCGCAGCATGGATTCGGCCCAGCGACGGCGCTGATAGGGAACGATCAGCACGGCCGTCCCCTTCTTGCCAGCGCGACCCGTCCGGCCGGAGCGGTGCTGCAGCGTCTCCCCATCGCGCGGCAGCTCGACGTGAATGACGAGGCTCAGGCTGGGCAGATCGATGCCGCGCGCCGCGACGTCGGTCGCAACGCAGACCCGGGCGCGGCGATCACGCAGCGCCTGAAGCGCGGCGTTGCGCTCATTCTGGCTATGCTCGCCCGATAGCGCGACCGCCGCAAAGCCACGTTCGACGAGGCTAGCGTGCAGGTGGCGGACATTGTCGCGCGTGGCGCAGAACAGGATCGCCGTTTCCGCCTCATGCAGGCGGAGCAGGTTGATCACGGCATGTTCGATGTCCGACGGGCTGACCGCGACCGCCTGATAGCTGATGTCACCATGGCCGCGATCCTCCTCCACGGTGGAGATGCGGAGCGCGTCCTTCTGATACCGCTTGGCAAGCTGAACGATCGGCTTCGGCATGGTGGCCGAGAACAGAAGCGTGCGACGGGTGTCGGGCGTACCGTCGAGGATCTCCTCCAGATCCTCGCGGAAGCCCATGTCGAGCATCTCGTCCGCCTCGTCGAGCACCGCGACCTTAAGCGCCGATAGCTCCAGCGCGCCGCGCTCCAGGTGGTCGCGCAAACGGCCGGGCGTGCCGACGACGATGTGCGCGCCGTGATTCAGGTTGCGGCGTTCCTTGCTGGCGTCCATGCCGCCGACGCAGGTGACGATGCGCGCGCCCGTCGGACCGTAGAGCCAGATAAGCTCACGGCTGACCTGAAGCGCGAGTTCGCGCGTCGGCGCGATGACCAGCGCGTGCGGCTCACGCGAGGGGATGATGCGGTTATCGTCGCCCAACAGCTCCGCCGCCATGGCCATGCCGAACGCAACGGTCTTGCCCGAGCCGGTCCGGGCCGACACGATGAGATCCCGCCCCGCAGCGTCCGGTTCGATAACGGCGGCCTGGACAGGAGTGGGCGCCTGATAGCCACGCTCGGCGAGCGCACCGGCGAGCGGCGCGGGTAGAATGTCAAATGTCATGATCGGGCCCTAGATGGCCCATCTGGCGCACACTGCAACCCTGATTGTGGATGAACGTGGCGAACCGTTGCCCGCTTGCATCAAAAAAGCGGCTTAGATCCGCTGGCCGTGCTGTGGCGGCGGCGCGTGATTGCACGGGATGGGCCCCGGCGGCGTTCAGCGCCGTGCCCGGCCTCAGCCGTCGAGAATGGAGTCGATCGCGGCTGCAAGTTCCAGGTCGCGTTCGGAGAGGCCGCCGGCGTCATGCGTAGTCAACGTGATTTCCACCCGGTTCCAGACGTTGGTCCACTCTGGATGGTGATCGGCACGCTCTGCGATGAGCGCAACCTGAGTCATAAAGCCGAACGCCTCGGCGAAATCGGTAAACACGATGGTGCGGGTGATCGCATCGCGCCCCTCGTCGTAATCCCAGTCGGCCAGGCTATCGAGTGCATCGGCCCGTTCGGCTTCGCTCAGTTGATCGACCACAATCCGTATCCTTCCGACATGCTTGTCGCGTGGGAGGGCCAACGCCTATGGCGGTCGTGATGAGCGGACAAGACCTTCCCGGCGAACCGCCCTCGCTGGCGGCGATCGAGCGCCACGCGCGGCAGGTGATCGCCCGCCTGCCCGAGGCATTCCGCGCGCATCTGGGCGACGTGGTGCTTCTGGTCGAGGAAGAGGCGGATGCCGAAACGCTCGCGAGCGTCGGACTGGAGCATCCGCTGGAGCTGACGGGCGTGTATCACGGCCGGCCGATCGGGGACAAATCCGCATTCGACTCCGGCGCGATGCCCGATCGTATCCACCTGTACCGGCAGGCTATCCTGGCCGAATGGTGCGAAACCGGCGTGCGGCTGGACGATCTGGTGGCGCATGTCACCATTCATGAGATCGGCCATCATTTCGGGCTCAGCGACGATGACATGCACGCGCTAGAGGACGCGGTGGCGGATTGAGCGCGGCGCTGGCGCTGACGGATCTGGCGTGCCGGCGCGGCGGGCGGCTGCTGTTCGCCGGCCTGTCGCTCCATGTCGCCCCGGGTGGTGCATTGGTGGTGACGGGCGCCAACGGCTGCGGCAAATCGAGCCTGTTGCGCGTGATCGCCGGATTGCTGCCGCCGTTCGCGGGCGCGTTGGAGGTGAGCGGGCGGATCGCGCTGCTGGGCGAAGCGAGCGCGCTGGACGCGGATCGCCCGCTGGGTACGGCGCTCAACTTCTGGGCGAAGCTGGACGGGCTGACAGATCCGGCCGCGCGTGTCGCAACCGCCCTCGCCGACATGGCGCTCGCGGATATCGCCGATGTGCCCGTCCGATTGCTGTCGACCGGGCAGCGGCGGCGCGCCGCCATGGCGCGGGTCATCGCCAGCGGCGCGGATCTGTGGCTGCTGGACGAGCCTGCCACCGGGCTGGATACCGCTTCCGTCGCGCTGCTTGAAGAAGCGGTCGGGCGGCATCGCGCTAATGGTGGGCTGGCGATTATCGCGACTCACCAGCCGCTCGACGTGCCGAATGCGGCGACGGTCGACCTGGCCGCCTATCGCGCGGTGGCGGCATGATCGCGCTGGTTCTGCGTGACGTGCGTCGCGGCTATGGCAGCGGCGGTGCCACCCTGACACTCGGTTTCTTTCTGCTCGTCGCGATCCTGTTTCCCTTTGCGATCGGGCCTGATGCCAAGCTGCTCGCGCGTGTGGGCGGGGGCGTGATCTGGGCGGCGGCGCTGCTGGCGGCGCTGCTGCCCGTGGAGCGGCTGATCGCGCCCGATCTGGAGGGCGGGGTATTCGATCAACTGGTGGTGCGTGGCCATTCGTTGCCGATCGTGGCGGCGGCAAAGATTGCTGGGCATTGGATCGCCTTCGCCCCGCCGGTTATCGGAGCGGCGCTGCTGTCGGCGGCGTTGCTGGGGCTGGAGCCCAGCACAACCGTGACGGTGCTGGCCGGACTGGCGATCGGCACGCCCGGGCTGGCAGCGTTGGCGGTCGCGACGGGCGCACTGACGGCGGGACTGCGCGGCGCGGGCGCCATCGCCGGGCTGGTGCTGCTGCCGCTCGCCATTCCGCTGCTGATCTTCGGCGCAGGCGCGATCGACAGCGGGCCGGGCGGGCTGAAGCTGCTTGGCGCGGTCAGCCTGCTGCTGGTCGCAGGAGCACCGTTCGTCAGCGCGGCGGCCATTCGAATTGGCATGGAATAGCCGCCACGCGTGAGCGTCAGAGCACGACATCGGCCTGAACGAGCGTCTGTTGTCGACCGCAACCAATGACGCCCGCCATCGCCAAAGCGCGATTTGGGTGCAGTATCCGAGAGCTCAGCGCAGCGGCTTTCCGCTGTCCTTCCAACGATCAAGGATCTGCGAGTCCGGGAGGCTGTTCTCAGCGGGTGGGGCGATGGCGACCGGCGCGCCGCTTTCCTGAAGACGCGGCTGAAGCGCAGGCGCAACGGTGATAGCGGCAGCAGCGCTGGCGCTGGACGGCGCCACGGCAACCGCGTGGTTCAGGGCGATGACTGGCGCAATGCTGCGAACAGGCGGACCGGGCAAGGGCTCTCCGCCGGCATAAGGCTGGTGAAAGGCGGCGGCAGTGCCCCATATGCCTTTCCAGCGGTGGAAGAAGTGCGCGCCGATCGCGTCCGTCATCACCAGCGAACGGTTCCACACAGGCGTCACGGCATAAGTGTGGTAGTGCGTCGCCAGCCCAACGGGCGCAAAGACATAGCCGGCGAGCGCCGCCGCCGCCGTTCGTGCGGCGCGTGCCCAGCCGGCGCGGGAAGGCGTGCGGGCCATCGCCCCGTCACAGGCAAAGCTGAACTGGCAACCGCTAACGCGCTCCGCCCCCTGGTACACCACGCCGCAGACCGTTGCGGGAAAGGCGGGATGGCGCACCCGGTTGAGCACGACCTGCGCCACCGCACGTTGGCCTGCGTCGGACTCGGATGCGGCCTCGTAATAAATGGCGGCAGTCAGGCATTCCGACGCACGAGCGCGATCAAGCGCCGTGCCGCCGCGCATCGCGAAGGGGCGTGCGGCAACAATCCCGGTTGCGGCGCCCGAGAGGCCGCGCATCTCCGCCGGTAGCGGAGGCAATGGGGCGGTGCCGGTGGCACCATCGCCGGGCGACGCGAGGAATGCTGTATCTGGGCCATTGGCGTGCGAAGCGGGTACGGCGATGATGTCCGCCCGCCCGGATGTGGTGAACGCACCCCGGTCGACGAGCATCAACGTACCGAGCACGATCACGGAAATGACGGCGACGATCGGCAACGCGATCGCCGCAGCCTGACGCCATGCACGCAAGCGAGCCGGACCGCGCATCCGGCGAAGCGAGGCGCGCTCGCTGGGATGCAGCGCGAAGGTCATGGCCCAACCCTTTTCACGTGCGGCGGAATCACCGTTCGCGCGCCCATTTAGTGCATCAGTCAGGCTATTTCGCGTGCCAAATCAGCACTGTCCAAGGATCGGACGAAATTGGGTTAACGCGGCTGCTGGCCCACCCGGCGACTTCACTTGGGTTCGGTGGGAGGCGGCGACGCGGAATTGCTGAGCATGTTCTGGCTCGGATCGTTAGGGTCAGTGCCTGTGGTCGTTGCGGGATCCATTTGGGTGGAATTGGCAGGAGTGCTGCCATTGCCCATGATGTTGCCTTCCTGCGAGGCGGATGGATCGGCAACCTGGGCGAGCGCCGCCGTGGAAAGCGCGATCAGCGCTGCACTGACGGTGGTGGCAAGACGCATTTACTTTGGTCCTTGGTCATGATTGCGGGACTGCGGCCGGCGACGGGGTAGGCGGGGGCGAACTGGCAGGTGAGGCGCCCGAGCCAAGGCGCTGAACACCGGCGGGCCCATCCACCATCGTAGAGGAGGGGGGCGGAACGCGGCGCGCGGCGGCCTCGCGTGCGGCCTGTTCGGCGCGGAGCCGGTCGGTTTCGGCCTGAACGCCAGCCTGCGCCGGCCTGGCCGTCTGCAAAGCCCGGTCGATTGCGTTGGGTTCCATTCCGCGCGACAGGCGGTCGGCGACCTGCGCGCTGGCGCTAGTTCCGCTGAGGGCGACTGCCGCGGCCATGATGGCGAGACGCATGGAGGCTTTCTCCTTCTGCCTGCACGCTCGATGTGAAAAAATGGGAGCCCGACAGCATGGCTGTCGAGCTCCCGCTCCGCAGTGAACGGTTTAGTTCTGGGGCGGCACGGTCGGCGTCGTCGTCGACGGCGACGTCGGGCTTGCCGTGGTGTCCGCGCTCGGATCAGTCATGTCGCTGCTGGGCTGGCTCGGTGCCGGCATGGTCGTACGCGACCTTGTGGACGGCGACGTGCCGGTGGTCGGCTCCTGCGTTGACATGGTGGAGTCGGTTGCGGTTCCAGCCGGTGCGGTGGTGGTCGACTGCGACGGCGACGTCGTGGTCGACTGCGCGACTGCCGCACCCGGAATAGCCAAGGCAGCGGCGGCGATAAGACCGAAGGTCTTCATTCTACTCTCCTGTACGAACACTCGAAACTTGTGAGAGTAAAATGCCTGAGATCGCAAAAGGTTCGTCCAAGTAACGCTAATCAGCCTCGCTTCGTCTCAATATAAATACTGATGGACGCCGGCTGTTCTACGTAATTTTACGCACATTGGGCGCGATGCAGCAGGAACTGATCGGCCAGAACCAGCGCCATCATTGCTTCAACCACGGGAACGCCGCGAATTCCGACGCAGGGATCATGGCGACCGCGAGTGGCGATTTCCGTCGCGTCGCCCGTGCGGGAGATCGTTTGCACCGGGGTCAGGATCGAACTGGTCGGCTTGAATGCGGCGCGAAGCCGGATCGGCTGGCCCGTGGCGATCCCGCCGGCGATGCCGCCCGCGTGATTGGCCAGGAACGCCGGGCCATCAGCACCCGGGCGCATCGG
The DNA here is from genome assembly GCF_900109205.1 of Sphingomonas sp. OV641. NCBI lineage: Bacteria > Pseudomonadati > Pseudomonadota > Alphaproteobacteria > Sphingomonadales > Sphingomonadaceae > Sphingomonas > Sphingomonas sp. OV641. The sequence continues at coordinate 82,623 of NZ_FNZB01000002.1, read as the reverse complement.
ATCGGCGTTTTCCTCGCCGCTCAGCGCTGCCGCGGCGAAGCCGTCCCCGATCTCGACACCCTTTACGGCATTGATCGACATGATCGCGGCCGCCAGCTCGCTGTCGAGCTTGGCATAAAGCGGCGCCCCCCATCCCGCGGGCACGCCCGTCGCCTCGCACGCCACCACGGCGCCGAGCGACGAGCCAGCCTTGCGCGCGGTGTCGACCTTTTCCTCCCAGCGAGCTGCCGCCGCAGCGTCGGGGCAGAAGAAAGGATTGGCGTCGATCTGCGCATCGTCAAAGGCGGCGGGGTCGATCGCGTCGCCACCGATCGCCTCCACCCAGGCGCGGATTCTGACGCCCGGGACCACGGCGCGCGCGACGGCGCCAGCCGCGACCCGTGCCGCCGTCTCTCGCGCCGAGGAACGGCCACCGCCGCGATAATCGCGAAAGCCGTATTTCGCGTCATAGGCATAATCGGCGTGAGCGGGGCGATACGCCTGAGCGACTTCCGAATAGTCCTTCGAACGCTGGTCCACATTCTCGATCATCAGGCTGATCGGTGTGCCGGTGGTGCGGCCTTCGAACACCCCGGAGAGGATGCGCACCTGATCCGGCTCACGCCGCTGGGTCGTGAAGCGGGAGGTGCCCGGCCGGCGCTTGTCCAGCCACGGCTGAATATCGGTTTCGGCGAGCGCGATCCCCGGAGGGCAGCCGTCAACCACCGCGCCAAGCGCCGGACCATGCGATTCGCCCCAGGTGGTGAAGCGGAAGACGCGGCCAAAGGTGTTGAAGCTCATGCTGCCCCCAGGCGCGAAAAGGCCGGCGCGTGCCGGGCGGCTTCACGGGCGCCGCAGGGCACCAGGCCACCCTGCAGCGGCAGAGCCATGAAATAATCGCCGGCGTAAGGCGAATCGAAGTTGCGCGCCACGGCGGGATCATAGCCGAACCGCCCGTAGAAGGCGGGATCGCCGAGGACGAAGCTGAGCACCACGCCGGCCGCTTCCAGCCGCTCATGCGCGGCATGGATCAGGGCATCGGCAATCCCCTGGTGCCGATACGGCTCGGCAACCGCGACGGGGGCAAGCGCCACCGCGGCCACCGCCTGGCCACCGACCGTCACATCCATGCGGCTGAACACCACCGCTCCGGCGAGCGCGCCCGTTTCCTCATCATCGGCCACCAGCGTCAGGACCATGTCCCCCGCGATGCAGAGCTCGCGCACGAGATCCGCTTCTGCCGGCGCCGGGAAGCTGGCGCGCAGCAGGCCGTCGATCGCAGCAACATCGGCCGCGCTGGCTGGGCGGATCACCATCGCCATCGCGATCAGGCCAGCGCGATGTCCGGTGCGTCCTCCGCCTTCATGCCGATCACGTTATAGCCGGCATCGACATGGTGGACCTCTCCGGTCACGCCGCTGGCCAGATCGCTCAGCATGTAAAGACCGGCGCCGCCGACGTCCTCGATCGTAACGTTGCGCTTCAGCGGCGAGTTCAGCTCGTTCCACTTCAGGATCAGGCGGAGATCGCCAATGCCGCTTGCCGCCAGCGTCTTGATCGGGCCGGCCGAGATGGCGTTGACGCGGATGTTATCGCGGCCGAGATCAACGGCGAGATATTGCACGCTGGTTTCCAGCGCGGCCTTGGCGAGGCCCATCACGTTGTAATGCGGGATGACCTTTTCGGCGCCGTAATAGCTCAGCGTCAGCAAGCTGCCACCCTCCGGCATCATCTTCGCCGCGCGCTGCGCCACCGCCACGAACGAATAGACGCTGATGTTCATGGTCAGCAGGAAATTGTCGAGGCTGGTATCGACGAAGCGGCCGCGGAGCTCGTTCTTGTCGGAGAAACCGATGGCGTGAACCACGAAGTCGATCGTCGGCCAAGTTTCGGCGAGCTTTGCGAAAGTGGCGTCAAGCGCCGCCATGTCGCTGACGTCGCAATCGTACAGATGCGCGGTGCCGAGCTGTTCGGCGAGCGGGCGGACGCGCTTTTCCATGGCGTCGCCCTGATAGCTGAAGGCGAGCTCGGCGCCCGCTTCCGACAGCTTCTTGGCGATGCCCCAGGCGAGCGACTTGTCGTTGGCAAGCCCCATGATGAGCCCGCGTTTGCCTGCCATCAATCCGTTCACAACACTGCCTTTGCTTCCAGCCCGGGGGGCGCTCCCTCTAGACCGTTCTCCGGGGGTTCCGCCAGTGCTGCGTTGAGATGAGCCCCGAACACCATGCCGAGACCGATGAGATAGAAAAACAACAGCATCACCACCACTCCGGCAAGGCTGCCGTAGGTGAGATCATAGCCGCCAAGGTTCGACAGGGCCCAGGGCAGGCCAGCCGTCATGGTGACCCACCAAATCGCCGTGAACAGCGCGCCCGGCCATTTGCGGCTTTCCGAATATCGGTACTTCGAGGGGGTGACGAAATAGAACAGCATGTAGAGCGCCCCGAACATCACCAGGCCGGGGATGGCGCGGCTGATGCCGATCCAGCCCGCCACGTCTTCGGCCCATGGCAAGAGCTGGTAGATGAACTGCTCCGCCGCCACGAGGATGCCCTGCACCAGAAACGAGAGAAGCGCGACGATCACCGAGGCGACGATCCCGAGGCTGAGGCCGAGGCGCGCACGCCACAGAGATTGTGAACTGTGCGTGCCATAGGCCCGGCGAAAGATCTCCCGGATCGTCTCCACGAAGCTACCGACCGTCCACAGCCCGACCAGCGCGCCGAACCACAGCAGCGAGCCGGTCCGCGCTGCCAGCACATCCGTGATCGGCTTGCGAAGGATGTCGGCGACATTGGGCGGCAGGACATGAAGGAAAGATTCAACCGCCTGCCGCGTCCCTTCATTCTGCCCCAGCAGCGAAAGAACCGCCGCCGCAACGATGAAGAACGGGAACACCGTCATCAGGGCCAGATAGGCAAGATTGCCCGCATGGATGAAGCCGTCATTGTACACGCCGGTGCCGGCGCGTTTCAGCACCTCATAGGCGAAACTGCCCGGCTTTACCTTGGCAAGCTGGCGATCGAGCTTCACCCGCGCCTGCCCGTGATGCCTGCGATCCTCGGGCGTCAGCGTGGCGGTCTCGTCGCTCAAGATCTCTGCCCCTCATGATGGCCGCTTGGTACGGGGGATCAGACGCCCATGTCGGCGCGCGGGTTCCCGCCGCCCGACCAGCTCTCCACGAAGCTGGACAGCGCGGCGTCCTCCGCGGGCAGATCGACCATCAGCGTGACGAGCTGGTCGCCGCGCGTTCCGTCCTTCTTGTGGAAGCCTTTGCCCTTCAGTCGCAGAGTCCGGCCGGAGGTAGAGCCCTTGGGCACCGTCAGCATCACCGGCTTCTCAACGGTCGGCACCTTGACCGGCCCGCCCTGGACCGCCTCCGCAAGGGTGATCGGCAGGTTCAGGCGTACGTCATCGCCATCGCGCGTGAAGAAGCGGTGCGGCTGCACGTCGATGGTGACGATCGCATCGCCGGCCCCGCCCGGCCCCTGTTCGCCCTTTCCCGGCAGGCGCATCTGCGTGCCGGTTTCGACGCCAGCAGGCAGCTTCAGGTCGATCGTCTTGCCATTGGCAAGGGTAATCCGCTGCGGCGCGCAGGCGGCGGCGTCAATGAACGGCACGCGCAGACGATAGGCCGTGTTCGCGCCCTTGGGTGGAGGCTGGCGACGCCCGAAGCCGCCGGCAAAGCCGCCGCTCGTCGCGCTACCCCGGCCGCCGAACAGCCCTTCAAAGATGTCCGACATGTCGACGCCTTCGGCACCGCCGAAGTCCTGGCTCCGAAAACCGCCGCCACCGCCGCCCTGCCGCGCCCCGCTGAAGCCGCCAAAGCCGGCCCCGAAAGGGGAGGCGGGATTGCCATCCGCGTCGATCTCGCCGCGATCGAAGCGGGCACGCTTATCCTTGTCGCTGAGCAGGTCGTAGGCGGCGGTCACATGGCTGAATCGCTCCGCGGCCTTGGGATTGTCCTTGTTGCGATCGGGATGCAGCTCCTTGGCGAGCTTGCGATAGGCCTTCTTGATATCAGCCTCGGTGGCGCTCCGCGCCACACCGAGCGTAGAATATGGATCCGCCATTGTTGCCCCAGTTGGTGTATTACCCGACTATGTGGGGGAGGCGCCCGGCGAGTGCAATGCGGCTGACCATGCGGCGTCGCGCACGGAAATGGGCCATGCTGGCGGCATTAACCATCTTCCCGTCTTTTCGACCGCGGCTGCAGGTAGCAGGGCGTGCCCATGCGTAAGGAAGCGAGTGTGCATCTGATCGATGCGGTGCGAAGAGCGTTGCAGGTGGCGGACGGGCTGGGCCTGTCGGAAACCAGCCTTCATCTGAATGCTGCACTGATCACGCTGGACGGCCGGGGCATTCCCCCGCAGCCCGGGCGGACCCGATCACTTCACTGACCTTGCCGAGAGGATTCGCTGGCGGCAGTCGCGGCGGTTTGCGGCACGCTGACCGTCGCGGCGGCATCTTGCGCATCGCGCAGGTGCAGCGTCAGCCTGCCGTCGGCCGGTCGGGGAACCTCGATTGTCCCTCCGGTGAAGCCGTCAGCGATCGCCGTCTCCCCGCCGCCGGTGATGCTACGGAGCAGGAACAGGCCGCTGCCCGTCAGGGTGCAGGTAGCAGCGTCCGTGGCGCAGGTGATCGAGGAGATCCGCGGCAGCCGCACCAGCGTGCCCAGAGGCTTCCAGTCACCGGCGACCTCCCCCTGGACCAGACGGAATCGCAGCGGCCCGCGTGCGGCATCACCCAGCGCCGCAGCGGGATCGAGGGTGGCGATCGCCACGCGATCGTCCTGAAGGCGCACCGGCAGCCGTGCCGATCCACCGGTCTCGCCAGCTTCCACCTCGATCCGATCGCGCGACGTGAAGCGCGTGGCCCCGGCGGCGCGAACGGAAAAGGTGAGGCGTGCATCCTGCGGCACCAGATCCGGCCGGGCGAGCGCAAGCGGCACTGCCGCCCCGGAGGCGGCAGGTTCCAGCGAAGTGGCGATCACCGTGGCGGCCGGCCGGGCGGGCATCACACGGACCGGCACGCGGACGGAGCGTCCATCCGCCAACGTGGCGCTGCCGGAAAGCTCGCCGGCCTTGATCTCTTCCGCCGCGCTCGCTTCCGCCGCCATGTCGAGCCGATCGGTCGTCCCGTCGCGACCAAGCTTCTTCGCGCGGAAGGTGATCGCGCCGACTTGCAACGTCCTTACCTGATCGAGGCGGGTTCCCGTGAGCGTCCCCGCGCGGTCGCCGGCATGGAAAGCAAATCCGGTGAGGCGCGCGGCTTCCGCATAGGCGCGCAGGTCGAGACGGCTTGGCTGATCGACACCGTGGCTGCGGATCAGAAGCGCCACGGGCCCCGGTTCGATGCCGGTGAGCGGCACCTTGAGCGCCAGCGTACCGTCGGCCTCGGCGGTCCATGTCACCGGCCGGCGCGCGCCATCACGTTCGAGCCAGACGTCTGAGACGCAGCTGGCTGCTCCACCGGCCAGCACCAGAGGCGTTTCCCGACCAACGACCAGTGTCGATCCGTCCGCGCGCCAGGCATTCGGCGCGGGGCTGACCAGGCGGAAACGCGGACCGTCGAATGGCTGAAAGCCCCAATAACCCTGCAACCGCGCCTCCGCCCCCACGGCGAGCGGCACCGGCGGCGTGCCGACATCACCGACGACGAAGCCGCCGTCGGCGGGGCTGGCGGTGACCGGAAGATCCAGCATGGTTCCGGCGGCGGTCGGCACCCGCAGCGACATGGCGCGCGGGTAATCGGTCGAGAAGACGAGCGGCGCCCCGCCGACCGGAAGAACCAAGCCGGGCCGTGTGAGGCACAGCGGATCGGCGCTCTTGACCGAGAGAACGGGCAGGGTCGGCGGCGCAACCGTGGGAAGCGCTGCGACGAGCACCGACTGCGGCTTGCGAAAGGACGGGACGGTATTGAGGAGCAGCTCGATCCGTCCGTCGCGCGGAACGCTCAAGGCCGGAATGAACCGCAATTGCGCCGATTGGAACGCGCCCAGCATCCGCGCCAGATCACGCACCACGCCGATATAGCCGCTGTAATAGCCGAAGCCGCCCTGCGGCGTCGCGCTGAGCTGAAGCGCGATATTGGCAGGCGCGCCGGCAAGCGTCTGCGCGATGGAGCTGGTCTGGCTGTCCGCCAGCACAGCGGCATTGCCGCTTTGGGCGAGACAGGCAGCGCGCGGATCCGTCTGGCGCAGCAGACAGGCGGAATCGAGCTTGATCGCGAGGCTGTCGGCCAGTTTCGGAGAAATTCGGGCCACGTCGGTTGGGTCGCGCCTGCGGACCTGATCAAGGAAGGTTTCGAGCCGGGTGCGATCAAGCATGGCCTGGTTCAATTCCTGCGACGCGCGCACGAACGCGCCGGGCTGTTCGCGCACCGCTTTCGCCACTGCATCCAGCGCGCCGCCGGTGTCCGGGACCAGGAACACCAATGCCTGCTGCGCGCCCTCGGGCACGCGCACGTCGATGGCGGCTTCCTTCGCCTTCCACGTGCGCGCTTCCACCAGCCATTCCTTCGGCGGCGGATTGGTCGCGCCGCGCAGAAAGGCGAGCACCATGCGATAATGGGCGCTTTGCTCGACGGGCAGATCAGCGACGACGCGGATGCGATCTCCCGACGACAGGTTCGGAACCTGCGACAGCGGCAGCGTCACTTCACCGTGCGTAACCGAGACGCGCAGCGACGGCCCGGCAAGATCGAAGGCATTGCCCTCCGCGCGCAACAGCGTGGTTGGCGCGATCAGCAGAAGGCAGGCGAGGGCGACGCGGCGAAGCGCCGTGCGCAAGCGGGAAGGGGTAAGCGGCACAGGAACCCGTGTAGCCCGCTTTGCCAAGGCTGCAATCGTGCGAACCGGTGTCGGTACAGGTCAGTGCGGGTTCAGCTGCGGCGTTCTAAAAAATGCGCATGACTCGCCTTGCACCCCTCTTCGCTGCGGCGGCCGCGCTCGCCTTTCCCGTCAGTGCCGCGACCAAGGACGCGGCCGATGACAGGATGGCAAAGGCGCTGGCCGGTCGCGTCGCTGGATCGCCCGTCCGTTGCATCAGCCTGAGCAGCGTCACTTCCTCCCAAATCATTGGGCGAACGGGCATCATCTACCAGGTCGGCGGCAGGATGTTTCTCAACAGGCCGCAGTCAGGCGCTGACCGGCTGCGCGAGTGGGACGTTCTCCTGACGCGCAGCAACGGCACGCAATTATGTCGTGCCGATACCGTGGATCTGATCGATCAAGGATCCCGCGCGGTTCGCAGCTTTGTCGTGCTGGGCGACTTCGTGCCCTACACGCCGGCGAAGGAACGCTGAGCCTCCAGGTGAGCCGCTTTAGCTCAGCGGCTCACCGGAAATGGTGATGCGGTGCATCAGGCGACGATGGCCGTGGTAGTCGTTCATGGCGTGATGCCATGTTGAACGATTGTCCCAGATCGCGATCGACCCCGGCGCCCATGTCACGCGGCACTGAAACTCCTCCCGCATCGCGACCTGATAAAGGTAGTTCAGCAGCGGCAGGCTTTCCTCGCGCGTCCAGCCATCGAAGTGAAGCGTGAAGGCCGGGTTTACATACAAGATCTCCCGCCCGGTGCGTGGATGGCGGATGATCACGGGATGGACGGCACGGGTGCGGAGGTCGTGTCCCTTCAGATCGCCCGCCTGATCGGTTTTCGAGTAAATGCCGTCCTTGCTGTAGATGTGGTCCGCCGAATGCACCGCGCGCATGGTGCGCAACGTGTCCTTCAGCCCATCCGACAAAGAGTCGAACGCCGCGGACATGCTGGCGAATAGCGTATCGCCACCAGTTGGCGGCGTTTCACGGGCAAGCAGGATCGATCCCATCGCGGGGATCTGATCGTAGCTGTGATCGGTGTGCCAGCCGCCGCCGATATTGGTCTGCTGGTTCTCCGCCTTGCGCACCTCGGCGATCTCGGGATGGCCGCCGTTGGCGGGAAAATAATTGTTGATGTCGATCTCGCCCCAGCGCCGGGCAAAGGCGATATGCTGTTCGGGCGTAAGCTGCTGATCGCGGACAAAGACAAGCCCATGGTAGGCAAGCGCCTGGCGCATGGCATCGAACGTATTCTCGTCTAGGTCGTTCAGGTCCACATGCTTGAATTCCATGCCGACATGTTCGCTGATCGGCGTCGATTGCACCCGGGACAGAAGCTGCGTTGCCATGGATCCTCTCCTTTGTTGTGAGGATCGCTTTACCCCAGCCATTGGCGTCCTATTGTCACCTTCGTGACAGTGGCTGAAGAACTGATCGCGGCTTTGGCGCGTGACGCATGGTTCGACCGCCAATCCCCTGCGATGCAGGCCCGTCTCGCTGCCGCAGGGCGGATGGTGACGCTGCAGCGCGGACAATGGGTGTACAGCCAGGGCGATACGGGCACGGGCCTGTGCGCGGTGCTGAGTGGGGCCTTGCGCTTGGAGGTAGCGCTGAAGGGCGAGCGCGATGTGCTGATCGGCCTTGTGCGCGCGCCGATGATCCTGGGGCAGACACAGCGTCACGGCGGCGGGCCGAGGATCGTTACCGCGCGTGCGAACATGCCTTCGCGCGTGCTGATGATCACCGATGCCGGCCTGGACGCGGCGGCGCGCGAGGAGCCGGATCTTTGGCGCCGGGTGAACGAGCTGGTCTATCGTCAGCTTGAACAGATGACGCGGCTGGCGGCGCATCTGCTGGTGCAAACTCCCGCCGGCCGCGTCGCCCTGCGCCTGTTGCAGTTCGCGGAGGACGACCGGCTGGCCATCAACCAGAGCGATCTGGCGGAAACCACCGGACTATCGCGCAAGACCGTGAATGCGCATCTGGCCGCGTTCGAGCGCATGGGCGCTATCGAGCGCGGCTATCGGCTGATCAGGCTACGCGACCGGGCGGCGCTGGAAGCGATCGTGCGTGGCTGAGGGTCAGCCGATCGGCATGCCGGGTGGGATCGTCGGTTGCAGCGCCTCGTCCTTCAGCGCGGCCGCCAGTGCATCGCGATCGCGCAGCAGGCGCGCGGTGGCGAGCGACCAGGCGCGGTCGTCCGCGTCGGCGAAGCGCTGTTTTGCCTGCGCGTCCGCCCAATCAACCAATGCCTGGTCGAGCTGCGCCCTCGCTTCGGATCCGCTTGCTGAGTGGCGAGCGGCTTCGGCAAGGCTCAGAACGATGCGTGTGCCCACCGCGCGCCGTATCGCGCCGAGCCGCGCATTGGCGTTCGCCGCTTCTGTCAGGGAAAGGAGACGTCGGGCGAGTTGACCCGGCCCTGCGATGGCGGGATCGCGACGGTGCTGATCGGCAAGGCGCGCCAGCCGTGGCGGCGAGAGCAGGGCATCAAGGGTCACTTCGGCACCGACCTGCGCGGCGACCAGCGGATCGAAGACGGCAGCGCCGGCGGTGCGCATCACTTCGATATCGAACTGGCGATCGCCGTCGCCCGACCAGCCGGCAGAGAGCAATGGGATCAGCCGTTCGGGCACATCGAGCGCAGGGGGATCGAGCGTCGCGATCAGGGCATCCAGCGCGCTCGCCTGCGCAGGGCCGGATATCGCACGGGCCGTGCCGTGCCCGTCGCCCGCCATGGCATATTCGGACTCGACGCCGCCGAGCAGCTTCGCCGCAGCCTCCACCTGATAGCGGTGCACCAGCCAGATCGGCACGAACTTGCGGCGCAGGTTCGAGGCCGGTTCGTCGGCGGCGAGTGCCTCCGGGCCGAAGCGTACGATCGCGGCGGCGCGCACCTGAATCATGCGGGTGAGCTCGGCAACGGGATCGGCGCCATCATCCCACAGGCTGCCCCACGGTTGTGAAGCGGAGACGGCGCGCGCATTCTCGTCCGCGACAAAGCGCAAGCCGCGGCGCTGCGCGTCGGCAGCCTTGGTCGCGGCCAGGGCATCGGGATCGCTGCCCGCCTTGTCGCCGTAAAGCCAGTCGATCGCGTACATGTCCCACGCACCAAGCCCGGTGCCATAGGCGTCCGACAGGTCGGGCGCGCCATTCACCAGCCCGATGCGCGGCGCGGGATAGTCCATCACCGAGGCGCGATCCTGCGTGCTGGCCGCGAAATTGTGCAGCAGGCCGAGCGCATGGCCGACCTCATGCGCGGCGAGCTGGCGGATGCGCGCGAGCGCGACCTCGCGCGGGTCGTTTGGCCCGCCCTTGCCGGTCGCGGCGGCACCGACCAGCCCTTCGTAGATCAGCATGTCCTGCCGCACGCGCAGCGAGCCGAGCAGCACCGATCCCTTCAGGATCTCACCCGTGCGCGGATCGGTGACGGCATAGCCATAGGACCAGCCGCGCGTCGCCCGGTTCACCCAGTTGACGACATTGTAGCGGAGGTCGAGCGGGTCGGCGCCCTGGGGCAAAATCTGGACCTGATAGGCATCGATATAGCCCGCCGCCTCAAACGCCTGCTTCCACCAGGAAGCGCCTTCGAGCAAAGCGGTGCGGATCGGCTCGGGCGCGGCATTGTCGATATAGAAGACGATCGGCTGCTTGACGCGCGAGCGGGGCGCGGTGGGGTCGGTCTTTTCGAGCCGGAAGCGATTGGAAAGGTTGCGCACGATCTGGCGACCGAGCGGCGCGCCAAAATCGAGGATCTGCGTTGAAAAACTGCCGCCGCGCGGATCAAAGGTGCGGCTGGTGTAGCCGCCTTCGGGAAGCGCGGCGAAGCTGTGACGGACGACGAGCGTGAACTGGCGCGGATCAGGGGCGATGTTGCGCACCTCAGGCCCGGGCGTGTCGCTGGCGTAGGTCTGACGCGCTTCGAAAACGAGGTTGCGCGGGAAGGCCTTCACCGCGTTGACGTCAGCGGCGCTCAAGTCGCCGACGAGCTTCCAGCCTTTCTCCCCACCGTCCTTGAGCTGATCGGCGATGCCCTTGGTATCGCGGGCGAGGAACGGCGCAATGTCGACCAGCAGGCGGCCATCGGCGCTTGGTGTCACGTCTCCGAGCCAGAGGGTGGAGGTGGCAAAGGCGTCGCTGGCGGCCGCCTGTTCGGCGGGCGAGCCGCCGGTCGCGCGGAAGCGGGTGTTCTCGAGCTCGAACGCGACCTTCTTGCCAAGGCGGCGGACGACAAGGATCTGCGCCGGGCCGGGCGCCGCGCGATCGAGGCCGATGGGGGCGGAGCCGAGCCCGGTGCGCAGCGCGGTGGAGTAGAGGAGCCGGGTGGATATGCCGTCCGCGCCGGGCGCGGGGAGCGAGAGAAGGATGCGCCCGTCGCTGCGATCGAGGTGGATCGGGAGCAGGCCGTCGAGACGCTCGGTGCCGGCGAGTGGATTGCTGGCCTGGGCTTCGGCCGGAAGCGGCGTCACGGCCAGTGCAAGGCCGAGCAGCATCGTCGTGCGGTTCATCGATTAGTCCCCCTGTGCCAGCATCACTAGTAGGACGGACTACGGTTGCCCAGCGGGCGACAGTGGGGAGCCGGGCCTGTACAATCACCCGTCATCCCGGCCTTGAGCCGGGATCCATGGCGCCGCATACTCTGTCGCCCGAGAAAGCAGCACCAGCGTTCGCGGACGGTTGGATCCCGGCGCGAGGCCGGGATGACGGAGCGGGTGAGGTAAGCTTCTAGCTGTTGCGTGCGCTAGATCGCGCCGCGATACCGCGTCCATGACCGACCAGCCCGAAGACCACATCCGTCACAACGAGCGGATGCGCCGCATGAAGGTGGCGCGCGACAAGATGCAGGCGCGGCGAACGCTCGAGCGCGGGCTGCTGCTGGTCCATACCGGCAACGGCAAGGGCAAGTCCTCCGCCGCCTTCGGCATGGCGATCCGCTCGATCGGCTGGGGGATGCGCGTCGCGATCCTGCAATTCGTAAAGGGGACATGGGAGACGGGGGAGCGCAACTTCTTCACCGATCATCCGAGCGACCTCGTCAGCTTCGAGAGCATGGGCGAGGGCTTCACCTGGGATACGCAGGACCGCGCGCGCGATATCGCGGCGGCGCGGCGCGGGTGGGAGCGGGCCAAGGAACTGATCCTCGATCCCGAGATCGACTTCGTGATCCTCGATGAGCTTAACATCGTGCTCGCCGACGACACCCTGCCGTTCGCCGAGGCACTGGCGTTCCTCAAGGAGCGGCCGCTGACCAAGCACATTTGCGTCACCGGTCGCGGCGCCCGGTCCGAACTGGTGGAAATCGCCGATCTCGTCACCGAATTCGGCGAGGTGAAGCATCCCTTCAATGCCGGGTTCAACGCGCAAAAGGGCGTGGAATATTGACGGATCGGCCGCATCGGTCCTACGGCACCGGCCGCGAACGGTTCCCGGAGACGGGATGAAAAGGGAAGTCGGGAAGGGCGCATCGCCCGCACCCGCGCTGCCCCCGCAACTGTGATCGGCGAGTGCCGCCCATCCCAGCCACTGGAGCGATCCGGGAAGGCAGGGCGGCATGATGGACCCGAGAGCCAGGAGACCTGCCGGTCGCACGTCGATCCATCGCGCGGACGGGGTGTGCCGGGCGGACGAGGCCGAAACCCTCGAGCGAGCGACAAGAGGGATCGGCTGACGGACGGCGCAGGCAAGCGCCGGCCGCGGCCCTGTTTGGGGCAAGAACAATGAAGATCATCCACTGGCTGGCGGCATCGACAGCGCTGATCGCCGCGCCGGCGCTGGCGCAGGATCTCGACCGCGATAGTGACATCGTGGTGACGGCGAGCGGCGTGCCGCAGGACGTCGACACTACCGGCCAGGCAGTGACGATCATCGATCGCGACACGATCGAGCAGCGCCAGACGGTCGTGCTGACCGACCTGCTCCAGACCACGCCGGGCATCACCGTCACGCGCAACGGCGGCATCGGCACGCTCACCGCCGTGCGCATCCGCGGTGCGGAGGGCGACCAGACGCTGACGCTGATCGACGGCGTGCGCGTCAACGATCCGTCGTCCACCGGCGGCGCGTTCGATTTCGCCAATCTGCTCAGCGCCTCGGTCGAGCGCGTCGAGGTGCTGCGCGGGCCCAACTCGGTGCCGTGGGGCAGCCAGGCGATCGGCGGCGTCGTCAACGTCATCACGCAGGCGCCGACCCAGGGCCTGCAGGCGCGCGGCAATGTAGAATATGGCGAGATGGATACGCTGTTCGCCAGCGGCGGCGTTTCCGGCAGCTCGGGCATCGTTTCCGGCTCGCTGACCGGCGGTTACCTCCGCACCGATGGCATCTCGGCCTATGATCAGGGCAGCGAGCGCGACGGCTATCGCCAGTACGGCGCCAGCGGCCGGGTGGAAGTGGCGTTCGCGCCCAACCTGCGCCTCGACCTTCGCGGCTATTGGGCAGACAGCCGCACCGATCTCGATGGCTTTCCCGCGCCGACCTATGCCTTCGCAGACACACGCGAATATTCGACCGCGCAGGAGCTGTACGGCTATGCTGGGCTGCATGCCGATTTCGCGGACGGCCGGTCCCGCAACACGATTGCCTTCCAGATCGCCGACATCAACCGCGACAATCTCGATCGCGACCTGGGTGCGGAGCCGCAGTTCATCGGGCGCGGTCGCAGCGAGCGCTACACTTACAAGGGCGATTTCCAGGCGATGGACGCTGTGCGGCTCGTCGCCGGCGTCGAGCATGAGGACACGCGCTTTTCCGACGGGTTCGACCGCTTTAGCCGCGGCGTGACGAGCGTGTGGGGCGAGCTGATCCTGACTCCGGTGGAGGGCCTGGCCGTGACCGGCGCGGTGCGCCATGACGACGACGATGCGTTTGGCGGGCACACCACCTTCGCGGCCAATGCGGCCTATACGCTGCCGACCGGCACGACGCTGCGCGCAAGCTACGCCGAAGGCTTCAAGGCGCCGACACTGTACCAGCTCTATGCGCCCTTCTACGGCACGCCGACGCTCGATCCCGAGACGGCGAAAAGCTGGGATGCAGGCGTCGAGCAGAAGCTGATCGGCGACCAGCTCGTCGCCAGCGCGACCTATTTCAACCGCAAGACGCGCAACCAGATCGACTTCGATTCGCTGACCTTCACGTACAGCAACATCGCCCGCACCCGCGCGGAGGGCGTTGAACTCGGGCTGGTGATGCGGCCGGCGCAAGGCTTCACGATCAGCGGGTCGTATAGCCATATCGACAGCGAAAACCGCAGCGAGGGGTTCGTCGGCAACGATCTGGCGCGCCGGCCCGAGGACACGGTCAGCATGTCCGCCGATTACCGCTTCCCATTCGGTCTGGGGCTCGGCGGAACGGTGCTGGTGGTCGGCGACAGTTTCGACAATGCGGCGAACACCGTTCGGCTCGATGGCTATACGATCACCAACATTCGCGCCGAACTGCCGCTGGGGGATCGCTTCTCGCTGTACGGGCGGGTCGAGAACCTGTTCGATGCCGATTACCGGACGGTGGCGAACTACGGCACGATCGGCCGGGCGGTGTACGGCGGTGTGCGGGTGAAGCTGGATTGACCTTAACCGACCCCTTTTGTCACCCCGGCCTTGTGCCGGGGTCCAGAGTTCCGCGAACTCGCAAGCATGAGGTTTGCGGAACCCTGGATGCCGGGACTAGCCCGGCATGACGGACTAGGCGAGGTAATCAGCAGATGTTCGAACGCGCGATGCTGCTCCTCGCTCTCCTCCTCGCCGGCTGCACAGCCGACCAGCCGGTGCGGCGTGGCGGGATCGTGTCGCTCAACCCGTGTGCGGACCAGCTGCTGCTCGCGCTCGTCCCTCCTGAGCGGATCGCGGCGATCAGCCATTATTCGCAGGACTCGCGCGCTACCTCCATCCCGCTTGACGTGGCGCGGCGGTTTCGCACCACGGCGGGTACGGCGGAGGAAGTGATCGCGCTTTCGCCCGACCTGGTGGTCGCGACGAGCTTCACACCCCCGGCGACCCGGGCGGCCTTCGCGCGGGCCGGGCTGAATACCTTGTATCTCGGCTCGCCCACGACCGTCGCGGCGAGCAAGGAGCAGATTGCCGAAGTCGCGGACGCGCTAAAGGAACGCTGGCGGGGGCAGGTGCTCAACGCACGCATCGACGCGGCGCTGGCCGAGACAAAGAGCGTTGACGCACCGGTGTCAGCGCTATTGTTCATCGGCGGTGATCTGGCGAACGGCGGCGGCACGTTGCTGGACGAGATGATGACGCACACGGGGCTGCGCGATGCCGCGGCAGACTATGGCATCGCGATGACGGGGCGCTTACCCGTCGAAACGATCGTGGCGCATCCCCCTGCACTGATCCTGTCGCCTGATCAGGGCGGGCGAACGGCGGCGATTCGGCGTCGGCTGCTCGGCGCCGAGACACGCGACGTCCCGTTCGCGCGCGACCTCATCAACTGCGGCGGGCCGACTATCCCGGCGGCACTGCGGCGACTGGCCGAGATCCGGCGCGGGGCCGGCGCTTGAGGCGGCTGCACCTGCTGCTTGCCGCGTTGGTGACGGTGCTGTTCGTCGCCTCGCTGATGGCGGGCAAGGCGTGGGTACCGCTCGCCGCTGCATGGTCGGACGACCCGCGCTGGGCGATTGTGACGCAGCTCAGGCTGCCGCGCGCGCTGCTGGGACTGTTGCTGGGCGGTGCGCTCGGGCTGTCGGGGGCGGTGCTGCAGGGATGGCTGCGCAACCCGCTCGCCGATCCGGGCGTGCTCGGCGTCTCCTCCGCCGCGGCGCTGGGCGCGGTGGCGGCGCTGGTGCTTGGCGTGGGGAGCCAATGGGGCGTGTTCGCCGCCGCCATGGCCGCGGCGATCGGCGCCATGGGGCTGCTCGCCGCGCTGACCTGGCGCGCGGAGAGTCCGGCGGCATTCGTGCTCGCCGGGACTGTGCTCGCCAGCCTCGCCGCGGCGCTGACCGCCTTCCTGATCTCGATCGCTCCAAACCCTTATGTCGTCGCCGAGTTGATCGAGTGGCTGATGGGTGCGCTCACCGATCGCGGGCCGGATGACCTGCTGCATGCCGCGCCGTTCATGGTTGTGGGAGCGGCGCTGCTGCTCCTGACGGGGCGCAGCCTCGACGCGCTGACGCTGGGGAGCGAGGCGGCGCGTTCGCTTGGTGTGGACCTCAGGCGATTGCAGGCACTGGTGATCCTGGGGACGGGCCTGTCCGTCGGCGCCGGCGTCGCGGTGACGGGCGTGGTAGGGTTCGTCGGCCTGGTGGTGCCGCATCTGCTGCGGCCATTCGTGGCAGCGCGGCCGTCGGCGCTGCTGGTGCCGAGCGCGCTCGGCGGCGCGGCGCTGGTGCTTGGCGCGGACAGCCTGTGCCGGCTGGTCCCGGGGCCGGGCGAGGTGCGGCTGGGGGTGGCAATGGCGCTGATCGGCGCGCCGTTCTTCCTCGCGCTGTTGCTGGGGGAGCGGGGGCGGTCTTGGAGCTGAACGCTGAAGGGCTGACCGTGGCGCTGGGCGGGCGCCCAGTGCTGCGCGACGTGTCGGCGGCGTTCGTTCCGGGGCGGGTCACGGTGGTGCTCGGCGCCAATGGGGCGGGGAAGAGCACGCTGCTGCGCGCCGCCGCCGCGCTGGTACCCGCCGCTGCGGGACGGGTGGCGCTCGATGGCAGCGATGTGGCGGCGATGCCGCCGCGGGAGCGGGCGCGGGCGATCGGCTATCTGCCGCAGGATGCCGTGGTGCACTGGAACATGCGGGTGCGCGACGTGGTGGCGCTGGGGCGGCTGCCGCATGGCGACGGCGGACGGGCGGCGATCGACGCGGCGTTGCTGGCGACCCGGACGGCGGATCTGGCGCATCGGCCGGTGCGCGAGCTGTCGGGCGGGGAGCGGGCACGCGTGCTGCTGGCGCGCGTGCTGGCGGGCGAACCGCGCTGGCTGCTCGCCGACGAGCCGCTCGCCAGCCTAGATCCGCTGCACCAGCTGGAGACGCTGGCGCTGCTGCGCGGTGCCGCGGTCACGGGGATGGGAGTGGTTGTGGTGCTCCATGATCTGACCCATGCCGCGGCAGTCGCGGACGAGGTACTGCTGCTCAAGGAAGGGCAGGTGCTCGCGCACGGGCCGGTCGAGGCGGTGATGACGGGCGATCATCTCGCAGCCGCTTATGGTGTCGGGGTCGAGATCTTGATGCGCGGCGACGGGAGGAGGGTGATCGTGCCTACACGTCCGATCTAAGGGCTTCTTGAACATATAAAGATATCTTTATATGCTGCGCGCTATGCCCAGCCACGCCAGTCTTGCGCCTGATGGCGCCCGTGAAGCCCTGCTCGCCGCCGCACGCGAGCGCATTCTCGTCACCGATGGCGCGTTCGGGACGGAGATCCAGAACTGGAAGCTTTCCGAGGCTGATTATGCCGGCACGCTGGGGCTGAGCCATGACCAGAAGGGCAACAACGACATTCTCGCGCTGACCAAGCCGGAGGTGCCCGAGTCGATTCACCGCGCCTATTTCGAGGCCGGTGCGGACATCGCCGAGACGAACACCTTCTCGGCCAACCGCATCAGTCAGGCCGATTATGGCGCGGAAGGCCTGGTGCGCGAGATCAACATGGAAAGTGCGGCGATGGCGCGGCGCATCGCGGATGAGTTTGCCGCGCGCGACGGGCGGCGGCGCTTCGTCGCCGGGGCGATCGGACCGACCAACAAGACACTGTCGCTCTCGCCCGACGTCAACGACCCTGGCTTTCGCGAGATCGACTTCGATTACCTGAAGCAGGTGTATCGCGAGCAGACCGATGCGCTGATCGAGGGCGGCGCCGACTTCATTCTGATCGAGACGGTGTTCGATACGCTCAACGCCAAGGCGGGGGTGATGGCGGCATCCGAAGCCGCCGAAGCGTTCGGGCGCGACGTGCCGCTCATGCTGTCGATGACGCTGACCGATCTGTCGGGGCGTAACCTGTCCGGCCATACGGTGGAGGCGTTCTGGCATGCCGTGCGCCATGCGCGGCCGGTGACGATCGGGCTGAATTGCTCGTTTGGGGCGGAACAGCTCCGCCCGCATGTGAAGACACTGAGCGAGATCTGCGACACGCTGATCATGGTCTATCCCAACGCCGGCCTGCCGAACGAACTGGGCGCTTATGACGAGGCGCCGGCGACGACGGCGGGGCTGGTGAAGGAATGGGCGGTCGCCGGGCAGGTTAACGTGCTGGGTGGCTGCTGCGGATCGACGCCGGCGCATATCAAGGCGATCGCGGATGCGGTGCGCGGTTTGACGCCGCGCGTAGTACCGACGCCGCCGGTGCGCACGCGGCTGGCGGGGCTCGAGCCGTTCACCATGGCTGCGTGACCTGACTCCCTCTCCCCGCTTGCGGGGAGAGGGTGGCCGAGCCGCAAGGCGAGGTCGGGAGAGGGGCAGTGTGGGGGCGTGACGCTCGTAACTGCCCCTCTCCCCGACCCTCTCCCCGGAGGGGAGAGGGAGAAGACGTGACCCTCTCCCGCAACCGGGGAGAGGGAGAAGGAAAAACGATGACCACCTCCTCCACCCAATTCGTCAACATTGGCGAGCGCACCAACGTCACCGGATCGGCGGCGTTCAAGAAGCTGATCATGGCGGGCGATTACGACGCCGCCGTCACCGTCGCGCTCAACCAGGTCGAGAATGGCGCGCAGGTGATCGACGTCAACATGGACGAGGGCCTGCTCGACGCGGTCGAGGCGATGACCACGTTCCTGAAGCGCATCGCCGCCGAGCCGGACATCGCGCGCGTGCCGGTGATGATCGACAGTTCGAAGTGGGACGTGATCGAGGCGGGGCTGAAGTGCGTCTCCGGCAAGCCGATCGTCAATTCGATCAGCATGAAGGAGGGCGAGGAGAAGTTCCTCGCCGAGGCGAAGAAGTGCATGGCCTATGGCGCGGCCGTCGTCGTCATGGCGTTCGACGAGGTCGGGCAGGCCGATACCGAGGACCGCAAGGTCGAGATCTGCCAGCGTGCCTACAAGCTGCTAACGGGGATGGGCTTTCCGCCCGAAGACATCATATTCGACGCGAACGTTTTCGCGGTGGCGACCGGGATCGACGAGCATAACAATTATGGCGTTGATTTCATCCAGGCGGTGAAGCGCATCAAGGCGAGCTGCCCGCACGTCCATTTCTCGGGCGGACTGTCCAATCTGTCGTTCAGCTTCCGCGGCAACGAGCCTGTGCGCCGCGCGATGCATTCGGTGTTCCTCTATCACGCCATACCCGCCGGGCTGGACATGGCGATCGTGAACGCCGGGCAGCTCGACGTTTATGACCAGATCGATCCCGAGCTGCGCGAGGCGTGCGAGGATGTGATCCTCAACCGGCCGGCGCGCAACGAGGACGAGACGCCGACCGACCGGCTGATCCGCATCGCCGAGCGCTACAAGGGGCAGAAGGGTGGCGCAGCGGACGACAAGGCGGCGCTCGAATGGCGGACGTGGCCGGTCGAGAAGCGGCTGGAACATGCACTGGTAAAGGGCCTCGATGCGTTCGTCGTCGAGGACACCGAGGAAGCGCGCCAGCAGGCCGCCAAGCCGATCGAAGTGATCGAAGGCCCGCTGATGGACGGCATGAACGTCGTCGGCGACCTGTTCGGTTCGGGCAAGATGTTCCTGCCGCAGGTGGTGAAATCGGCGCGCGTGATGAAAAAGGCGGTGGCGCACCTCCTCCCCTTCATCGAGGCGTCGAAGGAGCCGGGGGCGAAGGGCAAGGGCAAGATCGTGCTCGCGACCGTGAAGGGCGACGTGCACGATATCGGCAAGAACATCGTCGGCGTGGTGCTCCAGTGCAACGGGTTCGAGATCGTCGATCTGGGCGTGATGGTGCCCTGGTCAAAGATCCTCGACGCCGCGAAGGAGCATGACGCCGACATGATCGGCCTGTCGGGGCTGATCACCCCGTCGCTGGACGAGATGGTAACGGTGGCCGAGGAGATGAAGCGCGCCGGCATGACCATGCCGCTGCTGATCGGCGGCGCGACCACCAGCCGCGTGCATACCGCTTTGCGGATCGATCCGGCATACCAGGGCGCGGTGGTCCATGTGCTGGACGCAAGCCGCGCGGTCGGCGTGTGCACCTCGCTGGTCTCGGAATCGCAATCGGCCGAGTTCGTCAGCCGAACCAAGGCGGAATATGAGGACGTGCGCGTCAAGCGCGCCAATGCGTCTGGATCCAACCTCGTGTCGCTTGAGAAGGCGCGCGAGAATGGCTTCGTCGCCGATATGGCGCTGAAGCCCGCAGCGCCGCTTCAGCCCGGTATCCACCGCTACGACGATTGGAGCCTGATGGACCTGCGCGAAGCGATCGACTGGACCCCGTTTTTCCGCTCGTGGGAACTGGCGGGCAATTATCCGGCGATCCTTGAAGACGAGATCGTGGGCGAGAGTGCCCGCTCCTTGTTCGCGGACGCACAGGCGATGCTCGACACGATCATCGCGGAAAAGTGGCTCACCGCGCGCGGTGTCGCGGCGCTTTGGCCGTGCCACCGCCACGGCGACGACGTGTTCGTGCAGCACCGCCATTCCGACGATCATCGCACCCCCGATGGCGGCAGCGTGCCCGAGCATATTCGCGTGCCTGATCTCGATCGAAGCAACGAGGAGAGCCGGCGCTTGTGCTTCCTTCGCCAGCAGGTCGCGAAACGTGAGGGCCGGGCGAACATGTGCCTGGCCGACTTCATCGATCCGCAGGGCGACTGGATGGGGGGCTTCGCGGTGGCGATCCACGGCATCGACCCGCATCTGGCGCGCTTCAAGGCCGAGACCGACGATTACAACGACATCCTGCTGAAGGCGCTGGCCGATCGCTTCGCAGAGGCCTTTGCCGAGCGGCTGCACCAGCATGTGCGGACGACCTTGTGGGGCTATGCGCCCGACGAGCAACTGACCAACGAGGCGCTGATCCGGGAGCAGTATCGCGGCATCCGCCCGGCGCCGGGCTATCCCGCGTGCCCCGATCATACGCTGAAGCCCGAGTTGTTCGACATGCTGGCGGATGGCACTGGCGATGTTGCGGGGATCACGCTGACCGAGAGCATGGCGATGCTGCCGACCGCGGCAGTATCAGGCTTCTACTTCGGGCACCCGGACGCGGCCTATTTTGGGGTGGCGCAAATCGGGCAGGATCAGGTGGCGGACTATGCCGCACGGCGGGGATTGCCGAAGGATCAGGCGGAGCGCTGGCTACGGCCCAACCTGAGCTGATCCACTTTCTCCGTTCGTGCTGAGCTTCTCGACGGACGTGCCGGGAGCGGTGGCGCTTGTGGCACGCCCCTTCGACAAGCTTCGGGGTAGGGTAGCCCCCTCCGTCATCCCGGACCTGATCCGAGATCCCGCTTCTTCTTCTCCCAACCCGCGGGCAAGGCAGCGGAGCCCGGGGTGGCGCCCTATTGCAGGATCAGCCTGCCTCTCGGCTGTGACATGCCACCCACGGTGATCGTCGGCGTATCCGTGCCGTCCTTGCGGATCACCAGCACCCGTCCGTCCCCCAGCGTCACCGTTGCGCGCTCCACCAGCGGCGCAGCGACCGTCCACTCCGGCCTGCCGGGCACGAGCGGGTAAAGACCGAGGCTGCCAAAGACGTACCAGGCCGACATCGCGCCCGCATCATCGTCCATGCCATCAGCATAGCCCTGCGGCGCGAGCGCGAAGCTGCGGCCGTGCCATGGCTGCGGGCGCTTGCCCTCATTGGCATAGGGATGGTCGACGGCTTGCGTCAGATAGCGGTGAACGATCCGCGCGCTCGTTTCCGGCCGGCCGAGCGCGGCATAGAGCCAGGGCGTGTGAATGTCGGGCTGATTGGTCATGTTGTAGAGATCGCGCGCGAAGAAGGTATCGAGTTCGCCGAGGAAGCGGTCACGGCCGAGTGTGGCGACCATCCAGTCCAGATCGAACACCGGCGCCCAGCGATATTGCCAAAGCGTGCCCTGATAGAGGCCGCGCGCCTTCACCACATCGGCGTCGGGACCGAGATTCTCGAACACCTTTCGCCACATCGGCCGATACGAGAGCGCCCGGGCATGAAAGCGGTTCGCCAGTGCGGTGTCGCCGAGATCGCGTGCGAGCTCGGCGATCGCCCAATCGTCATACGCCGCTTCGATCTGCTGGTCGGGGGTGTCACGCTGAAGCATGTCGCTTTCGCGCACCATGCCGGCGAGCGCGGCGTGGGCGTCGAAGCCGGCTATGCCGCGGCGGCGGAAATCGAGCAGCGCGATGCCGGCATGTTCGGTGCGCACGGATAGGAACGGCTCGGTCCGCGTCGACCAGCGTTGCTTGCCCTCGCCATAGAGCGCGACGAGCGAGCGGGCGATGTCGGCGGCGCGCGCGGGATCGATCAGCGCGATGAGCGGCAGCTGCGTGCGGTAGTTATCCCAGAGCGCCCAGCTGGTGTAGCGGGTCTGGCCGGGCGCGGACTGATGGATCCGGCCGTCGCTGCCACGGTGGCGGCCGTCCGGATCGTCGATCGCCACGGGCGTCTGCATGACGCGGAACAGCGAGGTGTAGAAGAGTGCGCGCTGCTCGCGCGGCGCCTTCACCTGAATGCGGGAAAGTTCGCGCTGCCATTGCGCGCGGGTGTCGCGCAGGACGGCGGCGAACGGTCGCGTGCCGAGTTCGGTATCACGCACGGCGGCCGCAGCAGCGGGATCGACGGTAGAAAGCCCGGTGCGCACCTCCACGATCGCGCCGCGCTTCAGATCGAGCGGTAGGAGGGCGGCCGAACCGCTTACCGTCGCGCCACTGCTTGGCCGCGCGTCGACGGTGATGCGGCTGGCGCTGTGGATCGTGTAAGCGCCTTCGTCGCAGACCGTGCCGGCGGTCATGGTCGCCCACAGCTCGCCGCGGGTGGCGGTGAGCGTCGCGGCATGACGCTTCGTATAGGCGTGGACGGCGTCGACGCGCAGCATGTAGCGACCGGGACGGGACACGGTGAAGCGCAGCAGCCCGGCGCCGCGCGTCGCGGTCAGGTCGGCGGCAATGCCGTTGGCGTACGTGACCCGGTATCGCCCGGCACCGGCCCGTTCGCTCGCCTTGTCCATGGGTGCGAGCGGGGCGGCACCGTCGGGCAGCAGGGAGATGAGCAGATCACCGCCCCCGCCGCCGCAGCCGACCCCTACCGCGCGGGTGTGCGAAAAGCCGCGAAGCCGGCTCGCCGCGAAGTCGTAACCGGCATGGTTCTTCGGCGTGGTGTCGGGGCCCAGCTGCACCATGCCATAAGGCGCGACGGCTGCCGGGGTAAGCTGTCCGAAATCAGCAAGCGTGCCGACGAGCGGGTTAACCAGATCGACCGCCTTCTCGCGTGCGATGGCCGGCGCCGCGATCAGCAGCGCTATGGCGGCGAACGCAACCCTCATTTGGCTGGCGGGCGGAAGAAGCGGGGCGGAAAGGGCGCCATCCCCGAGCCCTTCGGATCGCGCAATTCATTGCGCTCACCCGCATCTGCGCTGAGCGGAATTTGCATGCCGTTCGTTTCTTCCAGCAGGCGAAAGAGCTTGGCACTCATCCGTTCGGCGAGGTACTCATGCCCAGGCCGGGCGAGGAGATTGTCGCTTTCGTGCGGATCGGCGGCGAGATCGTACAATTCGTCCAGATCCCAGATGCCGTGGAAGTGGATGTATTTGTACCGGTCCTCGCGCAGTGCGTGGACGGTGGGCGTTTGTGGGAAGTTCCGCTCCCAATAATATTCGTACAGCAGCTCCTCTCGCCACGGCACGTCGGCAGCCCCGCCGTTTGCCGGGGAGACGCCGATCAGGGGCAGCATATTCGCGCCGGCCATGCCATCGGGCGCTTCCAGCCCGGCGGCGGCAAGCATCGTCGGTGCGACATCGATATTGGCGACAACCTGTTCGACGGCGCCGGCGCCGAACAGCGACGGGCAGCGCATCAGCATCGGCACGCGCATAGATTCCTCATAAGCGGCGCGCTTGTCGATCAGCCCGTGCTCGCCGAACATGAAGCCATTGTCGCCCATGTAGAGGATCAGCGTGTCATCGAGCTCGCCGCGCTTCTCCAGCAGGTCGATGATCCGGGCGACGCCTTCATCGACCGCGAGCAGCGTTTCCATGTAGCGCTTGTAATAATCGCCGATGTCGAGCGTGCCGTGATAGGGATAGTCGACGCCGTGCCAGCTGTTGCGCTGGTTCTCGACCCACATCGGCCGGCCCGGCACGCCAGCCTTCATGCTCTCGGGATAGCGGAAGGTTTCCTTGTCGTAGCGACCCTTGTGGCGATCGGCCGGGATGAACTCGGAATGCACTGCCTTGTGCGCCAGATGCATCATCCAAGGCCGACTGGAGTCCCGGCTACCGATCCAGTCCAGCGCGTAGTCTGTCAGTTCGTCGGTGATGTAACCCTTCTGTGGCACCTTGCGGCCATTGACGTTGAGCCCGTCCGCGCTCGGCAGATACGTGCCTTGCCCCTTGAAGCTCACCCAATGGTCGAAGCCGGGCTGCGGCGCATCGGTTTCGATCCCCATGTGCCACTTGCCGATGAACGCCGTGTCGTATCCCGCGGCTTGCAGATATTCGGGGTAATAGGTCAGGCCCGGCGGTATGGGATGGTTGTTGTCCACCACGCGATGCTGGTGTGCGTAGAGGCCGGTGAAGATCGACGCGCGGCTGGGCGAGCAGAGCGCCGTGGTGACGAAGGCGTTGCGGAAGTGGGCGCCCTCACGCGCCAGCCGATCAAGCGTCGGGGTGTCGCCGAAGTCCTGCGCCTTCATGAAGCCCATGGCGTCGTAGCGATGATCGTCGGTCAGGATGACGAGGATGTTCTTGGGACGGGCGTTCGGCCTGCGGCGGAGCTTCAATTGCTTGGGCGCCGGCGTGGCGCCTGCCGCAAAGGTGTAGAGGCCAAAGGCGCCGCCAGTGCCGGCGAGCAGGACGCCGCGCCGGTCGATGCCCCTGGCCATCAATGCTCACCCACATGGGCATAAGGGTCGGTCTGCCCGGCGAGCCAGGGATCCTTGGTCGCCGCCCGAACCGCGCGCAGCCGTTCCGCCAGCTCCGCCTTCACCGCGGCATAGGCGGGGTCGGCGGCGACGTTGGTGAGCTCGCCCGGATCGCGGGTGAGGTCGTACAATTCCTCCGCCGGACGCTGGAGATAGGCAGCTTGCTCGCGCTTGCCGAGCCGGATCGCGGGATCGGCGCTGATCGCCTTCCACGAGGGCGATCCCGCGACGTCGCCGGCAATCGGATAGGGGAGCTGATAGGCCAAATTCAGAATGTAATTGTGCGTGCGCGTTCGGATGCAGCGCATCGGATAATATTGGTTGATCTCGTGGAAGTCGTGGCTGGCGACGATCGCATCGCGCGCGGGATCGTCGGCCTTGCCAAGGATCGGCAGCAGCGTGGTGCCAGACAGCTTGTACGCGGCCGGCGGCGCAACCCCGGCCCAGTCGAGTACGGTCGGCGCGATGTCCGTCCAGCTGACCATCGCATCGCTCACCGCCGGCGCGCTGCCGGGCGCATGGACGATCAGCGGCAGGTGGATCCCGGCGTCATAGAAATTGGTCTTGGCGCCCGGGAAAGGCCGGCCATTGTCGCTGAGGAAGATGACCAGCGTATCCTCGGCACGGCCGGTGGCGGCGAGATCGTCGAGGATCATGCCGACACCCGCATCAAGGCGGCTGAGCGATTCGTAATATTCGGCGAGATCCTGCCGCACGGCGGGCAGATCGGGGAGATGCGCCGGTATCTGCACGCGGCGTGGATCATAGCTCTGCGGCTTCACACCTGGCCACGCACGGTCGTTGCCGTAATCAACTGCGGCGCGGTGCGGATCGCTATATGCCACCGTCACGAAGAACGGGCGGTTGTTGGTCGATCGGATAAAGCTGGATGCGGCGATCGCGAGTTCGCGCACGTCGCGGATGCCGCCGCGCTCCGGCACCAATTCCGTCTCGTAGGGAAAGGCGCTGTCGGGGCCGACATGCTTCTTGCCGACCAGCGCCGTGGCATAGCCGGCGCGGCGCAGCATCGCCGGCAGCGTCTCGATGCCCGGCAGCAGCGACTGGTGGTGCACGTCATGCTGCAGGCCATACATGCCGTTCTGGTGCGTATAGAGCCCGGTGTTGATCACCGCGCGGCTGGGGCTGCACGACGAAACGGCGGCATAACCGTGGCGGAACAGCGTGCCCTGTCGTGCGAGCTGGTCGAGCCGCGGCGTCTTTACCGCGACGCCGTAGCAACCAAGATCAAGGCCCTGGTCGTCGGAGATCAGCAGCAGCACGTTGCGCTGCCTGGTCACGGGCTGGGCAAAGGCGGGGGCGGCGGAAGCTGCGGCCACTCCGGCCATGCCCTTCAACAGGTTACGTCTGTCCATCGCCCGCTTCTACTCCCACCCGTCATTCCCGCGAAGGCGGCAATCCATAACGCCGAAGGTTCGTTTCCTTCGATGCGTTGCGGGTATGGATCCCCGCCTCCCCGGGGTCACAGATATTTGATCCTCCCCATGCCGGGCATGGGGAGGAAACAGGTATCAGAACTCGAACGCTGCGCTGAAGCGGAACGAACGGCCGAGGATCGGACGAGCAAGGATCACGCCCTGGCCCTGGCCACCGATGATGCGCGGGTTCTGTTCGGTCAGGCCCAGCTCGTCGGTCAGATTGTTGCCGGTCACCTGCAGGCGAATGCGATCGGCCACCGTCACCGAGACACCAGCGTCGAGCTGGTAGAAGCTCGGCAGGATCTGGTTGTTCTCCGGATCGGAGAAGCGATCGCCGGTGTATTGCAGGGTGGCGAACAGCGACGGCTTCACGCTGCCGATCGGCAGTTCATAGGCCGGCGTCACGCGCCACATCCACTTGGGCTGACGCTGCACGCGATTGCCGGTGTTGTCGATTGCCCCGTTGCCCGTGAAGAAATCACGATAGGTGCCGTCGAGGAACGTACCGGCGGCCGCCAGGCTGAAGCCCTGGAACGGGCGAAGCACGCCCTCAACCTCGACGCCGGTCGCCTTCGCGCCGCCATTGGAGCTGGTCGGCACGTCGTTGATGATCGTCGTCGTGGCCAGCCCGTCGAAGCGGTTGTGGAAGACGGTGGCGTAGAGGTTGGCGATGTCGGTCGAGACTTTCAGGCCGCCCTCGAAAGTGTCAACTTCCGCAACAACGGCAAGTCCGGTGTTGTTGGCGATGTCGGCAGCGCTGGCCTCGCGCAGGTTGTCGAACTGCGGGAAGCTGTTGCCGCGGCTGTAGCGCGCGAACACGCCCAGGTTGCGGCTGAAGTCGTAGTTCACGCCCGCCGTCCACGACCATGCATCGTCGCGATAGCTGATCGTGCGCAGCGGCCCGAGCACGGTGACATTGTTGTCGTACAGCGTGTTCGGATTGCCATCGAGGTCGATATTGCCGCCCTGCGCCGCCGAACGCGGCGTGCTGAGTGTGCCGTCCACGATGTGGCGCTGCCAGCGGATGCCGCCGTCGATGCGCAGTTCCGGCGTGATCTGGAACTCGTCAACCGCATAGAAGGCGAGATCCTGACCTTCATACCAAGCGCTCACCTGAAAAGCGGGGCCGCTGGTGAAGCCGCGCAGCGTCGCCTGCTGCGCAGTGCCTGCCGCGCTGGTCACGGCGAGGTCAAGCCGGCGGGCGTTCGGCTCTGCGGTCAGGAGGACCTGATTGCCCAATGCCCACTGATCGCGCGAAGTGAAGTTGGTGTAGTAGAAGCCGCCAGTCAGCTTGTTGTTGCCGCTGGTCCACTCCAGCGCCGAGTCCGTCACGAAGGACGAGATCTTCTTGCGCACTTCCCAGATGCCGGCGCGCAGCACCTGCGTGTCGGCGCCAGTGGCCAGCGCGCCGCTGCCATCGGCATAGACCAGCGAGGAAACGGTGGCACCGGCGCCTGCGAGGCGGGTCGCCATGACGGATGCGGCCACCGGCGCCTCGGTCGGCACGAGGCCAAGCGTGTTGGCGTTGCCGCCCATGTAGCTCATGCGCTCACGCACGCGCAGACCGTCCAGCACTTCATAGTCGAAGGTGAAGCCGGTGTTGATTACCTTGGCGCCACGGCCATCCTTCAGATCGACGGTGCGGCCGACGACGTTCTGCACGGCGCGCGTATCCGGGCCGTTCAGCGTGCCGGTGCCATGATCGAAGCCAGGATACTGGCTGGTATCCTCGCCATCCACGACAACCGGGATCGGCAGCAGCCACTGGCCGCGATCGTTGAGGTAACGGGCGTAAACCTCGACCGAGCCCTTGTCGCCGAAATCATGATGAATGTTTGCGGTGATCTGGCCACCCTGCTCGGCACGGTAGCGCGGATCGCGGATGCCGTTGCTCTGCGCGTAATAGCCGCCGATCATGAAGCCCGTGTCGGGGCCGATCGGGCCGGAAATCCAGGCGTCACCGCGGATTTCGTCGAAATCGGTGTAGGAAAGCTTGGCGAGACCGTGGAACTCGCTGCCGCCGATGCGTGGCACCACGTTTACCGTCAGGCCCGGCTGGCCGTTGGAGAACAGCGAGCCGGTGCCACCGCGCACGGCTTCCACGCGCTGCACCGTCTCGTCCAGCCGGATGAGCTGCGAATTTTCGAGAAACGACAGCGTCGGCGGCGCGAAGACCGGCGTGCCGGCATATTGGAACGTCACGAACTGCGCGTCGCCGCCCGACGGATAGCCGCGCACGAAGATGTTGGCGCCGTTCTGGCCGCCAGAGCTTTCCGCCATGACACCCGGAACGGTGCGCAGCAGATCCGCGGTGCTGTTCGGCGCGGCGCGCTCGATCGCGTCATTGCCCAGCGTGGTCACGGCGAAGGACGCGTCCTGGCGACGCGTGCCGCCGCCTGCCGTACCCACGACAACGATGTCCTCGCCTGCCTGGGCGGCGGTGTCGACAAGTCCGGTTTCCGGCTCGGCACGCTGTGCGCTATCCGCGGCCTGCGCGGCGGAAGGATCGGTCTGCGCGGCAACCGGCATGGCGGCGAGCATGGCGCCGGCGGCCGTGCCAATCATGAGACGGCCCATGAAGGTGGAAAGCATGATCTTTATCCTTTTGCTTCCGCCGCTCCTCCCGGTAGCGGCCTGATGGGCGCGAAATAGGAGTGCGGATTCCGCCCGTCGAGGTGGACAACTACCGGTGTTGCGCAATCCCGTGGCGGGTGCAGCCTTTCTGCAACAGGTAAGGAGGAGACGATGGTGAAATCAGGCATGGCGCTCGCAATGCTGCTGCTCGCTGCTCCTGCGGCGGCACAGACGGTTGAGGTGCCAGCGATGACGCTGCCGCCCTCCAGTTTGCTGAGCGAGGAGGCGAAGCGCGTCATCGTACGCCAGCAGGCCGTCCGCCCACCCGATTTCGGCAACGACATCGCCGCGGCGCGCGCCTTTTGGGGTCGCTACAATGACGAGCGTCTGACGGAGATGCGGCGCCATTTCCGCACGAGCGAGCGGCGTGAGCGGATGGGCGGTGTCACGGTGGACGTGGTGACCCCGGTTGCGGGGCCTACCGCCCGCAATGCGGCGCGCGTGCTGATCAACGTGCACGGCGGCGCGTTCATGTGGGGCAGCGGCAGCGGCGCGCTGGTGGAGGCGATCCCGATCGCGGCGACCATGGGCGTCAAGGTGGTGACGGTGGATTACCGCCTTGCGCCGGAGCATCGCTATCCGGCCGCGTCGGAGGACGTGGCGGCGGTCTATCGCGAACTGCTGAAGCGGTATCGGCCGGAAAATATCGGCATCTATGGCTGTTCGGCCGGGGGGATCATTACCGCCCAATCGGTCGCGTGGTTCCAGAGCCATGGCCTGCCGCGGCCCGGCGCCGTCGGCACGTTCTGCGGCACCGGTGCGGGATACGCCGGGGACAGTGCCTATCTGTCGGACCCGCTGACCGCCGGCAAGCCGATCCGGGCGGGCGACCTTCCGGCCGATCTTTCAAGTATTTACATGAAGGATGTGCCGCTCCGCGACCCGGCCGCCTATCCGCTGCGCGCCGAGGCGGTGATGCGGCGATTCCCGCCGACGCTGCAGCTTGCCGGAAGCCGCGATTTCGCCGCCAGCGTGCTGACGTGGCAGCATCGCCAACTGAGCGCGATGGGCGTCACGAGCGAGCTTCAGATCTTCGATGGACTGGGCCATGCCTTCTTCGTCTGGCCGGACATGCCTGAATCCATGGAGGCTTTCCGGCTTGTTTCGGCCTTTTTCGACCGGCATTTGGGCGCGGAGCCGGCGCGCTCGGAAAAAAAGGGTAATTGACGATGAAGCTTTGGCATTCGCTGGTCGGGACATCGCTGGCGGTATGCGCGCTGGTCGCGGAACCGCTGGGCGCGCAGCAGTCGCCGGCGGCGCTGTACGGCGACCTGTTCAGCGCGGTGCAGACCGGCCGCCTCTTCCCGGATGGCAAGACCTTCGCCGATGCCGCGCCCAAGCGCGACCCGCAGGCGATCATGGCGGATTATCGCCGTGAGCGGCCGGCCACGCCGGAAGCGCTGCGCAGCTTCGTGCTCGCCAACTTCACCGTCCCGGGTGTCAACGATCGCGGCGCGACGGACCTACGGCGCCATATCCGGAACCTGTGGCCGATGCTGGTGCGCCAGCCGGACGAGCAGGTCGCGGGTTCCTCGCTGCTTCCGATGCCCCATCCCTATGTCGTCCCGGGCGGCCGCTTCCGCGAGATGTATTATTGGGACAGCTATTTCACCATGCTGGGCCTCGCCGTCGATGGGCAGCAGCCTTTGGTGGAATCCATGCTGGCGAACTTCACCGACACGATCGAGCGGTACGGCCATATCCCCAACGGAATGCGCACTTACTACCTCGGCCGATCGCAGCCGCCTTTCTACGCGGCAATGCTGGACCTGTCGAAGGACACCGATCCCGCGACCGCGGCGAAGCGGCTGGCGGCGCTGAAGAAAGAACATGCCTATTGGATGAAGGGCGCGTCGTGCCTCGATTCGAGCGGGGCGTGCGACCGCGTGGTGCGGATGCCCGACGGCACGCTGCTGAACCGTTATTGGGATGATCGCCCGCTGCCGCGCGATGAAAGCTTCGCCGAGGATCTGATCACCGCCAAGGAAGACCCCAGCCGTCCGGCGGAGGAAATGTACCGCCACCTGCGGGCGGGGGCGGAGAGCGGCTGGGATTATAGCAGCCGCTGGCTTTCCGATCCGCAGCGGCTCGCCTCCATTCGGACGACCGAGATCGTGCCGGTCGATCTCAACAGCCTGATGCTGATCATGGAGGAAGCGATCGCCAGGCGCAGCGCAGCCGCAGGGGATCAGGCGGGCGCTGCGTCGTTCGCGGCATTGGCGAACAAGCGTCGCGCCGCGCTGAACCGCTATTTCTGGGTCGCCGGGCAAGGGCGCTACGCCGATTGGGACCGGATGACGCGCAAGCCCACGCCGCGCATCTCGGCCGCCACGCTTTACCCGCTATTCGCGGGCGCAGCCTCGCCGCAGCAGGCGGCGGCCGTTGCCGCAAGCGTCCGCCGCGATCTGCTGGCGACGGGTGGCCTGCGCACCACGCCGGTGCGCACCGGCCAGCAATGGGATTCGCCCAATGGCTGGGCGCCGCTGCAATGGGTGGCGATCGCCGGGCTGGAGAAGAACGCGCAAGGTGAGCTGGCGCGCGAGATCGCGAAGCGCTGGCTGGACACCGTTTCCACCACCTATGCCGAGACGGGCAAGATGCTGGAGAAATATGACATTGAGGAGCGCAAGCCCGGCGGCGGCGGGGAATATCCGACGCAGGACGGCTTCGGCTGGACCAATGGCGTGACCAGCGCAATCCTGGAACGTTATCCGGATCTGTGACTACCTCGGCCTTTCGCTCTGAGCCTGTCGAAGGGGGTGTTCCTGGCACGTACCTCGACAAGCTCAGTGCGAACGGAAAGGGGCTAGCAACACCGTCCGCCGCCGCTGCCGTAGCGGGCCTGCTGGCGATCGCGGAAGAATTCCGCCCGCGTCATCGGCGTGGCGCCGGGATGGTGGTCTGCGACGTGCCGGCAATAGGCATCGTAGTCCGGCATGCCGACCATCAGCCGCGCGGTCTGCGCCAGGCGCGACAGCAGGCTCACCGCGCGACACCCAGAGCCGGCGGGATCTCCGTCGCGCTTGGCCGGGCGAGACGGCGCGCGGCGAGGCAGGTGCGCACCGTATAGACCAGAATGGCGGCCACTACGGCGAGGAACAGCGCGCACAGCCCGGCGTCGATCC
The DNA here is from genome assembly GCF_900109205.1 of Sphingomonas sp. OV641. Classification (NCBI taxonomy): domain Bacteria; kingdom Pseudomonadati; phylum Pseudomonadota; class Alphaproteobacteria; order Sphingomonadales; family Sphingomonadaceae; genus Sphingomonas; species Sphingomonas sp. OV641. The sequence continues at coordinate 50,683 of NZ_FNZB01000002.1, read as the reverse complement.
GGTCGTTGAAGACGATGCGGCCCATCTCCGCCATGGAGGCGGCAGGCTTCAGCACCTCGCCGCGCGCGATAGCGTCCGAAAACACCTCGGCATGGGCGAGGAAGCCGATCTTCGGATCGGGGTGGAACAGCTTCATCAGCCCCGCCGTGCCGGTGCACAGGACAAGCCACGCCGCCGGTACGATCGTCACCCAGGCGAAGCGATCGCGCTTCATCCGCACCAGCACCACCGTTGCCAGCATCAGCGCAACCGCCGCGAGCATCTGATTGGAGATGCCGAACAGCGGCCAAAGCGTGTTCACCCCGCCGAGTGGATCGGTGACCCCCTGATAGAGGAAGAAGCCCCAGGCTCCGACGCAGATCAATGTCGCGACCAGCCCGGGCACGAAGCTGGACGTCTCCTTGAAACGCGGGCTCACCAACCCGAGCAGGTCCTGCAGCATGAAGCGGCCCGACCGCGTGCCGGCATCGACGGCGGTGAGGATGAACAACGCCTCGAACAGGATCGCGAAATGGTACCAGAAGGCTTTCATGCCAGGCCCGCCCAGCACGTTGCTGAAGATCTCCGCCATCGCCACCGCCAGCGTGGGCGCGCCGCCCGCACGGCTGACGATGGTCGTTTCCCCAACTTCGCGCGCAGTGGTGGCGAGCGTGTCGGCGGAGACCGGAAAGCCCATCGCGGTGATTGCCGCCGCCGCCGTCGCGGGATCGCCGCCGGTGATCGCGGCGGGCGTGTTCATCGCGAAATAGATACCGGGGTCGAGGATCGAGGCCGCGATCAGCGCCATGATCGCGACCGCGCTTTCCATCAGCATCGCGCCATAGCCGATGAACGGCGCATCACCCTCGCTGGCGATCAGCTTGGGCGTGGTGCCGCTGCTGATCAGCGCGTGGAAGCCGGAGACCGCGCCGCATGCGATGGTGATGAACAGGAACGGGAACAGCGGCCCAGCCCAGACCGGGCCGGTGCCGCTGAAGGCAAACTCGGTCAGCGCCGGCATGCGCAGCGGCGGGGCGAGCACGACGATGCCGATCGCGAGCGCCGCGATCGCGCCGATCTTGAGGAACGTGGACAGATAGTCACGCGGCGCAAGCAGCAGCCACACGGGCAGCAGGGAGGCGACTGCGCCGTACACGATCAGACCGAAGCACAGCTGCACCGGTGTCAGCGTGAAGATCGGCGCCCAGGTGGCGCTTTCCGCCACATTTTGCCCGAAGATGATCGCCGCGATCAGGCCGATGAAGCCGATCACTGACACTTCGCCGATCGCGCCGGGGCGGATCCAGCGGGTGTAGGCGCCCATCAGCATCGCAAGCGGCACGGTGGCGATAACGGTGAACAGCCCCCACGGGCTTTCCGCCAGCGCACGCACCACGATCAGCGCCAGCACGGCCAGAATGATGACCATGATCATGAAGGCGCCGACCAGCGCGATGGTGCCGGGCACCGCGCCCATCTCCATGCGGACGAGCTCACCCAGCGACTTGCCGTCGCGGCGCATGGAAATGAACAGGACCATGAAATCCTGCACCGCGCCCGCCAGTACCACGCCCGCGAGGATCCAGAGCGTGCCTGGCAGATAGCCCATCTGTGCCGCGAGCACCGGGCCGACCAGCGGGCCGGCACCGGCAATGGCGGCGAAATGGTGGCCGAACAGGACGCGGCGGTCGGTGGCCACATAATCCAGCCCGTCGGCACGGCGAACAGCAGGGGTGGGGCGCGACGGATCGATGCCGACCACGGCGCGGGCGATGAACAGGGCGTAGTAGCGGTAAGCAACCAGATAGACGGACACAGCGGCGGCGACGATCCACAGCGCATTGACCGGCTCGCCGCGGACGGTGGCGACCACCCCCAGGCTGCCGGCTCCGACAAGCGCCAGCGCGATCCATGGAAGATGCCGCGTCATCTGAAATCCTCTTTGCGCATGGTCCATAAGCGCCGCCCCTAGTGCATGGCGTGCCGCGCGGCCAGCACCACCGGCGGCGCGCGCATTGCGCGCCGACGGGAACCCTCCTGCAGGTTCCGGCGATTGGGGGGCAGTACCGGAATCGGCGCGGGAGACGCAGCATGGCGGAAGCCACCTGGGGCGATGCACTCGACCCCTCGATAGACTGGAAGATGAGTGCCTCGCTCGAAAACGTGACGCGCGGGGGAGAAGAAGTGCCCGAAGTCACCAACCTCGAGGCGGCCGTGCGTGCGTGGCTGCAACTGGAGCAAGGCATGAAGGGAGAGGCGGTGCTGACCCTTGAGCGGCCGATCCACCTGGAAGCCGGCATGCCCCTCGACACGTTCGTCGGCGAAGCTATCGGCGATCTCGCGCGACGCCTGCCGGCCTGACCGGCGACGTATCCAAACAGAAGGAAGTAGCTGATGGCAGACGGCCAGTTGGAGATCGATACCAGTTCCGTTCTCGACAACATCGACGCCGAGCTCGTGGAGTTCACCGGCGAGGTCGATGGCGACGATTACGAATTCGCCGTCCAATATGACCTGCTGGAAGCGTTGAGCGGCGATCGCCCGGACGGCGATGCGGTCGACATGTTCAACCGCTTCATCGATCAGGTGACCGAAGCGGCACTGTCCGCACTGAGCCGGAATTCGGACGCAAATCCGATCGTGGTGAGCGAATCCGACCTCGAATAGGCATTGTCGCCGGTTGCGCGATGCTCCGACGCCCGTCAGATCATGACCATGAAGCGGACGGATCATCGCGCACCCAGCGGTCGCATGGACGAGCGTCGACCACCCGCTGAGGACGGACGGGCGGGGCGGTCGTCATGATCGATATCCGGCCGCCACACGGCGGGTTCGCCGGGCCCGTCAAGCGATCGATCACCATCGCCGGCCATCCTACCTCGATCAGCCTTGAACCCTTGTTCTGGCATGCGTTGGAACAGGCGGCGGCTGCGCGTCGATTGCCGTTGTCCGCGCTGGTCGCGGAAATCGACGCCGTGCGCATCGGCGCAGCCGATCCCCCCAATCTGGCCAGCGCGCTGCGGACCTGGCTGCTGGCGGAAACGATGCGCCGGCAAGCGGATGACGGCCTGTCACCCGCCTGACCCTGTCGCTGTCCCGCCGCAACAGGGCGGCGCCTGTTCGGCGCGTGGATAGCGATCCCCGCGGCCAAGCATCGCATTTCCTTGCGCGCACTTTCCCGCTAGCGCGTTCCTGTCGATCCGTTCAGGGAACGGACAGCGAAACCGATTAGGCACGGGGCTGGGGTGTTTGCCGCCCGGTGCGCGTAGAAAGAAGAAGGAAGCCGCGATGTCGCAGACGGAAACGTTGATCGAGACGCCGGAGGCGCGCGGGCCGCAGCGCGCCGATCGACGTGCCTTCTTTGCCACTGCCTTTGGCGCGGCAGCGGTCGGTGCCGGCGCACTCGCGCTCACGACGCAGCCGGCGGCGGCGCAGACGGTGGCCACCGAACTCGACGTGCTGAACTTCATTCTGAACGTCGAATATCTGCAAGCGAACTTCTTCTCGGTGGCGACCGGCGGCGCGGTGCTGGCGGCTGACGACATTTCGGGCAGCGGCACGGCCGGCGTGGCGACGGGGGCGCGGGCGGTGTCATTCGGCGACGCCGCGCTCGCTTCCATCGCGAAGGAAATGGCCGCCGACGGCCTGGCGCATGTCCGCTTCCTGCGCAGCTCGCTGACGACCTCCTATGCCGTGGCACAGCCCGCGATCGACCTCGGCTCCGCCGCCGCCAATGCGTTCAGCGGCCTCGCCCGCGCGGCCGCGATGATCGGCAACGCCCAGTCGTTCGATCCTTATGCCAGCGAGGACAATTTCCTGCTCGCCGCATTCATGCTGAAGGACGTGAGCGTCACGGCTTATGGCGGCATCATGGGGCTGATCACCACTTCCGCTTATGTGGAAGCGGTCGGCGGGATGATGGCAGTGGAGGCGCACCATGCCGCCGCCCTGCGCGCTCTGCTCTATCGCCGCGGGCTGAGCACCCCGTCGCTGATCGATGCGACGGAGGCGATCTCCGGCGCGCGTGACACGCTGGATGGCGCCACGACCGATCTGGACCAGGGGGTGCGGCCAACCGCCTCCGCATCGGGCGATGCGATCGCCAATGTCGCGCCGCTGAACGCCAATGGCCTCGCCATCAGCCGGACGCCGCAGCAGGTGCTCAACGTCCTGTATCTGAACAGCGGGACTGCCACGAGCGGCGGCTTCTTCACCGCCGGGGTCAACGGCACGATCAAGTCCACCGCGACGAGCTGAGGCGCCGCCCGCCTCGCTTGTTTCCCTTGTTTCCAGGACCATTCGCCATGACCGACCTCGACACCCTGCCGCAGCCGCCCGAACCCACCGCCGATCGGCAGGCGGAGCGCCGCCGCTTCCTTCAGCTTGCCGGCGGCGCATCCATCGCCGCGGGCGGCCTTGCGCTGCTGTCTGCCTGTGGCGGTGACGATGATGATTCGGATCCCGATCCGGATCCAACGCCAACGCCGACCCCAACGGCGACCTCGACGAGCAATGCCGATCGCGCCGCGCTCAACTTCGCGCTTCAGCTTGAATATCTGCAGGCGCAATATTTCGCCTATGCCACGACCGGCGCGAGCGTTCCCGCCGATCTGCTGACCGGCACCGGTACGCCGGGGGTAGTGACGGGCGGCGCGCCCGTGTCGTTCAGCGACCCGTTCACCGCCGCCTGCGCGCGCGAGATCGCCGCTGAATCGCAGCGCCGCATTGCCTATCTGCGCGGCATCATCACGGCCGAGGCGGTGGCGCAGCCGGCGATCAACATTTCCGGCGCGGCGGACGGCCCGTTCTCCACGGCGCTCGGCGAAGCGTTCAATCCTTATTCGGGCGACGGCAACTTCTTACTGGGCGCGTTCTTCCTGCAAGACGTGATCGTCACCGCGTACAAGGGCCTGCAGCCGCTGATCAATCTCGGCACCACGCGCACCGGTTTCTTCGGCCTGCTTGGCGCGCACAGCTACCATGCGGGCCTGATCCGCACGGCGCTGTTCACCAATGCGACGCTGCGTACCCTGGCCGGTCGGTTCAGCGATGCGCGGGACGCACTGGATGGCAGCCGCGACCTCGATCAGAATGTCGCGATCGATGGCGCGGCGAACATCACGCCTGCTGACGGCAACGGCATCGCATACAGCCGCTCAAGTCCGGCGGTGCTGAACGTGCTGTACCTGAACAAGGCGTCCGTTTCGGCCGGCGGGTTCTTCCCGGCGGGACTCAACGGCGATCTGAAGACCAGCGCCGCAAACTGAGCGTTCCACCCGGACGGCCGGCAAGCCGTCCGGGCCACATCTTGGCGCCCGGCTTTACCTTAGCCGCCAAACACCTTAGAATTGCCCGCATCCTCGGGGGACCGCTGACGGCGGTTGAGAGGCGGGCACGAGCCCGCGACCCGCTGAACCTGATCCGGTTGACACCGGCGGAGGGAAGGAGCGGCGCCAACACCGGCAATCCGTCCCCGCTCTCCGATTAGTGGAGAGTGAACACATGGCCGACGTAGATTCGCCGATTGAACGCGTTTCCTCCGGAAACCCGCAGGCACGCACCGAAATCGGCGTAACCACCGGCCCGATCCGCGGATCGCGCAAGATCCACGTCGGTCCGCTGAAGGTCGCGATGCGCGCGATCGATCTGGAGCCGTCGTCGGGCGAACCCCCGCTCAACGTCTACGACACCTCCGGCCCCTACAGCGACCCCGCCGCCCACATCGACATCATGGCCGGTCTCCCCCAGCTGCGCCGCGACTGGATCATGGCGCGCGGCGATGTCGAGGCGTACGACGCCCGCGAGATCCGCCCCGAGGATAACGGCCAGCTCGGCCCCGACCGTTCGGGCGGCGTCCAGCCCTTCCCGAATGTCGTCAAGCGCCCGCTCCGCGCCAAGCCCGGCGCCAACGTCAGCCAGATGCATTACGCCAAGCGCGGCATCATCACCCCCGAAATGGAATATGTCGCCACGCGCGAAAATCTCGGCCGCGAGATGCTCCGCGAATACGTCCGCGACGGCAACAGCTTCGGCGCGGCGATCCCCGATTACGTGACGCCCGAATTCGTCCGCGATGAGATCGCGCGCGGCCGGGCGATCATCCCCAACAACATCAACCATCCCGAATCCGAGCCGATGGCGATCGGCCGCAATTTCCTGGTGAAGATCAACGCCAATATCGGCAATTCCGCGGTCGCGTCGAACGTCGCCAGCGAGGTGGACAAGCTCGTCTGGGCGATCCGCTGGGGCGCGGATACGGTGATGGACCTCTCCACCGGTCGCAACATCCACGACACGCGCGAATGGATCATCCGCAACTCCCCCGTGCCGATCGGCACCGTGCCGATCTACCAGGCGCTGGAGAAGGTGGGCGGCATCGCCGAGGACCTGACGTGGGAGATCTTCCGCGACACACTGATCGAGCAGGCCGAACAGGGCGTCGATTATTTCACCATCCACGCCGGCGTGCGCCTGCCCTACGTGCCGCTCACCGCCAAGCGCGTCACCGGCATCGTCAGCCGCGGCGGCTCGATCATGGCGAAATGGTGCCTCGCGCACCACAAGGAGAGCTTCCTCTACCAGCGGTTCGACGAGATCACCGAGATCATGAAGGCGTATGACATCGCCTATTCGCTCGGCGACGGCCTGCGCCCCGGCTCGATCGCCGACGCCAATGACGAGGCGCAGTTCGCCGAGCTTTATACGCTGGGCGAACTGACCCACCGCGCCTGGGCGCAGGACGTGCAGGTGATGATCGAGGGCCCCGGCCATGTGCCGATGCACAAGATCAAGGAAAATATGGACAAGCAGCTGGAGGTGTGCGGCGAGGCGCCCTTCTACACGCTCGGGCCGCTGACGACCGACATCGCGCCGGGCTACGACCATATCACCAGCGGCATCGGCGCGGCGATGATCGGCTGGTACGGCACGGCGATGCTCTGTTACGTGACGCCCAAGGAGCATCTCGGCCTGCCCGATCGCGACGACGTGAAGGTCGGCGTGGTGACGTACAAGCTCGCGGCGCATGCGGCGGATCTGGCGAAGGGTCACCCGGCGGCGAAGCTGCGCGACGATGCCCTGTCGCGCGCGCGGTTCGAGTTCCGCTGGCGCGACCAGTTCAACCTGTCGCTCGATCCCGAGACGGCGGAGCAATATCACGACCAGACGCTGCCGGCAGAGGGCGCGAAGACGGCGCATTTCTGCTCGATGTGCGGGCCGAAATTCTGCTCGATGAAGATCACGCAGGAAGTGCGCGATTTCGCCCGGCTGCAGAACCAGGGCAGCGAAGGCTTCCTCGCCACCGCCGAGGCGGAGGCCGGTATGGCGAAGATGAGCGGCGTGTACGAGGATCAGGGCCGCGAATTGTACATGGGCGCTGGTGGGCGGGAGCACGACTGACGGGAGCGTCACTGTCGGGGCCTCGTGCCTGCGTTGCATTGAGGTTCGCGTCACCGTGGATGTCGGTACGAGCCGGGCATGATGGGATGAGCCGTTTAGTGGCTACAATCAGGCCGGAAGCACGTGCGATCCGCCCTGCACATGTGCGCAGGCCCGCATTTTCGCTGGGGGTACAAGCCTTTTGGGGGTCGCGGGCAGTGGAGCGATACCCTAGCGTTGGCTGACTTTGGGTCAGCTGACGACGGATATGATGATCGAGGGGTACGATGCGCTGACGGAGAAGGAGAAGCAGACCCTGCGTCTGCTTCTCGTCGGCCATGACGCCAAATCGCTCGCGCGGCATTTCGGCCTGTCGGTTCACACCATCAACGAACGGCTGCGCGATGCGCGGCGCAAGCTCTCCGTATCGAGCAGCAAGGAAGCGGCGCGGCTGCTGCGCGAGGCCGAGGGGCCGGCCCCCGAAATCATCGCGGACATGCCGATCGGGGCTGCCGGGTTCGTGCCGGGCGATCAACTCGGATCCCAGCCCTCACCGTCGTCGCGATTGCCGCGCCGGCTGGTCTGGGCAGCAGGAGGAACCATCATGATCGCAATCGCTGCCGTTCTGCTTTCTATCATCGCACCCGTGCAGGCACCGGAATCATCCGCCGCGACAAGCTCGAACGCTGTGGCGGAAACCCCCGTTTCGAAGGCCGCGCGTGATTGGCTGGCGCTGGTCGACAATGCCGATTGGCAGTCAAGCTGGGCCGGGACGGCGAAATCGTTCCGGTCGGTCAACAGCGTCGCGAACTGGCAGTCGGCGTCCGAAAAGGCGCGCGTGCCGCTCGGCGCCGTGCTGTCGCGCACGCTGCTCAGCGACGTGGACACGCCGGCTCCGCCAAATGGCTATCGCACCGTCCAATTCCGCACCGACTTCGCCAACAAGCCCGGCGCAACCGAAACCTTGTCGCTTAGCCGGGAGGACGGTGCCTGGAAGGTCGTCGGCATTTACATCGATTAACGCCGCGCCAGCGGAAGAGCTCAGGCCGGGAGCAGGGTTGTCGGCCGGGTCACTGCGCGCGCAGCGGCTCGGCCGCTCATGGGGCAAGAACTCAGCGCCTAAGGAGGACACCTTCGCTCGTGCCCCTGCTACACCCCAACCATGCACGACGAATCCCCGCTCGAGATCCTCGCCGAAACACCGGCGACACCGGACCAGACCGCACCGGCGGGGGTCACCCACCCGCCCTATTCGTTCATCGCGCTGGCCACCGTCGCCGGCGCGATCCTCATCATCGCGCTGCTCGGCATGACGATCGCCCGGGGTACGCAGTTCGAGTTTGATCACGCCATCATGCTGGCGCTGCGCACGTCCGGCGATCTGTCCACGCCGATCGGCCCGGTGTGGCTGCAGGGGGTAATGATCGATATTACCGCGCTGGGCGGCGGCACGGTGCTGACCATGGTCGCTGCCCTGACGATCGGGTTCCTGCTGGCGAGCCGCCACTTCCTTACCGCCGCGCTGGTGTTCGGCGGCACGCTCAGCGGTTCGGTCGCTATCTCGCTTGGCAAGCAGCTGGTGGCGCGCGAGCGGCCGGCGCTGGTCGATCATCTGGTGGAAGTCGCCTCGGCCAGCTTCCCCAGCGGTCATGCCGGGAACAGCGCGATCATCTACCTGACCATTGCGCTGACGGTGATGCAGATCGTGCCGCGACGCACCGCGCGATGGTTCCTGTTCGGCGCGACGATCGCGCTGGTGCTGATGATCGGTGCCAGTCGCGTGTACCTGGGCGTTCACTGGCCTAGCGATGTTCTGGCCGGCTGGAGCGCCGGCGCGCTCTGGGCCCTGTCATGGTGGGCGCTGGGCGCCTGGCTGCGACTGCGCCACGACGCGCGCTGACGGCCTGTCCTACAAGCCGCGCTTCGTGCCATGCATCTGCTTCGAACAAACGGAGAACAGGCATGCAGATGCTCGTGGAGCGTGGGATTGATCGTGATGGCCGACTTCTGCCGGGGAAAGCGGGCCGGGGCGGCCGCAGCGTCACGGTGAACCTCGCCGAATCGCCCTTGTCGTGGCTTGGCGCGCGGGGCTTACTGGATGCGCGGCAGATCGCGGCGGGCGAGCGGCTGCGGGCCGATTACGAGCGCGCGGCAATCGGCCCGGCAGTGACGATGCGCTGGTCGGCGCGGGTCGATGGCGGCGCGGGTCAGGGGCTGGACGCAACCGCCGCGCACCTTGCTGCCAAGCGCCGCTTCGATGCCGCGGTGGGCGCCGTGGGGCGGGGGCTCAGCGATGTCCTGTGGCGCGTGGTCTGCGCGGGGGAGGGGCTGCCGGTCGCGGAAAAGTCGCTTGGCTGGCCGGCGCGGTCCGGGCGGCTGGTGCTGACCATGGCGCTGGATCGCCTTGCCGATCACTATCGGATCGATTGATCGCGTTGTGGCCAAGGCTTGCGGCGGCTGCCCGGCCGGCAGATAAGCCGCGGCCATGCGTTTCGACATCACCAAGTGCCATGGCTCCGGCAATGATTTCGCTTTGATCGACGCCCGCGCCCTTGCGCTGGCCGATCAGGAATGGGCGCAGGCCGCGCGCGCTTTGGCGAATCGGTCGGGGCCGGTGGGGGGTGACGGCATCCTGCTGCTGACCGGCGGGGATGATGAGGCCGCCTTCGGCATGCGGATCTTCAACGCCGACGGCTCCGAACCCGAAACCTGCCTCAACGGCCTGCGCTGCGTGGCACGCGCGGGGCTGGAGGCGACCGGTCGCCCGCAGGCGGTGGTGCGGCTGAAGACGAGCCGGGCGGCGGTGGCGCGGGACGCTGATCTGGCGCCGGGCGTCTATACCGTGCGTGAGACGGCCGGGCCGGCGACGCTGGACGTGCGCGACTGGCCGCTGGAAGGCGAGGGTGAGCGCATTCGGGAGGCAGTGATTGCGCGGCTGTCATCTGACCTGCGCTTCACCGCAGTCGCGATGCCGAATCCGCATCTTATCGCCTTTGTTGATCAGGTGGACGAGGCCGAACTCGTGCGCATCGGCGAGATTTGCGAAGCCGCGCCGGCATGGCTGCCCAACCGCGCCAATGTCTCCTTCGTGGAGGTGCGGACGGGCGGCGAGCTGTACGTGCGCACGTTTGAACGGGGCGTGGGGCTCACCAATGCCTGTGGCAGTGCGATGGGCGCGGCGACCTTTGTTGCCGGGCTGACGGGACGCCTGCTGTTCGACCGGACGGTAACGGTGCGCAACCGCGGCGGCCTGGTGCGCGCCTCCGCCAGTGAGGCGGGCATGGTGACGCTGAGCGGCAACGCAACGGTGGAATGGACCGGGCAGGTGACCGTTGACCTGTCGCGAGGCACGGCGGGGGATCTGGTTGTCACCCGCCGGCACGAAGATGAGACCGCCGCCTGGGCAGCGATCTAAGCCACTTCTGCGATCAGGGCCGGACGACGCATAGGGCCGGACGCCGCCCCACGTAGGTCGTCGTCCCTGCCCTGTTGACGCCGCTCAGCCCCGCATCAGGCGCCGGCAGCCTTCAGCGCCTGCTCGATCTGTGGCCAGCTTGCCGCGTCCAGCTTCTCGCCGTTCAGGATGAAGGTCGGCGTCCCGGTCACTTCCTTGTCGCGCATCGCGACTTCGGAAACCTTGGCGAGATCCTCGATCCGCTTCGTGTCGGACAGGCACTGGCGCGCCTGCGCTTCGGTCAGCCCGCGCTGCTTCACGAAGTCGATATAGCCCAGATGCTCGACCCAGGCGGTCGCCTGCTGCGCTGGGCTCATGCCCTGCAGGCGCTGCTGAAAGTCGGCCGGCACGCTTTCCAGCTTCTCGAGAAATTGGTTCTGCTCGACGAACATCTGCTCCAGGATCGGAAAGAACGGCGTCTCGCCGGCGCACTGGCCCAGGATCGCGACGCCAAGGTCCGGCGCGTGGACCAGGAAGTCCCGGAACTCATAGGAGACCTTGCCGCTCTTGATGTAAGTGTCTTCGAGCGGGCGGGTGCCGGTCCGGCCGAAATTGCCGCAGGTCGGGCAAGTGCGCGATCCATATTCGACCAGCTTCAGCGGCGCGTCGGGATTGCCCATCACATAGCCGCCGTCTGCCGTTTTGGAGACGACCTGAGTCCAGTCCTGCCCGGCCGGCGCCGCGGTGGCGGCGATCGAGTTGGGTGCGGCGGCGTTGCTGTTGCCGCTGTCTCCGCAGGCGGCGAGCATCGCAAGCGCGCAGGCGAGGAGAGGGGTGGTCGCGGCAAAACGCAATTTCATGCTATCACTCCGTATCAATCACTTGGCGCCGGCGGCGCGCAGCATCGGTTCCAGCCCGGCCCAGTCGGTATTCTGGATCAGCTTGCCGTTCAGTTCAAAGGTCGGCGTGCCGGTGATCTTGCCCTGCATTGCCTGCGCCACCTGAAGCGTCTTGGCGACATTCGCCTCGTTGGCGAAGCAGGCGGCGATGGCGCTATCGGTCATGCCCGCGGCTTTGGCGATGCCGGTCAGCCCGGCACCATCGGCGAGCGCGCGCATGATCTGCGGCTGGGACTTGCCGGCATTGGCCTGGCCCGATGCCTGATCGAAGGCCGCCGCCTGCTTCAGCCATTCCTCCTGCCGCGTGAACAGCAGGTCATGGATCTTGGGGAACAGCCCCGGCCCGGCGCAGCGCGCCAGCGTGGCGGCGACCAGATCGTAGCGATCGTGGATGGAACTGCGCACCTCCAGGCTGGTGGATCCGGACGCGATCATCTTGCCCCTCAGCACGGGCGCGGAATCACGCGAGAAATGCGCGCAATGCGGGCAGGTGTAGCTGACATATTCGATCAGCTTCACCTTCGCCTTGGGGTTGCCGATGACGAAGCTGCCCGATGGCGCGAGAGCGGCGGTCGCCGTCCACGGTTTCTGGGTCGCGGCAGTCAGTGGCGCGGCGAGGGCCAGGGCGGCCAGGGCAAGCAGCTTTGTCATTTGACGGTGGGCAATCCATGGAAAGCGCCGACGCCGGCGGCAAGCGCCTCCAGCACGGCCTTGAGCTCAGGGTCTTCGATGCTTTTGAGGCTTTGCCCCAACTCGACCGGAACCGGGCGCGGTGCAGGCGAGGGGCGCGGCTTGGGCCGCGGCGCCACATCGCCCTGGCGGATGGCGACCTTGGCGATGGCGGGATAGCCGAAGAACAGGTTCACTCGCTCGATGATCTCCGGCACGACATGCTGGATCATCACCGCATGGGCGCTGCGGACCATCAGGCTAAGCGTGCCGTCCTGCTTCTTGCCGACCGGAAACTTGATCGATTCGGGAGCGCTCGCCGCGGCAAGCTTTTCGCCCACGATATCGGGCCAGCGGGTCACGATCGACGATTGCACGAAGCCGAAACGGCGGAATGCCGCGCCGCCGACGCTGGGCAGCAGCTCGGATACCGGGCGCGAACGGTTTGATCGCGCGGGTTCCGGCTGGGATTGGGACGCTCGCACCCGCTTGCTCATCTGGCGCCCCATGCCATAGCCGGGGCGTGGACGCCAAGCGCTCGATCGCCGACAGACTGCTCGACTGGTATGATCGTCATGCCCGCACCCTGCCATGGCGGGCACCGCCGGGCGTAACGCCCGATCCCTATCGGGTCTGGCTGTCGGAAGTGATGCTTCAGCAGACAACGGTCGCCACCGTGCGCCCGCGCTTCGAGGCATGGGTGGCGCGATGGCCTGATGTCGCCAGCCTCGCCGCCGCCGACGAGGCGGAGGTGATGGCGGCCTGGGCGGGGCTTGGCTATTACGCCCGTGCCCGCAATCTCGTGCGGGCGGCAAAGGCGATCGTCGCCGATCATGGCGGTCGCCTGCCTGGAACGGAAGACGCGCTGCGTGGCCTGCCGGGGCTGGGAGACTATACGGCGGCGGCCGTGGCGGCGATCGCGTTCGGCCAGCGCGCCGTCGTGATCGACGCCAATGTCGAACGTGTCGTGTCCCGCCTGTTCCGCGCCGCGGGAAAGCGCGCGGTCCGGGCGGCGGCGGAGCAGGTGACGCCCGATCGGCGCGCAGGCGATTTCGCCCAGGCGATGATGGATCTCGGCTCCGTCATCTGCTCGCCGCGAAAGCCCAAGTGTCTCCTGTGCCCGCTCGCCCGTGATTGCGCCGCGCACCAGGCAGGAGAGGAGGAGGCGTTTCCGGTCAAGCCGGCGAAGAAGCCCCGGCCGGCGCGGTTCGGCACCATCTTCTGGCTGGAGCGTGGCGGCAGCGATGGTCTTTCCTCTTCGGCGCGCGAGGTGCTGCTGGTCCGCCGTCCGGCGAAGGGGCTGCTTGGAGGCATGCGCGCCTTGCCGACGGGGCCCTGGGAGCCCGCCGCGCCCGGGCTGCAAGGGGCACCGGCGGCGTTGGACTGGGCGATGTTGAACCATGTGGTCAGCCATGGCTTTACCCATTTCACCCTCGAACTCGCGCTTGCCGTGGCGCGCGGGGACGCGCATTCAGCGCAGGCCGGGGGCGAATGGTGGCCGGTCGACGATCTCGCGTCCGCGGGATTGCCGACCGTCTTCGCAAAGGCCGCAGAGGCGATAGGGAGGGTGCAATGAGAACGCTTTGGCTGGGCGGCACCATGGTGTTGCTGGCATTCGCCGCCACGACGGGCGACGCGCGTCAGGCGCAGCCGGCACCGCAACCTGCCCCTGCCCCTTCTGTCGCCGCGGCGCCCGGCGCAAACCCGCTGCTTCGCGAAACGCAGGCCCTGTTTGATGGCTATGTCGCCAGCGGCAAGATGCCGGGCGTGGTGGGTGCGTTCGGCGTTGGCGACGCCCCGCCGCAGTTCGTTTCCGCCGGCCGCATCTCCGACGATCCGGGCGCGCCACTGGCCGGTCCGGACAGCCTGTGGCGGATCTATTCCATGACCAAGCCGGTGACGGGCATGGCGGCGATGCTCCTGGTGGAGGACGGGCGGATCGGCCTGGATGATCCGCTGAGCAAATATATTCCCGCTTTCGCCAACATGCGGGTGCTGACCAGCCCCGATACCTCGCTGGACAGCGTGCCGGCGAAGAAGCCGATCCTGATCCGCCACCTGCTCACCCACAGTGCCGGCCTTGGCTACAGCATCAATGCCAAGGGGCCGCTGCTGCAGGAATATGAGCGGCGCGGCATCGTGCCGGCACAGGTGAACGCGCAGATGGAGGCCAAGGCGCGCACCGCTCGCCCGACCACGCTCGCAGAATTCGCCAACCGGGTGGCGGCGGTGCCGCTGATCGCCGAACCGGGCACCAAATGGCATTATTCCATTGGCCTCGACGTGCTGGGCGCGGTGATCGAGCAGGCGAGCGGCATGCCATTCGACCGCTTCGTGCAGACGCGCCTTCTCGGCCCGCTGAACATGCGATCGACCTACTGGAGCGTCCCGGCGAGCGAGGTGGGGCGATTGTCCACCAACTACGTGTTCGTCGGGGATGTTCGCGCGCCGATCGATCGCGCGGCGACGTCGGTGTACCTCAAGCCGCCCAGCTTTCCCTATGGTGGCGCGGGGCTGGTTTCCAGCGCGCGCGACTATGATCGTTTCCTCCACATGCTGGCGAACGGCGGCACGCTGGACGGGCGGCGGGTGATGAAGGCGGAAACGGTGGCGCTCGCCATGTCGAACCTCCTTCCGCCCGGCGTGACGTTCGGCGGGCTGGGCGACGGAACGGGCGGGGTCATGTCGGCGCGCATGGGGTTCGGTGCCGGCGGCTCGGTTTATCTCGAAAATGCGCCGGGCGGCGTGCCGTCCAAGGGAACATTCGGCTGGGGCGGTGCCGCGGGCACCATCGCCTGGGTCGATCCGGTCAGGAAGATGCGAGGAACGGTGATGGTGCAATATTTCCCGGATGATAAATGGCCGGTTCGGCGAAACGTATCCGCCGCCCTGGCGCGTGACATGCAGCGGTTGACCGCGCGATGAGCGTGCCGGGCTTCACGGGCGGCACGCTCAGCCGCGTTGCCGATCACCGCAACGATGCGGAGGCCTTTGCCGCCGCCATGGGCGACTGGCGCGCCCGGCTGCTCAAGCTGGACGGCTATGATCCCGAAATCACCGAGGATGGCCGCCTTGGCTGGACGATGGTGACGGAGGCGGCGGACGACGCGCATATCGTGCTGCTCGGCTTTGACGAGGGGCGGCCGCGCTTCGCCGCCGCGCCGGAAGGCGTGCCTGCTCCGCCGCTGCGTTCACCCGCGCTGTTCCGCGCGCTTGACCAGCTCGCGCCCGGTGAGGCCGCCACTTATGCCATGGCGCGCGCGGTGCTCGACTGGAATGCGCGGCACCGCTTCTGTGCCAATTGCGGTACGCTGACCACGCCGTTCCGTGCCGGCTGGGGCCGTAAATGCGGGAATTGTTCGACCGAGCATTTTCCGCGCGTCGACCCGGTGGTGATCATGATCGCCGAGCATGACGGGCGCGCCCTGCTCGGACGTCAGCCAAGCTGGCCCGCCGGTCGCTATTCCGCGCTCGCCGGCTTTCTGGAGCCGGGCGAGTCGATCGAGGAGGCTGTCGCGCGCGAGATTCAAGAGGAGGCCGGCGTGCGCGTTTCCGGCGTCCGTTATGTGGCGAGCCAGCCCTGGCCGTTCCCGTCGCAACTGATGATCGCCTGTGTCGGCATTGCCGAGGATGATGCGATCACGCTCGACGAGAATGAGCTGGAAAAGGCCGGTTGGTTCACGCGCGAGGAAGTGCGCGCATCGCTCGCGGGTGAGGGGCCGTTCGTCGCGCCGCCTACCTATGCCATCGCGCACACGCTGCTGACGCTCTGGGCGAACGAAGGCTGATCACCCCTCCGCCGGCCAGCCCTGCGAAGAGAGCAGCAAGATTGCGGCTCGGGGCCACCCGGCGCTTGAAGTCAGATCCATCTGATCCGAACCAGTTCCCCGGCGAAGGCCGGGGTCCAGTTGGAAAGACGCGCGTGATAGCACGCTGCGCATTCCATGACTTATCCTACTGGGGCCCCAGCCTTCGCCGGGAAGCAAAGGGCGCTTGTTCAGCTAAGGCCAACCAAGTTTCGTCCCCCACCGTCATGCCGGGCTTGTCCCAGCATCCAGCGCTCCACGGACCTCACGCTACCGAAGGTACGGAACAGTGGATCCCGGCACGAGCCCGCTCCCAGCGACGCCGCACGCGGCGCCGAGGGGGTGGGATGACGCAGCCTGTGTGTGGCGGGACTGAAGCGTCTCAGAAGGGCCCGCACAGGACCGTCATGCCAAGCCTCAGCCCACCACGTCCAACTGCTGAAGCACGAACGCGCCCCATTCGGCATTCTGGCGATAGCGTTCGAACCGGCCGGACTTGCCGCCATGGCCGGCTTCCATGTTCACGCGGAACAGCAGCGGATTGTTGTCCGTCTTCTTGTCGCGCAGGCGCGCGACCCACTTGGCCGGCTCGTAATATTGCACCTGGCTGTCCCACAGGCCGGTGCCGACATACATGGCGGGATAGGCCTTCGCCGCCACCTGATCATAAGGCGAGTAGCTCAGCATATACTCATAATATTGCTTCTGCGCCGGGTTGCCCCATTCGTCATATTCGAACGTGGTGAGCGGGATCGACGCGTCGAGCATCGTGGTCACCACGTCGACAAA
This sequence comes from Sphingomonas sp. OV641, assembly GCF_900109205.1. Classification (NCBI taxonomy): domain Bacteria; kingdom Pseudomonadati; phylum Pseudomonadota; class Alphaproteobacteria; order Sphingomonadales; family Sphingomonadaceae; genus Sphingomonas; species Sphingomonas sp. OV641. The sequence continues at coordinate 33,770 of NZ_FNZB01000002.1, read as the reverse complement.
CGGCACCTGGGCCACGATCACCTTGTAATCCTCGGGTGCCATGTTCGCGACTGCACCCATCAGCAGCCCGCCGGCGGATCCGCCCATGGCGGCGACGCGGCCCTTTGCGGCATATTTCTGCGCCACGAGATAGCGGGTCACGTCGATGAAGTCGGTGAAGCTGTTCTTCTTGTTCAGCAGATGGCCGTCATCATACCATTGGCGGCCCATTTCCTGACCGCCGCGGATGTGGGCGAGGGCATAGACGACGCCGCGATCGAGCAGGCCGATCCGCCCGGGATCGACCGCCGGGTCCATCGAATTGCCGTAGCTGCCATAGGCATATTGGAACAGCGGCGCGGTGCCGTCGCGCTTCACGTCCTTGCGGTGCACGAGGCTGACCGGGATCTTCGTGCCGTCGCGCGCGGTCGCCCAGACGCGCTCCGTGACGTAATTGGCGGGATCATAGCCGGGCACCGGCGCGACCTTCAGCACGCGCCGCTCGCCCGTTTTCGCATTCACCTCATAGGTGGTGGTCGGCGTCACCAGCGAGCCATAGGTGTAGCGCACCCAGGGGGTATCCGGCTCCTCGTTGACGTCCAGTGCCATGCGATAAGCGGGCTCATCGGCCTTTACCGGCAGCGACTTGCCAGCGGAATCGAGCACCCGGATCATGCGGTTGCCGCCCTCGCGCTGATCAACGGCGATGAAGCCGGTGAACGGCTTGAAGCCTTCGATGAAGACGGCGTCGCTGGCGGGTGTCAGGTCCTTCCACGAAGCCGTGCCGCCACCGGCCGCGCCGTCTGCGACGGTCATCAGCGTATAGTTCTTGGCGCGAAGGTTCGTGCGGACGATCCAGCGACCGTCCATATGATCCGCCTGGTAGCGCAGCTCACGCTTGCGCGGCGCAAGTGTCTGGAACGTCGCAGGCGTGGCCGCGGGGGCGCAGCGTTGCTCGTCGCTGACGGTGGACTGGACGACGATGCAGATGAAGCGATCATCGCTGGTGCGCGTGATCCCCATCTGGAAGGTGTCGTCCTTCTCTTCGTACAGCGTCCTGTCCTGCTGCACCGGCGTGCCCAGGACATGCGCCATCACCTTGTAGCCACGGAGCGTCGTGGGATCCTTGGCGACGTACAGGATCGTGCGATTGTCGCCGGCCCAAACGATGTTGGGTTCCGCATTGGTGATTGTGTCGGCCAGGAGCTGCCCGGTCGCGAGGTCCTTCACCTTCACCGTATATTGCCGGCGGCCGACCAGGTCCTCGGCATAGGCGACCAGGCGGTTGTCGGGGCTGACCGCCCAATCCGACAGCGCGAAGAAGCTGTGCCCCTTGGCCATCGCCGGCTGGTCGAACATCAGTTCCGCCGGGGCATCGCGATCGCCCTTGCGGCGCTCGATCACCGGATAGTCGGCCCCGGTGTCGAAGCGGGTCTGATACCAATAGCCGTTCTTCCGATAGGGAACGGAGCTGTCATCCTGTTTGATGTGGCTCACCGTCTCCTGGTACAATGTGTCCTGAAGCGGCTTCAGCGTGGCGAGCTGCGCGTCGGCATAGGCGTTCTCGGCCTGCAGATAGGCCAGCATGTCCGGGTTCTTGCGCGTGTCGTCGCGCAGCCAGTAATATTCGTCGTTGCGGATGCCGTTGGGGGATTTCACCTCATGCGGCTTCTTGGCCGCGCGCGGCGCGCTTGGCGTGCCCTGCGCCGCTGCCCCGGTGGATAGGGCGAGGACCACGCCCGCCAGCAACATCTTGCGCATTCTCACCCCGCTCCCGTTCACTCTGTCGTTGCGAGTGATACGACAGGAGGAGCGGGACGCAAGGTGCGCCGCGTAGCAGTGGCGCCGGTTGCGATGTTTTCAGCCGCGCTTGCGCGCCTGCCGGTACGTGCCGAGGATGCGGACCCATTTCGTCTGAAAGCCCAGTTCCTCCAGCGCGCGGTCGACATTCTCGTCGCCCGGCTTGCCTTCGATGTCGCAGTAGAAATCGGTCGCCGCGAAAGTGCCGCCTCGCTGGTAGCTTTCCAGCTTCGTCATGTTGACGCCATTGGTGGCGAAGCCGCCCAGCGCCTTGTAGAGCGCTGCGGGAACGTTCTTCACCTCGAAGATGAAGGTGGTCATCCACGGCCCCTCGCCCGCCGCCGGGCGGCCACCGCGCGCGAGGACGACGAAGCGGGTCATGTTGTGGTCCGCGTCCGCGATGTCGGTGGCGAGCAGGTTCAGGCCATAGATCCCCGCGGCAGCCGGCGGGGCGAGCGCGGCGATGCCGGCATCCGCCTGTTCCGCCACCAGCGCGGCGGCGCCGGCGGTGTCGGGGTAGGACACGGGGCGGATATCGTGCGCCTTCAGCCAGTGGCGGCACTGCCCCAGCGCCTGCGGGTGGCTCATCGCCTCGCGCACGTCGTCGCGCGTGCCCACGCCCATCAGGGCATGGCGGATCGGCAGGAAGTGCTCGCCGGTGATCACCAGCCCCGATTCGGGCAGCAGGAAGTGGATGTCCGCCACCCGGCCGTGCAGCGAATTCTCGATCGGGATCATCGCCCGGTCCGCCGTCCCGCGCTTCACCGCATCGATCGCATCCTCGAAGGAAAAGCACGGCAGCGGCAGGGCATCGGGAAAGGCTTCGCTCACCGCGACATGGCTGTTGGCGCCCGGCGCGCCCTGGAACGCAACGGTGCGTTCGGGCGCTTGGGAGGCGGCGGCGATCATGTCGGCAACGATCGGACGGGCGGGCGCGGCGAAATTTTCCATCGATCTGCCCGCTAAGCGACGATCATCTTCGTCTCAAGCGCTTGCCGACCGTTGACGGCTTTTCTATGGACGCACGACTTTGGAGGGGTAACCGCACGACATGGATGATCGGACCAACACGATTGCAGGCTGGGTTCTTGCTGCCTGCGGCGCCGCGCTTGGGCTGTCGATCGTCGGCGGCATGGTCTTCCACTCGGGCGAGGTCGAGAAGCCGGGTTACGCCATTGAGGCCGCTGAGGAAGAAGGCGGCGGGGCTGCCGCCGAAGTGCCGATCGCATCGCTGCTCGGCACCGCTGATCCCGCCAAGGGCGCGGACGTGTTCAAGAAGTGCGCCGCGTGCCACACCGCCACGCAGGGTGGCGCGGCCGGTATCGGCCCGAACCTGTATGCGACGCTGGGCAAGCCGGTCGCCGGCCATGCGGGCTTCGCCTATACGGATGCGCTGAAGAAGGTCGGCGGCACCTGGGACTTCGAGAAGATGAACGCGTGGCTCACAAGCCCGCGTAAGTTCGCACCGGGCACGAAGATGACCTTCGCCGGCCTGTCGAACCCGCAGGATCGCGCTAATCTCCTCGCCTATCTCAACCAGCAGGGCTCCAACCTGCCGCTGCCCGCCGCGCCTGCGGCTGGTGCGCCGGCGGCGACCGAGGGCGGCAATGCGGTCGAGGGTGGCGGCGGGGCCGCGCCGGGCGCCGCGAATGCCGTGGACGCCGTGGAAAAGGACGTGCGTGGCCAGACCGGCGACATCGCCAACACCGCCACGCCGGCCAGCGGGGCGCCTTCGGTGGATCCGGCGGCGCAGAAGCAGACCGGTCGCTGATCGCTTCCGCCCGGGCCCGTCCGCGCTGCGGCGCGCCGGGCCGGGGATCATAGATGTCAGGATAAGACGCTCGCTTTCCTGACGGCACACCCCCCCCTCTCGCGGCAATGCTTCTCATTGCTGGCATTGAACATCGCGCGGACGCCAGTAATGGCGCCCCGCCAAGCGCCATCCCGCATGGCGGCTCATCCGGCCACGACAGAGGAGCAGATCGTGGACAAAGGCGCGCCCGCGCTCGGCGTGGATTTCGGCACGACCAATACCGTCGTCGCTCAGGCCGACGGCGCCGGCGACTCGCGATTGGTCGATTTTGCGGGTGAGGCGTTCCACGGGCCGGTGTTCCGTTCCGCCTTGTGCTTCTGGGAAGACGATTCCGGCTGGAACGGCGTGGCGCATGAAGCGGGCCCTTGGGCGATCGAGGAATATCTCGGCTCGCCGCTCGACAGCAGGTTCGTGCAATCGTTCAAGACGGTGGCGGCCAGCGCGACGTTCGAGCGCGCGCTGATCTTCGGCAAGCCGTTCCGCTTCGAAGATCTAGGCCAGCGGTTCCTGCGCAGGCTGGTCGGCCATGCCGGCGGCCGGCTGGATGCCCGGCCATCGCGGATCGTCATCGGCCGTCCGGTGCAATATGCCGGCGCCCGCCCCGACGAAGCACTCGCGCGGCAGCGTTACGACGCGATGTTCCACGGGTTCGGCACCAGCATCCACTATGTCTATGAGCCGCTTGGCGCCGCCTACAGCTATGCCGCGCAACTGACCGAGCCCGCGACCATCCTGGTTGCGGATTTTGGCGGCGGCACGACGGACTTCTCGATCGTCCGCGTGGCGGAGCCCGGCACCGCCCGCCGCTGTGTACCGCTGTCCTCCGCCGGCATCGGCATCGCCGGCGATCGCTTCGATCAGCGGCTGATGGACCGGCTGGTCCTGCCACTGATCGGCAAGGGCACGACCTACCGCTCATTCGGGAAGCTGCTGGACATACCTGGCGGCTATTTCGCCGATTTCGCCGATTGGTCGCGGCTTGCCCTGATGCGCAATCGTCGCACCCTTGAGGAACTGCGCCGGCTACAGCGCGACGCCAGCGATCGCAAGGCCGTCGGGCGCATGATTGCGCTGATCGAGAACGAACAGGGTTTTCCGCTCTATGACGCGGTCGGGCGGGTGAAGCGGGAATTGTCGCAGGCCGAGGAAGCGTTTTTCCGCTTCGAGGGCGGTGGGGTCTCGATCGCCGCACCGGTCACCCGCGCCGACTTTGAACAATGGATCGCGGCCGACCTGCGCCGCATCGAGGAAACGATGGAGACGGCGCTCGTCCGGGCCGGGATGGAGCCGCGCGCGATCGACCGGGTGTTCCTGACGGGCGGGTCGTCGCTGATCCCGGCAATCCGCGCGATCTTCGAACGCCGGTTCGGCGGTGAGCGGATCGCATCGGGGAATGAGCTGACGTCAATCGCGCATGGGCTGGCATTGATCGGCGAGCAGGCGGACGTTGCGGAGTGGAGCGTCTGATCCCGCTTACCAGAAGCGTTCGGCCTTGATCAGCGAGCGATGCGCCTTCGCCGCATCCGCGATCAGCGCTTCGCGGCGATCCGGCGAGCAGGCTTGTTCGTCGAGATCGAACCGCTTCAGCAGCGCCGGCGCGGTGGCAAGGTCGTTCAGTTCGCCCAGGTCCTCCTGAAGCGCGGCCAGCCGCTTGCGAAACGCCTTGTAGCGCCGCCGGGCCTTCTTGCCCGTGAACAGGCTTTCGAAGAACTCCGCAACATAACGCAGCTTCTTGGCGAGAATGCGAACGCGATGCCGCTGCTCATCGTCCAGCGTGTCGAGATCCTGCCCACGCTTCTTAAGCCGGCGACGTAGTCGGCGGAGCGAGGCGGCGGCGAAATCTTCGGCCGGCTGCTCGACCACGGCCGGATCGACCGGACGTACGCGCCACTCACCAACCGTGATCCAGGCAACCAGGTCGATCATCAGGTCGCGCGTCCGCTGCGTATCGAGCGTGGCCAAGGCAGCGGCATAGGCCTGCTCGCGGGCGGTGTGGATCGCGGGGTCGGCGTTCGGGCCCAGCCGTCCTACCAGCACGTCGAGATCGCGTGCCTCGCCAAGCGCATGGGCCAGCCGGCGTAGCTCCGCCGCGAAATGGTCGAAGCGGTCGTCGGCGAGCACGGGCTTGAAGATCGACAGGGCCGACCGCAGCCGTCGCAGCGCGACCCGCGCCTGATGCAGGGCATCCGGCTGCGGGTTCTTGCGCAGCGCGTCTTCGTTGAGGCGAAACTGGCGCAGGCATGAACCGGCAATTGCGGCGAACGCCTGTGCGACATTCGCTCCTTCGTCCAGTTCGACGCGCTCTGCCTTGGCCGGCCGGTGCAGCAGGTTTTCCGCCAGGCGATAACCGCGCTCTGCCTTTGTCAGCACGCCAAGGCGCAGCGGCACCTCGCGGCCTAGGTCCCGCGCGAGCGCGAACAATGCCGCGGGGTCGCCGCTCATCAACTCGGCTTCGATCTCGGCCACCGCGGCGTGGCGGTCTTCTACGGAAACCGTCCCCTCGTCCGCGACCAGCTCGATCGCGGTACCGGAGCGCTCGATCTCCCAGCTATGGCGCCGGACAGCGATGGTGAACACGGGACGCAGGCGAACGGGGGCGCTGTCGCCCACCACGCCATGCAGCGGTGCGAGGTCGTCCATGTCGGGGCCAGGCCCCGCAATCTCCCGCTCCCATTCCGGGCGGGCGAAGATGCCGGCCGTGGCAGGGCCGCCGGCCTTGATGGTCTGGATGTGGCGCTCGCCGATCCGGCGCACCCGCAGCGAGACGCCAGCGGCGCGCAGATCCGCATCGGGCGTATCGAAATAGGTGGTGAACTGCTCCCGTTCCGACCCGGCGCTGCCGGTCAGCATCGCCGATTGGCGCAGCGACGCGGCCGCATTGGCATCAGTCTCCAGCTTCAGCTCGATCTCGGTCGGTCGCTCGCCTGCTGCGCTTCTGGTCATGCACAGACAATCGCCGGGAACCGGCTTTGATCCACAAGGGCGCCAGCGCGCCTTACCGGGTCAGCGGCTTGTCCGGCAGTTCCAGCCAGTCTGTCGGGGCGAGCCCGTACAGCATGTCGAAGAATTCCAGCTGAAGCCGCGCGGCGACATGCCGGTTGCTGTTCCACAGCATCACGATGCCGCTGTGATCGGCCGGGTCGAACAGGATCAGTGATCCATATCCGTCGACCGAGCCGCGATGTCCGACCAGGCTGTGGCCGGCATAATGGTAGCTGCGCCAGCCCAGGCCGTAAGCCGCGTCGGTGAGCGCGCGATCCATCGCCGCGCGCGGGCCGTGCGGCGGCGTGTCGACGCGCGGGCGGTGCATCGCTTCCAGCAGCGGCTGCGGCAGCACCTTCGGCGCGGCTCCCATCTGGGCCAGCATCCAGCGTGTGAGATCGCGGACGGATGAATTCACCCCGCCGGCGGCGGGGACTCGATAATAATAATCGTTCACGCTCACTGGCCTGCGCGCCATGTGATGGGGCTTGGCCCAGCTCGCCGCTGCCTCCAGACCAGCACGACCTACGCTGGCGTTGCTCATGCCCAATGGGGTGAACAGTCGTGCGCGCGCGGCGGTGGCATAATCCTGACCCGTCGTTCGCTCCACGATCTCCGACGCCGCGTCATAGGCGATATTCTGATAGGCGTAGCAGGTACCCGGCTTGCAGAACGGGGGCAGGGTGCCAAGCTCCGCACGGATCGCCTTGGGATCGGCGCCCGCCTCCAGCCGGTCGTCCCAGGCATTGCGGACCAGCCCCAGCCGATGGGACAGCAGGTCCGCCACCGTGGCGTTGTGCGTGTCGCCGGGCAGGGTGAGGGTGGTGCCCATGGCGGACAGCGGCGCGTCCAGCGACAGGCGGTTCTCGCCCGCCAGCTTGGTGACCAGGGCCGATGCCACGCCCTTGGACAGCGATGCCCAGCGGAACACCGTGTCCGGCGTGACCGGATCGCCCGATCCCGCCTGCGTCTCGCCATAGCCACGGATGAAGCGCAGCCGGCCGCGCTCCACCGTGGCGACGGCAAGGCCGACCATGTTCGGCTCCTGCATCAGCCGCGCGATCCGCCGATCGAGCTGCTGGTAATTCACGCGCGGCGGGTCTGCGCGGGTCACGGGCAGCGGGCGCATCTTGGACGTGATGGGATCCGCGGTGTCCGCCGGCTGCCTGGACGTGAACGCCAGGGTTGATCCCACGCCGGCGAGCAGCGCCAGGGCGGCGATGACGGTAATCCTGTTTCCACTCCGCGGCTTCTTCCACGTACCGTGCATCGAATTTCCTGATTGGAATGCTGTTGAACCGACCGAAGGCCGCGGCAACGCCATTCCACCCAAAACAGGCCACGTCGAGCCGGAAGCGGTACGTGGGCGGCCGATTCTCGCCCGGCCGAGTGTTGCCCGCGGCCGGCGAAAGCATGGCGGTTCAGGCGTTTAGGGTGTTGGTTTGCCCCTCGGCGTCGGGTCGCGGACCGGTCGGTTGATCCGGGTCGGCCGGATTAACCCTTTCTCCTGCGCCAGTTTCTGCTAACGAGCGCCGGCATGGCAGGAGCTAAGATTCCCAACTTCGGCGAACGCGCAACCGCGTCCCGAGAAGCAAAGCAGCGCGCACTGGAAAAACTGCGCAACAAACCGGCGCTTGATCCGGAGGCAGCAGCAGCCCGCGCCGCCGCGCTAGAGGCGCGTGAGACGGCAGCGGCTGAGCGTCGTGCGGCGCACCGCGCGGCGATCGAAAGCGAGAAGGCAGCCCGGGCGGAAGCGCGCGCCAAGGCCCAGGCCGAAGCCGATGCGGAGGCGGAGCGACTCGCCGCCGCCCGTCGTGCCGCTCCGATCAAGGTGCCGACGCCGGCGGAGCTGAAGGCCGCGCGCGACGCACGCTACGCTGCACGCAAGGCGCGCCAGCGCGGGTGACCCCGCGGGAGCTGATCGGCATCGCGGAGGTCCCGGGCGGACCGCCACTGCGGCTGTTCCGGCGCGGCGCTGACTTCATGATCGTGCTCGATCGCAACGAGCTGATGAGCACGCGGATGAGCGGCTCTGAAGTCGCGCTTGGCACCATGACATGCGATCGGCTGGCCGGGCATCCCGCGCCCCGGCTGCTGATCGGTGGCTATGGCATGGGCTTCACGCTGCGTGCCGTTCTCGATCGACTCGGCCCGGACGCGGGAATCACCGTTGCCGAGCTGGTGCCCGGCATTATCGAATGGGCGCGCGGCCCGATGGCCGATCTCACCGCCGGATGCCTCGACGATCCGCGCGTCACGCTGGAAATGGGCGACGTCGGGGAGGCGATCCGGCGCGCCGCCGGCAGCTATGATGCGATCATGCTGGACGTGGATAACGGCCCGGATGGCCTCACCCGTCCGGCCAATGACGGCATCTACTCCATCCGCGGCCTGGCCGCGGCCAGACACGCGCTGAAGCCCGGCGGCGTTCTGGCGGTCTGGTCGGCCGCGCCCGATCCCGTCTTCGCGCGCCGCCTGTCGCAGGCCGGTTTTGGTGTGGACGAGGTGCGCGTGCGCGCGCGCGACAATGGCAAGGGCGCCACGCACATCATCTGGTTCGCACGCCGGTCCTGACCGGCGCCGCATCCCCGGTCGGGAACTCTCTGCCGCTCCCATGCTTGGACATCGGAGAGACGGAGATGGACCTGCAATGGTGAGATTCAGCGGATCAGAGGTGGTCGATGGCCGGACGCTGGCCTGAGCGGCTATGGATCGTGCGGCATGGTGAAAGTGCCGGCAACGTCGCGCGACAGGCGGCATACAGTGCCGGGGAACATCGCATCGCCTTGACGGCGCGTGACGTGGATGTGCCTCTTTCCCCGCGCGGCGAGGCTCAGGCGTCCGCGCTGGGCTCATGGTTTGCGGCACAGGCGCCAAACGAACGGCCGGAGGTGTTGCTCGCTTCTCCTTATGTGCGCGCCCGTGAGACGGCGCGGCTCTTTCGCGCTGCCGGCGGCGCGGCCGGTGACGAGCCGATCTGCCTTGATGAGCGGCTGCGCGAAAAGGAGTTCGGCATCCTCGACGGGCTGACGACGCGGGGGATCGCCGCGATCCAGCCGGATCAGGCGGAGTTCCGCCGGCTGCTGGGCAAATTCTATCACCGGCCCCCTGGCGGCGAGAGCTGGTGCGATGTGATCCTTCGGCTCCGCGCGTTGATGGACACGGTCGCCCTGCATCATGCCGGACAGCGGGTGATGATTGTCGCGCATCAGGTGGTGGTGCTTTGCCTGCGCTATGTCATTGAGAACATGACGGAGGAGGAGATCATCGCGATCGACCGTACCGGCGAAGTCGCGAATTGCTCGGTCACCGAGTATCGCTTCGATCCGACGCTTGGCGCATCCGGCAAGCTGGCGCTGGTGCGGTACAATGATGTGCGGGCGGTGGATACGAGCAGCGTGGCCGTTACTGCGGAGCCCGATGCCGCGGCGGTGCGGCGGTGATTCCGCTGGATGCCGCCTGGCGGGCAACCCACCCCATCAAGGCGATCGACGCAGGCACGGACAAGGACGCGCGCGGCCGCCTGCTGGTGGTCGGCGGATCTGCGCACGTGCCTGGCGCCATCGCCCTGACTGGGGAGGCAGCCCTTCGGGTGGGTGCAGGAAAGATCCAGCTCGCAACGATCGCGTCGGCGGCGATCCCCTTGGGCGTGCGCTTTCCCGAGGCGCGTGTTCTGGCGCTGCCGGAGGATGCGGCCGGCGAGATTGCGGACGATCCGCCGCAGACGCTGGAACAGGCGCTCACCCGCGTCGACGTCGCCCTCATCGGTCCGGGAATGACCGACAAGGCGGCGGCTGCTCGCCTCGTCAGCCGCGTGGCACAAGGGCCGGTCGAGGTCCCGATGATCCTTGATGCCGCCGCAGTCGCATGCCTCCATGGCATGGAGACGGTGCTTGAGCCACTACGCGGACGACTCGTCATGACGCCTCACCCCGGCGAGATGGCTGGCCTGCTCGGCTGTGACGAAGATGAGGTGCGCAGCGACCTTCAACGCCACGCAGGCGATGTGGCGCGACGGTTCGGCGCAGTCGTTGTGCTCAAGGACGCGCAATCGGTGATTGCGCCCGCCAGGGGCGACCTGCTCCAATATGCCGGTGGCGGGCCGGGGCTGGGTACTGGCGGCTCCGGCGACGTGCTGGTCGGCGCCATCGGTGGCCTCGTCGCGCGTGGCCTGCCGCTGTTCGACGCGGCCGCTTGGGGCGTTTGGCTGCACGGCGAAGCGGGTCGGACGCTGGCGATGCGCAGCGGCCCGGTCGGCTTTCTGGCGCGCGAACTGCCGCCCTTGCTGTCCGGATTGCTTCCGCGCTGATTCGCCAGACGGAAGACGAGTTTTCCCGGTCGCTCCTGCGCCTGCAGGTGATCCGTTAAAAGCGGGCGGGATGCAAACGGATCGGGATGAGTTCCGCGAGCGGCCGCCAGCCGAGCCGCGCGATCACATCGTTGCTTTCCCGCGCATGTCGGCCCCGCGCCCGATCAAGCGACCAGGTGATGTGGAAAGTACCCTCATCTTCCCTGACGCATGTCCCGCCGATCCGCACCACAAGCGCCTGCACACCTTCACGATCGTCGATCTCCCCGATGATCTCGCCGCGCTGGTCAAGCGGCAGGGGCGTGTTGGCGTCCGTGCCCGATCGAAGCGTCACATGATCGGCAACCACGTCCGGGAACAGGGGTGTAAAGCGGGCAAGAAGGCTGGCGCGATCGATCCGGTCGAGCTTCCAGCCAGTGACCAGGCGGGCGTTCGTTCGTTCTTGAGGGAAGGTTTGTTGCATGTTCATCGGACGACCCCTTCGCCGGTTCCGAAGCTGCCCTCCCTGCAGCTCCCGAGTTTGACCCGATCGGCCCCCCGGCTGCCGGACCGACAATGGTCAAAGAGGGAGGGGCCGCCTGAGCGGCGCCCTCCCGATCGTGTCAGAGCAGGTCCCCGCCGCAGGCTGCGGCAGTCGTGCCGTCCCGCTCGAACGCCTTGATGACGTTGCGCCCCACCGTCCAGCGATGCACCTCGTCCGGACCATCCACCAGGCGCTGCGAGCGGATGTGGGTGTACCATGCGGCAAGCGGCGTATCGAGGCTGAAGCCGAGCGCGCCGTGCAGCTGGATCGCCGTGTCCACCACCTGATGCACCATATTGGCGAGGAAAATCTTGGCGATCGAGTTTTCCTGGCGGATGTCCGCCCCTTTTTCCGCCTTGTAGGCGATGTGGAGCAGCATAAGCCGCGCCTTGTAGATCTCCGCGGCGCAATCGGCGAGCATCCACTGAACGCCCTGCCGCTCCTTCAGCAGCTTGCCGAATGTCTCACGCTTCACGACATGCGCCGTCGCCAGATCGAGCGCGCGCTGTGCCATCGAGACATTGTGCATGCCGTGACGCAGGCGGCCGTAGGCGAGGCGATGCTGGCCCATGTTGAAGCCGTTGCCCTCGCCGCCCAGCAGATCTTCGGCCGGAACGACCAGATCCTTGATCTCGACCTCGGAATGGCCGCCGCCCAGCACCTCGCTCAACGGGCCGTGCACCGCCATCGTCTCGATATCGCGGATAATGCGATAGCCGGGGTTCGGCAGCTCGACGATAAACGTCGAATAACGCTGATGTCGCGGCGCATCCGGATCGGTCATCGCCATGACGAGCGCGATGTCTGCAACGCTCGCGGCGGAGGAGAACCACTTCTCCCCGTTCAGCACATAATTCTCGTTGCCGTCCTTTACCGCCCGGGTCTGCATGCCGGTGGCGTCGGCGCCCGCAGCTTTCTCCGTCATGGAATAGCAAATGCGCTTTTCGCCATTGAGCAGTGGCTTGAGGTACTTCTCCTTCTGATGCTCGGTGCCGTGCGCCAGCAAGGTCATCATGGTGGCATCGTCTGGCCCTTGCGTGTTCATCGACAAGGCGCCGAGATGGCTTTCACCGAGTTCCATCTGGACAAGCGCATTGGCCAGCGGCCCAAGGCCCATGCCGCCATATTCCTTCGGGATGAAGGGGCACCATAGCCCCTGTGCCCGCGCCTTGGCGCGAAGCTCGCCCAGCACGGTCTTGTAATCCTCGCCGGCGACAAGCCGCTGTTCGGCCGGCTTGCACTCGTCCTGGACCCATTGGCGAACCTTGGCGCGGATCGCCTTGGCGTCTTCCGGAATTTCAAAGTCGATCGACATGCGGCATCCTTTCCTGGGGTGTGTCGTCGCCGTCGCCGACGATCAGTTCTTCAGCGCCTCTGCGGCCTTGTTGAGATCCGGCGCGTTCGGCGAACGCATCGCGACGCCGCCTTCCTGGCCTGCCTTGAGGGCGGCGGCCGCGCCTTCATGCGACATTATCTTGGAGAGCACCGCCTGGCCGGCGCGCTCGAACGATTCGCGGTGGTCGATCACGTATTGGCGTGAGGTGCGATACCCTTCGAGCAGCCCGTGGATCTCCGGAATGACGTAGCGGGCGACCAGATCCCAGCTGCGCATGGTGTTCTCGCGATTGGCCCAGTCGTGCGCGAAGCCGAGCACCGTTCCAAAGCCGCCAGCAGAGGCGTGCAGCTTGCGGATCGCCGCGACGAGGTCGTCGGGCGTGCCGATCACGGCGGCGGCGCCGTCCACGAAGGCGGTCTGATCCACGGCCTGATCCGGAGACGTGAAGGGCTGGGCACCGGGGCGCATCAGCGTGCCGACCGTATATTCATTGTGCCATTTCATCAGCCCGGCACCGGCCTGCGCCCGTGCCTCTTCGCGCGTTTCGGCGATATGCCACGACATCAGCACCCGCCAGTCGTCACGGCGCACCGTATTGCCCGACTTCGCTGCCGCGTCTTCCGCAAAGCTCCATTGCGTCGGCAGCGCGGCAAGCCCGGCCTCGGAATTCGACCCGATCGAGAGCGCGCCGATGCCGTATTTGCCCGCCAGCGTCATGCCCGACGGGCTGATCGACGAGGCGACGACGAAGGGCATCTCTTCCTGCAATGGGAACAGCTGCAGCCGCGCGTCTCGCAGGGTGAACCAATCGCTCTCGTGCGTCACGCGCTCGCCGGCAAACAGGCGCCGGATAACGCCGATCGCCTCGTCCTGCCGGTCGCGCTGGGTCATCGGATCGATGCCGAGCATATAAGCGTCCGACGGCAATGCTCCCGGGCCGGTGCCGAAGATCACGCGGCCACGCGTCATATGGTCAAGCTGCACGATGCGCTGCGCGACGTTGAAGGGGTGGTGGTACGGAAGAGAGACGACGCCGGTGCCCAGCCGGATACGCTGGGTCTGCTCACCAACGGCGGCCAGGAACAGTTCGGGCGAGGCGATCACTTCCCAGCCTGTCGAATGGTGTTCGCCGACCCAGAATTCGTCAAAGCCAAGTTCGTCCAGATGCTTCGCCAGCTGAATGTCGCTGCGCATCTGGAGCATGGGGTGCTCACCGATGGGATGGTGAGGGGCGATGAACGCGCCGAACTTCAATCGAGCCATGAAAGCCTCCGTGATCAATCCATGAAGACGTCACGGTCCGGCAAAGGAACGCGCACGCGCTCCACGATCGAACACCCCAACATCCTCTCCCATGTGCCGTGAAGACACTCCGCCTGGCTCCTGTCACCCGGAACGGCGCGGATCCTTGTCGTTAGGGAAAGCTGTCATGGCCAAGGGTTGTTTTGTCAATACGAGCGGACGCGCTCCGCGAGCAAAAATAAGCCAAACGGCTTATGTTCTTGTCGCTGTCGGCTGAAAGCTTGAAAAACAGAGGCCAAGCGTTCCGTTAGCGAAGGGGGCAGGGCGTTGCTCGCGCGAAACGATAAGCAGATCGGCGCGCCCGCTGGTCCAGCAGACGCGCCAATTTGTTACGATCTCTCCCCGGTCGTCTCCGGGGAGAGGATGTGTCGGCTTACGGCAGAATGGTGGTGGCCGCATCCTGGATGAAGAAGGCAGTGTTGAAGCCATACGCTGCCTCGAACCCCGCGATCCCTCCGCCAGTGACGGTGCTTTGCCCAGCGACGGCGAACACGTCTTGCGCCGTCAGCGAGGTAACACCGTCCAGTTTGATCTGGATGTCCAGGCCATCCAGAACTCCGTCATCGTTGACGTCTGCCCACAGGATGCTCCGGTTCGTCTCGAACACCACCTGGAGAGCGCCTTCTCCGGCCGTGACGGAGGTTTGGGCGTCGGCGAAGTCGAGAACGTTGCCGAGGAATTCGACCGAGCCCAGCCCCACTGCTTCCTGTAGTGAGCGGAGATCAATGCGATCGGTGCCCGATACGAAATCGGTTACCGTATCCCGCGTCTGCGGCGTTGCGCTATCCAGGCCGGATGTGAAGACAAACACGTCACGGCCGGCTCCGCCTGTGAGCGTGTCCGCCTCCGCGCCGCCATGGATCACGTCATCGCCGGCACCGCCCAGCATGGTATCCTGGCCCGCGCCGCCGCTGAGCACATCGCTGCCGGCACCGCCGTCGAGCGTGTCGCTTCCGGCATCGCCCTGCACGCGGTCATCGCCGCCACTGAGCGTCGCAATGTCATCACCGGCACCCAGATTGACGCGCGAGTCCTGATCGATACCCGCGCCGCTGAGCAGCACATTGTCATCCCCGATACCAGTCGAGATCGATCCCGCCACGCCTGTGACGCGATCATTGCCCGCCCCAGCGGCGATGCGATCCTGATCTGCCGGCAATCCGAAGCCGTAGGTGAACCCGCCGGATCCAGCCGCGCCAAGATCGATGACGTCGTTGCCGGAGCCGCTGATGACATAGTCGACGTTCGGCGTGCCGGCCGTCGCCAGATTGACGACGAGATTGGCTGTCGCTGCGGCAGCGTTGATGAAATAAGCGTCGCCGAAGGTGCCGGCGTTTCCAGCGGCGGAGATGGTCTGTGTATCGCCGGCGATATCGTCCGCGCTGGTGTCCAGCACCAACGTCGTAGAGGTAAACACGGAGGATGCCGATGCGCCGACCACCATGCTGATGGTTTCCACCTCGGTCAGATTGGTGAGATCGGCGATCTGATTATCGGCGGCGACAATGATCTGCGCAACGTCGCCGCTGCCCGACCCGCCTTGCAGAGTGTCACCGTTGGTAAATGCACTCGCTTCACCGACAAAGGTGACGGCGGCGCCTGAGACCGAGCCGTTGAACGCCCCGGTAACAGTGTCGTCGCCGCCGGCAAGATTGATCGTCAATGCCGTGGTGAAACCGCCATCCAGGAAAAGGCGATTGTTCTGGTCAGAGAAGTTGACCGTTTGCAGCCCGGATGCAGACGCGCGATCACCCAGAATAGCATTCACGGCGGTTGCTGCCGTGCTCTCCAGGATTTCCACGCCGCGGACACCAACGGTATCGTTATCGGCATCGCCATAGCTGTCGTCGGTGATCAGACCACCGGTCTGCACCACGGCATCTGTTCCGGCATTGCCGTTGAACGTGATCGTTGATCCGAGATCGCCACCATTCACATACAGCCGATCAACGCCAGCGCCGCCCTGGAACCGGATGTTATTGTTCGTGCCGATGTTGTTCTTGAAGACCTCCGTCGTGGCGGCGGAGCCCCGGATTGTCAGCTGGTAGTCGGCATCGAGCAGATCATCATCAAGCGTGATCTGCGTGGTATCGAGCGTGTCGGCCAGAAGCGAGCTGTCCACTGTGATGTTCACGAGCGAGCCAACGCCGCTCGCGACGCTGCCCTCGAAGCTGAGTGAATAGATATCGGCATCGTTGCCCGCAGGCGGGGTTGAGGGATCGCTGCCGTCGCCGGCAAGTCGATAGACTTCCACGTTGCGGACGAGGTCCAGGTTAACCGCCGCGTCGACTGCCTGACCATCGCCCAGGGCGCTGACATTGTTCAGCAGAACCGTGTCTTCGCCAGCGCCACCGTTGAACGCGTCGCGCGTGTTGAATTCGCTGTCGTCAACGATCAGCGTGTCGTTTCCTGAGCCGGATGTGACGGACTGATCGCCCGAGCCCGCGTCAATGGTATCGTTGCCGCCGCCGGTGATGATACGGTCATTCCCACCAGCGGAGGCGTCGACCAGCAGATCCGCGCTATATTGCCCGGCGTCCAGCGTGTCGCCGATCCGCGCCGCGTTGTTCAGATAGACGGAGCGGATCCCGCTTTCCTCGGCCTCTCTGCCGATCTGGACATTGCTACCCGTGCCGACGACGATCAGCCGTTCCATGTCGGAAACATTGGTGAACGCTGCATCGACCAACGCGGCACCCTGCACGAGCAAGGTGTCGATCCCGCCGGCGCCGCCATTGATGGTGTCGGCAGCGGAAAGCTGGTCGGCATTCACGCGGTCGCCGGCAACGATCGTGTCATTGCCGGCGCCGCCGCTGACGTTGTCTGCGCCGGTGCCAAGCGTGATCCGGTCCGCACCGCCCCCGCCAAGCGCGACGTTGTTGCCCGACAGAAGGATGATCGCATCGCTGCCGCCTTGGCCATCAAGCGTATCGCCGCCCACGCCGATCAGCGTATCGCTTCCGCCTCCCGCCGCGACGGTATCCGCCAGCGCGCCGCCTCGGATGACGTCGCTTGCGCCGCCACCGGAGATGTCGAACGCGAAATTGGTGACCGCTGAGCCATCAAGCGTCAGGGTTTCCGCGCCCAGCGGCCCGCTGGACAGTTGCACGGCGCGTACCGAAAGGCGACCGCCCGTCGTCGGAGCATTGTCGTTGTCGAGCGTGAGATTGTAGGTCGCCGGCGCGTTGCGGCTGCCATAGCCACTCAACAGGTTGATCTGTTCGATATTGTTGAACAGGCTAGCGGTGGTCAGCGTCGTGGTGAAGTTGATCGTCAGCGAATCCGCGCCTTCCCCGCCGTCCAGATCGTCACCGTCCGTGAGCTGATCGGCCCAGTTGAACGCATCATCGCCGCGCCCTGATGTTACCGTATCCGCACCCCCTGCCACCGTGCCGATCCGCAGCGCGCGATCGAAGCTGCTGGCGTCAACCACATCATCCCCGCTACTGAGCAGCGTGATGCGGCTGATCCCGGCCTGTTCGGCGTTGTTGAGCCCGCCCTGGTTCAAGGCGCCATTGTTGCCGCCCAGCCACGTGTCGCCGGCGGTCGCCAGTTCCAGCGTCTCGATGGCAACGACGTTCTCGAAGCGGGCATCATCGTCCTGATCCGATCCGCCGAGCGCGCTGATCTGCAGCGTGTCGGTGCCCGCTCCGCCATTGACGATATCCAGCGCGATCCCGGACACGTCGTTGCGCGCGTCAAGATTGTCGCCAAAGCTGATCGTGTCGTTGCCGGTCCCGCCGTCGACATCGTGCCGCCCTGCGCCGACGAGGACAAGATCATTGCCTTCGCCAGCGTCAATCTCCTCTCGCAACAAGCCGGCCGCCGGCGCGTCGCCGCTCTCGATATAATCGTCGCCGTCACCGCCATCGATCACGTCGCGGTCGCCGCCCGTGAAGATCACGTCTCGCCCTTGACCCGCGTTGATGACGTTGCGACCCGCCGCCGCGGAGATCCTGTCATCACCGATGCCGGAATCGATATAATCCTCTCCGCCGCCGGCATCGATCACGTCATTGCCCTCGCCGGCGCTGATCGTATTGTTGCCGCCGCCCGCGTTGACATAGTCGTTGCCGCTGCGGGTCTCGATGCGGTCATCCCCCACGCCCGCAGTGATCGTGTCCGCGCCCGTGCTGCCGATGACACTGGCGCCTGCCAAATTGTTGGCGAAGCTGAACGACAAGCGGCCGCTTGCGCCGGTCGCGTCAATCGTCCGCACCGTCGCGTTGAGCGCGGTCGCGATGGCGATGCTTCCGGTGCCGCTGATGTTCAGCGTGGTGAGATTGGTGTCCAGCCGATCGATGACGGAATTGCCGCGCACCATAAGGTTCACGGTCTCGATACCGGCATTGCCGGTGCCGACGCTGCCGATGCGTACGGTGCTGACGTCGGTGCGCGTCACGTTGACGCTCACCTGATCGTTTGCGCCCGTCAGCACTCGGTCCCGGAAGAGCATTTCGACATCCGTCGTGCTCGCATCGGTGGTGTCGATGATGTCCAGGGATGTGTTCGGATTGATATTGTCGATCTGGGTGAAACGAACCGAATTGGTGCTGTTCGTCACGGCGTAGCGGCTGGTCTGGGCCGAGCCGGACATGTCGAAAATCAACTGGGCGGTAGAATCGTTGGTGACCTCGAGCCGCTCGACGCTGCGCAGCTCGAACGCGCCGTAGGTTACCTGCGTTCGGCCGCCATAATCGCCGTCGGCAAAGAAGCGGAAGCGGTCGAACCCGGAATAGCCAACGAGGATATCGCCCGCGTCGAAATTATCCTCGTTGCCGATGAAGATATCGTCTTCGTCCGGGTTGCCGACGGCAAGCTCCTGACCAGTCTGCAATGTGATGTTCGCCAAGCTTCTTCTCCTGCCCGTTGCAGAGGCGGCCTTCTGCAGTGGAACCACGCCACGCGCATGATAAACAATGACCATGCAATGTTGACTGGGACTCCGGCTTCGGCTCGCTCCCTGTTGAAGAAGACCAGCCGACTTCAAGAGTCGGAGGATCAACTGGAAAGGTGATAGTCGAAGTGAACTTGCCGCGCATCGTCTACAAAGACGAGAATAGTCGTAAACCGAGCAATCTGCCTTGAAGAAGGCAGTAGGTTCCATCCGCTGATGGAGTAATGTGAATCTACGCTGCTCTACTTTACGCCGCGGCGGTAATGCGCGGATCCATGAACTTGCAGCGCTCCATCCTGTGCCGCGCTTTCTTGCGGTCTGACGTGGTGAATCTAGCGATTTCGAAACAGAGATGATCGCAAGGTCATTCGATAAGGCCAACTCTGACGAGCGCCCGAACAATCCCGCGGGCAGTTTCGCGGATCGATCTCGCCAGCCGCGGATGGTGCGCGCACTGGTGCAGGTCCGAAGAAAGCGCGCACCCCTGTTGCTTGATCGCCACGTCGCACGCCGGACGGACGTCGCCTGGCGCTTGCGCTTCCATCACTTGGTCGCGAGCTGTTTCAGCGACCATCATGGGCGAGCGGACGTGACAAAGGATCGCAGCACTCCAAGAAGGCCGTTGCGGCCCTTGATGCTAAGCGAAAGCAGTCGTCGACGCCGATCTGCTGCGTCGGCTTTGCTGATGATCAGCCCGTGCAGCTCCAAGCGTCTGATCCACTCGAGCCCGGTGGTGTCGGGTAGCCCTGCGGCGATGGTCACGCTCTTGACGTAGGAAGGACGGCCGCTTCCCTCGTCGATCAGGATGCTGAGCAGGATGTCCCAACCGGGGTCGCTGAACAGGCCCGGGCGACCAAGGAAAGCTTCCTGCTTTTGCCGCAAATCACCTAGAAGCTTGGCAGCTACCAGAAGGTGGCTGGGGATCGCTGTTCCGGGGGGGGCGATATCTCGCGTTGTCAGGCTCGGTCCGTATTGAAGACCTTCTGCCATCCTCGCCAACTGCATGGTTAAATGTCTCCCGGATGATGGGCGACTCAATTGTTATGTTCTGTTTAATGGAAAGCAGTGCGGCATCTCGCTAAGGCTAGCCGTACTTCTTTGCGTAGGTAATATTCTTAAATTTGAACGTGGGCTGTTGTAGAAAACATCAGCGGCTAGGGCGCTAGTTGCGCAACAGGTAACGCAACTGTTTTCAAGGGCGCAATAGTTTTGCTGCCTTTTACGTCCGGAACGGATGCAAGGGAGCGGCTCGACGCCCGTTCCCGGCCTCAACCATGGTCCTCCGGAGCCTCGCGCAGCGCCTCGGCAATCTGATCCTCCGTCAGGCTGAACACTGCGGCCAGGCTCGCGACGGACGCTCCGCGCGCCGCGAGCATGCGGATCCTGCCTGCATCGACGATCATCGCGTAATTGCTGGTGTCGCGTTGTTCGCGCACGATATCCTTGCGACCGGAACCGCGCCTTCGCTGTGCAGCGGCCTTGTGCGGGTCGCTCAGCGCCAGCTTCGCCTCGGCGTCGCGCCGTTCCTGCCTGATCCGTTCGCGTTCGGCCGCCTGTTCCTCGCGCGCGCGGGCGCGCGCCTCCAGCCGTTCGGCCATGGTGTCGACCCGTGCGCGTGCCCGCTCCTCCCGTGCGCGTGCCCGTTCGGCCTCGCGCTCTTCCGGGCTGTCATTCGTGCGGATGCGAAAGCCGGTGGTGCCCGTGTTGCTCCAGCTCTTGTCGACCACGAACCACTCTCGCCTGTTTGACTGCGGCGCGCGCGACCATGCCGCCGCGCCGGGGGGCGCCAGCTACAATGGCGTGCATGGGAATGCCAGGCATCGGGCGGCTTTTGTGGAACGCGACACCGCGATCGGCGCTTGGTGTTGGTCGTGATGCCCATCGATGCGGGGCTGCGGCGTGCCGGCACGCTGGCACGGTGCTCGCATCAGGTGGATCTCGCCGGTGGGTCTGAGATGAAAGGTAGATGATGGCGGACGATCGACGCGGACGGGCTGTTCCGAGCGGGCGATTGTCGCGCTTCGGGCGCTTCGGGCGGCTGGCGGGCGGCGTTGCCGGCGGCGTGCTGGCGGAGGGCACCCGCCGGCTGGCCTCGGGCGAGCGCCCCCGGATGGGTGACCTGCTTCTCACGCCGGCCAACGCTGCGCGGGTCGCCGACCAGCTGTCCCATCTGCGGGGTGCGGCCATGAAGCTGGGCCAGATGATCTCGATGGATGCGGGCGAGCTGCTCCCGCCAGAGCTGACGCAGATCTTGGCCCGGCTGCGCGACAATGCCCATCACATGCCCCCGGCGCAGCTTGAGCGCGTGCTCGCGGCGGAATGGGGGCGCGACTGGCGCCGGCGCTTCCGGCATTTCCAAGCGCATCCGATTGCCGCCGCCTCGATCGGTCAGGTTCACCGTGCGGAACTTCCGGACGGGCGCGTGCTGGCGATCAAGGTGCAATATCCCGGCATTGCCGGCAGCATCGACGCCGACGTCGATAATGTCGCCACGCTGCTTCGTGTGTCCGGGCTCCTGCCACGCGAGATAGACATCGCGCCGCTGCTTACCGAGGCGAAGCGCCAGCTTCACGATGAGGCGGATTATGGGCGCGAGCTGGCCATGCTGGAACGGTATCGCGCGCTGATCGGCGATGATCCCGCCTATGTCGTGCCGGATGCCGTGCGGGAGCTCAGCACGGGGCAGGTGTTGGCGATGGAATATGTTCCCGGCGCGCCGATCGAGGTGCTGGAAGCAGAGCCGCAGGCCGTCCGCGATCGGGCGGCAAGCGCGCTCATCGCGCTGGTGCTGCGCGAGATGTTCGACTGGGGCCTCATGCAAACGGATCCCAACTTTGCCAATTACCGCTGGCAGGCGGAAACGGGGAGGCTGGTGCTGCTCGATTTCGGCGCCGCGCGTCCGGTCGGGCGGGCAACCAGCGCTGGCTATCACCGCCTTCTCATGACGGCGCTGGACAATGATCGCCAGCGCGTCCGCGAGGCGGCGATCGCCGCCGGCTTCCTCGGCAAAGAGGCGGCCGAGCGACACAGCGACATTGTTGACCGGATGATCGACGTGATCGTGGCGGAGCTGCACCGGCCGGGGCCATTCGACTTCGGAGACCGAAGCTTCGTCTCGGTCGTGCGCGAGCAAGCGACCCCGATGGCACGCGATCGCCAGACGTGGCACGTGCCGCCCATCGACACGCTGTTCGCCCAGCGCAAGGTGAGCGGCACCGCCTTGCTCTGCGCCCGGCTGAAGGCACAGGTTCCGCTTCGCCAGATGATCGAGAGCTATCGCGCAGCGGCAATTCCGACGGAATAACAACGATCAGGGAACGCCACCGCGCGGCAATCGTCCTTTCGCCGAGACGTATCGAAGGGACAGCAACATGGCGATCTTCAACAAGGACATGATTGACCTCGCGAACCGGAACACGCTTTGGCAGAAGGAGGTGTACCGCGATCGCAAGATCCAGATCGTGCTGATGAGCATTCCTGCCGGTGAGGAAATCGGCATGGAGACGCACCCGGCCGATCAGACGACCTTCATCGTCAGCGGAGAGGCGCAGGTGGTGATTGACGGCCATTCGACCAAGGCGGGCGCGAACCACATGGTGGTGGTGCCCAAGGGCTCGCAGCACAATGTCATCAACAAGGGCTCCGGCGACCTGAAGCTCTTCTCCGTCTATGCGCCGCCGGCCGAGCCGGAGGGAGCAGCCTTCAAGACCAAGGAAGAGGCCGAAGAGGCGGAGAAGGGGCTGCTGTCGAAAGCCGCCGACAAGGTGAAGGAAGCGGTCGGCCGATAACGTCGCAGGGCCGGGTCCGCATGGCGCGACCCGGCGCCTGACTTTCACCGATAATCGGTCGCCGCGGCGCCGATATCGCCAACGCTCCGCCAATCTGTCGTGTCGAAGCTTGCCGGCGCGGCGACGAATGGCCGTCTGGCGGAGCGGACCCGCTCGTCAGCCGTTGGGAGCGCTCCAAAAAGGATGGATGCGTGACCAGCAAGCCTTTGAATTTCCTGATTGCAGAAAGTGAACCGCCCGAATCCCGTGACAAGCGACGCGAATCCGTCGGCCGAAGCTCCGGTGAAACCTATGAGGCCGTGCTGCGCCACATCGCGCCCGCGGCGAAGCTGTCGCGCATCGCGCCGGCGGACGGGGTGATCGACAGCGCGGCTCGGCAGGCACTTGAGTCGGCGGACGGCGTATTCTTCACCGGCTCGCCGCTGCACCTGTACGACGAGACGGCCGAAGGGCGCCGCGTCGTCGAGTTCATGCGGGCCGTATTCGCGTCGGGTACGCCCGCGTTCGGCTCCTGCGCCGGCCTGCAGGTGGCGACAGTGGCCGCCGGCGGCAGCGTCGGCCCCATGAAGGGTCGCCGGGAGGCCGGCTTCGCACGGCGCCTCCACCTCACCGAAGAAGGCGCGGGGCACCCATTGCTCGATGGGCGGCCACCGGTGTTCGACGCGCCCGCCATCCACACCGATGAAGTGACCGCCCTTCCGGAGGCGAGCACGTTGCTGTGCGTCAACACGACCACCAGGATCCAGGCGGCGGAGATTCGATGCGGCGACGGCCTGTTCTGGGGCGTGCAATACCACCCGGAGATCAGCCTGTACGAAATCGCGGCTGCCTTGCGGCGCCAGGCCGACGATCTGATCGAGCATGGCCTTGCCCCGGATGCGGATACGGTGGCCGATCATGCCGCCTTGATCGAGGCGCTGCATGACGCGCCAGACCGCCGCGATCTCGCTTGGCGGCTCGGCGTGGACAGCGAGGTGATCGTGCCGGAGCGGCGCACCAGGGAGATCCGCAACTTCGTGGAACGTCTGGTCCTGCCGACCCGCTCGCGGCGCGGGCGCGCCTAACGCTGCTGCGGTGGGTGCAGAGCCGATCAGCACCGTGCGCAGTGCACGACGGTCGCAATGGCTGGCATCGCGCCGTCGGCTCTGCCATCGGGATGCGGCATGAAGCTGCGCGACTTCCTCTTGCTGGTGCTGATCTGCCTCGTGTGGGGCTACAGCAATGTGTTGAGCAAGATCGTGGTCGGCAACTGGAGCATTCCGCCGCTTTTCTTTGCCGCTGTCCGCTTCGCCGTGGTGATTGCCGCGACAATCCCGTGGCTGCTGCCGATGCCGCGGCCGCGCTGGCGCATCATCGTCATCGGTCTGTTGATGGGGGCGGGCAACTTCGCGTTGCTGTTCATCGGCTTGCAGTCGGCCAGCCCATCTGCCGCCGCCGTGGTGATCCAGATTGGCGTGCCGTTCACGACCCTCCTGTCGATCGTGATGCTGGGGGAACGGATCCATTGGCGACGCGGCCTCGGCATCGCGCTCACCCTGGCAGGCGTTCTGCTGGTGGTGTGGAACCCCGACGGCGTCGCGCTGTCGGCCGGGCTGTGGTTTGTGGTCGGTGCCGCCTTTACCGGCTCGCTCGGCGCGGTGCTGATGAAGCAGGTGGAGGATGTCGCACCGCTGCGCTTTCAGGCATGGGTCGGGCTCGTCTCCTTCCTGCCGCTGGCGCTTGCCTCGGCGGTTTTCGAGCAGGGTCAATGGACGAGCGCCTGGGCGATCGGATGGCCGTTCGTCGGCGCGGTCCTGTTCGCCGCGCTGGTCGTCTCGGTCGTCGGCCACACCAGCTATTACGGGCTGATCCGCCGCTATGAGGCCAACCTGCTCGCACCGCTCACGCTGATGACCCCGCTCTTCACTATCGCCTTCGGCGTCGTGCTGACTGGAGACCGGCTTGATCTCAGGATGGCGGCTGGTGCGATGCTGGCGCTGGCGGGCGTGCTGGTCGTGGCGCTCCGCTCCCGTCCGCAAAGCCCCTTGCTGGCCGAGCGGGAGCAGGCATGATGCCGCGCGATCAGGCTGCGGTTGGCTGTCCGGCCAGATAGGCGCGCACGAAATCCAGATCCGACGGCTTATCCACGTCAACGGCGGCCAGCCCATCCCGGCATTCCACTACCGCCGCAGTGATGCCAGCGCGCCGGCCCAGCGCGGCAATCGCTTCCGAAAGCGACAAGCGCCCCATCAGATAGCGCAGGAGCAGGCCCGGGCCGAGCCGCCCGACGATGCGCCACGGGCGCTTGCGGTCGCGCTCCACCGCCTGCCACAGCCGAACCGCTGCCTCGGCCTTCGGTGTCGCCAGCAGGAAGAGGTTGCAGCCCGACCAGTCGCCGTCCGCGAACCGCAGATAGGTGCGGCGTGAGCCCGGCGCGGCCTGCTCCACCGCCTCGCGCCGTGCGAGCAGCACCGCCACGTCGGCCTCTCTCGGCACGTCAGCCAGGAATTGCCGAATCCATTTCGGCTGCAGCAGGGCGTGGTCGCCCGTCGTCACCAGCAACGGCGCGCCGAGTGTGGCGAGCGCCTCGGCCGTACTGGCGCTCGGGCCCGCCGCCGCTGGCAGGCGGTTAGCGCCATGCTGTTCGGCTTCGGCGATGACGCCGGGCGCATTTGCCGCCACCGCTACGTTGACGATGCCGGCCTCATCCAGGGCGCGAAGGACGCGCGCCAGCATGGTGGTACCGGCCAGCTCGATCAGCGCCTTGTCCGAAACGCCCGCATGGCTGGCGACCGGGTCGGTGCCGCCGCGCGAGCCGGCGAGCACCACCGCCGCTGGGATCACCGCAGCACCGTATGCCGCCAGAGCTGCCACAGCACGCCCGGGGCCGCCATGATCGGGTGCCGTTCCCGGAATGGCGTCACCATGACCTGCATCCCTGTATGCCGCTCGATCTTCCATGCGGCATAGCGCGTCGCGCCGTCGAAGGTGAAGGCGGCCTTCATCAATCGGGCAAGGTTCAGTCGCTTGCCCGCGCGCTCCAGCCGTAGCCATACGGAGGCAAGCGCGATGATCCCGGGTTCGGGCAGGCGCGGCGAGAGCTCCTCGCCAACCTGCTCGAATGCGATGCCGGCCTCCTGCCAGGCGAGCGGCAGCAGCTTGCGATAGCGCGCCTGGTCGAAGCCCAGGATCTGATCCTCACGGCCTGGCGCTTCGACGCGCAGTTCGGCGGCATAGGTCGCTCGGAACAGGCCGCGCCAGAAATCGATCGCATCGCCCTGTTCCGGGCCGTGCAGCGCCGCGAACCGGGCGGCCGTCATCGCCGCTTCCGCGACCGCGTCGAGCGTCTTCTGGCGAAAGCCCGGGTTCTTGGTCCAGACGAGTGCCGCCGGCTGAACGAAGCGGGCCCACACAGTGGTATCCAGCGTACCGCCCTGCGCCGCGCGCGCGAACGTCTCCAGCGGCATTGCCGCGACCTTCGCCCGCACGATCGTGCCGCCGACGTTCACTTCGTGATAGCTGACGTCAGGCCACAGCAGGCGCGTCACCGCATTTCGGGACCTGCCGTCGCGCAGCACGTAGAAGTCCAGCAGCCCATCCAGATCGCCGGTACGAAGCACCGAGCCGTAGAACAGGACAGCCACGCCGCCCAGTCGGCCGGCGATCACCCGGCCGGCCTGTTCCACCTCGGAAGGCACGGCACGGTCCAGCTCCCCGGACAGGAAATCGGTAAGCGCGTTCACGGCGTGACGAACCGGATCGGCGCGCCCGTGCGCACGTCGATCGTGCCGCCCGGAAACATTTCGCCGTCGAGGATGAAGCCGCGTTCCAGCTTCAGCTGCACTGGCGGAATGCCATGCCCGTGGTGATAACCGAGGCGCTGCAGCCATCCGCCCTCGCGCCCGGCGACTACCGCTGCGGCGGCCACCGGCAGCATTCGCGGCGGCGCATCAACGGCGAGCACGTCCAGCCCCGCGCCGGTCTTGCCGAGCGGCTTGATGCCCAGCGGCATGCGCTCCAGCGTGGACCCCAAAAGCAGGTAAAGGTTGCGGACGCTCGTCTCGCCGGTTGCGTAATCGAGAATCTCCACGCGTTCGCCGACGCGCCAGCGATTGGCCAGGCTGCCAAAGCAGGTCTGCGCCACCGCGCCGATCAGCGACAGGCCAACGGCCAGCCCGTCGATCGCGCCCAGGCGGTGGGTCCCCTGCGCCAGTTCGGTCGCCATGACGAAGCCACCGACACCGAAGATGAACCCGCAGAGCGGTTCCTCGGCGTCCCGCCGGATCTCGATCGGCGCGCGGGTCTGGATCCGTCCAGTGGCATGGGCTGCGATCGCGTCCTGCAAGGACCAGCCCACCGGCACGCCAAGGTCGAGCGCCAACGCGTTGGTCTTGCCAGACGGCAGCAGGGCTAGCGGAGGAAGGTCGTCGCCGTAGATGCCGGTCGCCGCGCTCAGCACGTCGCGCACCGTGCCGTCGCCGCCGTCGATGACGAGCAGTTCCAGTTCCTGCTCGGCGAACGAGTGCAATGTCTTGACGAGCTGCTCGTTGGTCGTCGGCGCGGCCGCCAGCACACCCGGGCCGATCTTGCGCTCCAGGTCGACAGTCCAGTTGCGCCGGCTGCGCGGGTTGCTGATGATGCCCACGCGCGCGTCGCCCCGGGCGAAGCGGAAGGATGAATTGGGGGTGGGGGCCAGCTGCTTGCCGCCTCGATCACTCATCAGATCGGCGCGCGGCCCAACCTTGGGATGAAGAGCGACGCCCGTCGGGAAAAGCACTTTCACGAAATCTGACGTCCTCACAAATGCGTAACACGGCCGTGTTACCTACCGTGTTCCACCGTTGCCAACGCAAGTGGGCGCAAATGCGGCATTTCCGGTGCGGAAGTGGAACTGCCCCTTTCTTCCTGTCGTTCGCCTGGCACGCTCCGGCACGGCCGGAACTCTCGGCCGCTCGCGCCAACCTGCTCTTCAGCCCTCTTAGGTCGCGACCGGAGCGGCGAAATTCAAGGTGCCGGGCGCCTTGCTCCGTCAGGCACGGGTGAGCGCATAGGCGCTACGCATCAGCGCGATCAGCGCCACGGCGGAGGCGGCGAGCGACGCGACGCCTGCCCCGATGATCCCGAAGCCAGGCATCAGGAGCAAGACGAGGCAAAAAAGCACTACTGCCGAAAACATCCGGATCCGCAGTGCGCGCGCGGCGTGGCCCGTGCCCAGCAACACCGGTTCGAACCCCACGGCCATGATGTCCAGTCCGGCGGCCAGGCCCAGCAGCACGAGCACCGGAAAGGCGCCGAGATAGGCCTCGCCGGCGATCAGGTATAGCGCCGGCTTGCCGAGCGGGGGCACCAGCAGGCAGGTTGCCAGCCCCACGCCTAATGCCAGCCGGGCCGATTGCCGCACCAGCTTGCGCAGTTCCTCCGGGCGCTGGCTGGCATGGGCGCGGGTCACTTCGGGAAAGACGCCGCGCGCGAACAGATCCGCCAGGCGGACCAGCGACTGGCTTAGCTGATAGGCGAGGCGATAATTGCCCGCGGCGGCAGCGCCGGTGAGCAGACCGACGAGCACCACCGCAAATTGCCGGCTGGCCGCGTTCACCGTCGTGTTCAGATTGGTCACCAGCGCGAAATGCCAGATGCCCGGGTTTTCCGACGGCGCCTCCGACACGCCGCGCCATCCGCCGATCGCGTGCGGCGCAACCCGCGCCGCGCTGATCCAATAGCCGGTTGCCGTCAGCACTTCCGCGGCCGCCCAGGCGATCAGGAATCCGGTCACGCTAGCATCCTGCCATACCGCGATCACCGCACCGACGAAGCGGGCGATCGGCGTCACGGCATCGGCACCTGCGCCAATGGCGAAGCGGTCATGCAGCCGCAGGATGCCCACTGCGGTGGAGCGTACCGACAGCAACAGGACCACGGAAAAGCCGAATGCCTGCCAGGCGAGCCCGGCAGACCAGCCGAAATGCCCCTGCATCAGCCATAGAGCGACGCCAGCGATGATGATGCCGACCAGCGCGCCGCCGATATCCAGCGCCAGGCAGAAGCGGATAAGGCGCGCGAGGGCGGCAGCGGAGCCGCGCTCGCGATGCGCCATCCCGAACCGCACCACGATCTGCCACGTCTGAAAGCCGACCAATGCCGCTACCGCCTGTGCGGTGCTGAGGATCAGGGTGAAGACGCCGAAGGTCTGAACCCCCAGCGATCGTGTCGCCAGCGCCAGATAGACGATGCTGAGTATCGCGCCGACGCCCTTGCCGGTCAGCAGCCAGCCGACATTGCGCAGCGCGCGCCGAAAGGGGGATATTGCTTCAAGGGGGGACGTCAACGGCTGTCTTCCACTCGCCACCGCGCTATGGGCCACGCGGATGCGCATTGCTTTCCTCTATATCGCAGAAGCCTATCAGTGCTACCACGGCGCGGCCATCGCGCTTGAGCTGGCACGCCGAACCGGCTGGACGATCGTCAATCATTATAACGATCCCGAGACCCCGCACCATCTAAGGCGGATCGCAGAGGCATGGGGCGGCCCGGTTCTGGAGGAACGGCCGTTGCACAAGTCGCTGCTCACGCAGGGGCTGCAGCGGATCAAGCGGCTCGGCATGTTCAAGGACATGGTGATGCGCGACAACATCGCCGAACTGAACGGCTATGACGCGATATTCGCGGTGGAGAACACGGCCGCTGCCTTGCGCCGTTTGGGGGCCACGCACCCGCGCTTGATCTACAGTCCGCACGGCTTTGGCGATCGCGCGCGCGGGTTCATCCCGCGCATCGCGACTTTTGATCTCGTGCTGCTCGCCGGGCGCAAGACGGCGGCGCGGATGCTGTCAGAAGGATTGATCAGGGAAGGGGGCTATGCGCTTACCGGATCGGTGAAGCTCGATACCGCGGCACATATCGCCCGTGCCAGCGCATTGCCGTTCGATACCGTGCGACCCACGGTGCTCTACAATGCGCATAAGGA
Source organism: Sphingomonas sp. OV641 (assembly GCF_900109205.1). NCBI lineage: Bacteria > Pseudomonadati > Pseudomonadota > Alphaproteobacteria > Sphingomonadales > Sphingomonadaceae > Sphingomonas > Sphingomonas sp. OV641. Next base: position 4,098 of record NZ_FNZB01000002.1, on the reverse strand, counting down.
GCCCAAGCTGACATCGTGGCATCGCTTCGTGGAGCCGATGCTGGCCGGCTTCGCTGCCGACCCCGCCATGAACCTGATCGTCGCGCCCCATGTAAAGCTGTTCCGCCGGCGCAGCGAGGAGCTGCGCCAGCGATGGCGCGCCCGCAGTACCGCGAATGTGCTGGTCGATCCGGGCTCCGATCGTTCGGTGGACATGAGCTATGCCGCAGCGTCCGACATCTATGCCGGGGACGTCAGCAGCCAAGTGTACGAATTTCTTGCCGTCCCGCGACCCTGTGTGTTCCTGAACGCGCATGGCATCGACTGGCGTGATGATCCCAGCTTCGCGCACTGGCATTTGGGCGACGTGGTGGACGATCCGGCAAACCTGATGGCGGCGATCCACGCGGCGCCTGAGCGTCACGCGCTCTATCGGGAGCGTCAGGAGACCATGGCGGCCGCTAGCCTCGGCGATACGTCGCCGGGCGCGGCGGCACGGGCAGCGGAAGCGGTGATCGCCTTTATGAAGGGGCAGGGGCGGACATGAAGGTTGGTTTCCTTTTCAACCACGATGCCCTGCACCAGATCCGCCATACAGCGCCGGTGATCGCCGAGATCGTCCGCTATGCCGGGGTGGAGGCGGTGGTGCTCACGTCCTCATCGGTACAGGAGCGGGAAGTTCGCGCGCTTCTGGGCGACGCCGCGCGCAAGGTGACGTTCGTTTCCTTGAAGGTCGGCGCGGTATCGGCGGCGCTGGACCGCGCGCTACGCTTCATCGCGCCCTTTCGTCGCATCGCGACCTTGCGCGAGAACCTGCCCGCCTTTGCCGCGCTCGACGTGATTGTCGTGCCGGAAACCACGTCCCTCCTGCTGCGTGACCGGTTCGGCCTCACTCGCCCGAAGTTCGTGTGGATTCCGCATGGCGCCGGCGACCGCTCTGTCGGCTTCCGGGCAGTGATGCGCGGGTTTGATCTTGTCCTGCTGTCCGGCGCCAAGGTGCGGGACAGGATGCTGGCCGCAGGGCTGATCACGCCCGACAACCACGTGATCGTCGGCTATCCCAAATTCGACACGATCGACGATGCCCCGCCGCCGCGCCTGTTCGACAATGATCGGCCAACGGTGCTCTACAATCCGCACTTCGATCCGTTGCTTTCCTCCTGGTACACGATGGGTGAGGATGTGATCGCGTGGTTCGCGGGCCAGGCGGACTATAATCTCGTTGTCGCGCCCCATGTCATGCTCGCGCAGCGGCGACTTCACGCGTCGGTCGAGCACCGCGTCGTCCGTTGGCGCCGGGATGTGGCGGCGCGTTACCGCGAGCTGCCGCATATCCGTGTCGACATGGGCAGCGAAGCCTCGGTGGACATGACCTATACGCGTGCGGCGGACATCTACCTTGGGGATGCCAGCAGCCAGATCTATGAATGGATCGTGCGGCCGCGCCCTGCCATCTTCCTTGATGCGAGCAGCGCGGATTGGAAGAACAACCCGGACTTTGCGCACTGGCAGCTTGGCGAGGTCATCCGTGATGTCGGTGCGCTGCCTGGGGCGCTGGATCGCGCGGTACGTCAGCCCGATCGCTTCCGCGCGGCGCAGCAGGCCGCCCTCGCGGCTACCTTCTCGCTGACGGACCAGCCTGCCTCCGCACGGGCAGCCGCCGCCATTGTGGAACGCTTCGGCGATGCGTGAGTGAATACGCACCGGTTTACGCTCGCTCCAACGGGACTGATCCTCGCAAAGTCCGTGTCCCGCCCACCTGCACCGACAAGCTCAGCGCAGACGGATCAATCCGGTCGAGGTCCGCCCGACCCGCCCCCCCAGTCCACCACACGCCACCCTCGCTCGGCTGCCATCGCGCGCAGCTTGCGATGCGGATTGACGGCGACCGCTTCGTCGACCCAGTCGAAGGTCGGCCGGTCGCTGGCGTGATCGGAATAGAATCGGATGTGTGTGTCCGCACGGTTCATGCCGCTGCGGGCGAACCATGCGGCAATCATCGCCTGCTTGGCGTCGCCGTAACAGTTCGGGCCATTCAGCAGCGGCTGGATATCGCCCGTCATTCCGCGCGATGCCTCGGTTGCAACAAGATCGTCCGCACCAAGCAATCGTGCGATCGGATCGGCATAGAATCGGTGAGCGGCGGTGGCGATCACGATGCGGCGGCCTTCCCGTCGATCAGCCTCCATCTGCGTCCGCGCGCCCGGCCTGATGTGCGCGCGAACGATCCATTCCGCAAACGCCTGTGACACCGGCTCCAGCTGCTGTGGCGAGAGAGAAGGGCCGAGCAGGAAGCGATGCATCGCCTCCTTCAGCCGGTCGCGATCGATGATGCCTAGCGCGCGCGCGGCGGCGGAAACAGCCACGGCCGGCAGGAGGGCAAAGCGGATCGGCCGCAGCCGCCGGGCCGCGAACAGCAGATAGGGTGTCCAGGTCGGAAGACTGGTGATCGTGCGATCCAGGTCGTAGATCGCGAGCGAGACCGGCGGCGAGTTTTCCATTGGCCCGCTGGTGCAATGTGGGACTGCCCCATGTCAAAGGCGGCTCTATTGCCGAACCGTCGACCAGTTGCGCCGCAAATCGCATCAGGAGATCTGATGCGCGACCTCGCTCAGCAGCAGGCGTGCGATGGCACGGTCGGCGATCTCGACATCCACCGTGCCGCCGATCTCCCGATTGCCGCGCCGCGCCGGGTTGCGGACCAGGGTTCGGGCGAAGCGTTGCGCCCGGGCCATGGCTGCGTCCAGATCCGGCAGCTCATCACGTTGCACACGGTGAGACACATTATCAGGGGTACGTACACGAAAGACATAGTTCGGCATGCCAGCTAAATGTCTGAACCTCGGCGTGGTTTCGCGAGCTTCAACATAGATTTGTGCCTGTCGTGGCGGTCTGTTGCGCTGCAGGCGATGTGGCAAGCGACGCAGGCATTTCGACCCGCCGCCAGCTTGAGCGACGGCGCGCGCTTGGCCCGGGGAGCAACCCATTGAAATTGCAACGTCGCGCCCCAGATAAGCCGCATCGTTCAACAACGGAAAGGAGGTGGTCGAATGTCTCATTGTCTCACGCCGCTCGCGGCAAGTCTGATGGACGTGACCTCCACCGTGGAGTTTCTCGCCTGACGAGAGCCGCGAATGGCTGACAATGGAAAGGCCGCCTTCGAAAGAGGGCGGCCTTTCGCTTTATTGTCTCTGCAGCGCATTAGCGATGGATCAGCATCAGTGGCGTTCCCGCAAGGATCGTCAGGAACACAGGGCTTCGCCTGTCGTTGCTATTGAGTGACGGCGGGAGGCGATCCGAAGGGTTCCCGATCGGCCCGCTCCATCATGAAGCAGAGTTCCGGAGGACGCGATGACCGACAAGCAGCCGATGCAGGCCGATGGAGCCGGTGCGAAGCCGAAGGATTCCGATGAGCACGGCCAGGCCCCGGGCGAAAAGCGCGGCGATGGCGAGAGTCAGGGCGGGGCTTATCCCAATCCGCATACTGGCAAGGAAAGTGGCGGGTTCGATGGGGGCCAGAGCGGCCGCGCTTACCATGGCACGGGCCAGCTAGGCGGCGAAAAGACCGGCGAGCAACCAAACGCCGGCTCCACAGAGTAACGGGTTTCGGAAGAGGGCGACCGATGCTGCCCTTGTGGGCGGCGCCGGGTGGTAATCCTACGGCGTGGTGACAGCGGGTAAGCCGCGAGGCTTGCCGCTTTGAGCGAAGCAGCGTGACCTGGCTTGGTGAGCGAGGGGCGATTCGAGAGTGGCTGACCGCGGTTGCGGGAGATTCGTCTGCAGGGAATCGACCTGACCATCAGAATTCAGACGGATTCGGGCCGCAGATTCGCTGCTTCTCGATGGCTGCAGCGTCTATGATGCGGCGGCGCATATGCCGGGAGCAGACTGTAAACCCTTGATTGCGCTCCGTTTTTCGGAGCTTCGCGTCTTCGGTTGCAAAAAGTGTTTGACGGTATTGGGCGGTCGCCCTAGATGGGTGTCACCGCAGCGGTGGCCGGAACGGTCGTCGCGGTGGTCATCAAAATCCAGGCGCCGAGGTCGTCCCACGAAAGAGGGATTGGACTGGGCGTCGGTTTTTGTCGCTCTTTGACATTGTTGGTTTAGATGAAGGGACAT